>CALJJZ010000035.1 GCA_937973635.1 uncultured Bacillota bacterium | reverse complement strand
TGCAAAATCCGCCTATACACGGGAAAAAGAGCATTTAAGTTGTTTTGTCCTGATCAGCAACATTTTCCACGATTACAGTGCCGCTGGACTTTTAAAGGAATACAAGCAGCAGAGTATAGTAGAAAACCGTTTTAAATTTGTCAAACACCCCCTTTACGTGGGTCCCTTGTGGCTGCGGAAAAATGAAAGGCTGGAAGCCTTGAGTTATGTGATCCTGATGGCCCTGGCTGTCTATATCATTTTGCAAAGAAGAGTGCGCCTGGCCCTGCAAAAAGAAGATGTGCCCCTTACGCTTACCGGCGACAAGAAAAGTCTTGAACCTACCGGGAACAAGATCCTGAAGTTGTTCAAGCCGGTGAAGATCGTCTATATCTAAAGAAGGCGGTACGGTAAAGCGCTTCCTGCCGGAGCGATACCTTGAGCTCAGCAGGGCGCTAAGAATGGTTGGTTTTGAGATGGAGATCTTCACCAAACCAAGGTCTCCTTAAGTGCACCCCATTACCATTGCCGGCAACTAAAATGGTGATTCTTTATGGCAAGGGGTGCGTAAGATGAGTCAAAAAATTTGTAGGGCCCTCGGAGAAAGAACCGACCGAGGCACTACTTAGTTATTGTTGATGAACTGGGCTATATTTCTTTTAACAAGGAAGGCTCGGGGCTTTTATTTACCCGAATGAGGGCCTTGTCGCGCTCGATGCGTGCGTTTTGCTTGTTGTAGTACAGGTAAACGGATCACGCTAACTCCAAAAGACGCCAGTGTCTAATGCTCGGAGCAGGAGCCACTGCTACCCACCGACCAAAAACATCGTGTGCCTTCACGGCTTGAAAACCTACAATGGCTTGATGCGATCCAAACTAAAGGGGGACTACTATTTTGAAACCGTTATGCTGTATAATATCCACTTTTATGCCGTAGATATCTTCTATTGTATCTATATTTACGATGTTGCTATTTCCAGCATACATAATTCTTCCTTCACGCATCATAACAAACTTTTGGGAATATCTAAGGGCGAAATTAATGTCATGCAAAGTCATAACCAAGGATATCCCTCGTTTCATTGCTTCTTTAAGGACCAAGTTCATTATGGCATGTTGGTTTTTTAGATCTAACATCGATGTGGGTTCATCCATGAGCAAAAGTTTGGGCTCTTGAACTAAAGCACGAGCAATCTGAACTTTTTGCATCTCTCCACCGCTGATTTCATCTAAATCCCTCAGTGCTATATTGGTAAGGTCTAGCGAGGAGATAACTTCATCTACTATCAGTGTATCTTTTTTGGAAATATCCCAGGAGATATAAGGCTTTCTGCCCAGTAACAACGCATCATAAACTTTCATTTTGCTTACCTCAACTCGCTGGGGTATATAGCCTAGGCGCTTTGCCAATTCATTCCTGGATAGATTACGTGTGTCCTCTTTGTCAATCATTACTGTCCCGCCTCTTGGGGACAAGATACGGTTAATGCATTTTAACAATGTCGTTTTTCCTACCCCATTAGGGCCGAGAATGGTTACAATTTCTTTTCTGGCAACTTGGAAGCAAATATTGTCAAGAATATTTGCGCTGCGATACCCAAATTTAACTCCTTGCACATCCAAGATCATCTTTTTTTGTACCTCATGGCTAAGATGTATAAAAACAAAGGCCCTCCCATAAAAGAGGTTAGGACCCCTACGGGTAGAACCATTGGTGAAAACATGGTCCTGGCCAATGTATCTGAGCTGAGCAAAATGAGCGCCCCCAACAATAATGAGCCTGGCAGCATGTGTCTATTATCAATGCCGATAAACTTTTTCACTATATGGGGGCCCAGCAATCCAATAAAACCAATAACGCCCACGAAAGAAACAACTACGGAGGTGACTAAAGAAGAAGTAAGAAGACCAAATATTCTTATGGACTCAATATTAACGCCAAGGGCTTTAGCAGTTTCATCCCCTGCATCCAGAGCATTGTAATGCCAACGGTTCCAAATAAAATACAGTAAGACAGGTACACTTACAGCTAATAATAAAAAAAGGTGCGCCCAATTTGCCCGTCCCAGGTCGCCAAAAGTCCAGTAGACAATAGAAGATAATTGGATTGTATCAGCAATATATTGCAGCACGGTGATGGCAGCAGTAAAGATAGCTGAAATTGCCACGCCGGCCAGGATCATTGCTTCCGGAGTGATCCTAGTTAATTTTGCCAGTGCCAGGATAGCAATGACGCTAATTAAAGACCAGAGAAAGGCAGAAGTAGTAACTATATAGGGGTTATTAACAATTATGGGGCTATTTGAAAATCCTTGAAGATGTCCACCATTTAAGACAATGATGCCGAAAGCGGCGCCAAAAGCGGCTGACTGAGAAATACCCATAGTGTACGGAGAAGCCAAGGGATTTCTTAAGATACATTGCATAACAGCTCCGGCTGCAGCTAATACTGCCCCTGAAATAATAGCTAACAATACCCTTGGGAGCCTGACATTAAGTATTATTGTATGCAAGATATTAGCAGGATTGGGATAAAATATGGCGTTGTATATCTCCTGAACTGTTATTTGGGCATAACCCAGGGTTATTGAAATAAAAGTCAAAGCGATGATTAAACATGCTGAGGCTAGCAAAAAAATATTTTTTTTGCGCACATAAGCAAAATATAAGGCAGAGGCCTCCGCTAAAGCTTTTTTTTGTGGCATACATTCGTTTAACATTTTTGTCTCCCTATTCTTCCTGGGTGTCAAACAGACTCCTTTATGCCCAAACTTTGGAACAAATCATAAATACTTTCTAGTGAAGGCCATGTAGGTTCCTTGGTTATAAAGATAGCTTCAGAATCTTCCAGTGCTTTAAAGCCAATCTCTTCTTCAGCTCCGTATTCTAAAACATCGTTGCTGTTGGCAAGATGGCTTTCTCCATCGTCAAAAAGAATTTGCCCTTTGGTAACCAGGACGATTACTGCTTTCTGGTGGGAGTGGCGTTCTACCCAAAGCCCTTTGGGCATATTTATTCTTATAATAGAGAAGTCCTCATTGGCTGACAGCGGTGTCATTACGCCTTCAGGAGTGTTAAAGCTTTTTTGTTGTGCAGAAGAAAATCTTTTCATACTTTCTTACACCCTCTCTGCCAGTGTCAGATATGATGAATCAGATGCCGCCTCAAGGGCAATGTTGGCCCGGACTTTAAATCCCGAACGTTCTATTATTGCATTAAAGCCCTTGCTGGAAAAAATCCTTTGCTCTGGATCAAAAGTAGAGAGAACCAAGGAAAAGTAAGCGGCAAAACGGTTCTTTTTTAAATCATTCAAATGGGTTTCCTTCACAGCCAACAAGCCACCCTCTTGCATCGCTGTGTTAATTTTTGTAAGGATAAACAAAATTTCTTTTTCTGGCCTGTGCAGTACATCGGAGCAAAGAACCAGATCATAGTTGTTGCCGATATCGTCTTTCATAAAATCGCCTTTGATGAAATCAATTCTCTCGGCACCATAGCTTTTGACGACAGGTTTAGCTGCCCCTTCCACTACGTCTGGGAGATCGAAGAGCACTGCTCTGAGCTCAGGGTTGCGTCTCGTTAAAGCAATAGTGTACAGAGAGTGGCCACCCCCTAGATCAAGCATCTTCTTGGCTTCTCTAACCTTTTTATGCCTACATAAAAAGGAAACAGTTTGCTGGAGTCCTCCCCTAATGCAATGCTCCGCCATACTTAAAAGAACAGGGGCATTAAAAACTTCAGTAATGGGCACTTTTTCTTTAGGAGGGCCGTTTAAGGCATTAATAATTCTAGTATGCATATCTTGGTTAAAGTGCACAGCAGATAATGTCCTTAGCTGGGCAAAAGGTGAGGACGATGTGGCAAAATTGTTTGTAAAAACACTGTTTTTATAATATTTCCCGTGTTTATTTATAAAACCATAGGCATACATGCACTGCAGTAAACGATGGGCAATTGCTTCATGCCAGTTAGTTTTACTCAAAAGTTCCTTTATTGTATGTCCTTCTTTTAACTGGGCAAATAAGCCGCTTTTTATGCCCAAAGAAAATATGGCCAGCTCCTGGCAAGAGTTAAGCATATCCATGTATCTGGTAATATAAGGGGCAGGAGGAGATTTTTCTAACTCATAGTTTATGCCCAAGGCCTCATTCACTTTTACAACCACTTTGACGCCCCCTTAAAAGTCAAATTTATTAAGCCCGCCGCCTAAAGCATTGGACAAGTTGTTGTAGACTGAATTTCCATACCAAAATTGATAGACTTCCTCTGCTTTTTTAATGGGGTCAATATCCGTAAATTTATGGGGGTAGATAACCTTGCCAATGAAGTAAGCATTGATAAACATTGTTTCCACATTATTGTTATAGGCATGCCACGGCAGTAGCCCGTAAACATTTTCTTTTGCTATAGCATTAACGTGCCTCAAAACATCTTTGTTGTTCTCGTACTGCATCTTTGTTGGCCCGGTTCCTGCCCGGTCAATAAAGATATAATCAGGATTTTTGGACACTAGAAATTCAATATCAACGGTATATCTTCCTAATGTCCCGGGAGTTAGCAGCCCTAAATCAGCAGGAGATATTACGTTTTTCACCTCCAACATCACAAACGGCGGGTAGTAAGGCATGGTGGAGGTCAACCCCGTCCCCTCGGGCCCTTGTAGAATCCCTCCCACATAACAGCTGGGTTTTTCAAAAGTATCTGGCAAGCTAGCTCTTTGGCTTAAATCGGTTAAAGATTTGTTAATCCAACCTATAAGCTCTTCTCCTCGCTCTTCCCTGTCCATAATTTTTGCTACTAACCGCAACTGTTTATAGAAATTATCCCTTTCCTCGCTAAACTCTGGATAGAGAAGGCCGACAACAGGCAGCGTGAGCTGGCTTTGTAAATTTTCAACAGCATCCTGTGTTAAAGAGGCGAAGAAAACGACCTCTGGCGCGGCGCTTAATATCATTTCAGCATCGGGCCGGGCAGCAGGGCCTATACTTGGGAGGCTGGCATAAGAAGGGAAAGCCCAGCGATAGACCCTTCCTCCAGATTTTTCATCAGGGCGGGTTTCAATTTCCTCAACGCCAACTACTCTGTCTTCCACTTGTAACCAATTCATATGGTTTAATACTCCACCCACAACCACTACTCTTTCAACTTTTTGGGGGACAGTTACGTCCCTGCCAAACATATCTTTAATTGTAAGCTTTTCTTCGACTGTAGGCTTTTCTCCAACCGTAGGCTGTTTTTCCTGCCCCTTTGTGGAATCCTTCTGCTGGACCGTTTCTTGATTGTCTTTTTGTCCCTTATTGTCCATGTTAGAACAACCTGTAAGGAGTAGCCCCCCTAGAAAAACAACTACAACTAACAGTGCTATCATTATTGTTGTTTTCCTGCTCATTTTTGTACCTTCCTTCTCTAATTTTTTTGCTTTTATGCCTTATTACCTAAGACAGGGAAGCAACAAATTATGGCTTTTTTTAGCGCTGTGTTAAGGCGCTGCAGAGAAAGCGATTGTTGCCCTGCTACGGGACCTGTGTTTTGTAAAAGACAGCGGCGACATTTTAGTTTACATTTTAGCTTTGGCGAAACAGACCGGGCAAACAAAACCATTTTCAAGGAGATGGCATTTTCCCCTTACCGTCACCTCCCCGCAGTGGGAACAGCAGGTATAATCCAAATGTCCACCAGCCCTAGGTGGTTGTAAAGAGATCCTGGTTTTTGTAAATAGATCCTGTGGAGCAAGATGCAAAATCTTTTGTACCGCATCATTGATAGCCTGCTGGTATTCCTTTTGTTCCTCCCTGTTCGCTTCTCCGGAGAAGAGCCTTCTTCCCAATTCGCCCTTGGGGCTAAGATCAACAACAAGGTTTGTCAAAGCCAGGCGCAAGGCTTTCCCTGGCTCTTGTGCTGTGGCATAACTGCCGAAATAATAGACATGTTTCCCTAGGTCGTAGGCAAAAAAGTTCTGGTTGCCGATGGTGCAGCCTGTGATGAGCTGCAGCGCTTCAATGGCCGAAGTCATGTTTTCGGCCACTATAAAAAAATTGTGGGCGTTATGCCGGGAGAAGCCTAATTCTTCCTGAGCTACTAGCGCGGCCCGGTACCCAACAGCCAGCTCAGGGCAAAGATGGCCGTGGTAGTACGCCACATTAGCCAGCAGTAAAGGCACCAGGGAGATAGGGCTTAGCTCTTTGCCCTGAAGCAACCCTTTCATTTCGATACTGCTACTTGAAAAGTTAGGGCCATTGCTGTTCGCCTCCCTTTCGTCCTTTACACGAAAATTTAAAAACCACCTGCTGCGACACAGGTCAGCTTTGCTCTCTTCACGTTTCAAAGCGAGGGAAAAGATCCCCCCATCTGTGAGCAAGAGATATTGCAAGTGGCCTTCTGGGTTTTTAGCGCTGTGCAACATCTTCAATACTTCATAATGCCTCCCGCGCCACTGAAAGCCCAGGGGAGTCTGCTGGGTATTGTCAAACTGCGCTTTTACCCCTTCTCCAATGAAGGTAATTTCTCTATCTCTCCATTTGGCAAAAATATCCCCACCATACACAAAAGCATCCTCCTTTGCTAAGGAATTATGTGCTGGTATTACTAAATTTGTTTTTGTGTTACTAAAGGACCAAAAAAAAATAACTAATTTCCTGTTTTCTGCTCCTTTTTGTCTCAGTGTTATTATTATTAAATTAGTAACACCAACTGTTTATTACTATTCTCCCTGTTGTTTTCATTTTCCTGCTTGCTGCCAAAAAAATTTATAACTTGCTCCCCGTTTAGAATTTGGGATACACATACGGCGGATCAGGCATATTAATGGGAGATATTTCCACAGGGATTATGACCGGTATGGTTTCTCCCCTAAACGTCCCTTGCTGCAAAACTCCTTTAACACGGACCCATGTGTTTTCTTCCAGCCCTTGCGATCCGGGGAAATGGCACATTATGCCTGCCAGCTGCATATCGGCGGTGCAGCAGACCATGACAAAACGTGAAACGACAAACTCGTCTGCTGCAAAAGATGCGTCTTTAAAAACAAAACCGCTTATCTCCACCTCTATTCCTTGGTAATATTCCACCTCTCGATAGAGCAAGTACAACGAGTAATAAAAATTTTCTTCTGTAAAGACAATTTTGTTCCCCTGTAAAGCAGGCGGCGGCTCTCCTGGACCTGTCGGCCTTTGCTGTTCCGCCGCCCGCCCTAGTTCTAGGTTGCCGGAAGCTCGGGTTGCTCCGTTTTCTGTCCGGTATAGGCCTAGATCTACCTGTCTCCCCTTAAGATCGCTGCCGCCGAGGAAGGCCGGAGGGAAAAGCAAAGCCAAGGCCAGAGACAGGGCAAAAAGGGTATAGGTGGTCATGCGGGGTCGCTTACGGGGAATTCTAACTATATCTACGGCAGAAAATACGGCCATTAGGGCCATAATGGCAGCGCTGAATTTAATGAAGGGGAATATTTTGGGGGATACATAGGCCAGCGCTTCACCAGTAATTATGGTCTGGGTAAAAAATATAGTAAAGCCCAGGAGTATGGCCGTTTTAAACAAAGCATCCAGGTTTAGGAAACGAGCGCCAAAAAGCTTCATCATACCCTCTCCCCAATAACTTATATTAACTTATATTAAAAAAACAACATTTTACCTGATAAAGAGAGTACAATAAAGGAAACCGTTACAATTAATAAGACCAAGTGAACGACAAACCTGCCTGCAAAATTTCCAGAGAGCAAAAGTAAATTCTTGATGTCCAAAAACGCACCAAAGACCATAAAACCCAGAATAGACGTCAGGGGAAACTGGTGGATAAAATTTCTGGCGATAAAAGCATCGGAAGTGGAGCAGATAGACAAAATGAAAGCAAAACCCATCATCGTCAGCAACGCTCCGACAGGGCTGCCAGCGAAAAAAGCCACAGTAGCCGGCGAGATGCTGGTCTGAATATAAGTAGAAAACACGGCAGCCAGGACAAGGAACTGCCCAACCTGGAAGAATTCGGCTGTGGCGTGGTTTATCATCCCCTTTATACGGGCTGTGAAGGGATGGGGGTCTGCCCTTGTCGAGTCTGCTTGACTGCAGTAACCACAGGAACAAGCGCTAAACACTGCGCCTCCTTTTAAAATTTCTCCCTTGTAGGGTATAATACGCATTATCAGGCCGGCAATGATGGCAATAAACACTCCTAAAGAAAGGCGGTAGAGGGCTATAAAAGGCTTATCGGGGAAAGCGTAGGCCGTAGAAGCAACTACCACCGGATCAACTATGGGAGCAGCGAGCATAAATGTAAGCGCTGCAGAAAGGGGGACTCCTTTTTGAACTAGCCGGCGCATAACTGGGATAATGGCACAGTCACAGACAGGGAAAAAAATGCCGGCCATTACGGCTATCGCCGTAGAAAAAACAACGTTTCGCGAAAAGAGGCGGCTAAAAAATTGCTGGGGAACAAAAACCTGGATCGCCGCCGATACCAAGACCCCTATCATGATGAAAGGGAAAGCCTGGAGCAATATGCTGACAAATATAGTGATAAATATTTGGGCCCGGGCCAGGTAAAGTTCACCCCGGGCATAATCAAAAACCCTCAAAGTGACTATAAAACCAAATACCAACAATATGGCGTAAAGCAAAGCAAAAGAAACTAGGGGGTCAGCTGTGCTAAAGAGCCCCCTTTTCCCTCCAGCAGAAAAACTCTCTTCAGGAAACTGTTTTTCTGCTTTTGCGGCAGAAGGGAGGAGTAAAAAAGCAGCGTCACCGTTAAATTTTAAGATCTCCTTTTGAATTTGGCGCAAGTCCTTTGCTGGCAGGCCTTCTGTTGCTGTGAGGATAACCATATCTGCTTTTGACAGCGGTTCCCCAAAAAGCCTGCCTATGTTTGCCGCATAAAGATTAAATGTCCCGGCTTTTACAAGGGAAATTATCCTTTGCAGGCGGCAATATTTTCGCAGTGGACGTTGCTCTAATTTTTTTAAAAGGGGTTCCAGCTCTTCCATGCCGTTGTTTTCAATAATCAAATTGTCAGGTTTATGCTCCTCTAGCCAGCGAACCAGCTGCAAAGGATCTAGATCTTTAACCTTTGCCGTTTTAACAACAAGCCTGCCTGTATTTTGGTAGGCCTGTTGGTCTATGTTTTTTTCTCCCCTTTCACCCTGGATGACCAACACTTTATGGCCGTTTGCAAGGTATGATTTCAACATCTGGTTGATTACGGTTGTTTTGCCTGCGCCCAAAAAACCGGCCACAATTTCCAGCGCAACGCCCATTAGCGCAAAGCCCTTTCTATATTTATTTTCATATGGCGATTAAACGTTTACACGATCTCTGTCTCCATATCTTCAACAAGGGAGAATATAATCCTGCTCTTTGCCTTCCTCTTTTTTTACAAAACCCAACAGCTGAGAGCTTGCCGCCTTTTCCCAAAACCTCCTTGCATCTTAGGCTAGAGAGATATATAATATATACATATGCAATTAAATTGCATTTAATTTAAAAGCGCGCCGCTAATCCCTTTAATAAGCTGGTGGCATAATGCTAAGGGAAAATATTAGCCCTATTATTTTTGCCGTGGGGCCTCTGGCTGTCCGCTGGTACGGTTTCATGATGGCCATATCCTTTGCTCTAGGGGCCTCTTTGTTGATAGCAAAAGGAAAGGGGAAAGGCTTTAAAGAAGATGACCTTTTAGGAGTAGTCTTTTTTGCCCTTGCCTTGGGTGTAATAGGAGCTCGTGCCCTTTACGTCCTGACAAATCTGGGCTATTTTACCGCTGCTCCTCAAAATATAATCCGCATTGACCATGGCGGCCTTGCTTTCCACGGAGGGCTCTTGGGCGGATTATTTGGGGCCTGGCTGTGGGCTCGCCGCCACAAGCTTAATCTCAATATGCTCCTCGATCTGGCAGTGCCGGGTATTGCCATAGGCTATGCCCTGGTCCGGATCGCTAATATCTTCAACCAGGAAATCCTTGGCCGGCCCGCATTGCTGCTGTCTATGCAACGCCACCCCACCCAGATTTACGGCTCTCTAATCGGCCTTTCCGTCCTTTTGATCCACAATTACCTGGCCCGCCGGGCGAATAATGAGCCAGGAGTGCTTTTCTGGTCTTTTATCTTTTATTATTCGCTCTTGCGTGGCGGCATTGAGGAAACCTTTCGGGAAAACCCCCTTTATCTTCTAGGTTATGTGCATGAATTCTGGGGCTACGGTTTTTTTACCCTAACCCAATTAATTACGCCCCCGCTACTTTTGTTTTCCTGGTGGATGATTAAGAGCAAAAAAAAAGGAAGTGAATATCCTTGGAGCTTAAAATAGACATCGTCTCTGGCTTCTTAGGGGCTGGGAAGACCACGCTGATTAAAAAATTGCTGGCAGAAGAGCTACATAAAGAAAAGGTAGCACTTATCGAAAATGAATTTGGAGAAATTGGCATAGACGGGGAGACGCTTAAAGAAACTGTTTTGGAGATCAAGGAGATCACTTCCGGCTGTATTTGTTGCAGTTTGCAGGGGAGTTTGCGCGAGGCCCTGGAAGAGCTAACAAAGAATTTTAAACCTGAGCGGGTCGTAATTGAACCCTCTGGCCTGGGAAAACTATCGGAGGTCATAAGCGCAGTCCAAGACTTTGTACACCGCTCAGGGAAGGGCGCGCTAAACATGAAGATTGTCGTGGTTGATAGTTTAAATTATCAGGCTTACCTTGATAACTTCGGCGATTTTTATAAGGACCAGATCGCCGCGGCCGGTACAGTTATCCTTAGCCGTACTCAGCTAGCAGATAAAGGTTTCCTAGATTTAATTATAGATAACATCAGGAAACTAAACACCGGGGCAAAGATCATTGCCACGCCCTGGGAGCAGCTCTCAGGGCGTCAGATTATAGAATTAAGCGAAAAGAGGGATAAAAAGGGTTGGGAAAGCTTATGGGAAAAAGCATCCTTGCCTTTATGTTCTCATAATGCACAGGAGGAGCAAGCTGGTTGCTTAAGGTGCCTCCATGCTTACGAACATGGAGAAAGAGATCTGCTTAAGGCAACTTTCCAGTCCTGGGGTAGAGAAACAACAATGTTTTACGAGGAAGACCTACTGCACAGCATTCTGGACGAGCTTGGGAATTCCCCCCGCTACGGTCAGATCATCAGGGCCAAGGGGGTTTTGCAGGGCGAAGACGGGCACTGGATAAATTTTGATTATGTACCGGGAGAGAAAAATATACGCCGCGCAGCTCCCGCTGCTACGGGAAAGCTCTGTGTGATCGGACAAAGGTTAAATACCGCTGCACTGCATGAACTCTTTTTTCCAAAGTCCCCATAAAGCCCATATAGCGGTGATGCTCGGTGATTAAGGGGCTGGAAGAATCCCTCGGGCTTGTGCCTGAAACGCTCGAGAAGATGGATTATGAAGAAGTCGATAGGTTAAACGATATTATGCTAGAAAAAGAAACAGCCTTTTATGCCCAAGGAGTGCCTTCTTCTCTCCGTGAGCTGCTTACCCGTTATTTTTGGCCTAAAAACGAGCATTCTATCATTAAATTTGCTGAGTTAAAGGAAGAGGTCGCTCAAATAGAACAGGAATGGCAAAACGCATTACAGGAGATTTCCGCAGCAGGAGAGTTCATGGCGATACCTGTTGTCCAGGCGGTTATTGCTGATGTTAATAAGGCCTTTGAGGAATTAAGGAAAGCTTCGCCAACCCTCCGGCGAAAACACCTAATAAACGCATACAGCATCGTCTATGACCTGGGAGAAATGTGGAGCGTCGGAGGCCCAAGCAGCCCTCCGCCATACGGCGTTACCACAACGGAAGCAGTTTTAAAAGAAATAACTCCAGAACACATCCGGGCAGCCCTTAATGAAATAAAAGAAGAAATGCTGGCGGGGTCTGAAACACGGACGGTAAGAATGATGCCCGGTTTTGATTTTGCTGAAGAAAACAAACGGTTTGTCCATGCCGAAACCGGTATTTGGTTTTTAGGCGATGCAGACGGCAGAGTTTTTATTGTCCCGGCGGAACAGTATGTTAAACCGGAAGACATCGAAGAAATAAACAGCTATGTAGCAGAAAACTCTCACTGGAGAATATGGTACCCAGAAGAAATAATAGCAGAAGACAGGCCCAATGAAATATGGCAGGAAACATAATCATAAGGAGCACTGATAACTCGGTGCTCTTTTCCTTTGGCTGGGAGGAGTAGAAATAAAGAAGCTAGGCTTCCGGCCAAAATGAGGCGGGAAGCAGCAGATAAAGTGGGCAACCTGCTGGCTCCCCTCTTGGGAAAATAACCGGTTGCTAGCC
This sequence comes from uncultured Bacillota bacterium, assembly GCA_937973635.1. Taxonomy (GTDB): domain Bacteria; phylum Bacillota; class Dethiobacteria; order DTU022; family UBA8154; genus UBA8154. The sequence continues at coordinate 159,268 of CALJJZ010000035.1, read as the reverse complement.
GGCTACAGAAAACCGGGGAGCTACAGGCTTCCCGGTTTTTTCTTTTTAAAAATGTGTATCAAAAATTTGTACTGAGCCTTTTTTAGTGGCTTATTATGTTAACAGGGACTTCACAGAACCCCGTGTTTATCGTGGTCGGAGCGGCGAGATTTGAACTCGCGACCTCTTGGTCCCGAACCAAGCGCGCTGCCAAGCTGCGCTACGCCCCGCTGTCTGGATCCTATTATAACTGAACAGGGTGCTCCTGTAAAGCTTAACCGGTTTGTAAGGACGTCAATGGTACGGATTGGCCGGGCTGAGATTTTTTAGGTAGCTAGGGAGATAATTGAAAGGAACTCTAAAAAAGATGTCGAAATATTATTTTATGAGAAAATTTCCCGGGAAATGATGAAGATATAGTATTGTTGCTGAAGAAAGGGTGTTTTTTTATGCGGGTGCAGGGTGATATTTTGCGTGAGACAGGTTTTGTCTGTTTCCCGGAAGCGCCCTGGGGGACGCACCTGTGCCTCTTTTATGAAAGCAAGGACGACCTCCTGGAGGCCCTGCCCCTCTATTTTGCTGCAGGCTTGCGCCGTGAGGAAAAGTGTATCTGGTTTTTGTGCGACCTTGTAGAGGAAAAAGAGGCACGGGCGGCCATGGAGAAGACGATTCCAGAGACAGGTCTTTATCTTGAACAAGGCCTGCTCTTGCTTTTGCCCTTTGAAGATACGTTTTACTCTGGAGGAATTTTCCATGCTGGCAGGGCCGTGGAATTCTTGCACAGGCAGCTGGCAGCTGTCTTTGAGCGTGGATACGAAGGACTGCGTGTGGGCGGCAATTTATGCCGGCCGGGCCATAACGGCGCAGGGGCAATGGCTGCCTATGAAAGGGTGATAGAGAGCTATATCCCTTATCAAAAAATGCTTTCCCTCTGCGCTTATAGTCTGCCGTCACAAAGGGGAAGAGAGACCATGGAGCTTCTACGTTACCACCAGGCTATCTATAAAACGCCCTATGGCTGGGAGCCTTTTGAAAGCTCAGCTGCCAAAAAAGCCTGGTCCTTTCAACGGGCTCTAGCGGAAGTCCTCTCCCTGCTGGCAGAAACGGACAGCGTAGACTGGGGTATCCAGATGGTGCTGCTGAAAGTCCTGGAGTTTACTGGGTTTGAGGCCGGTGCGCTCAGGCTTTTTACTGGGGAAAGCTTTTCTACCGTTGCCCACAGCAGCCTTTCCGGTGTTTACGAGATGTTGTCTGCACCCTGTTGCTATGATGCAGAAGATTTTTTCTCCCTTGGCAAGGGCCAAGGATGCCTTGCAAATAGTGGGAACGAAAACAAGGACAGGGACCTTGTCTTTACTTCTTTTGGCAGCCTCTACTGCCGGCGCACCGGCAGCGGGGAAGAGGGTGCCACAGGCAGCCTGTGCGCCGGGGACTGTGTCCGGTCTAACTTGAAGCGGATTTTGTTTGTGCCTCTAAAGGCGCCCCGAGGGACGATAGGGTATTTCCACCTGTACGACCGGAGGGAAGAGGATATCTTACCCCTTTGTGACGGCCTCTTTTTCCTGGAGGGTATCTCCCCCTTTGTGGGCAGCGCCCTGACAAACCTGCAGGACAGGGATGCCCTTATCAAGAGCGAGTCTTTGTTCCGCCTCCTTGCCGATAATTCCCGGGACATTATCTACCGGGCTAGGCTGAACCCCCTGCTGCAGATGGAGTATATCAGCCCGGCCGCTTACCGGCTGACCGGCTACCGGCCCGAAGAATTTTACAGGGAGGCAGAGCTTGCCAGGAAAATAGTGGGGCCGGCCTGCTCTTATTTTAGTGAAAAGAAGGAGACAGAGGCCAGGCAGGGCGACAAAAAACCTGTAACTATGCCGTGGCCCTGTAAAGACGGCAGGACGATCTGGCTTGAACAGTACGCCGTCCCTGTTTTTGATGGGGAAGGCCGGCTGCTGGCCATAGAGGGAATTGCCCGGGACGTTACCGAACGTGCGGAAGCGGAAGAAAAGCTCAAGTCCAGCCATAAAAAACTCCGCGCCCTCTCTGCCAGGGTGTTAAAAGCCCAGGAAGAGGAACGCCGCCGCCTTTCCCGGGAGCTACACGACAATGTGGGCCAGGCCCTTACGACCCTGAAAATCGAGCTGCAGATCCTTGCTAGGGAGCTGGCCGGTCTAGCCCCTGACTTTGCGGAAAGGGTCGGCCAGAGCATTGGTGTGATCGATGCCACCATGGATTTTGTCCACTTGCAGGCTGTATCACTCCGCCCCCCGGTCTTAGATGACATGGGGCTGGTGCCCGCCGTGCGCCACATGGCGGAGAGCTTTAGCAAGCGTGCCGGTATAAATATCCAGGTCAAGACAAAATCCTGGGAACATAAAAGGCTGGGGAGCGAAGTGGAAACGGCCCTCTTCCGCTGCGTGCAGGAAGCGTTGACCAATATTGCCCGCCATGCCGCGGCCAAGGAGGCTACCGTCCTCTTTGATCAGAGCAACGGCGAAATATCTGTCCAGATCTCCGATAACGGGATTGGTTTTATGCCCGAAGCGGTGCTTAACAGTGAAAAGTCCTTAGGGCTGATCGGTATGCAGGAGCGAGTGGAGCTTGTTAACGGCAGGTTAAAAATATTGTCCCGCCCAGGGGGCGGCACAACCATAGAGATCGCCGTGCCGCTACAGAAAAGGGGTCCGGGAAAGGCATGAAAAAAGGGCTAAAGGTTATCCTAGCGGACGACCATGCCATCTTGCGCCAGGGGTTACGCTCTCTGCTTGCAGGGTATGGGTACGTGGAGATCGTCGGCGAGGCCGATGACGGCAGGGAAGCGCTCCAGCTGGTGGAAGAGCTCAAGCCCGATGTTGTGATCATGGATATTGCTATGCCCGGCCTAAACGGGCTGGAAGCGACCCGCCAAATCCGGAAGCGTTTCCCTGCGGTGAAAGTCTTAATCCTTTCTATGCACGCCGAAGATATTTATGTGCTCCAGGCGTGCTTGGCCGGTGCCCGCGCCTACGTCCATAAAAAAGGGGTCTTCCAGGAGCTGATCCTAGCCCTGGAGGCGGTACAGCGAGATGAGTACTACTTCAGCCCGGCTGTTTCCAGGGTGCTGGTGGAGCAGATAACGGCTTCTCCCCGGCTGATGCAGTCCTTTACGGCCTATGAGAAGCTGACGCAAAGGGAAAGGGAAGTGTTGCAGTTGATGCTGGAAAAACACAGCCGCAAAGAGATGGCCAGGATCCTTTCTGTCAGCCCTAAAACCATCGACAAACACCAGGAAAATATTAAGGCGAAGTTAAATACTGTGGACGAGGCCACCCTCTTGCAGTTTGCTAGGCTCATGGGGCTGCTCGAAGCCTAAGCGAGATTAAGTTAAGGAGCGTGTGCGGTGAAGCTGACTAAGGGGAAAAATAAGGCGATGTTGGCAGCGCTGCTGGCTTTTTTTATGCTCCCGGCCATTTTTTTTTACTTAGAGAAGGGAGATCTCCCCCCTGCAGTCTTTTCGCTGGGAGGCGTATTTGTCCTGCTCTTGTTGTTGGCCGTTTACCTGCTGCTGAGGGAGACCAACCGGCTGGAGCTTGCGGAGGAGTTGCTGGAGCAGAGCGAAGCAAAATACCGTTCCGTCTTGGAAAATATGCCTGATGCCTTGCTCATCCACGACTTTCAGGGCAGAGTCCTGGAGCTCAACCAAAATGTGGCCCGGCTGCTGAGCGGCGAAGGTGAAACCTTATTTGAGGCCGTTGCTTCGCTCTTTAATGCAGCCCATAACCCCTCTTACAGCCTGGCTCGGCTCCTTAAGGACGGCTTTATTGCTTTTGAAACGGAGTACCTGCGCGCAGATGGTTCTCGAGCTATCCTGGAGATCGGCTCCAAGGTGGTTTCCCGGGAAGGGGAAGGGGCGGTGCAGAGCTTGATCAGGGACGTTACAGCGCGGAAGCGGGAGGAGGCCCTGCGCGCCGCCGAGGAGCGCTACCGTTTCCTGGTAGAGAACGTGAACGAAGCCATCGTCGTGGCCCGGGAAGGCCGCAATATCTTTTGCAACCCCGCGGCAGCCAGACTTTTCGGCCGCCCCCAGCTGGAACTGCTGGCGACCCCTTTTATAGAGTTCATCCATCCCGAAGATAGAGAGGAAGTGCTTTTCAGACATGCAAGGAGGATGGCCGGGGAGGTCATTGAGGAGCGTTACCCCTTTCGCCTGATTACGGGGGCGGGGGAGACCAGGTGGATAGAGGCCAAGGTTGTGGTCGTCCCGTGGGAGGGGGAAAGGGCCAGCCTGCTTGTTTTAAGCGATATCACGGCACGCCGGGAAGCGGAAAAAAAGCTGGCGGAGGGTGCTCGGGAGCTGCAGCGGCTCTACCGGCAGCTGGACGAAGAGATGGACAAGGCCCGCGCCGTCCACGAACGGCTGTTTCTCCGTTCCTTTCCCCCTGTGCCGGGCCTTTCCTTTGCCGCTTATTACCGGCCCGCGCAAAAAATGGGCGGCGATATGTATGACGTCATCCAGGCAGGGGATAAACTGGTCCTCTACCTCTGCGACGTCTCGGGCCACGGCTTAGACGGCGCCATGCTTAGTGTCTTTATCAAAGAAGCCATTGCCAGCTATGTCAGCCTTAAGCCCGAGGCGCTCCGGCCTTACAGCATCCTGCAGCACCTGCAGCGGCAGTTCTGCCGCGAGAACTACCCCGAAGAGCTGTATATCAGCATCTTTCTGACCGTAATGGATCTGGAAAAGAAGGAGCTCTGCTACTGTGGCGCCGGCTTCCAGGAGACGCCCTTGGTCAGGCTGGGGGACGGGTCGGCGGTGAAGCTCATGGGCAGAGGTTTTTTCCTTACGAACTTTCTCCCCGAGCATATCCAGACGCTGCAAGAAGAGAAAATCGTTCTCACCCCTGGCAGCACCGTTTTTTTTAATACCGACGGCCTGACGGAACAGGGCGCCTGCGGCGCCTATTACTGGGAGAGGCTGCCTGTGGTTTTTTATGCCAACGCCTACCTGCCACCCCACTTTATTGTGCGGGAGGTCCTCGACGATTTCCGGGAATTTAACGGCGGTTCCCTGCAGACCAGGGACGACCTTACTTTCCTGGTGCTGCAGCTTGACCCGGCGGAAAAAAGGACGCATTGCTTTACCCTGGCGAGCGATTTTAACGAGCTAAAGCGCTTGCGCCAGGAGGCCTTGCCTTTCTTAGAAGGATTGGCCGAAAGTGAGCTCTTCTTGACCTGCCTCTACGAGCTGGCGGCCAATGCCATCGAACACGGCAACGGGTTTGATCCCGGCCGCAGGGTCAAGGTGGAGATTGTCAGGACGGAGACGTACCTCCTGGGCGCCGTGGAGGACGAAGGAGAAGGTTTTAACTGGCGGGAACGGGAGGAAAGGCCTCTGGAGCTGGAAGGGGGCGCCGAAAGGGGGCGGGGCATCGCCATGACACGCCTCTGCTGCGCGAAGCTGTACTACCATGAGAAAGGAAACCGGGTCGAATTTGTGGTGATAAATAAATAAGGCAGCTCCTTGCACCCCAAATTTAAAGGCAGCTTGCTTTGCGTCCATATCCCTGAAAATAGGGATGTTTTTCTTTTTTATTGGGCACTTTTCCTTCGAAAATAGGGAGTTTTCCGATGGGGCCTGCACAGAAAAAGGTTTATACTGGAATTGGCAAAGGGCAGTTGTATCATACTTGATTAAAACCATAAGGGCGGTTAGAGGCCATGTCCACCAAGGTTTTAATCATCAACGATAACGACGCTTTTAACGAAGCAGTACGGCGGTTGTTGTCAGACCGGAGCCAGCAGGCCCTTGTTTTTGCCGCCAAATCTATGCTGGAAGCCCAGGCTGCCTGGCGCGAATTAAAACCGGACCTGGTTTTGCTCCAGATGGAGCAGGGCTCTTCCCGGCGGGCTGCTTTAATCAGAAAAGAGCTTCCAGGGGCAAAAATCATTGGTATGGCCCTGTTTAACGACGATCTTAACGGCTACAGCCTAAACGATGAAGAGATCTTTGATGGCTTTATCTCCAAAGAATGCTTTGCAGAGCAGATCCTGTCTTTTATCCTTTAATAAAGAAAAGTTCTGGGAGGGCTTTTCTGTGAAGCTGGATAAGTTCAAAGACCGTATTCAAGCTGCTACCAGGGAGATCCTGGAGCTCAGCGCGGCTACAGAAGAGGTCTACGAAGCTGTGTACCAACAGCTTCCGCGCCTTGAGCGGGAGATAGAGCTGACCTTGGAGGAGACGGCTATCTTGCTGGAATATTTTATTCCCCAAACCGCCAGCCCTGCCTCTGGCCGAGATATGCCCAGGCTTTTACAGATCCTGCAAAAAGTTGCTGCCAAAATGGATAAAACGCTCTACCAGATGGCGGATGAAAGGCAGATGTACAACAGCGTCAACCATTTCCTCGGCGTCAATAACGAGGCTTCAGCCCTAAGCATCCTCACAGCCATGATCGGGCGGATCAAGGAAAGGTTAATGGAGATAGAGATCGTCTCCTTGAATGCCATTATCTTTGCTGCCCGCCTGGGCGACAGAGGCCGCCCCTTCCGTGTTATCTCCGACCATGTCCACCTCTTTTCCGGTCAGGTTGCCGGCTATTACAGCAGCCTGCAGGAGACGGTGGAAAGCCTCAACGCCTGGAACGACCGTTTTGCCCAGGATCTGGAAATAATGTTAAATTGCCATGCTGGCCTCAGCAGCGGGCAACAACGGGAATTTGACCGGCTCTTCAGCCTTACCCTTGAATCTTTGGAAGAGATCCATAAGCTGCTCCAGGATTTAATGGAACATGTCAGGGCCAGCCTGCAGCCCGTGCAGGAGATCATGGTTTCTATCCAGGCCCAGGATATTCTGCGCCAGGGTATGGAAAACTTGAACAGGTGTTTGCAAAGCATTGTTGCGGCTATGGAGGCCCGTCACAATGGAGAGGCGGCAGCGCCGCAACTGTTTTACTTTATCTCTGCCGTCCTTGAGCTTTGCATAAAGTTGGTGCGCAATATCGGGGAGGAGTTAGCCCGTTCTTTAGACGAAATGGAGGGGCGGCTTAAGTCTATGGAGCTGCGTCTGCAGCAGCTGGGGGAAGAAGGGAGCCTCCTCGCCGCTTTTTTGGGCGGAAGCCCCGCTACAGGGGAAGAAAGCACTGTGCAGCGTATTTTCCAGAAAGTAAGGGAGTTCATGCTACAGCTGGAGCAAAACCTCCAGGAGCTGCAGAGGAAGATGGACGGCTTCTCAGGGACGAGCATTTCTTTCTATGAGTATGCCTTTGCCCTGGAAAACAGGATCCTCAGCATTAAAAAAAGCGTCGGCCTCTTACAGAAGCTTAACCTGCTGGCGCGCATAGAGCTGGCCTGCATCGGTTACCGGGACCATGCCTTCGCCCGGGAGATGGGCAGGATTACCGAAAATGTTGTAAAGGAAGTAAGTGCCAACGAAGAGACGGCGAGCAGGCTAAAGGCAAAATTATTGCAAAATTTAAAAGAATTTGAAGAAATGCTCGCCCTGGACCGGAAAAAAGCCGAAGCCATGCAGGCGGCGCTGCTGGAGACCAGGGCAGAGCTGGATCAGATCGAAGTCTTAATCAGCCGAGCGATCCAGGCCTTAGGGCAGAGCTGCCACAACCTGATGGAAACCCTGCGCAGCGCCGAGGCGTGGTTGCGGGCCGGCAGACGCCTGCCGGGCATGCTTGCAGAGATTAAAGTCTCCTTGAAGAAACTGGCGGAAGAGGCGGAAGAATTTAAAAATCATTTTTTACCAGAAACCGGTGCGGAAACAGAATACCGGCAGGAAGTCTCTGCGGAGCTGGAGCTGCTCGTGCAGAAGCTGACTGTTTACCTGGAAAGGCTTACGGCCAAAGAGGTTTTTGCCGACATAGACGTTGACGCGGGCAGCGAAGAGGGGGAGCTGACCTTATTTTAAAACGCAGTTTGCCTATAACTCTGTCCTTGCTTGAGAATGGCGCGTGGGGGAGGGAAACGCATGGCCTCACGGGAAAACGGGTATTTTGGAGAGGAAGTTTGCGGCTGGTTGCTGGACGGCGCAAGGAATGACGGCAGCCCCCTGCAGGACGGAGAAGGCCTTGTTTTTCTGCCGCGGTCATTGGATCCAGCTGGCCGTAGCACCCATAGTTTTTTGCTGGAGAGCGATTTTGCTGCGTTAACGCTCCTGCGCCTGGAACTTTCCCCCCTCTTGGGTGCTTCACCTGAAGCGGAGATGTTTATACTCTGCCTGAGTGAGCTAGTGGCCAATGCCATTGAGCACGGCAACAGGTTTGACCCAGGCCGCAGGGTCAAGGTAGAGGTTGTCAGGACGGAGGCGTACCTCCTGGGGGCTGTGGAGGACGAGGGGGAAGGTTTTAACTGGCAGGAAAAAGTAGAAAGGCCCCTGGAGCTGGAGGGGGAAGAAGAACGGGGCCGGGGTATCGCCATCACGCGCCTCTGCTGCGCGCAGCTCTGCTATAACAACAGGGGAAACAGGGTTGAGTTTATGGTGAAATTGTAAAAGGAGCTAATCTAAGGCGCCGGCTGTTTCCGGGTTAGGCGGCGGGATTTTTTTTCCACGGCCTGCTGCAATGTTTCCCGGGTATTGGCCAGGCGCTCCTGTTGGACGTCTACAAGGAGGTCGCCGAGGGTCTTGCCTACCTGTGGGCCCGGGCCTAGCTTCTGGGCGATGTATGCGCCGTCGAGGGCGAGCTCGGATGGGTATAAAACTGTCTTGGCCATGGTCCTCTGGAAGCTGTCGGAGACTCTTTTGATATAGGCGGGATCTACGCCTTTACCCCGTGCTTGGTTATCTGCCTCTGCCAGCTGTAAAAGGAGGTGCACGGCCTCCACAAAAGCCTCTCGCCTGCTAAAATCCCGGGAACGCTTGAGCACCCAGCGTTTCATCTGCTCGTCGTCCATGCCGGGCAAGATCATGTGGTAGCGGACTAGCCAAACAACTAGCTTCTTTGTCTTTATAGGGAGCTTTAATCGTTCTAGAATCTCCCAGGCCAGCTTTGCGCCGGCAGCGGCATGGCCGTAATCGGCCGGTTCTCCCTTTTTATTCAAGCACCTCGTCCCTGCTCTGCCCTTGGCCACGTCGTGGAGCAGTGCCGCCCAGCGCAGTTCTGGCAGGGCTTTGGTGCCGTCAACAGTCTGGAGCGTGTGTTCCAGCACGTCGTAGGCATGAAAGCGGGGGTTTTGTTCTACCCCTTCCAGTGCTGCCACCTCCGGCAGGATAGGGACAGGCTTTTTGCCGCTGGCCGTCTTGCTTTGGCAGGAGAGACCCAGTACCTTCGTTTCTGCCAAGTAGCGCAGCCCCCGGGAGGGCAAGGGAGAGAGGAGGACCTTTTCCAGCTCGTCCCGCACCCTTTCCACGGAAAGCAGCATGAAACGTTGACGCACCTCTACCAGCGCCGCAGCGGCAGCGAGGCCGGGATCCGGGGCGAAGCCTGTCCGGGAGATGAAACGTGCTGCACGCAAGATACGCAGCGGATCCTCCAAAAAACGTTCCTTAGGGTTGCCCACGCAGCGGATGATCTGCTTCCTGAGGTCTTCCTGCCCACCAAAGGGGTCGATAACTCTGCCCTGGGAGTCCAGGGCCATGGCGTTAATGGTAAAGTCGCGCCGGGCCAGATCTTTTTCAATCTCGGCGATAAACTGTATCGTCTCCGGCCGGTGTGGGTCTGGGCCGTAAGCTTCGCTGCGCATGGTGGCGATTTCATACTCTTTGCCCCAGGCCAGCACCTTTACCACACCAAAAGAGATGCCCTGTTGCCGGGCCTTCCAGCCGGCTTTTGCTGCCGCGGCGATAATTTCAGCGGGGCTCCTGTCTGTAACGAAGTCGTAGTCGGCGGGCTGGCGGCCGAGAAGCAGGTCGCGTACGCAGCCGCCTACCAGGTAACAGCAAAAGCCGTCCCGGGAGATGGTCTCCATTACCAGGCGGGCGGCGGCGGGAATTTCCAAATGCACGGTTGGCCTCCTGTTTGGGGTAATTTTGGGGGTAATTATGTTTTCCCCTTTTTGCCAGGCCATTATAACACAAAAATTTCCTGTTTTCACTAAAAAACATATTATCTCTGTTTGCAGGAGTTATCCCGAACCCTGTCGAAGATATGTACATCTTTGTCGATAAAATTGCCAAAGTTTGGGGGTAGGATCTTGCAGACTAACGAAGTTGGCCGCCGCATCAGGGGACTGCGCCGCCTGAAAAGACTTACCCAGCAGCAGCTGGCCGGGCAGCTGAATTTATCTGCCAGCCAGCTTAGCAATATCGAAAGGGGCCTGAGGAAAGCCCGGCCTGAGCTGCTGGAAAAGATCGCCGAAACCCTGGATGTTGCCCTGGAAGAATTTTTCTTTCTCCCCGCCCAAAAAAGCCATTACTCCGGCTAAAACAGCCTCTGGCAGTATGCAGGAAAGCGGTGAGACCGGGCCATTCTTTTTAAGGTCCGGTCATTATTTTTTTCCTCTGTTCTAATTATCTTTCCTTTTTGTTGTCTTTTAGCTCCTGCCCTGTTATAATAAGGCGTGTACACAAAATTGTGCACATTATCTGGCAGCATTGTCGGCGACGGAGAGTGAAAACGATGCCTGGAGAGCTTCTGCGTATCGGGGAAAAAGTAATTAGCCGGGGGAAGATTGAGGATACAATCCTGCAGGTCCTGGAGCTGCGGGCCGCCGGGTTTTCGCAACTGGAGGTGGCAAACCGGCTGGGTCTGGACCGCTCTTTTATCTCCCGCCTGGAGACGCTGGGCGAAGTTCGTAAAGGAAAGCGGCTGGCAGTGCTGGGTTTCCCCCTGCGCAACAAGGAAGAGGTTGAAGCTGTAGCCAGGGAAAAGGGCGTGGAATATATCTGGCTAATGGACGAAAAAGAGCGCTGGGAGCTGGTACGGGGACAGAGCGCCCTTGAGTTCTTCAACCTTGTAATCGAGATCATCACCGAGTTACAGCGCTATGACTTGGTAATATTAATTGGTTCCCGGAAGTGGTTGAAGATTGCCGAGGCCATGTTGGATTGCCAGGTATTGTTCCTGGAATTGGGGAGATCGCCTATTACCGCAGATTGCACTCTTGACCCCGGGCTTTTGGCAGGGGTCCTGGACGAAGTGCTTGTGAAGAGCAAAGCGGAACAAGAGGGTAAAGGAGATGCCGGTTGATGAAAAAGGTAGTCAGTGTTAGTTTGGGGTCGTCCAAGCGGGATCATGAAGCTACCCTGTCGTTAATGGGCCAGAGTTTTTTGCTCCAGCGGATGGGGACGGACGGAGACATGGGAAAAATGATCCGGCTTATCCGCGAGCTTGACGGGAAAGTGGACGCCTTTGGCCTGGGGGGGATGGACCTTTACATTCAGGCTGTGGACCGCCGTTACACGATCAGGGATGCCGGGAAAGTGGCTGCGGCAGCCAGGCTTACGCCCATCGTTGACGGTTCGGGGCTTAAAAATACGCTGGAACGCCGGGTGGTAAATTATCTGCTCAAGGAGGCGATCCTCAGCGGAAGGGAAAAAGTCCTGGTGGTGAGCGCCATGGACCGTTTTGGACTCTCCCAGGCGCTGGAGCAGGCCGGCTGTACCATGCGCTACGGGGACCTTATCTTTATCCTCAACTTGCCGCTGCCCCTGACCTCCCTTAACACCCTTGCTTTCCTGGCGCGTCTCCTTGTACCCGTAATCCGTTTACTGCCTTTCCAGCTAATCTACCCCACCGGCGAAAAGCAGGAACAGAACCGGCCCCGCTACCCCCGCTTTTTCCAGGAAGCGGACGTTATTGCCGGCGATTTCCATTTTATCAAGCGCTATATGCCGGCGGAACTGCCGGGGAAGACCATTATTACAAATACGGTAACAGGTTCAGATGTGGAGCTCTTGCGGCAGAAGGGCGTAAAAACGCTGGTGACGACTACGCCGGAGATCGAAGGCCGCTCTTTTGGCACCAATGTCATGGAAGCCCTGCTGGTGGCCTATAAGGGGAGCACTAAGGAGCTCGGGCAGGAGGAGTATGACCGCCTGCTGGAGGAGCTGGATTTCCGGCCCCGTATCGTACATTTATAAATTTATAAAACAAAAGGAGGTTGCCGGTTAAACCGCAAAAAATGGGGCATAAAATTAATAGAGCTGTAGATTTTTCCTTTATTATCCATCCTCTGGATATTGAAGATATTTTCCGCAAGTATAAATTCATGCGCAGCTGGCCCAAAAACCTTGTTAGGGCGGTGATGCGCAGGGTGCCGCCCATCTTTGCTTCCAATATTACGGGGGTCAGGTCGGCATATGGCAGCGTGGAGGGGTGCTTCATCGGCGTACCCCTTACTTCCGCGCAGATGCTGGAGCTCCCCCCTGAGATCACCACGGGCAAGATCATTGCGGCAGGCCGCAAAGCGGCAAAACTGGGAGCCAAGATTATCGGCCTAGGGGCGATGACTGCCGTGGTGGGAGACGCAGGGATCACTGTGGCTCGCAACTTGGATATTGCTGTAACTACCGGTAACAGTTATACCGTGGCCACGGCTTTGCAGGGGACAGAGAAGGCGGCGGAGATGATGGGCATGGCGCTGGATAAGGCCGAGGTTGCTGTGCTGGGTGCCAGCGGCTCTATCGGCAGCGCCTGTGCCCGTATCCTGGCCCGCCGTGTTAATTACCTGACCTTGATTGCCCGCAACTTGCCGCCCCTGGAAAAGCTGGCTGGCCGGATCAAAGAAGACTGCGGCCTAGCGGTCAAGGTTACGGCAAACGTAAAAGACGCCGTCAGGCGGGCGGATATAATTGTGGCTGTCTCCAGCGCCGCCGATTCTCTCATTGAGGCGGAGGATTTAAAGCCGGGAGCGGTGGTATGTGATGTGGCCCGTCCCCGGGACGTTTCTGTCAAAGTGGCCCAGAAGCGCGACGATGTCCTGGTAATCGAGGGCGGTGCGGTGGAGGTGCCGGGCGACGTGAATTTTAACTTTGATTTTGGTTTTCCTCCCGGGCTGGCGTATGCCTGCATGGCCGAGACCATGATCCTGGCCCTGGAAGGACGTTATGAAAATTTCTCCCTGGGCAGGGAGATGAGCGTGGAAAAAATAGACGAGATCTCTGCCCTGGCGGCTAAACACGGATTTAAGCTGGCCGGTTTTCGCAGTTTTGAAAGGGCGGTGACCGGAGAGATGATTGCCGGGATTAAGGAGCGGGCGCGCAAGAAACGGGTTGCTCTGGGCATGGGCCTGGCCTGATGCCGGAAGGCAGCGGCGCAAAGCGGAACAGTGCAAGTGCGGATTCGGGCTGGCACGGACACTACAAATTGTATTGACTTTTCTCCTATATTTTTCTATAATATCTTAACATGCAATTGCTTCCAGGTAAATATTCTTCCCCCCAAGTGTCAGGCAAAGGTTGTCTTGACACTTAATTCTTACTTCCCGGGGAAATGGGTGCAGGGTTGGAACGGAATATTTGTGCAAGGGGAGACATATACTTTCTTCCGTAGGTAGCAGGTATTCTGTTATTCACCATTTGTGATAAAAAGGAGAGAGCTGGATGTCATCCAAAGAGGTGATCCTCACTCAGAGCGGCTTGAAGAAGCTGGAAGAAGAGCTCGCTTACCTTAAGTCAGTAAAAAGGAGAGAAGTGGCAAACCGGATTAAAACGGCGATTTCTTTCGGCGACCTGAGCGAAAACGCTGAGTATGACAACGCCAAAAATGAGCAGGCCTTTATTGAGGGCAAGATCATTACCCTGGAGAAGATGCTGCGTAATGCCCGGTTGATTGAAGACGACGAGGTAAACCGGGATGTTGTGGGGGTGGGCTGTACGGTGAAGCTCCAGGACCTGGACGGAGACGAGGTCATGGAGTTTACTATTGTAGGGACGGCAGAATCAGATCCGGCAAACAACCGTATTTCCAACGAATCGCCCGTGGGCCAGGCGATCCTGGGCCTGCCCGTGGGAGCTGTAGTTGAAGTCAAGGTTCCGGCAGGGACCATTAAATATAAAATACTGGAAATAAAATAGGGGCAAAACAGCCGGCACAGAAATAAAAAATACAGAGGTTGGTATCTCCATGGAACATCTGGGTGAACAGTTGCTGCTTAGACGCAACAAAGTTAATGAACTAAGAGCGCAGGGAGTAGAGCCTTACGGCCTGAAGTATCCTGTTACCCATACTACTGAGCAGGTACGGGATCGTTTTGTGGAGCTGGAAGGGCAGGAGGTAAGCATGGCGGGCCGCATCATGACCCGCCGCGGCCATGGCAAGGCCTGCTTTGCCCATATCCAGGACGGCAGCGGCCGTTTACAGGTATATATCCGCCAGGATGAGGTGGGCGAAGAGCAGTATGCTCTTTTCCAAAACCTGGATATTGGTGATATCATCGGCGTTCGCGGCAGGGTCTTTAAGACCAGGACGGGAGAAATAACGGTTAATATCCTTTCCTTCAGCCTCCTGGCCAAGGCTTTGCGCCCCCTGCCGGAAAAATGGCATGGTCTTAAAGATGTGGAAACGCGCTACCGGCAGCGTTATGCCGATCTGCTGGCAAACCCTGAGGTGAAGCGTGTTTTTGTTTTACGCAGCAAAATAATCCAGTCCATCAGGCAGTTTCTCACGGACCGCCATTTTCTCGAAGTAGAAACCCCTGTTATGCATAGCGTGGCCGGCGGGGCGGCGGCGCGCCCTTTTATCACCCACCACAACAGCCTGGATCTGGATCTGTATTTGCGCATTGCCCTGGAACTGCATCTCAAGCGGCTGATCGTGGGGGGCATGGAAAGGGTCTTTGAACTGGGCCGGATTTTTCGCAATGAAGGTATCTCTACCAGGCATAACCCGGAATTTACCATGATCGAGATCTATCAGGCCCATGCCGATTATGAAGATATGATGGAGCTTATGGAAAACATGGTCCTTTATGTAGCTGAAAAAGTGCTGGGGACCAGGCGCATTACCTATCAGGGCCGGGAACTGGACCTCAGTGTGCCCTGGCCGCGCCAAAAACTTATTGACGTGGTAGCGGAGCTTACAGGCGTAGATTTTCGGGAGGTAGAGGGCGATGCCGCAGCGCGGCAGCTCGCCGGAGAACGCGGCCTGGCGGTGGAAGAAGGGGCTACCTGGGGAGAAGTGCTCTTTGCTTTCTTTGAAGAATACTGTGAGGAAAGACTATGGGGCCCTATCTTTGTGCTGGATTACCCCGTTGACGTCTCCCCCCTTGCCCGGCGCTGCGCCGATAATCCTGCTTTTGCTTACCGTTTTGAAGCTTTTATGGCCGGCAAAGAAATTGCCAATGCTTTTACCGAGCTGACCGATCCCTTGGACCAGCGGGAGCGTTTCCTGCGGCAGGCTCAGAAACGTTCCGCCGGAGATGAAGAAGCACATATGATGGACGAGGATTTCCTCCACGCCCTGGAGTATGGTATGCCGCCTACAGGCGGGCTGGGCATAGGCATTGACAGGCTGGTGATGATCCTCACCGATTCCCTCTCTATCCGCGATGTTATCCTCTTTCCCACGCTGCGCCCCCGGGAAATGGAGGCGCAGGTAAAAAGCAGCCACGCCGAGGACGAAAACGGCAGTGAAGATCCTGCCGCCGGTGCGCATCTAAAAAAATAACAACCGGGGATACCTGTAAATGCTAACCTATGTTCTAGGCTGTATCCTGCCTTACGCAGGAGATTTACCTCCCCGGTTGCAGTTATATTCTAGCCCCTTCTTCTGCCTTTTATACATCCGCCTTTTATTTTTATCTTTCATGGGGGAAGAAACATGTACCCGTTGGCCCATTTATATTTTGCGGAAAAAGCCCTCGCCCAAAGGGATCTGGAAACGGTGCTGGGAAGTATCTTCCCCGATGTTTTGTTTTTCAGCGGTTATGACTGGCATTACAGCCACTCCCTCGGCGTCAGGTTCTGGGAAAGTCTTAACGGGCACGGCAGGACCATGGGCCTGTTCTGCCGGGGGGTAATCAGCCACGGGATTGACCCCCGCGGCCTTGATTATTACAGTGACCAGCAGTACCGCGATTATGAAAAGGGCTATTGTTATGAAAAAGCAAGGCCGCTGATAAAGGCTGTGCTCGAAGCCTGCGACCTGTCCCCTGCAGAAGGCTGGTGGAAAGCCCATAATTTCATCGAGATGGGCGCCGAGCTTTATCTTTATGCCAGAAGGCCGGATCTTTTAACGCGCTTGCATCAAGCCCTGGCTGCAACGGGTACGATTGCCCGGATTTGTAAAAACATGGAGATCATCTTCCCCGGCCGGGCAGACCTGCTTGAGCAAGGGTATCGCCTTTTCAGGGAATTTATTGAGCGGGGTGAAATGGACGCCCGTTCACTGGCCCTTGGCTACCGTGACCAGATGTTTCTGCGCCGGCAGGTTACTGCCGTTGACCTCGGCCAGTTTACAGATATTATTGAACGGAGCAGGGAGATCGTCACCCCTGATCTGGAGCTGTTTTTCGCGGAGGTGGCGGAGCTAAGCCGGCCGCTCTGGGAAAGGTATTAATGTGCCGACAAAGATAAAGAGCAAAGATAAAACCGCTATATAAAAAAAGTGACAAAAAATAAAAGACAGGTTCCAACAGACCTGTATCGGTTTTTCCCCCGGTTTCTTTTTGCCTGGAGCCTACTTTCACGGGCACTAGCGGAAGCACCTTGCACCTTCCCCTTTTGCCCCTTTCTTTCAGCACCAGACCTGCAGCCTTCCATCTCAGCCGGGTTTCCGCTCGAACCGGGATGGCCGCTGGCGCGCCCTTCCCCGCTGCTCATAGCTTTCACCTGGCTCCTGGCCCGACCGCTCAAGACAACCGGTTTCAGGATTAACCTTTGGACCTCTCGGAACCTGTCTATCCTTATTATATAAGCAAAGTCTTCGTTTGTCAACAATATTTTTAAAAAATTTTTTAAAATTTATTTAATCATAATCTAATAATCTTTTGCCTCTTTTATGATATAATTTCCTGGAATAGAAGAGGAAAGTCTGGAGGCTGAGGATGGCCGTCATCACCATTTCCCGTCATTTCGGCAGCGCAGGAGAACTTGTGGCGCGCTTGGTTGCCGAGAAGACGGGCTACCTGCTGATTAACAAAGCAAAAATCGCCGACAGGATGCGTTCCATCGGCATCCTGGAACCGGAGCTTTCTTTTTTTGACGAAAAAAATATCAGCCCGGCGGACCAGGCAGCGGGATGGGAGCTCGAAAGCAGGCGCCGCCGTTATCTGGAAGGGCTGCATGAATATTTTTATGATCTGGCTATCAGGGAAAATCTAGTAATCGTGGGGCGGGGTGCCCAGTTCCTCTTCCATGACTTTCCCCCTGCGCTGCACGTGAAGATCTTTGCCTCTATGCAGAGCAGAATTGAACGGGTTTGCCGGCTCTACAACCTTGACGAGGCCGCCGCAGCGCGCCTGATTCTGGAACAGGACCGGGACCGGGAAGCATACCTGCGCCAGGTCTTTGGCTATGACTGGCTTGACCCCACCTTCTACCATCTGCTCATCAATACAGGCGTAACGGGCCCGGAGGAGGCAGCGGGCCTAATTGTTACCGCCGCCCGTTTGAAAGAGGAGGCCGGTGAAATCACGGCGCAGGAACTGGAGCAGCGTTTTTGGGAGCAGGAAAAAGCTGAAACTCCCCTCGACCTTAGAGGCGAGGGGAACCGCCAGTCCGGCACCGCTCCTGATTTTGCCCACCCCAGCGAGGCCGAGTTTGCCCGTATGCTTGATTTTTACCGCATCAAATGGCTGTATGAGCCCAAAACATTTCCCCTGGAGTGGGACAGCGAAGGGACGGTAACGGAGGCCTTTACCCCCGATTTTTATTTGCCCGAGCAGGATCTGTACCTGGAGCTGACTACCCAGAAACAACAACTGGTCTGGAAAAAAAATAAAAAAATACGCCGCCTCAAGGAGATCTACCCGGAAGTGCAGGTTAAGATTATCTATGGGCGGGATTTCCGGGGTTTGCTCAAGAAATACGGGATTGAAGAGAAAGGGGAATAAAGCCAAAAAATGGGACAGGAGGCAGGCCACCATTTGGAGATCTTATTGACGAGGGAACAGATTAAAGCTAGGGTCAAAGAGCTGGGCGAAAAGATCTCAGCCGATTACAGCGGTAAGGGGGATCTTGTCCTGGTAGCGGTGCTGCGCGGCAGCGTTTATTTTGCCGTGGACTTGAGCCGCTGTCTTGAAATACCCTTTGTCCTTGATTTTATTGGCATCTCCAGCTATGCCGGAGCTGCTTCTTCCCGGGGCATCGTGCGCATTACTAAGGACCTAGAAAGCAGTATTGTGCAAAGGCATGTCCTGCTCCTTGAAGATATTGTGGATACGGGCCTGACCCTGAACTATCTTATGCAGAACTTGCGGACGCGCAACCCTGCCAGCCTGCGCGTCTGCGCTTTTCTGGACATGCCGGCCAGGCGTATCGTCAATATCCCTCTGGATTACTGCGGCTTCAGCTTGCCAGACTTCTACGTGGTAGGGTACGGGCTGGACCACCAGGAACGTTACCGCAACCTGGAAGTGGTGGCGGCCTTGAAGGAGATGCCGTGATCACCTGGCATCTCCTGGCATCTTCAAGGGACGGTCAGCTTATACTTTTTTAATTTGGCATAGAAAGCGCCGCGGCTGATTCCCAGGTATTTAATGGCTTTGCTCTTGTTATAATAGGCTTTTTCTAGGGCTTTTTCGATGGTTGCTTTTTCCGTGTATTCCACTGCCCGATTTAAATCCAAAAAGGGCAGTTCATGTACATTTGTATTCTGCTCCAGGTTGAAATGGCTTTCGTGGATGGTGTCGCCTGTGCAGATGAGTACTGCATGTTCCACGACGTTTTTTAGTTGCCTGATATTGCCGGGCCAGTGGTAATCATGCAGGCATTCCATGGCTTTCATAGAAAAGCCGACTTTTTTACCATATTTCCGCGCAAAATAATTTAAAAAATAATGGGCCAGTATCCCTATATCTTCCGGCCTTTCCCTTAGAGGGGGGACGTGGATGGGGATGACATTCAACCTGTAATAGAGATCGGACCTGAATTCTCCCTGCTGCACCATCTGCTCCAGGTTCCTGTTGGTGGCCGTGATGATCCTGACGTCGATGGGTATCTGTTTGTCCCCGCCGATCCGTTCCACGTATTTTTCCTGGGTGAAACGGAGCAGCTTTATCTGCGTGCTGGGAGAAAGATCCCCTATTTCATCCAGGAACAATGTGCCTTTATGGGCCATTTCTATTTTCCCCATTTTCCCGGAAGTGCGGGCGCCTGTAAAAGACCCGGCAGTATAACCGAAGAGCTCGGATTCGATTAAATTTTCGGGGATAGCTGCGCAATTTACAGCGATAAAGGGGTTTTTACAGCGGTCGCTGTAATCATGGATGGCCCGGGCAAAGAGCTCTTTGCCCACGCCCGTTTCTCCCCGGAGCATGACCGTCGCTTCTGCTTTGGCCACCTGGGCCGATAATTTCAGGCACTTGAGCAGCTTGGGCGCTTCGCCGATAATGCTGTCGAAGCTGGGAGGAATATCTTTCCTGGTCAGGCTGTCGGTGGACTTTGTTTCCTTAAAAGAATGGATGGGGCTGAGCCTTAAATTCAGCTTATAAACGGGAGAGATATTGCCGATGCCGGCAACGGCAATAATATCTCCTGTTTCGTCTTTAATGGGTACAAAGCTGGCGACGATATTATAGCCCAGCGTTTCGTTAAAGTGTTCCAGGTTTTTTACCAGTTCACCCGTGCGCAACGTTTCCAGAAGCTTGTCCCGGGGATATTTGTCTTTGACATTGCGTCCCAGCACCTTTTCCCGCTTAACGCCCAGCTGCAGCTCATATCCTTCATTTATATAAATGATGGTCCCTTCCCGGTCGATGATAATAATCGGATCGTTAAACATATCCAAAATTATATCCAGGTGTTGTCTGATGCTCTGCCAGTATTTGCTCTCCTGAAGCTGCAAAAGACCCGACCCCTTTATTTAAAATTAGTCATTTTACCACAACAAATTTGGCAAAGACAACCCTTTTCTTTCCTAAGATCATGCCGGAGTGAAGAGATAATGCGTCTTTTGCCCCGGGCTTTTCTCCTTATTCTAACTGATAACGGCGTTTCTGTGAAGGGCCATGTCTCTCTTTTAGACAGCCCGGGACAGGTAATTCCCTCCCTCTATTAAATTGCGGTAATGGCACGGAAATTGCAAATATAGTGCTGGAAAGAAAATCTCTTTCTTAGAGGGGGTGCTGCCTGCCGCCGGGGAAGAACTCTCTAAAAGAGGGGTTCATGGTAAAAAAATGTTTCACAGATTGACAGCACGCACAGAATAAAAAGGGAGGCTTACTACAAGAAAATGAAAAAACTTTTTAGCTGCTTGCTTGTGTTCATCTTATTGGGTTCTTTTGTCCTGGCAGGCTGCCAGCCCAAAGTGCCGGCCCCTGCAGCGCCGGCCCCAGCCCAGACCTATGCGCCGGGTGGAGACGGTGTTCAAAGGGGTCACCCCGTACTGGCTGGCCTTGATCCTGGCGATGTTTATCAATATCCTCTTCCCCCAGATCGCTACTTTCTTGCCCGGGTTGATGAAATAGCCCGGGGTAAATGGTCAGATAACGGGGGGTTTTAGTATAAAAAAAACCCCGGGCCCGGAGGCGGGGGAGCAGTTTTAAAAAAGGCTTTAAAAATTTAAAATGCTTTGCTTTAAGACACCGGAGTTTGTGCTGCCCATGATTCTCAGGGAGCTTGAGGCGTCTTTTTTTGTACAATGCAAGCAGGCTCCAACAGACATCTCCAAAACCCTTTCCTTCTCCCAGGGCTTCTCCAGCCTGTGGCTCGTTAGGCCACACGGCCTCTTTGCACGGGCTTTCCCGCGCTCACCGGAGAAGGCTCCTTTTTCATGGGGAGAAGCTGCCCCGGTCCGGCACCGCCTGGCCGGCCCCTGAGGTCTGGATTACCTCGGGACCTCCTTGGCTTTTACGGCACTGCCTTTCCCGTTACGTCCGGCTCTCCTTTATAGTGACACCACTCCCTGAGTCGACACGCTCCAACGCTTGCCGCTCTTTTTCGGGATCGTGGCCCTGCTCTTGTTGAGCCGGCAGGTTTTTTTGCTGCCTCTCGGAACCTGCATGATGATTATCTCATGGTGCGAAACTTTTGTCAAGGGCAAATTGCAAAAATTTTTTAAAATTATAAAAAAATTTTTAAAGAAATTTTTGCGGAGATTGCCGGAAGATGGCTGAACGATTATAATAAACTCAAAGGGAGGGATCAAGATGAACGCTGTGGTGATGGCCGGAGGGCTGGGCACGCGCCTGCATCCCCTTACCTGCCTGCTGCCTAAACCCATGCTCCCCCTTTTTGACCGTCCCCTAATTTCCTATATCCTCCAAAAACTGCAGTTGAGCGGCGTAAGCCGGGCGGTGTTGACGCTCCACTACTGCCCGGAGAGCATTGAGCAGTATCTCGGCGACGGCGCTGCCCTGGGGCTGCAGCTTACTTATGCCGTAGAGCCGCAGCCGCTGGGCACGGCTGGCAGCGTTCGCCATGCCGCGCCGGGTGCCTCGGAGACGCTGCTCGTTCTCAGCGGTGATGTGCTCTTTGGCTTTGAGCTTATCCCTGCCTTTGAATTCCACCGGCAAAAGGGCGCCCTGGCTACGCTGCTTTTGCTCCGGCATCATGACCCCCGGGGCTTTGGCATTGCGGCGCTGGACCGGGAGGGGCGTATAACTCGTTATATGGAAAAGCCCGCAGTTCCCCATGAAATTTTCAGCAACCTGGTTAATACCGGCACCTATTTCCTGGAACCGGAAGTGCTTGAGCTGGTTCCCCCCGGAACTTTTTTTGATTTTAGCAGGGATTTATTCCCTCTGCTGCTGGCACGGAAGATGCCCCTGTACGGGTATGTGGTCGAGGGCTTCTGGAGTGACCTGGGGACGTTTGCGGCATACCGGCAGGCCCATAACCTGGCTTTTGCTGGAGAAGGGGGGATTACCGTCCCCGGGGAAGAAGTAAGCCCCGGCATCTGGATGGAGCAGCACGTAAATATTGCTGGGGGGGTGCAGCTTCTCCCCCCCCTTTTCCTGGGGGCCGGGGCCTGCCTGGAAGAAGGGGCAGTGGCCGGTCCTGCGGCGGTAATTGGGGCAGGTTCGTACTTAAGCCGGGGCTCCAGCGTAGGCCGCAGTATTTTGGGCCCGGGCAATCGCCTGGGTGCCGGGGCGGTGCTGGAGGGTGCTTTGCTTGGAGCAAACAACCTGATTGGGGCATACAGCCGCCTGGGAGAGATGGTGGTGCTGGGAGGGGAGTGCTGCCTTGCTGAACACTGCCTCCTGGAGGAGGTCAAGATCTGGCCCCGCCTCACCCTGCCTCCCCATACCCGGCTCAGCCAGACCGTAATCGACTCCTGAGCAATTTTGTTAGCCGGGGCAGGAAAAGGATAATAGTTTAGAGAAGATAATAATTGCGCCTCCAGACCGCTAATTTCTGAAGGCCAAGTTTCTAAAAAAGGAAAAGGAGGACAAGCCTTGCCACCCTGCGTGCCCTCAAAGGAGCAGATATACCTCTTTCATGAAGGCAGCCTCTATCACAGTTACGCCATGCTGGGCGCTCACCTCCTTGAGTATGAAGGGGTAAAAGGGGCGTCCTTTTGTACCTGGGCACCCCACGCCACGCAGGTAAGGGTCTGCGGCGATTTTAACGGCTGGCAGGGCGCGCTCCACCCCCTGCGGCGCATCAGCGAGGGAGGCCTGTGGTGGACCTTTGTGCCCGGCGCAGAGGAGGGGCATTTTTACAAGTTTGAGATCTTCACCGCCGCAGGAGAGCTCTTGCTGAAAGCAGACCCCTATGCCTTTACAGCGGACAGGCGCCCCGGGGACGCTTCCCGCCTTTGTTCCCTTGAGGGCTATCCCTGGCAGGACGGGGAGTGGCTGGAGCAGCGTAAGGCAAATACCCTCTACGGGCGGCCCCTTGCCATCTACGAAGTCCATGCCGGTTCCTGGAAGCGCGGTGAAGACGGCGCTTTTCTATCTTACCGTGAACTGGCCGCAGACCTGGTTGATTACGCCGTGGAGATGGGCTATACTCACCTGGAGCTCTTACCCTTGGCGGAGCATCCCCTTGATGCTTCCTGGGGTTACCAGGCTACGGGCTATTATGCCGTGACCAGCCGCTATGGCACACCCCAGGACTTTATGTACTTTGTCGATTGCTGCCACCGCAGGGGCCTTGGCGTGATCCTGGATTGGGTACCGGGACATTTCTGCAAAAATGCCTATGGCCTGGCCAATTTTGACGGCACGCCCCTTTACGAATACAGTGATCCCCAGCGGCGGGAGAGCCCGGACTGGGACACCCTTTATTTTGACCTGGGGCGTCCGGAAGTCATAAGTTTCCTTATCTCCAACGCCCTTTTCTGGTTTGATTATTATCATATCGACGGTCTGCGCGTTGATGCCGTGGCCAGCATCCTTTATCTGGATTACGGGCGCCGGGAAGGACAATGGACGCCCAACTGCTACGGCGGGAAGGAAAACCTCGAGGCCGTCTCTTTTCTGCAGCGCCTCAACAAACAGGTTTTCCACTATTACCCCGGGGTGCTGATGATTGCCGAAGATTCTACCCAGTGGCCCCTGGTAAGCGCTCCCGTATACTGTGGGGGCCTGGGTTTTAACTACAAGTGGAATATGGGCTGGATGAACGATATCCTTGCCTATATGCGGACTGATCCCCTTTACCGCAAGTACCGGCACCACCAGCTGACTTTTTCCCTCTGGTATGCCTATACGGAAAACTATATCCTGCCCCTTTCCCACGACGAGGTGGTGCACAGCAAAGGGTCTTTGCTGGAGAAAATGCCGGGGGACTACTGGCAGAAGTTTGCCAACCTGCGCCTGCTTTACGGCTATATGGCGGCGCACCCGGGGAAAAAGCTGCTCTTTATGGGGGGTGAGTGGGGCCAGTTTAAGGAATGGGACGAAAGCATGAGCCTGGACTGGCATCTCCTCTCCTACGAGCTGCACGGGAAGATGCAGCGGTATGTACGGGAGCTGAACTGGTTTTACCGCCGGGAAAAAGCTCTCTGGGAGCAGGATCATGCGCCGCCGGGTTTCCAATGGATTGACCTTAACGACCACAACCAGAGCGTGATTACTTTTATGCGCCGTGCCGGTGATGGGGCTTTCCTCGTGGCCGTCTGCAATTTTACCCCGGTTGTGCGGGAAGACTACCGTATTGGGGTTCCTTTTCCCGGTTTGTACCGGGAGGTTTTCAACAGCGACCGCCTGGAATACGGGGGTTCGGGCTGCGTAAACAGCGGTCCCCTGCCGGCCGGTTCCCTGTGGTGGCATAACCAGCCCTGCAGTTTGCAGCTTACGCTGCCCCCGCTGGCCGTCGTTTATTTAAAACGGGAATTCTTCGACTGACGGCCTGCCGTTGCTGGCAGGGGTTCCCTTTACGTTTTTTGTTGACTTATGCTTTGATGCTGGGAGCTGATCTTTTTGGCTAAAGTGCTTAGAGCTGTGGCGATGGAACGCTGTATCGGTTGTTATGCGTGTATGATGGCCTGCGCACGCCTGGTCCATGGTTCCCTCTCCTGGTCCCGTTCCGGTATATACGTGCGTTCCGTGGGGGGGCTGACAGCCGGCTTTGAGGCAAGCTACTGCCTGGCCTGCCCCCGGCCTCCCTGTGTGGCCGTCTGCCCTACCGGGGCACTGACAGAAAGGCCGGGCGGTAGGGGCGTGCGTTACCAGCGGGAGCTCTGCCTGCGCTGCGCCGCCTGTGTCGGGGCCTGCCCTGTAAAGGCCATACGTCAGGACCGGGAAACCCTTGAGCCGGTTGTTTGCCTGCATTGCGGGCGTTGCGTGCCTTTCTGCCCCCATGCCTGTCTGGCCATGGTGGCGATGGACTGAAGCTGAATAGGGGAGACAGGAGAAAAAGCGATGGAAAATAATCATCATCCGCCTCTGACAATTATGATCGTCGATCTGGAACGGGGTGCCTGCCGCCTGCAAAAGAGGGAGGACCTGAGGGAAAAGATGGGGGGCAGCAGCCTGGCCGCCGCCCTTTACCGTGAATATGGCCAACCTGGCGAAGATGCCTTTGCCCCCGGGCAGCCCCTTATTTTTGCCATAGGCCCCCTTACAGGTTACTACCCCCTCATGAGCAAGGTGGTGCTGGGCTTTAAATCTCCCTACAGCGGCGATTATGTGGAGACCCATGCCGGCGGGCGCCTGGCCCTGGCCCTGCGCTTCTCCGGCCTTGATGCCCTTATCATCCGGGGGCAGTCGCCCCGGCCCGTTTACCTGGTGCTGGGGGACAACCATTTTGCCTGCAAGGAGGCGGGCCACCTGTGGGGCATGGACGCAGGCATAACGGCCCGCACGATCCGCACAAGCGAACCGCAGGGCCGCGGGCAACGCAGTATCCTGCGCATCGGCCCCGCCGGGGAAAACCTGGTAAAATACGCCTGTATTAATGTAGATACTTTCCGCCATTTCGGGCGCCTGGGCGCCGGGGCGGTCATGGGCAGTAAAAAACTGAAGGCGGTGATGGTAAGCGGCAGCCGCTCTTTTCCTCTGCCCGGGGACGGAAAGGAATACCGACAGGTTTACCGCCAGATCTACCAGCGGATTACTGGCTCCGGCGCCATGGCCAAGTACCATGACCTGGGGACGCCTGTAAATGTCCTGGTCCTAAACGGCCTGCATTCCCTGCCCACCCGCAACCTCAGCGCTACGACCTTTGAGGGGGCCGAGCAGATTAGCGGGGAATACTTTGCCGAGAAGCTGCTGCTGCGTCAGATCGCCTGCAGCGGCTGCCCCGTAGGCTGCATCCATATCGGCCTGCTGCGGGAGAAATTTGGCCCCGAGCATGAATATTACTACAAGCAGGTCTCCTATGACCACGAACCGATTTTTGCCATGGGCAGCATGCTGGGCCTGGCGCCGGGAGAAGCGGTGATGTTGCTTTTGGACGAAGCGGAAAAATGGGGCTTGGACGTGATCAGCTGCGGCGTGGCCCTGGCCTGGGCCACAGAAGCCCGTGCCGCCGGCCTTGTGGGGGAGGCCGAAACCCTTGTGCCCCTGGCTTTCGGGGAGGTGGAGCTCTACCGCCGGGCCATCGCTGCCATTGCCACCCGGCCCAATGAATTTTACCGCCTGCTGGGTGAAGGGACGGCAGCAGCCGCAGCCCGCTACGGCGGCGCTGAATTTGCCTGTGTGCTGGGCCAGGAGATGGCCGGCTATGCCACCGGCCCCGTATTTTTTGTTTCCCAGGCCCTGGGCTTTCGTTATTCCCACCTCGACAGTGCCGGCTACCAGCTGGATCAGCAAAAAAAGCCGGAGCTGGCCCAGGCCCTGGTCTATCTGGAAAAGGAAGAGAGGCAGAGGCTTATGCTTACCTGCCTGGTTGCCTGCCTTTTTGCCCGCAACATCTATGATGAGGAGACGGTGGCCACAGCCCTCAGCGCCGCCGGTTTTGCCGGGTTGGCCCAAGATCTGGAAGGGCGCTTCTCTCTTTTACAGCGGGAACGCTGGCAGATCAAAAAAGAAAGCGGCTATGACCCCTCTCGCATCTCTATCCCTTTGCGTTTTCAGGAGGTGAAGACACTCCAGGGTCCGATGGACACAGCTTTTATGGAAAAACTGCGCAGCGCTTATGCGGAAAAGATTGCCGGATATTAATTTAGAGTATATATACAAGGGGGGCTGCCAGGGTGGTTAAAGAAAAGGAATGTGTGGCCATGCTGCTGGCCGGCGGGGAAGGGCGCAGGCTGGGCTTTCTGACCAAGGAGCTGGCGAAGCCGGCGGTGCCTTTTGGCGGCAAGTACCGCATTATTGATTTTACGCTGAGCAACTGCACCAACTCGGGGATCTATACCGTAGGCGTACTGACCCAGTATAAGCCCCTGATTCTCAATTCGCACCTGGGCATAGGCATCCCTTGGGACCTTGACCGCAAGGAAGGGGGTCTAACCATCTTGCCGCCTTTTGTCCAGGAGAAAGGAGGAAAATGGTACCGCGGTACGGCCAACGCCGTTTTTCAAAACCTTTATTTTATTGAACAGCACAGGCCCCGTTATGTCCTCATCCTCTCCGGGGACCATATTTATAAAATGGATTATTCCCTGATGCTTAAATACCACAAAGAAAAAGAAGCCGATGTGACCATCGCCGTAATCGAGGTCCCCTGGAAGGAAGCAAGCCGTTTTGGCGTCTTGAACACGGATGGAGACGGCCGGATCATCCAGTTTGCCGAAAAGCCGAAGCAGCCCCTCAGCAACTTGGCTTCCATGGGGGTCTACCTCTTCAACCGCAGGATCCTGGGAAAATATCTTAAAAAAGACGATAAAAACCCCCTTTCCCGGAACGATTTTGGCGGCGATGTGATCCCTTTAATGCTGCATGAAGGCTGTCGGATGTATGCCTACCGCTTTTATGGTTACTGGAAAGACGTGGGAACGGTAGAGTCTCTCTGGGAGGCCAATATGGACCTGCTGGAGCCAGAACCTGCCCTCAAGCTGGACGACCATAGCTGGCGTATTTATACCGTTAACCCCAGTCAGCCGCCCCAGCTCCTTACCGCTACGGCCAGTGTGGAACAATCGCTGGTTAGCGAGGGCTGCACCGTCGCAGGGACGGTGCGCCATTCCGTCCTCTTTACCGGCGTGCGCGTGGGGGAAGGATCGTTGATTGAGGACGCGGTAATCATGCCGTACGTGCGCATTGGCCGTAATGTGCAGGTTAAAAGGGCGATTATCGATGAGAACACGGTGATTAAAGACGGCTGCCGCATCTACGACGACAGGACTGGGGCTGCGCCACAAATTATCCTGGTAGAAGAAAACATGATTATTCAGGAGAACACCTTTATCAACAGTTGAAGATCTGACAGCAGCGCTATTTAGGAAGCTGTCTCTGCCATATTCCTGCCGGGAAAGGGGAAGAGTAATGAAAGATGTTATGGGCGTAATCAATGTCAGCAGTAAAAGCGGCGACCTCCTGGGGGCGCTTACCGGCCCCCGCTGTATTGCTTCCGTCCCTTTTGGCAGTAAGTACCGGCTCGTGGATTTTGTCCTTTCCAGTATGGCCAACTCAGGGATGCAAAATGTGGCTGTCTTTACCCGGGAGAAATATCGTTCCCTTATGGATCACCTGGGCTCGGGCCGGAGCTGGGATCTGAGCCGCAAACAGGACGGCCTGATTATCCTGCCGCCCCATACCCTGGACGCCCCTTCCCTGCCTGATTTTGACCTGAACAGTTTTTTTGCCCACAGGGACTACTTTGACCGGAGCAGCCAGAAAACCGTTGTGGTGGCCGCTGCCAATATCGTCTGTAATATCGCTTTTAAAGAGGCGGTACGTTATCATCAGGAAAAGGGAGCGGAGATAACGGTTTTTTACAGCGAAAGGGTTGCCGCCGCCGGGGGGATGCCGCGGCTTTGCCTGGAGTTGGACGAAAGGGGTAGGGTCCTGGCCATTACGGAGAAAGAAAAACAGCCGGAGAATAGCAGCATACTCTTGGAGATCTATATCCTTTCCAAAAACCTGCTCCTGGAACTGGCGGAAAAGAACTTACATAATGGAGGCACAGACCTGCTCACAGGAGTTATTATGCCGAACCTGCGGAGATTTAAAGTTTACGCCTATTTGCTGGAAAGGTACACTGCCGTGATCGATACCATAGAACTTTATTACCGCCACAGTATGGAGCTGCTGCAGCGGGAAATTTGGGAGGAGCTATTTTTTTTCCCCGGGCTTATCCATACGAAAATCAAAGACGAACCGCCCACCCGTTACCTGAAAGGCTCCTCCGTTACAAACTCTCTTTTGGCCAACGGCTGCATAGTTGGCGGCACTGTGGAAAATAGCATTTTATTCCGGGGAGTTAAAGTCCAGCCCGGAGCGTATATCAAGGACAGTATTGTCATGCAAAAATGTGAAATTGGCACCGGCGCCGTGCTTAACCGGGTAATTCTGGACAAAGACGTGTGCGTGTCGCCGGGCCAAACGGTCAGCGGGACGGCGGAGCTGCCCCTGGTGGCAGAGAAGAGGAAAATTATTTAGGCCCTGGTTGATCCCGGATCTTAATTGGAAGGCGCGCCGGTATGCGCTAAGCGTGCTTTTAAAATGGGGGAGGCTGATCAACAATGAAAGTGTTGTTTGTGGCCGCGGAGGCTTTTCCCTTTGCCAAGACGGGAGGACTTGCCGATGTAGTGGGTTCCCTGCCGGCTGCGTTGCGCCGGCTGGGCGTGGACGCCCGGGTAATTATGCCCTGTTACGGGCAGGATCCCCATGCTTATGCCAATATGTCCCGCCTGCAAAAAGTAATGGTTACGCTGAGCTGGCGTTACCAGTACTGTGAACTGAAGCGCCTGGATTACCGGGCGGTGCCCTTTTATTTTATCGAGAACCCCTATTATTTTCACCGCAGCGGCCTTTATGGTTTTTATGACGATGCGGAGCGCTTTGCCTTTTTCTGCCGGGCCGTGCTTCAGTCCCTTTCCAGCCTGGACTTTATACCCGATATTCTGCATTGCCATGACTGGCATACCGGCCCTGTCAGCGTTTTTCTCCGTTCACACTACGCCGCTGACCCTCTGTGCCGGAAGATTAAGACCGTTTTCTCCATCCACAATATCCTCTACCAGGGGAATTTCCCCCGGGAAATCCTTGAAGACCTGCTGGAGCTGGACGAAAGCTACTTTACCGTGTCGGCCCTGGAGTTTTACGGCCAGGTTAGCTTCCTCAAAGGGGGACTGGTTTTTTCCGATTACCTTACGACCGTTTCTCCCAGCTATGCGCAGGAGATTCAGCAGCCCGGCTACGGGTACGGCATGGAGGGGATATTGCAGCAGCGCAGCGCGCAACTGCGCGGTATTGTCAACGGCATTGACCGTACTGCCTACAATCCGGCCACGGACCCGGATATTTTTGTCAATTACCGTAGCTCCCTCTCCAAAAAGCAGCAGAACAAGCTGTTGCTGCAAGAACAGCTGGGCCTGAAAAAGGACGGGGAGGTCCCCTTGTGCGCCTTTATCAACCGCATGGTAGAGCAAAAGGGGGTGGATTTAATTGTGGAAGGGCTGGCTGAGCTCCTGGGCACAGGCATACAGCTGGTTTTCCTGGGAACAGGGGAAGAGAGATATACCCGCTTTCTTGCAGAGCAGGCCGGGCGCTTCCCCGGACAGCTTTCTGTCAATATCTTTTTTGACGAGTCCCTGGCGCGCAAGATTTATGCCGGAGCCGATTTCTTCCTGATGCCTTCCCTCTTTGAACCCTGCGGCACCGGCCAGCTTATTGCCCTGCGCTATGGCGCTATACCGGTGGTGCGGGAGACGGGCGGGCTTAAGGATACGATCCGTAACTACGACGAGGCGGCGGGGACGGGAAATGGATTCACCTTTAAGCATTATGCTACTTATGATATGATAAATACGGTAAAAAGGGCCCTGGCTGTCTACCGGAACCATGATGCCTGGAA
Source organism: uncultured Bacillota bacterium (assembly GCA_937973635.1). Taxonomy (GTDB): domain Bacteria; phylum Bacillota; class Dethiobacteria; order DTU022; family UBA8154; genus UBA8154. Next base: position 128,916 of record CALJJZ010000035.1, on the reverse strand, counting down.
AACGCTGGTTTGTGGTGCCATGCAGGAGGACCACGGCTGGGAGGCTTCGGCACAGCAATATCTGGATCTTTACCGGCAACTGGTAGGATAACAGGGGGTGGAGGGGTAATTGTTTAGGAGTAAAGAGAGCTTTAAAGAGGCCTTTGTGGAAAAAATTCAAATTATGCACGGCGTTAGCCTGGAAGAAGCAACGGATATGGAGAAGTATCTGACCTTGGGGACGATGGTCCGGGAACATCTCACCAAAAACTGGATCGAGACAAACAGGCACTACAGAGAGATGGAGGAGCGGGAAGTTTACTATTTTTCCATGGAATTTTTGCTGGGACGCCTGCTGGGGAACAACCTTTTGAACCTGGGGCTGCAGGAAGTCTGCGCAGCAGGGTTAAAAGAGCTGGGCATTGACCTGGCGGACCTGGAGGCCCAGGAACCGGATGCGGGGCTGGGCAACGGGGGCCTGGGCCGCCTGGCCGCTTGTTTTCTAGATTCCATGGCCTCCCTTTCTCTGCCCGGCCATGGCTGCGGCATCCGTTACAAATACGGCCTTTTTGAACAGAAAGTGGTGGACGGTTACCAGGTGGAGCTCCCCGAGTACTGGCTTAAAGAGGGGAATGTCTGGGAAATCCGCAAGTCTGAAAAGGCTGTGGAGGTGCGTTTTGGCGGCCGGGTGAGGGTAGAGGACGCGGGGACAAGGCTGCTCTTTCACCATGAAGACTACGAGGCTGTGCTAGCAGTCCCCTACGATATTCCCATCACCGGCTACCGCAATAATACGATTAACACCCTGCGCCTCTGGAGTGCGGAGCAGACCCCCGATTGCTTTAACCCCTTAAATCTGGGCTATACTAACCAGCAGAGCGTGTTGGAATACAAATACGCCATCGAGTCTATCTCCCAGTTCCTCTATCCCGACGATACGCACCAAGAGGGACGGCTCTTGCGCCTCAAGCAGGAGTATTTCTTTGTCTCCGCCGGGTTGCAGAGCATTATCCGCCGCCTGAAGAAAAAGGGGCGGCCCATCAGCGAGCTTTCCCGCAGGGTGGCTGTGCATATCAACGATACCCATCCGGCGCTGGCCGTGGCCGAACTGATGCGTCTGCTCATGGACGAGGAGGGGCTGGGCTGGGACGAGGCCTTTGAGCTTACCAGCCAGACCATCTCCTATACCAACCATACCACCATGGTGGAAGCGCTGGAAACCTGGCCTGTGGAGATGATGCGCGAACTGCTGCCGCGGATCTATATGATTATCGAGGAGTTGAACGAGCGTTTCTGCCAGGAGCTGTGGCAAAAGTACCCGGGACAGTGGGACCGCATTGCCAGTATGGCCATTATCGCCCACGGCCGCGTCAAGATGTCCCACCTGGCCATCGCGGGGAGCTACAGCGTCAACGGCGTGGCAAAGGTGCATACAGAGATCCTCAAGCAGCGGGAAATGAAGAATTTTTACGAGGCCTTTCCCCATAAGTTCAACAACAAGACCAACGGTATAACGCACCGGCGCTGGCTTTTGCGCGCCAATCCCGCCCTAGCAGAGCTGATCAGCGAAACCATCGGCCCGGACTGGATCCGTGAACCCTGGCAGCTGGTCAACCTGGAAAAGTATGCTGACGATGCCGCTTTCCGGGAAGAGATCGGCCGCATAAAGCTGGAGAATAAACAAAAACTGGCCCGGCTCATCCGGGAAAGCTGTCAGCTTGAGGTGGACGTGTCGTCCATTTTCCAGGTTCAGGTCAAGCGTATCCACGCTTATAAGCGCCAGATCCTCAACGTCCTGCATATTATGGACCTCTATAACCGTCTCCGTGACAACCCCGACCTGGATATTTACCCCCGCACCTTTATCCTGAGCGGCAAAGCGGCGCCCGGGTACCACCTGGCCAAACGGACGATTAAGCTGATCTCCACCGTGGCTGCCCGCATTAATGCCGACCCCCTGGTTAAGGACAGGATCAAGGTGGCTTTCCTGGAGAATTACCGTGTCTCCCTGGCGGAGAAGATCATCCCCGCCGCTGATGTGAGCGAGCAGATATCCACGGCGAGCAAAGAGGCCTCGGGTACGGGAAATATGAAGTTTATGATGAACGGGGCTGTGACCATCGGGACCCTGGATGGCGCCAATATTGAGATCCTGGAGGAAGTGGGCAGGGATAATATGTTTATCTTTGGCCTGACGCCCAGCGAAGTGCTGGGGTATTACAGCTACGGGGGCTACAATGCCCTGGAGCAATATAACAGCGAACCCAGGATTAAAAGGGTCCTGGGGCAGATGATCGACGGGTTTCTCCCCGGCGGGACCCAGGAATTCAATACCATCTACAAGTCACTCCTTTATCATAATGATGAATTTTTTGTGCTCAAGGATTTCCCTTCTTATGTGGGGACGCAGGAGGAGATCGAGCAGGCCTACCGTAACCGTGACAGCTGGTTAAAGATGTGTATTGTCAATATCGCCCACTCCGGCAAATTTTCCAGCGACCGCACCATCTCCGAGTATGCCCGGGAGATCTGGAAAACCAACCCCGTAGTCCTGCGCGAACACCCCTTCCCCCCGCTGACTTTATACCGGGAAGTGGCCGGATGATTGCTTTAATCTTAGCCTTGTATTTAAACAGCGCTTTAAACTGTACTTTAAACTAAACAAAGTCCCAGGCAGTGTGGTGTCCTAATGACGGAGCTCGGTATCCTGCACAATTCCCATGATCCTTTCTGCCGTCGGCCCTTTGGGGCTGTTCCCTGCGGTACCGCCGTGACCCTGGCCCTGAAAGCCGGGACTGCTGCCGGGGTGCGGCAGGTTTTTTTGCGCCTCTGGAAAGAAAAGGAAGAAAAGGAAGAGATCATGGAGATGCACCGGGCAGGTAAGGAGGGGGCTTACAGGGTTGTTTTTACCACCCCGCAGCAGCCTGGCCTGCTCTGGTATTATTTTATCCTTCAGACACAGAGGGGAGAGTATTATTACGGCCGCAGCGATGCGGGCGGCGGGCTGGGCCTGCTCCGGGAGACGGAGCCCCCCTCTTACCAGCTCACTGTCTATCAGCCGGGGGCCGAAGCCGCCCCCCCCTGGTTCAGGGACGGCGTCCTTTACCAGATTTTTGTAGACCGCTTCTATAACGGCAACCCCGACGGCAGGGTCCTTAACCCCAGGCATAACAGCATGCTGCACGGGCGCTGGGATAACACCCCCTATTATATCCGCGAACCGGGCACAAACAGGGTGGCACGCTGGGACTTTTTCGGAGGCAACCTTGCCGGGGTCAGGGACAAGCTCCCCTACTTAAAACACCTAGGTGTACGGGCCCTTTATCTCAACCCCATTTTTGCTTCTCCCAGCAACCACAAGTACGACACAGCCGATTATCATACTATCGACCCCATGTTCGGCGACAACGACTGCTTTAAAGAGTTATGCGCGGAAGCGGCCAGGATGGGCATAAGCATAATCCTGGACGGCGTCTTCAGCCATACGGGCAGTGACAGTATATATTTCAATAAAGAAGGGAATTATAACACCTTGGGCGCCTGGCAGTCCACGGCATCGCCCTATTATGCCTGGTACCGCTTTCGCCGGCACCCCGACGATTACGAATGCTGGTGGGGCATTGATACCCTTCCCAATGTAAACGAGATGGAACCCTCTTACCGTAAATTTATCATCTCCGGCGAGAACAGCGTGCTGCGTCACTGGCACCGCATGGGGATTAAAGGCTGGCGCCTGGATGTTGCCGATGAGCTTCCGGGCCCCTTCCTGCAGGAATTGCGCCGGACGCTGAAGGAGCTGGATCCCGGAGCCGTGCTCCTGGGGGAAGTATGGGAAGATGCCTCCAACAAGATCAGCTATGGAGAGAGAAGGGATTACCTTTTGGGCCTGGAGCTTGACAGCGTCACCAACTATCCCCTGCGCCGCTTGATGCTGGACTTTATCCTTGGCCGTGCCGAGGCGGAAAAAGTGCAGCAGGAAATTATGAATTTGTACGAAAATTACCCGCTGCAGCATTTTTACAGCGCCGTGAATATGACCGGCAGCCATGACTGTGCCCGCCTTTTGACGGAGCTTAGGGCCGGCCTTCCCGCCGACCTCCCGCAGGAAAAGGAGGAAGCTCTCAAGCTGGCCCGCCTTAAGCTTTTTGTTTTATGGCAGATGACTTTCCCCGGGGTTCCCTGTATTTATTATGGCGACGAGACAGGGGTCATGGAGGGGGGCGAAGACCCGGAGAATAGAAGCTCCTACCCCTGGGGCCTGGAAAACGAGGAGGTCCGGAGATATTTTCAAACGATGATCGCCCTGCGCAATCATTATGACGTCCTGCGCAGCGGTTCCTGGAAAAACGTTTACGCCGCCGGCGGGGCCTATGCGTATGTGCGGGAGATTAAAGGCGGCGTGGATGTTTTCGGTCAGGAAAAAATGGACAATATGGCCATTGTCCTGCTCAACCGGGAGCCGGAGAGAGAGGCCGCCTTTGACCTGGACCTGAGCCCCTGGTGCGGGGGAGTCCTCGTCGATCCCCTGGATCATTACCGCGAGCTCGCCCTTGAAGATGGCCGGCTCAGGCTTACCCTGGGGCCCTTGGAGGGGCGCCTCCTGCTCCGTGACCGCTGGGGAGCAAACCGGCTGGCTAGGCGGGAGAGCGGCATTTTGCTTCACCCCACTTCTTTGCCTTCTCCGGGAGGAATCGGCGATCTGGGGGCGGAGGCCTATGCCTTTATTGACTTTCTGAAGGAGAGCAGGCAGTCTTACTGGCAAATACTGCCCTTAAACCCGCCGGCTTATGGCAACTCCCCCTATCAGTGTTTTTCCGCCTTTGCCGGCAATCCTCTGCTTATTGACCTGCGCAGGCTGATGGAGGAGGGTCTGCTGCACCAGGAGGAGCTAAAGGACGTGCCGCGCCACTCCGAGGGCTTTGTAGATTTTGCCGCGGTCCAGGAAGGAAAGGAAAAGCTGCTGCGCCGCGCCTTTTCCCGCTTCAACGGTGGCGATGACGCGGCTTACCTTGCTTTTTGCGCGGCCCATGCCCGGTGGCTGGATGATTTTGCCCTGTTTATGGCCTTAAAAAAACATTTTGGAGGCAGGCCCTGGAACCGCTGGGAACGAGAGGCGGCTTTCCGCCAGGCGGAAGCCCTGGAGCGCTTCAGGGCGTTGCTGGCCGCGGAGATCGCTTATCAGAAATTTCTCCAGTACCTCTTTTTCCGCCAGTGGCTGGAACTGAAAGACTACGCCCATAAACAAGGGGTCAGGATCATCGGCGACCTGCCCCTTTTTGTAGCCCATGACAGCAGCGACGTATGGAGCAGGCCCCACCTCTTTGCCCTTAACGAGGAGGGAGACCCCCTCTTCATGGCCGGCGTGCCCCCTGACTACTTCAGCGAAACGGGGCAGCTCTGGGGCAACCCCCACTATCGTTGGGACAAAATGGAAGAAGAGGGCTTTCGCTGGTGGAAGGAGCGCCTGCAGGTGCTGCTGGAGCTGGTGGATTTTGTCCGTATCGATCATTTCCTGGGCCTTGAGCGCTACTGGGAGATCCCCGCCGGCGAGAAGACGGCGGAAAAGGGAAGATGGGTAAAAGGGCCGGGGGAAAAATTTTTCAAGAGCCTGCGCGAAGAGCTGGGGGAGCTGCCCCTTATTGCCGAGGATCTCGGCCTGGTCACGCCGGAGGTGCAGGCGCTGAAGCTGCGCCTGGGTATCCCGGGGATGCAGGTCATGCAGTTTATGCTGGAACCGCGCCTCGATGCCGTATTGGAGCTGCCCCTGTTTGAGCGGGAGACAGTCCTGTACACCGGGACCCACGATAATAATACTCTGCTAGGCTGGTACCTGGCCGGGGGCAGGGAGATCCCACCCGCTGAGGAGGCCGCACAGCGGGAAGAGAAGCAGGAAGGGGAGCCGGCGGAGGCGGAGAAGGAAAAGATCTGCCGCTATTTTATCGATGCCGCCATGGCCAGTGATGCCGCCCTGGTAATCCTTCCTTTGCAGGACGTCCTTTCCCTGGACAGCAGCGCGCGTATGAATACCCCCGGCATGGTGGAAGGCAACTGGGGCTGGCGTTTAAAGGGCGGAGAGCTTACCCCCGCTGTGGCTCGGGAGCTGCGCGCCCTGAGCGAAAAATATCACAGGAACAAAGAGAGGACCGAAAATTTAACGACGAAAGCCTGAACCGGGCAAAGCTGAAGTTAAGCTGCCCGTTTCTGGAGGGGGTGGACCCTTTGTCTTACCTTATTGTCGTGGACCTAGGGGGGACGAAGATACGCGCAGCGCTAGCAGAAGCGGGGGGGCGGATCACGGCCGCTCGCACTCTGCCTACGCAGGCAGGAAGGGGCGCGGCGGCTGTACTCCTAACACTTAAGGAGGCCCTGGCCGCCCTGCTGGAGGAAGCCCGCTGTCCGTGGTCTGAGGTCGCCGGGGTCGGCGTCTGTGTTGCCGGTTTCTACAACAAAGAGAAGGATATAATGGTTTGTTCCCCCAACCTGCCGGGGTGGGACGGACTCCCTTTAAAAGCTAAGCTGGAAGAGTCTCTTAAGCTGCCTGTGGCCGTAGAAAACGATGCCAGCGCCGCCGCTTACGGTGAGTACTGTTATGGTGCCGGCCGCGGGCAGGAGAACCTGCTGCTCCTTACCCTGGGGACGGGGATTGGAGGCGGCCTTGTCCTAAACGGTAAATTGTTTGGCGGCAGCAGGGGCTTTGCCGGGGAAATAGGCCATATCCCCATGCTCTCCGGCGGTCCCCTGTGCCGTTGCGGGCGCCACGGCTGCCTGGAAGCCCTGGCTTCCGGTACCGCCATTGCTTTAAAGGGGCGCGAGCTGTACGCTGCCGGCACGCCCACCCTCCTGCGGCAGCTAAAAGACGAGGCGGCAGCTTTGCGCGCGGAGGACGTTTTTGCCGCCGCCAGCCTGGGCGACGGCCCGGCCCGGCAGATCATTGACACGGCCTCCTTTTACCTGGGACGGGCCCTGGCCGTTGCCGCCAATATCCTTAATCCCGGCATTATTCTTCTAGGCGGCGGCATGGCGGCCCAGGGAGACCAGTTTTTAGCGGCAATACGCAGGAGCTTTGCTGCCGCTGTCTCCCCTCCCATTGCCGAGGGCCTGGAGATCCGTTTGGCGGAACTGGGCAACGATGCGGGGATCTACGGCATGCTGGCCCTGCTCGTGGAAAGCTGTTTCCCCGGCGGTGCAATCTGCCTTTAAATTGATTCCCGGAGAGTAACTTTTTGCTTTTTTTGCCGTTATAGTAAATAAGGAGCGGTGAGAACGGCGGACGAAGGTTAAGGCCGTCCCCGGACGCCGGTCCTGGGAAAAGCGTAAGGTTCCTGTCCTCAACCAGCCAGTGGAGGGAAAACCTGGATCCTTGTCCCATGGCAGGAGAAACAGCTGCCGGTGCAGAATTATTAACCCTGGAGTAACCGGAAACTGGATCTTTTAAGGATGTTGCCTGCCGCCTGTGGCCGGGAAAAGGAGAGGGCCGGCGTTAATGCTGAAAGATAAAGAGTGGGAAATAGTGGTCAGGGCACAGCGGGACCCTGTCTCCTTTGCCCCCTTGTATGACCATTACTTTCCCAAGATATACAGCTATATTTTTTATCGCGTGCAGAATACGCAACTAGCAGAGGACCTGGTAGCGGAAACATTTTACAAAGCCCTGGCCAACCTGGATAAATTTAAATGGCAGGAGCGGTCCTTTGGTTGCTGGTTGTACACCATAGCCCGCAACCAGCTTGTGGATAGCTACCGCAAACAGGAGCCGGTTTTACTCGATGATGCCATGGTCAACGAGCTGGTAGCCCCGGAGCAGGAAGACCCGGAGGCCGTGGCCATAAAGAACTGCACGCAGGAAGAGCTAATGGCGGCTATAAGCACGTTGAGCCCGGACCAGCAGGATGCCCTGTTGCTCCGTTTTCGCGAAGGTTTACGTTTAAAGGAGATAGCCCAGATTCTGGACAAAAACGAAGGAGCGGTGAAAGCCCTGCTGTTTCGCGGCTTAAAAAGCCTGCGGCGCAGGCTGGAACTGGAAAGAGAAGGAGAGAAGAAGTAATGAGGGACCGGTGGGAAGAAACCCTGGAAGAAATGTGCGGCTCCCCTGCGGAGGAGCTGGACTTAAAAGAAACGGCCGCGCTGTTTGAGCGGCTGCCGGAGCCCTCTTTTTCTCTGTCTTTCCGCCAGGAGCTGAAGGATAAGCTGCTGGCGGAGGCCGCAGAAAAGATAGCGCCGCAAAGGAAAACGCAGCGCCGGTGGGGACTGCTTTCCGGCTTGCAGAAACTGGCTGTACACAGGGTGCCCCGGTGGAGCAGCCGTTCCTTTGGCCTTGTGACGGCAGGGTTGCTGCTCTTTTTCCTTGCTTTGAGCATTTTTAACCATCCGGCACCCCGGCCGCAGGAGCCCCTTGCCCTGAACATGGAAAGACGGCAGGAGCAGCGGGAAACCTCCATGCTTTCTCCGGGAGCTGCCGCTTTGCCCAGCCCTGGAGCAGAACTTTCACCGTCTCTGCCCCAACAGAACGAAACAACAGAGAAACCTGAATCTTCAGCGGTAAAACAGGAGCAGGGCAGCCAGGCGCCGGCTCCTCCCCCTGCTGCGGGGTCTTCTTCCGGCCCCGGCACCAACCCTGCACCGCCGGCGGAGAGGCCGGCTGTACCGGCAAACGAGCCTGCGGCTCCGCCTGTGTTGCCGGCTGAGCCCGAATTTGAGCTGTTAAGACAGCTCCGCACCTTTGCCCTTACCGGCAATCCCGTCCTCCATTACGGCCCCCTGGCTGAAGCGCTGTACCCTGTGGAAAAGGTTAATGTAAGCTGGGAACCCAATAAGATCGCCCCTGCTGCGACGCCGGAGGTGGATCTTTTTGGCACGCCGGAATGGGCGGAGCGGCTCCTTGCCCTGGAGGGTTTCCGGCTGAAAACAGGGGAAAAGGTCAGCGTCAGCGTCAAGGAAACAACACAGGGCCTCTATGCAGAGATTGTATATCATCTCTCTCCGGCGGTGATTCTCCATGTCCATGAGAGTAAAGGCGTAATCGCTTATTATTATCAGGAGAGCGGCGCTGTGGCCCCGGCAGGGTACTACGCCCTCCTGGCGCCGGCCGACGCTTTAAAGCAGCTGCAACGTTTGCAGGGCTCCGTGGAGGGCCAGCAACTGCGTTTTTCCTTCCGTGAGGTTAAGTTTACCTACCATGACTTTCTGCTGGAAGACGGCGAGGGTGTGAAAACGGCCCGCCTGCCTGCTTACGGCTTTACCGGCAGCGAGCTGCTGCAGGGCCGGGAAGGGGTTACCTTCTACCTTCCGGCCATAGCCCTCAAGTAGCTCCTTGCCCCCCCATCTTACTCTCGTTCTCTTTTTTTTTTGGCCTTGTTCTTTTGCTTTGGCCTGTCCTATTCCTCCAGCCGCAGCCAGATGTGCCGGCCTAGGTGGTAAAGGGCGAAGTTTGCCGCCAGCAGGACGGCGAGATCCGGCCAGGGGAAAGGCCCTCCTTCTATTAATGTCCCGCCGCGCATATAGTAAAAGGGTGAAATAAAGCGCGTCTTTTCCAAAAGAGCAGCACTGTACAGGATAAAAAGACAAAAAGCGGAGGCAATACTGGCCTTGACCGGGTCTGCGCTGAGCACAGAGAAAAAGATACTCAGCTGCAGGCAAAAAACCAGGCCCAAAAAGGTAAGGAAAAAAGCGGCGGCAAAAGCTCCGGAGAAGGAGAGATGGCCGAAGAGGCGGGCTGCCAGAAAAAAGCTGGCCCAAGCCACTAGCAGCGACCCGGTCAGCAGCAGGATCCCGCACCATATTTTAGTGCGGTAAATTGTCTCCCTGGTCAGAGGAGTATTCAGGAGGAAAAGGAGGGTTCCCCGCGCCCGTTCCAGGGAGAAGGAGCCCATACCCAGGATGATGGCCGCTGCTGCGCCCAAAAAAGGCAAAATGTCTGTAAGCCAGTAGCGCCCCCCGTCCATACCGTAGAAACTTGCGCCCCATCCTGCTGTTAACCCCAACATGAGACTGCACAGCAGGTACTTGCTCCAGTTCTCCTGCATTTCCTTTTTTAAGAGAAAGGGGTTAATCTGTTGCTTAGCCACTTTGGGATTCCTGCCTTTCCTGCTTCTGCAGCAGCAATAAAAAAATCTCCTCCAGACTGTTGTCCAGGGTTTCCAGCCGGGAATGAGGGATCTCCTGGCATTTCCGGTAAATCAGTTCAAAATTGGCATTTACATGCAGAAGATAAGTATGATTGCGCTGTTCCACGCTGTTAAGCCCTTCCGTCTGCCAGAAAGAAGGAGGCGGCTCTTCCAGGAAAACGACCCGGATGCTGCGGTTGGCGGCTTTGAGCTCTGCCAGGGAAGCTTCATGCAGCAGCCGCCCTTGGTAGAGGAAGGCCGCCCGGTCGGCGATACGCTCTACTTCATTCAGCTGGTGCGAAGCGATAATTACTGTTTTGCCCCTGGCTATGGTTTCCGCCAGGACCGTATTAAAAAAACGCTGCCTGAAGAGCGGGTCAAGGCCGGCCAGGGGTTCGTCCAGCAATAACAGGTCTGGTTCAGGCGCCAGGGAGACAAGGAGCGCAAGCTGCGTTTTCATGCCGAAGGAGAGGGCATGGATACGTCTTTTTAAAGGAAGACCAAACTCCCGGCGGTAATGCTCTACCAGTTCAGTATTCCAGCGCGGATAAAGCCCCTGACAAAAAGAGATGAAATCTGCCACTTTCATATAACTGTAAAGCTTGAGCTCTTCCCCCAGGTAAGTGGTCCGCTGCCTTATGAGATGACTTTGTGTAACAATATCCAACCCCAAACAGGTGCCTCGCCCGGCGCTGGGTCTAAGCTGGCCCAGCAGCAGCTTGAGAAAGGTGGTTTTCCCCGAGCCGTTGGGACCAAGCAAAGCGAAAATAATGCCCTGCGGGACCGTTAAATTCAGGTTGGTAAGGGCCGGATGATGCTTAAAATGTTTGGACAGGCCCGTGGTGGATACAGCCGGGGGCCTGCGCGTTTCCTCCATAACTCCGCCTCCCCGCTAAAAATTAAACGTCAAATTATCCCATAGACGTATAACTTCTTTATTTTTTCCCATTATCCTGCCACAAATCTCCCGCATTTTTACCGACTGCCGTTAAGGCGGCTTCCGGCATAAATATTTATTTTTTTGAAATATTATTAATAAAAAAAGGATTCTTGAAACATCCCTTGAAAAATATTAGGGAAGCGATTTTCAAAAGGAGGGATTTATTTTTTTATGGGTGCGGCGTTGCTGGCTTTTAATGACTGGTTAAACGGTATTGTTTGGGGACCGCCGATGCTGATCCTCATCGTTGGCGTGGGGCTTTATTTTACGCTGCGTTTGCGTTTCCTGCAGTTTACCCAGTTTGGCAGGGCTTGCCGGGAGATCTGGCACAAAATCCGCTATGTGGATGAAAAGGACAAAGGGGATATTTCTCCTTTCAAGGCCCTGACCACAGCTATTGCCTCTACCGTAGGTGTAGGCAATATCGCCGGGGTGGGCACGGCCATCGCCATCGGCGGCCCGGGGGCCATCTTCTGGATGTGGGTCTGCGGCTTCTTGGGCATGGTCACCAACTATGCAGAGGTTACCCTGGGCGTCCATTACCGTGAATTTAAGGGCGGCGTGGTGGCCGGCGGCCCCATGTATTATATTAAAAACGGCCTGAAAATGCCCTGGCTGGCGGTAATTTTCAGTATTTTTGGCGCCCTGGCCGCCCTCGGCATCGGCAATATGGTGCAGGCAAACTCCATGGCCGATGTGCTGCATTCCACCTTTGGCGTGCCCTTCATTTGGACAGCAATTATCCTTGCCTTTTTTACCGGCATCGTTACCATCGGCGGGATTAAAAGGATAGCCGAAGTGACCAAAACAGTCGTTCCCTTTATGGCCGTGTTTTATATTGTTGCCGCCATGATTGTTATTATCCTTAACATAAAACATGTGCCGGCGGCTTTTGGCCTGATTTTCTACCATGCTTTCAGGCCTGCCGCCGCTGTGGGGGGCTTTGCCGGTGCCACGATTATGATGACGCTGCGTTATGGTATCGCCCGGGGCGTTTTTTCCAACGAGGCGGGCCTGGGCAGCACCCCCATCGCCCACTCCGCCGCCAAGGTCGACCACCCTGTGCGGCAGGGCGTATGGGGTTTGTTTGAAGTATTTACCGATACGATTGTCATCTGTAGCATGACGGCCCTGGCCATCTTGACCTCGGGACGCTGGTACTCGGGCTTAACCGGCGCTTCCCTGACGGCGGCAGCCTTTGACGTGGGTCTGCCCGGCCTGGGCAGCGCCCTTGTGGCTATCGGCGTAATTCTCTTTGCTTATACGACCACCATCGTCTGGTGTTACTACGGGGAAAAGTGCGCCGAGTACCTCTTTGGCACCAGGATTATCATACCCTACAGGATCATCTGGATTCCCTTCCTTTTTGTCGGCGCCTTTGGCGGTTTGAAGATGGTCTGGAACGTGGCCGACACCCTCAATGCCCTGATGGCTATCCCCAATATCATCGCCCTTTTTGCTTTAAGCGGCGTGGTCATCAAGCTGACCAGGGAATTCTTTAGTACGGAGGCGTATAAAGAAGTTAAACCTGCAGCAAAGGTTAAATCTGCGGCAGAAAGGTAAGGCAATGTCTCAGCGCCTCTTCCCCATCGGCCGGGTCTACGGTTAAGCCGCAAGCAGGGGCGGCGCTTCTGCCGCAACGCCGCCCCTGCCCTGTTTTTTGCTGTTACCCTTGCCATGCGGCAAATTATTATTGTATAATAATCAACAATAAAGTTATGCTTTAAATTTAGTTTTGATCCTGTGCCGGGCCTTAATTAATTTGCGAAGGAGTGTTGGCTGTCATGATTACGCTTTATTCCCTCAGTACCTGCCCGTGGTGCAAAAAGACCAAGCAGTTGCTGGAAAAAAATGCTGTTGCCTTTGACTGTATTGAGGTGGACTTAATCAGCGGCGATACGCAAAAAAAAGCTGTGGAGGAAGTAAAAAGGCTTACGGGAAGGACTTCTTTCCCTGTGCTGGTAATCAACGGAAAGGTGATCCAGGGCTTTAAACCGGAGGAGATCGAGGAGGCCCTGCGTTAATGAAACTAAAAATCTACTGTCCTGTTTGCCGCATAAATTTTATGTATGGCGAAGAGGTCTTTGTGGGCAAACAGGTGATCTGCCCTATCTGTGCCGCCCGCCTTGAAATCCGGGAAACGGAGCCGGAAATCAGGGCGGAACGCTTTCCCATGGAACCGGAAGCGGAAATTAGTGAGCGCATAGAAACGTACGCCAGGCTCAAAGGGTATGTCTTTAACGAAGATAAAGGGCTGGTAAAGGAAGGGCTCCTGCAGAAGTACCGGCGGTACGGGGATTTTTACTGTCCCTGCCGTTTTGACAATATCCCGGAAAATGTATGCCCCTGCCTGGATACGCGGAAGGGTGAGGTGCTGCGGGAAGGCAAATGCCTCTGAGGGCTTTTTTATTTAAAGGGATAGGTCCTGTCCCTTCCTCCCTTCCTGCATACTGTCAATAAGGAAGTCCACAATAAGGGAAACGGCCACGGCAATGTCTTCGGTATGCAGGTAGTGGTTTGCACTGGCATCAAATAATATATTGGCCGATCCAGCCATCTCTTCATCGGGCAACCAGAGTTTCAGCATGATGGGAAACCTGGGCAGGAAAAGGAAGACGGCGCTGAGATCGGCTTCCTCTTTTAATAGGGCTTTTAAGGCTAGGCAGGCTTTTTTGATCTCTGGCAGGGATTTGCCGGAGAGGGCCTCCATCAGGCGGACGTTGTTCATCTTGTAGAAAGCGGGGAAAAAGACAGCGCCTCCCTCCAGCTCTTTATAGGTAATGAGCTCGCCTGTAAGGGGAGTGGCATCGGCTCTGGCCAGATAGTTTAAGACAATGAGGCGCCAGTTCCACCTGGGGGAAAGGGCTGTGCCGCCAAAACGGATGGTGCCTTCAGGGTACTTTACTTCCAGTATTTGTCCCAGGCTGGTTACGGTAAAGGAGGATTTTTCAGAGTCGAACACGGTGCCGCTCAGTTTTGCCATCTCTAGGGGGTCTTTCCGGGAGAAGGCGGCCTGGGCGTGCTTGTAGGCGCCGATGTAGGACCCCATCTCTTCTTTATCCAGCATGTATCCAAACATAAGCCCACAATCCTTCTCCGGCAATCTTTAATCCATAATTTTTAACCCCTCCCGCTTAATTTATGCCAAATTTGTGGGAAAGTCAAGACTGCGGACGCCGTGGATCTGCCGCGCTCCTGTGGTTTACGCCCTTTTACTGCCCGCTTTTTCCAGCTCCCCTTTTTCCACCGGCACCGTAGACTCCAGGCTCTGGAAAACCCGGTAATCGAGTTCGGGAAAGAGGTTGTCGGCGGCGGCAATAGAGCGCAGCCAAGGCAGATCGATCTTTTCTTCCCGGATCTGGCGGTCCAGAGCCAGGAAGCGGAGCAGGTGCTTACTGACGCGGGTCTCGGCGTAACGGTCCATGGTCCCGGCCGTCATGATAAAAGGCCAGTCACTGCTTTGGGCCAGCAGCAGCTCCCGGGCAGCCTGGGTGAGGGCTTCCTTGACGGCCCCTTCGGCCCGGGGGTGGCCGGTAGCCATCTCGATCATCCTTTCTGCGGCATGGTGCAGGTGCCGGTAGAGCCAGTCATTTCTGGCGTTGAGCCAGACTTCATGATATCCTTTATCGCCCCAGCTGGAGATATTGGGCGTAGATAGTTGCAGCGTATAACCCTGATCCAGGTACTGGCCGGGAGTGATCAGCTGCAAGAACTGTTGACCGTGCAACATACGGCAGAGGTAATCCAGCCACTGGGGACCTTCAAACCACCAGTGGCCAAACAGCTCCGCATCATACGGGGCTACTACCAGCGGCGGGCGGTCCATTACTCCGCCGTAGTATTCAAGCTGTTTTTCCCGGTTAAATTTGAAGTTGGCCGCATGATCCCATGCTTTTTGCAGGGCCAGCCGTTGGTTATAGACCTCCTTGTGTTCGCCGGGCCCGGTAATGCGATAATACTTAAAGCCGGTATTGCCGCGCAGGTAGGCGGGATGGAGGTGCTCGCCGATATACTCCATCTCCAGGTCGTAACCGATGTCGCGGTAAAACTCGCGGTAGAAGTAGTCACCGGGATAACCTTCCTTGGCGCTCCACACCTGGTGTGATGTTTCCGGATCCCGCCCGAAGGCGGCCAGGCCTCCTGGGGTCAGGATAGGGCTGTAAACGCCGTATTTGGGGCGGGGGCTGGCGTAGAGGACGCCGTGGGTAGCTGTAACGAAATATTGCAGCCCCAGCTCGCCCAGTATATCTTCCAGTACCGGGTCATAGGCACATTCCGGCAGCCAGATGCCGCGGGGGGGGGTGCCGAAAATTTGGCGGTAGCAATCAATGCCCGTTACCAGCTGGGCGTAAACCGCTTCCCGCTGTACGGCCAGAAGGGGCAGGTAACCGTGGGTGGCTGCCGAAGTAATAATTTCCACTTTGCCCTGGTCCTGCAGCTCGCGGAAGGCGTTGACCAGGCGTTTGGCATATTTTTCATGGAAAAGATAGGCGGCATAATCGAGCCTCTCCCGGTACATGGCAGCCAAGGGCGAAAACAGCGGGTCTCCCGCTGTCCTGGCTTCTTCTTTACGGGCCAGCTCCTGCAGGCCGGCCAGGTAAGTGGCATAGCGTTCCTGCAGGAAAGGATCTTCCAGCATGGACAACAAGGTGGGAGAAAGGGAAAAAGTAACGGCATAATCTATATGGTCGGCGGCAAGACCCTGGAAAACGCGCAGCAGGGGAATGTAACACTCGGTCAGGGCCTCAAAAAACCATTTTTCCTCCAGCGACTGCTGGTACTCGGGATGGCGCACATAAGGAAGATGGGCATGGAAAATAAAAGCGAGATAGCCTCCCGGCGTCAATTTTTTTCTCTCCTCTCAGGAATGATACTGCCCCCGCCCCACGCGGACATTTCCAGGGAGCTGATACTGCCCCGGGTGATGCGGCGGTAAAGGCGCTTTGCCTGCCAGTCCGGCAGACGCCAGTTTTCATCAATGAGGCTGCTCATCTCATCGCGGGGCGTTTTGACCATATTGGAACAAAGCAGGGCGATAAAACCTTTTCCCGGAACCTGTGCTCCCAGTTCAACCTGGTAATAACGGTCCGGCACGCCTACTTCTAGACACCAGTTGTCGGCAGTATGGTTTATGGGAAGATGGTAACAGCTCTCCTCCTTGAGCATGGCGGAGTCGGCATAACGTTTTACCCTCAGGGCCAGACTGAGGTGTTCCCAGCAGCGCTGCCCTTCCTTTTCCAGGCGCTGCCTTGCGGCAGGGGTAACCTCCCAGTAAGTATAAAGCCAGTACGGGTCCCGCGTAAGCAGAATCAGCCGATCTTTTCCATAAAATAAAGGGAGCTTTTCTGCCGGGGACAGCCCTTCGACGGCGCTTGCACGCACTTTTAAAATCACCCCTTTTTCTTTTCCCTGCAGCTATTATAACCCCTAAAAAGGATATTTATAGCCGCGGCACAGAGCAGTATAAAAAAAAACCGTAAGGGAAAGCTAAGTTTGTTTTTTAGAGTATGCTCGGCAAAGGGGAAAAAACGATGGCCGCAATAAGAAAGAGGGTAAGCAGGTGACAGAAAAAATCCTCCATGTTGCCTTTGTCTGGAACCAGCACCAGCCCTATTATCGGGACGAGCAACGGGGCCTTTTTATTATGCCCTGGGTAAGGCTCCATGCCGCCAAGGATTATCTGCGCATGGCCTCTCTCCTGGAGCAGTACCTGGAGATCAGGGCCACTTTCAGCTTGAGCCCTTCTCTTTTGGCGCAGCTCGAGGGTTACCTGGAGGAGGGGGCTGCAGATCTTTACCTGGCGGTAATGAAAAAGGCGCGGGAACTTGATGCCCGAGAGCAATCTTTCCTGCTGCGCCATTATTTTGATATTCAGCATGACCGGGTAATTGCCAGATACCCCTATTACCGGCAGCTCCTGGAAAGACGCGGCCTCCATGCCCCGGGGCCGGAGGAGATAGAAAGGGCGCGGCAGCGGTACACTGTGCAGGATTACCTTGATCTGCAGGTCTGGTTTAACCTGGTCTGGATTGACCCGGAGATCCGCAGACAGGATGCTTTTTTGCATGGCCTTGAGCTTAAAGGCCGCAACTTTTCGGAAAAGGAAAAGGAAGAATTGTTGAAGTACCATTTTTCCCTGATGGAAGACGTTATCCCTGTGCACCGCCGCCTGCAAAAAAAAGGGCAGATAGAGATCATAACCACAGCTTATTATCATCCCATTATCCCTCTTTTGGTGGACAACTACACGGCGCTGCGCGCCACGCCCGGCCTGGCTTTGCCGCAGCGTTTTGCTTTTCCCGAAGATGCCAGGGCACAGGTGGAGATGGCTTTAAGCCAGTACCGACGGCTCTTTGACGCGGAAGCGTGCGGTTTTTGGCCGCCGGAAATGGCAGTCAGCCCGGAAACCCTCCCTCTTCTGGCGGATCTGGGTCTGAAGTGGACCATTACCGATGAACAGATTCTGGCCCGTTCCCTGGATCTGGAGATCTACCGGGACGGATATGGACATGTCTTGAACCCCGAAGTCCTTTACCAGCCCTATCTGGCCTGCGGTGAAGGGGTGGAGCTGCCCATAATTTTCCGGGACCATCACCTTTCCGACCGGATTGGCTTTGTTTATCAGCATATGTCGGCCCACGCTGCAGCAGGGGATCTGGTGCACCGCCTGCAGGTAATCCGGGAAAAATTGCAGGGGAGCAGCGGGAATTACCTTGTGACCATCGCCCTGGACGGGGAGAACGCGTGGGAGTGGTATGCCGGCGAGAAAAACGAGTTTCTCCACGCCCTCTATGGCAAGCTTGCTGCCGACCCTTATCTTAAAACGGTTACAGTGGCCGCTTACCTGGCCGAAAACCCGCCCAAAAGAAGGATCACCCACCTGGCTACCGGTTCATGGGTTGACCATAACCTGGCACGCTGGATTGGCACAGAGCATAAAAACAGGATCTGGAATCGCCTCCTGGAAACGCGGCAGGCTGTGCAAAAGTGGGCGGCAAAGTCCCCTGCGCCCCATGCTCTGCAAAAGGCCATGGGCAGCATCTATAAAGCTGAAGGCAGCGATTTCACCTGGTGGGTGGACAGCATGCCCTATCACTTGGCGGCACCCTTTGAAGTCCTTTTCCGCCAGCACCTGGCCGGCGCTTATTTGGCCATGGGCATCTCCATTCCTGCTTCCCTGCAAGAACCCCTGCTGCAGCCTCAGCCGGGTGAAGAAGGGCACTATGACTGTGCCGCCGAGCTCCCTGTCTGTATGGTCCCCTCCTGGAAAGGTGATTAAACGGCAAGGAGGAATAAAGGCGATACAGGGAGAATACTAACCTCAAAGCAGGACGGGGCATTTTGGCCACAGGAGGTAAAGATGGACTATCGTCAGGCCAGGCTGGAATTGAAAAAGGGAAAACTGCGCCCCCTTTATCTTTTTGTCGGCGCCGAGGAGACGCTGAAAGAGGAGCTGCTGGGCATCATGCTGGAGCTGCTGGCTCAAAAGGGGGCTGCGCCCGATTTGCTGAGGATTGACGGCAAAAAGGTGCCCTGGAGAGAGCTGCTGCAGGAGGTGGCCCAGCTCACTATCTTTGGCCGGGGCCGTGTCCTGCTGGTCAAAGATGCGCCCTATTTTGGCTCTGAGACTAAGAAGAAAGCCGCTGCCGGAGATGGAGGGGAGCCTCTTCCCGGAAAAAGCGGCTCCCGGGATGATCTTCCTACGGAAGCATGGCTGGCCTCAGTTCTTGCTGCCGGGCTGGAAGAGACGCTGCTTATCTTTTCTGTGCCGGAGGTGGACAGGCGCAGGAAACTGATTAAATACCTGGAGGCACAGGGGGTGCTAGTGGATTTCCCCCCGCTCAAGGGTGCTGCCCTGGCCCGCTGGGCACGCGACGAACTGAAAAAAGGGGACAAGGAAATAGACGCGGCTGCACTGGCGCTGCTCCTGGAAAGAAGCGGTGAGAACCTTGACCTGCTGCGCCGCGAGCTGGACAAACTGCTCCTTTTCCTTGAGCATGGCCGGAGAATCGAATCTTCCCATGTGGAGATGCTGGTTTCAGAGAATCTTCAGGGCGATGTTTTTAGCTTGGTGGACGAGCTGGGGAAAAAAAATGCCGTGGCTGCCCTCTACCATTTCCATAAAATACGTCGGCGGAATGAACCGCCGCTGCGTATCCTCGCTTTAATTATACGCCATTTCCGCCTGTTATACCGTGCCCGGCTCCTGCAGGAACAGGGGCTGGCGCCCGGAAAGATGGCCGCCGCTCTGCAGGTGCCCCCGTTCGTGGCGGCCAGGCTGCAGGAACAGTTGACCAATTTCCCTGCCGCCTCTTTACCGTACCTGCTTGCTGAACTAAAAGAAGTGGATCTGCGCATTAAAACCGGCCGTCTCCCCGGCGAGGAGGCCCTGGAACAGCTGATTTACAGCGTGGTCTTCGAGCCTCTGGAGGAAAAAATTTCTGCCCGAAAAAAACCTTGACAAGGGGGCTTTTTCGGGATAAGATTTAATTAAGTGAGAATAGGTCTCATTGTATGTGGTTATTGCATGGGTTTTGGATTATTTTTTTCGCAACTACTGATAATAGTTATCAATATTAAAAATGTTAAGCCAATTTCCAAACCGGCGGGCCTTCCCCAAATCCCTCCGGTGTGCATATACTGCTGAAGGAGGTTTGAATCAGATGACGCTGGAGCAGGCAAAAACAGGAGAAAAATTGATTATTAAAAATATTGAAGACCCGCAGATGCGGGTTAAGGCTATCCGTTTTGGCGTGACGGAAGGAACGGAGATAACCTGCACCGAGAAACTGCCTTACGGGCCGGTGGTTATTCGCCGGGGGCACCAGGAACTGGCCATCGGCAGGGGACTGGCGCGGCGTATTACCGTAGAACCGGCCTGATCATTATTATTGCTTCATTAGGGCTTCAGGGCTTCTAACTTATTAATTTTCGGCATAAAAATAGGCACAGCCAAACATGATAGTGATGGGTCGGGGGAAGGCGGGAACGTGCCGTGGTGCTGACGCGGATTAACAATAAGAAGCTGGCCAGAGAGTTTGGGGGCAAAAGCGGCAAGAGGGTTATTGTCCTTGCCGGCAACCCCAATGTAGGAAAGTCTGTTATTTTTAATGCTTTAACCAACCGTTATGTAGAGGTCTCCAATTTTCCCGGCACGACTGTGGAGATCAGCCAGAGCGCGCTGGGAGAGGACCTGTTGCTGGATACGCCCGGGATTTACGGCGTTTCTTCGTTTAATGACGAGGAGAGGGTGGCCCGGGATGTCATCCTGCAGGCCGATATAATTATTAATATTGTAAATGCCATGCACCTGGAAAGGGATCTTTTCCTTACGCAGCAGCTCATTGATATGGGCATACCCCTGGTTGTGGCCCTGAACATGGTGGATGAAGCGCAGCAAAACGGGATAGAAATCGACCATCGGGTTTTGGCAGAGGAGCTGGGAGTGCCTGTCATTCCTACTGTAGCTGTCAGGGGAGAGGGGCTGGAGGAAGTAAAGGCAGCCCTGGCCGGGGCCTCCCGGGGTAAAAGGGTCAGTCAGGTCGATGCTCTGCTGGCACCTCTCCTGGCTTATTTCCCCTCGGCGAGGGAAGCGCTCCTTTACCTGGAAGAGGATCCTTCTGTGGAAATACCACCGCAGATGCCCGAAGGGGCCGCAGGGAAGCAGGAGGAGATCTACCTGCTCCGCCGTAACCGTGTTAATGAGATAGTAAAGGCGGTAGTCAAAGAAAGCAGCGCCGGCACCGGCTTTGCTGTCCGCCTGGGACAGATGATGCTGCGCACAAGCACGGGTCTGCCCCTTTTAATCCTCAGCCTTATAGGCATGTATTACTTTATCGGTGTGTTTATTGCCCAGGTAGTGGTGGATTTTACTGAAGAAGTAGTCATGGAAGGATACTACGTGCCCCTGGTGGAAAGGCTGATAGAACGCATCTTTACTCCGGGGTCGCTGATGGCCTACATCCTGGCGGGCGAATACGGCCTCCTGACCATGACTATGGTCTACCTGCTGGGATTGCTTATGCCCCTAGTGGCCGGGTTTTACTTCAGCCTTTCCCTCATGGAGGACTCGGGTTACCTGCCCCGTGTGGCTACTTTAATGGACAGGCTCCTGGTTAAAATGGGGCTGAACGGAAGGGCCGTCATACCCATTATCCTGGGCCTTGGCTGTGTTACCATGGCTACGATTACAACGCGTTTGCTCGGCTCCCAGCGGGAACGGATCATTGCCACTGCCCTGCTGGGCATTGCTATCCCCTGTTCCGCCCAGCTGGGGGTTATCTTTGGCATGGTTGCTCCCCTTGGCCCGCTTTACCTGGTGATCTACCTTGCCACTGTGGGCGCCGTCTTTGTGGGGCTTGGCCTGGTTATGGAGAAGGTGCTGCCCGGGCGGTCCACCGATCTGCTCATAGACCTGCCTCTTTTGCGTTTGCCCCGGCCGGGCAATATTTTACGCAAAACGTATATGCGTACCGTCCATTTCCTTAAAGAAGCGGCGCCCCTTTTTGCGGTGGGAGCGTTGCTAATCAGCTTTATGGAACTGTCAGGCATATTGTATCGGATTCAGGCCCTTGCCCGCCCCCTGGTGCAGGACTGGCTGGGTCTGCCGTCCGAGGCGGCTACGGCTTTTATCATGGGCATCGTCAGGCGCGATTTCGGCGCGGCGGGGCTTTACGCGCTGCCGCTGGCGCCGGGGCAAACCCTGGTGGCGCTGGTTGCGATTACGCTCTTTGTCCCCTGTATTGCCTCTGTCCTTGTAATCCTGAAGGAGCGGGGGGCAAAAGACGGCCTGCTGATCTGGACAGGCTCCTTTGTAACCGCCTTTCTGGTAGGCGGCCTGCTGGCCCGCGTGATGCTCTAAGCTAAGCCTGTCAGGTGAGGGTAAATAAGACGGAGAATAAGGAGAAAAGCTGAAGCGACCAGGGGGTGTCAAAAGATGGCCGCTCCAAACAAAAAAATTAAATGTCCCCGCTGTGGTTACATCCTCTCCCAAAGAGAGATCCTGCGCTGCCCCCGCTGCAATATGAGCCTGGTGGAGAAGTGCTTTGATTGCGCCGGCTGCAGTATTTATGCCTGGGAAAAGAAAGACGACGCCTGCACAAAAAACAAATAAAAAATAATAAAGCCTCCTTAAATAATAAGGGGGCTTTTTTGCCTTGGATAAGTTTTTACTCTCAACCCGCCTGTTTGTTCAGTATTCTGGCAAGGCGGGATTTTTTGCGGGCAGCGGTCCTTTTGTGCAGGACGCCCTTGGCTGCCGCCTTGTCAATTACTTTGGTGGCCTGGATAAA
Source organism: uncultured Bacillota bacterium (assembly GCA_937973635.1). Taxonomy (GTDB): domain Bacteria; phylum Bacillota; class Dethiobacteria; order DTU022; family UBA8154; genus UBA8154. Next base: position 106,603 of record CALJJZ010000035.1, on the reverse strand, counting down.
CTTGCGCTGGGCTTCCTGGCTCTCTTCCCCCTGGACGGCTGCAAGGAACTGTTTTATTGCCGTTTTCAGGCGTGATTTGACCTGGCGGTTGCGTTGACGCCGTACTTCTGCCTGCTTCGTCCTTTTTATTGCTGATTTAGTGTTAGGCACGCTTTCACCTCCTCATAACAGGCATTATTCTATCACGGCTGCTGGCAAAAAGCAACTCCCGGCGGCAAAAAAACGTGCCGCCTCCATGGTGGCGGCGGGGATAAAAGATATTGGTATATTTACACAGCGGATGGATATCATAATAGTGACCACACCATTTAGGATCGACAGACCCGCACAACGCGTTTGTGCGGCAAAGGAGGTGAAATGATGCGCGTTTCCGCCCTGGTCGGGCTGATTGTCCGTTTTATTGTTTCCGCCCTGGTGTTGATGCTGGTCAGTTTCCTGCTTCCCGGTTTTGCTGCTTTAACCTTTGGTCAGGCCCTGATTGCCGCAGTGGTCATCTCTGTGCTGGGTTACATTGTGGAAAGTTTGTTCGGCCGCAGGATTTCGCCGCAGAACCGCGGGATTGTCGGTTTTTTAACGGCAGCAGTTGTTATTTATCTTTCACAGTATATTGTCCCCGGTATGAGCATCAGCATCCTCGGCGCTTTACTGGCGGCGGTGGTTATCGGCGTAATCGACCTTTTTGTGCCCACCGAGCTTCGTTAAAAGCCGCGGGCCTTAAGTCCCTGTCTCCTTTTAAAATGTGGTTAGCCTGAAAATTCGCGACAGCTGCATGGCTACGTCGCGAATTTCTTCATTTTCAGCCGGTCTGTTTGCGGCCGGCCCGGCCCACCGGCGGCCTTTGCCTAAAATATTCCCTTTTCTCTTTTTTAAAAACTTGAGCAGGATTTAGCGGGTTGCCCGGAGAATATTCCCCAGGAAATATTTATTTTAAAAAAATAGCAGGTACTCTCATTTATGATTAAAACTTTTACGATTGAAATCAGCAAGCTGGTGCCCGGCCTGGTCCTGGCCAAAGACCTCATCCATGACAAGACAGGTGCCGTTTTGATCCCTGCGGGCACGCAGATTAACCAGCAGCACCTGAAACGTCTCCATGCCTTTGCCGTAAAAGGCAGGTGTGTGGTTAACGATCCCCAGTATCTGGTGTTAAATAGGGACGCCTCTGGCGGTGCGGAAGCCGGAGCCACGATCCGCCCCCTGCCTTCGACCATTAATGAGCAAACTAGGAAAATATATATCGCTACTTTTGAAACCATCAAGAAGCTGTTTAGAAAGGACCAGAATATCGACGAGCAGGGCGTAAAAGAAATTATGGAGGCGGCGGTCAACATCTCCGAGGAGATTATCCGCGACCCGTACGTTTTTCCGCAGATAGCGGTGTTGAAGGCCATTGATAACTACACCTACTCCCATTCGGTCAATGTGGCTATCTATGCGGCGACTCTGGCAAAGTTCCTGGGGTATAAAGACCAGGCCCTGAAGGATATCTGCCTGGCGGGCTTACTCCATGATATCGGCAAAATGGACATCCCCAGGGAGATAGTGGATAAACCGGGCCCTTTGACGCACCAGGAGTTTATGACCATGAAGAAACACGTTTACTATAGCTATGAACGCTTAAAAAACCTGAAGAGTATCAATAACAATATTCTTGCCGCCGTAAGCCAGCACCATGAAAAAATAAACGGGAGCGGCTATTTCCAGAATTTGGCCGGAGTCCAGATCCATGACTGGGCCAGGATCCTGGCCATTGCCGACGTGTACGACGCCCTGACAACGGACAGGGTTTACCGGGAGGGGCTGCTGCCCCATGAAGGGGCGGAAGTAGTCATGGGCAGCGTCCTGGACCATCTGGACTATGAAAAGGTAAAGGTTTTTATCCGGCAGATGTCCTTGTACCCTGTAGGCACCAAAGTGGCTTTAAGTACGGGAGAAACAGGCTGTGTGGTCTCCCATCATGCTGCGTCACCGCTGCGCCCCATTATTCAAATTGACGGTCGTCCCGACATCAGGCTTGACCTCTCGGAAGAACGCACCACATTTATTACCGCTATTGTCAAAGATTAGCCCCGTATACCCGCTTTTTTTTAGGTTAACCTAACTGCAGAAAAATTTAGACCCAGAATACAGGCTAAGGGAGGCACCGGCTTTTTTCTGCCGGGATGATCATGTACACTCAGCGGATAATGGAAACAGACGACAGCAGCAGGCCGGGGTACGTGCCGGGCTCAAACGTGCGCACGGATCTGGCCCTGGAAGCCCACGAGCTTCTCACGAAAACCGAGGACGTTCCAGGTGTAAATGTGGAGAAAGAAGGGGACGGGGATATTACCATTAACCGCGTGGCCATAACTACGGAGCAGGCGGCAGCCCGCATGGGAAAGGCCATGGGTAACTACCTGACCCTTGAGGTGCCGGGTCTGCGCAAAAAAGATACCCGGCTGCAGGATAAGGTTGTGAGGGTCCTCTACCAGGAGCTGCAAAAATTTTTTGCTTTGAAGGACAATCATACGGTGTTGGTTATCGGGCTGGGCAACTGGAATGTCACCCCCGATGCCCTGGGGCCGCGTGTGGTGCAGGAAATTTTTATAACAAGGCATATCCTGCAGCTGAAACCGGAGCTGCTGGGGGAAGGTTACCGTCCTGTTTGCGCTATCTCGCCGGGCGTGCTGGGGATTACGGGCATTGAAACCGGTGAAATCATCCGTGGCGTGGCGCAGCAGGTCCGGCCCGACGTTATGGTGGCCATCGACGCCCTGGCGGCGCAGCGCCTGGAACGGCTCCATACCACGATCCAGGTGGCCGATACGGGGGTGGTCCCCGGCTCCGGCGTAGGGAACAGGCGCCTGGGTATTAACAGGGAGACAATGGGGGGAATCCCCACTTTTTCCATCGGCGTACCTACAGTAGTTGATGCGGCAACTATTGCCGGGGATAGTTTTGAACATATTGCCGAGGGCCTGAAGAAAGAGTCGCCCCAGGGCAACGTTCTGGCCGGTATTGTCCAAAAAATGGACTGGCAGGAGAAAAGAGAGATTATCCAGGAGATCCTCAACCCCTATACAGGCGGCCTCATTGTTACGCCCAAAGAGATCGATACCTTGATCGATGATATCTCCCTCGTCCTGGCCGGTAGCCTTGATGCTGCCTTTCACCCGCAAATAGCCGCGGAGGAAGAAAAAAAGCATAGCAACGGGCCTTTAAGCTGAGGGTGGCTCCGACCATGCCCCTTGCCTGGGCTGCCGCTTAAAAGAGGATCTGCTGGAAAAACCAGTAGATCATCGCTGCTGCCAGCAGCAGTTTGAGCAGCAGCCCGCCCACTACGCCGATCAGCGCTCCCAAGCTGGAACGGAGCGCTTTATCTGCGGGGGTACCCCGCAATAGCTCTCCTGCCAGAGCGCCCAGGAAAGGGCCAAAAATGATCCCCGCCGGGCCGAGGAGAAACAGGCCTAAAAACAGGCCTAGCACTGCGCCAAGGACCGCCGTTCTGGAACCGCCGGAATAGCGCGTGCCCAGGGCTGTGGCAAAATAATCGATGCTCCAGGCCAGGAGCACAGCCAGACCCTGCAGCAGGTAAAAGGCAAAGCCGAGGCTGCTAAAACCGGTAAGTACGCCGTAAAGGAACATGCCCGCCCAGATCAGGGCGGCGCCGGGCAGCACGGGCAGCGCCATACCGAGTATGCCCAGGATAAAAAGGATGACGGTGGGAATCAGGGCAGGGATAGACATGGACAGATCTCCTTTCTTTGCCTGCTTTTTTTATCTGTCTTGCGGAGAAACATGTTTTTCTTCGAGGTAGAGCATAATCTCCCTGTGGCCAACTTTTGCAGGGTCCAGGTGCTTGCTGAGGGAAGCGGGGACGGTAACGGTACAGGGATGGCCGTCGCTGATGTAACGGCGCCTTGGGTTATCTGCAAAAACGGCAAGCCACTCGTAGAGCCCCAGCCCGGCCGTGTTTGTTTCGCTGGCACGGATACGGGGTAGGCGGGCCGGGCGGAAATCAAGGTGAAAAGGGGATTTGACAGGCCCTGCGCCCACAAGGAGGACGGCCAGGTGATGGTAAGTCGTGTCGCCATAAGAACCTTTGAGGAGCAGTTCCCTGTGCTCCCGGGGATAAGCCCCATAGGGCAGGGCCAGGGAGCTTACAGTGTAGCCCGGCACGTATTTTTCTGTATATTGCTGGTGCAGAGCCAGTTCTCGCTGGATTTCCTTGGGGCCGAGGCGAGAAAGGTCCGCGTGCCCGTAAGTGTGGTTGCCGAGGGCAAAGCCTTTCTCTACCAGGTAATTCAACTTTAGTGCCGTGTATTCCGGCTGGCGGAAGGGGTGGGGGTAATTGATGTAAAAGGTGGCTGCCACCCCGAAATCGGGATGGGCAGCGTTGAAGGCTTCTAAAATAGCTACGGCGCAGTCAGGGTCCAGCTCGTGTCCGTGCTCGCCCTCTAGGTAGTTAAAATTGCCCCGGTTGCCGTCATCGAAAGTCAGGACCACCGGTGTCTTCCCCCGGGGGATATTTATCTCCCCGCGCACTACTTCCTCCAGGTGGACAAGGCGGTAGCCGCCTTCATAAAGGGTCTGCAGGTCACGCCGGAAGTTTTCTGGGGTGCGCCGCCATTCCCCTTCAGGGTGGCCGATTTCATGGTACATGAGGATCATGATTTCCCCCAGCTCGTTGGGAGGAAAAGGGTTTTCTTCCGCTTGGGGGTTTGCAGGAAGGGCGATCTGCTGTGTCTCTGCCTCTGTCTCCGTTTCTGCCTCTATCAGGGGGCCAGCAGCAGCTCCCCGGCTTTTCTCTTGGTCCTTTTCCGTTTCCCCTTCCGCCTCCGTAACAGTTTTGCCGTTGCCTGCCGGTGCGGGCAGGATGTCCACCGGCGCCGCCTCTGCGCCCGTTTCTCCTGATTGTGGAGGCAAGCACCCCGTGATCAACGGGGAGACTGCCAGGAAAGACAAGAGGAACAAAAGTGACCCAAAGAGATGGGGGTGTACTTTGCCGCCTGCCCTTGAATTTTTTAAAGCCTGTGCCGTTTTTTCCATTTTTACTCCTGTTCTCCGCTTTGCTCCTATTCCCCCGGTGGCTACTTTATATTTTACTGAATTTCCCGGGAAATAGAAAGGTATAATTGTGGCGTTCCTGTATCTTTGCTAAAATAAGGGAGCCTAACAAATTATATCGGGCAGACGGGAGGATCGCTTAAAAACATGAAAATTGTAACGGGGTCAAAGATGGCCGCCATCGACGCGGAAGCAATGAGCCGCTTTGCTCTCCCCGGTCTTATCCTTATGGAAAATGCCGGCCTGCAGGTGGTGCGCTGCCTGGAGGAAATTTGGCGAGGTCAAAGGGGAAAAGGGAGAATAGTTATTTTTTGCGGCAAGGGTAACAACGGGGGCGACGGTTTCGTCCTTGCCCGCCACCTGGCACGGCGGGGTTATCGACCCCTCGTCTGGGCCATGGATCGCCTCTCCGGCTATAAAGGCGATGCGGCGGTTAACTACGAGATCCTCATCAAGCAGGGTTTTCCCGTGCACCTGGCAGGGGAAAGCGACCCTGCAGGCATTTTAAAGGAGCTGGGAGAAGACGATCTTATTGTTGACGCTCTCCTCGGCACCGGGCTGCAGCGGGACGTGAGCGATGCTTACGCCACGCTGATTGGCGCCATTAACCTTAGCCGTGCTCCTGTCCTCGCTGTGGATCTGCCCTCCGGCGTCTGTGCCGACAGCGGTAAAATAAGGGGTGTGGCCGTTAAAGCCAGCCATACCGTTACCTTTGCCCTGCCGAAGCGGGGTTTGTTGCTTTACCCTGGTGCAGCCTGTGCGGGGCGGGTGGTGGTGGCCGACATCGGCATACCGCAGCAGCTCCTGAGCGATCCCGCCATCAAAGAAAACCTGATTACCGGGCAGATGGTCCGGGCCCTCCTGCCCGCGCGCCCTGCCGAGAGCCATAAAGGTTCCTACGGGCGCCTGCTCCTGCTGGCGGGTTCGCCGGGCATGACGGGAGCCGCTGTCCTAGCGGCGGAGGCGGCGTTGCGGGGCGGGGCGGGCCTTGTCTATCTGGGTGCGGCGCCGGAGCTGCGCCCCCTTTTAGAAGCCAAAGCAAAGGAAGTAATTGTGCGGGAGCTGCCCGGCGATACGGCAGGCAACCTTGCTGCCGGTGCTTTTCCCCGTATCCGGGAAGAAGCCCGCGCCTGCAGCGCCCTGGCCATGGGGCCTGGTCTGGATCCGGGTCCAACCACCCTGGCGCTGCTGGCAGAGATCCTGGAGAATCTGCCCCTGCCCCTGGTCCTGGACGCAGGCGCCCTGACGGCCCTGGCCCGCGGACCCTCCCTGCTTCAGGGGAAAAAGCCCCCCCTTGTTTTAACGCCTCACCCGGGAGAAATGGCCGCTTTGCTGGGGACGGATACCCAGACGGTTCAGGGACAGCGGTGGGAGCTGGCTGCTGCCAGAGCGAGGGAGTGGGGTGCTGTGGTTGTGCTTAAAGGGGCTCATACGGCCATTGGTTTGCCCGGGGGAGAACTTATGGTCAACCCCACAGGCAATGCTGCCCTGGCTACAGCCGGAAGCGGCGACCTGCTCACTGGGCTGATTGCCGCTTTCCTGGCCCAGGGGCTGGCGCCACGGGAGGCGGCCGTGGCGGGCGTCTACCTGCACGGCCTGGCTGCCGACCTGCTGGTGGCAGCCCGCGGCGGGCGGGGCCACACGGCAGGCGATTTCCTGCCCTTTTTTGCCGCGGCATTTCGGCAGGTGGAGGCTTTGCAACCCCTTCAACCGGGGGCGTTTGTCTATATCTAAAAATTTGAACGAGAGGATGGGTTTAAATGAGTAAACGGGCTGGAGAGATCATGACCAAAAAGGTAATCACGGTAAGCCCCGCCGCTACAGTGGAAGAGGCGGCCAAGCTGCTCCTTAAAAACCATATCAGCGGCCTGCCGGTGGTGGACGAGGCCAATCGTGTGGTGGGTATCATCAGCGAAGGGGACCTCATCCTGCGCGGCAAAGAAGTCAAGGCTCCTGCTTTCAGTGAAGTACTCGGCGCCGTCTTTTTTTTGGAGAGCCAGAAGCGTTTTTTTGAGGAGTTGAAAAAAACCATTGCCCTGACGGTGGAGGAGCTCATGTCCCGCCCTGTGTTTACGGTAAATACGGAAGCCACCCTGGAGCAGGTCGCCGCCCTGATGTCCGCTAAGGGCATTAACCGTGTGCCTGTGGTGGACCAGGAGATGCGGCTTCTCGGCATTATTACGCGGCAGGATATCATCAGGCACCTGTAAGGAGGTTATAAATGAAGATCCGTCGGTATAAAAATAAATAATGAAGGTATTTCTCCTCTTTGGGAGATGGTCCGGGGATGAGGATAATAGTTGCCCGCTTTGGGGGAGCGTTGCTGCTGCTGGCTTTTCTCTTTGTCCTTGCCGGTGCTTATTATTACTATACCAACTATGGCCTCAGTGCCGAGAAACTTGTGAAGCGGGCGCTGCGTAACGGAGAAAGGTTAAAAAGCTACTATGGTGCCCTGGAGATGACCGTGCAGCAGAGAGAAAGGGAACAACGCTATTTTGCCCAGGTATGGTTCAGCGCTCCCTCCCGTTACCGCGTGGAGGTATTTGCTTCCTACGTGGGGGATGGGCCGCCGGCCCAGGTGTTTATCTGTGATGGAGAAAAGCGCTGGCTTTATAGCCCGGAGGTGGGAGATTTTTACCTCATCAGCCCCCTTGCAGGTCCTGAAGCCTTTACTTCCCCCTTCCTGCTCGGCACTTTTCTGGAGGAAATGGGCCGGGCCCGCAACGTGGAGCTTTTAGGTATAGAAACGACGGAAAAGGGAAATTACTACCTCTTGAAAGTTATTCCCGCAAAACCATCCCGGGAAGATGCCTGGGGGAAGGTCTGGCTGGAGAAGCGTTCACTTATGCCGGTAAAGTACCAATTTTATGATGAGCAGGACCGCTTATACCGTACGGTCACCTATAAAAAAATTGAGCTTAATCCCAGGCTCAGTACAGAGCTGTTCCGCCTGGGTTTTACTCTAAAGGGGCCGGAATTTAAAAACTGCACTTAAAGGCCGCCCGGGAGAAAGGTGTTCTGCTGTTGCCAGAGACGGGCCAACAATTATGGATTGAGCAGCAAAAAACAACGCTGGAGCACGGGCTGCAGCTGGAGATTGCCTCCCTCTTGGGCGAGGAGCTGGCAGCTGTGGAAGAGTATCTCCTGGATTTTACCGTTTCCGGCGCCGAGGCCATGCAGGAGTTAATCGCGCTGGTGCTCCAGAACCGGGGCAAACGCCTGCGCCCCCTTCTGGTCTTGTTAAGCGGCAGCTTTAAAAAAGCCAAGCGGCAGGCCCTGCACCGTATTGCCGCTGCAGTGGAGCTGATCCATACGGCTTCTTTGCTGCACGATGATGTTATCGACGGGGCCTGTGAGCGGCGGAGCAAACCCTCCCTCAACGCCCTTTATGGCAATTTTCCTGCAGTTATTGCCGGGGATTATTTTTTTGCCCGGGCCTTTGAACTGGTGGCCCTCTGTGGAAATGTGCAGTTGATCCGGCTCTTTTCCACGGCCATCGGCGCCATGTGCGAAGCTGAAATAGAGCAGGCGCGCAATGCTTTCAATTGTGATGCCGGTGAAAGAGAATACCTGCGCTGTGCTTATGGTAAAACGGCGGCGCTGCTTGAGGCCTGCTGCGCCGCCGGCGCCCTCCTTTCCTGTCTGGAGGAGACTGCCGTGCAGCAGCTTAAAGCATACGGCCGCAACCTGGGTTTTGCTTTTCAAATTACCGATGACCTGCTGGATATCTGGGGCAACCCGGCCTGCACAGGCAAACCGGCAGGCAGCGACCTGCGGGAAGGCACGATGACGCTGCCCCTCATTTATATCCTGCAAGATCCTGTGTTTGGAGAGCGCCTGCGTGAACTGATCAGCAGGCGCGATTTCAGCAGAGAGAAACTTACTTTTATGCTGGATCCCGCCTGCCGCAGCGGCCCCTTGGCCCGGGCGCAGCAAAAAGCTGCCGCCTTTGCCGGGGAAGCTGTCCGCTCTTTGCATGGCCTGGAACAAAATTCCTGCAGGCTGCTGCTGGAAAAGATAGCAGCCTTTGTTTTACAGCGTAACAGCTAAAAGGGCGCTTTTAATTATGCCCGCCTCCGGACGGCAAACCTCCGGGCGATGAAGGCGGCGGAGAGAAGCGCCCCTGCCGCTTTTAGAGGAGGCTGAGGCGGCGCAGGAAGCGGCAGGTATGGTAAAGGGTGTAGATCTCCGGTGTGCCTGCTGTTTGTAGCAGGAGGCGGGCTTCTTTTTCCCAGCCCTGTACCCGGATTTTGGGGTCGGAGAGATAGACGGCGAGCAGGCCTTGGACAATGGTGCGGTGAAAGGCGGCGTCTGGCGCAGACCCGGCCCGGGCCAGCGCTTCCCTGGTGAAAAAGCGCAGGCGCTGCAGAAATTGTTCCCGGTTGGCGTAATAAAAAACAAAATTGAGGTCGCCTTCCCGGCGGTCCTCGGCCTGATCGATATAATAGTCAAGCAAAATATGCAGGGCGCAGATCCAGGGGAAGTAAAGGTGGTAAAGGGCCTCCCTTTCTTCCTCACCGGCGTCGGGCCGGGAGGCCAGGGCCAGAAGGGCAAAAACCCCCAGCGTAGAACCGGCGGCGGCGGCAAATTCCTGCCAGTGTAAGTAGAGGTATTGACGGCGGTATGGCTCAAACCACTTCTTAAGGGCCTTCTCCCGGCAGCGAGGGTGAAGATGTTTGAGGGTCTGCAGGTCGCCGTAAAGCCCGGTCAGGAAGACCGCCTTTTCCCGCACCAGCCCAAAGTTGGGAAAGCCGGCCGCGCTGCTCCGGCACTTTTGCACCAGCCGGTGGAGGTAACCCCCGTCCTGGCGGTACGGGTATAAACGGTAGTAGTCAGGCGCCGTTTTTGTCTCTTCCGTTTCCAGGGCCAGCTGCAGAGCGCAGTGCAGGCTGCGGAAGGCCGCCTCCATCTCTTCGGGGGTTCCAGCCCACGCCGGCAGGCGATCGCAGAGGTTGTCCAGGTAATCGCTGATTGTTTGGAAGGCCGTAATAAAAGAAATCAGTGCGCGGCCGGCAGCGGGGTTGAGCAGGGCATAGACGGCGCCGCCCTGGCAGTGAAAGCGTTTTTTTTGCATGCTTTGCAGGGCCTGTTCCCGCAGGAAAGGAGAAGGAGATGCCTGCAGGCATTTTTTAAAGCCCCGCAGCTCCCGGGCCACGGCCGGCAGGATGCCTCCCACCAGGCGGGCGATTAGGGGCATTGGCGAACGGGAGAGGTAAAACATTTTTTTGCCGCCTCCAATCCAGTAGCAGGTTAAAGGCTCTGCCTTTCAGTCTGCGCTATTCTCGTATTACTTATGCAACGCCACAATATCACCGTCATTAAATCGCCAATACCGCCATTACCGCCATAAAACATATCGTAAAGGTATGTAACACTTTCCCCTGCTTCTCCGTAAAATAGAAGAAAAAGGGAAGGGGGGACGGTGTTTGCTGCAGGCAAAAAAGGCCACAGAGCTGATGAAAAACAGGCTGCGCCGCCGCGGGTATAATTTGGAAGAAAGCTGTAATGTCATGCAAAAACAAAAAGGGAATCTGCTCTACCTGAAAAGAGGGAGTCTACAACAGAGCAACGTTAAGGAGCTCAAGCGGTTTTTATGAGGCCTAAAATAAAGTTCTGTTGGTAAGCAGACAAAAATATATTAAAACAGGCTCTGCTTTTGAATAAGCCTGTTTTAATATGCTTTAAGGGGTATTAGGGGTAGTTTTAACGGAGGGGAAGATGGAGATGAAAGACCATTGGCAGCATAAGTGCAGCGGAGAAACGGGCTACGTCTGTTATTTTCAGCACCGCTTTGCTTTTTATCTTTTTAACCTGCACGAGGTTGTTTCCGCCGAAATAATGAATGTCCGTGCCGATTATTATAAACCTGCAGCGGGTAAGGGATACTTCTGGGCGCGGTATGAAGTGCAGCTCTCTTATCGCCATTCAAAGGACAAAAGAGGGAGGCAGCAAAAAGTATTTAGCCGTGGGTGCATCATAAATGATCCCCATTTTGGGCCTGCTGTTTCACAGGGAAATCAGCCGGTCTATAGCTGTGAAGCTACTGTTTCCTACCAGGCGGCTCCTTTTTTGCCGGGACTTTTTCCCTTTTTAAACTGGCTAAACTTTGTTCCTTTTAAAATTTGGCTGAAGGTTGCCGGCAGGATCAGGGAATCGTCAGGGGAAAGGAGCAGCAGCGCAGCAGAGTGTGCATGTGTGCAAAACAGGGAGGTGTGCACCTGCCCGGAAAACACAACATACGCCCTGAGAGACGGTGAAGATAAGGCCGAAGCAGCAGCAATAGAAGCGGAGGAAGAAAAAGCCGTTGTGGATCTGGATCTCCTTGCCCTGGAGCAAAAGGAAATGCTCCCGGGGCCAGACCCGGGCAAAATCCATACGCCGGCGTTTGAACGCTATTATCATCTGCTTGTTGAGCATGAGCGAAGCATACAGCAGCAACTGGGAAGAAAAGCTGCTGTCCAAAAAGATTTACAAGCAAGGAAGAAAAACCCCCCCCAGGGCTAGGATAAAGTTTGCCACTTCCTGTTATCGCCGACTGCGTTTATCCTTTGCGGGATCTGCATCAAATTATGACCTTTCTTTGCGTCCTTTGCAAACTTCTGCATAGCTGCTGATACGGCGCTTTAGTTCGCTGTTTTCCCGGGTTAGCTGCTCTTTTTTGTTCTGCAGCTTTATAATATCCGACCGCAGCAGCGTTAGCTGCTCCCGCAGCGTTTTTATTTCCTGCTCCTGTTTTCCCTGGTGCCTTTGCAGTTTTTCTTTATCTTTATACAGCTGCTCTCCTTCCAGGCAATACCTTTGTTTTTCCGCCCGCAACCTTTCCAGTTCCACCGTTTTTAGCTGTTCCTGCTGCTCCAGAATAGCCAGTTCTTTTTCTTTTTCTTGCAGTTGTTCCCGCAGACGGCTGTTATCTGCTTCCAGGCAGTGTATATGCTCCAAAACTGCTGCAGAGATAACGGCCATGGAGTGCAGCTCGCCCCCGCGGAGCATTGTTTTATGGTTCTCTATCTCTTTGCTGCCAGGGGGGGCGGAGGTTAAATTTTGCGGGGGAAGGGTGAAGTTGAGCAAAAAATTACTGCTTTGCTCCGGCTTTGGCCCGTCCCTGCCCCCAAGGCGCAAGCGGGTGATCATGCTTTCCTGTCCTATTTCTCTGTCTTTGCCCCTGTACCAGCCGGCGCCCCCATTGCGGGAATAGAAAAGGGAAAGTCTCCTCTCCCCCTGCACGAAGATCAGAAGCTCTTTGGCTGTACAGGAGAAAGGAACCACCGGCAGCGTTGGTGGAGGAACTTCCACCTGCATAAAATGGCGCCATCTTCCGGTTATTTCCCGCTGGATATAATTAAGATAAGCTTTGCCCGAGGATCTGCTGATCCAGGCCAGGTGAAGATTATTTTGCGGATCACTGTAAAACGACGGCGGGCCCGCCCTTTCCTGTTTCCCCGGGAGCAGGTAGATGCGGCCGGGAAGACTGCCCGCAGTTTCCAGGCAGCGCAAAGCGATCCTACCCGCGCCTTCATCCAGCAGAGGATAGATCAGGTAGAGCCTGTTAAGCCGGTCGCTGAAGATGGAGCAAAAGCTTGCTCCGCCGGCCACGGTATCCACAAGGGATACGGATGATTCCCCGGAGCTCTTGTAAAGATAATACAAATGCTGCCATTGCTTTTGAGCATCGGGGCTGCTTAAATAAAGAATCTGCAGCTGGTTTGACGGGGTGAAACAGCAGGAGAGGCTGTTAATTTTTTGGGGGGAAATTGTCTGAATTTTTTTGGCCCGGTTTCCGGCATCGAGGTGGTAGATATTGCCCCGGTGGTCATAACCCAGCAGCTGCATTAACCCCTTCCTATCCAGGGCGCCGTCAAAGCCTTCCAGAGGTTGTTGAAACAGATCGGCCGCCGCCATCTTCCAGCTTCCGGCAGTAAACTTCCAATGCTGCAGCCTGTTATGGCTGTCGAGACGATAATAGTCTTTTTCCCCGGCCTCACCGGTCATTAAAGGCAGGCGGCATGGGTTTTCCCTTGTATCCATGTCTTGCGCCCCTTCCTCCCCTTTGCTTTTGCTAATATAAATATGGGAAAAGGGCAATAAAATGCCAACTGTTGCCATCGGTGTCCATTTATATGCTGGGAAGGGGAAAAAGGTGAATAGGGATAGTAACCCTTTGTTTATCCCAGATATTCTAATATCTGGATCTTTGTGTCAGGAAAGGGAGAATTGTATAATCAGGAAAAGCCATACAGGAGGTTGGCCCATGTTACAGAAAAGAAGCGTTTTTTGTCTAGTCCTGTCCCTGCTGCTGATTGCCGTATTTTATCCTGCTCCTGCTCTCGGTTCACCCCGGGGCCAGATGGAGCGGCAAGGTTTTGCTGTGGAGATAAAGGGGCTGCAGCAACCGCCACTGGAAGCACCGGTACATAACCCCCCTGCTCCCGCAAATCCCCTGCCCCATAATCCTGCTCCTGCTGACCCGGCGGCGTCTCCGGGCACGGGCAGTGGCGGCAGCACTGCCCAGAGGAATTTCCGCAGCGGCGCTTTTATGCCCGCCCCGGCGCCTGCTCCTGTCCCTGACCCCGTACCGTTTCCGCCGACAGCGCCTGCTCTCCCGGATGCTCCTTCCTGGATGACGGCGTCTGAAGCCCAGGCTTTTATGCTGCTGAATCAATACCGGATTGCCCACGGTATTCCCCCGGTGCAGGCCCACCGGGCCCTTACGGAGGTGGCCCGCTTAAAAGTCCGGGATATGTCGGAGAACAACTACTTTGCCCATAATTCACCCACTTATGGTTCGCCGGGCAATATGGTGCGCCAGGCGGGCATAAAATTCAGCGCCCTGGGGGAAAACCTTTCCGGCGCCGGCAATGTCCAGCAGGCCCATGCACAGCTGGTATACAGCGCGGCGCACCGGCAGATTATGCTCAATCCCAACTATCATTATGTGGGTATCGGCATCGTCCCCTGGAAAGCAACTCCCGGTATAATCATGGTCCAGCTTTGGCTTAAACCGTAAAATTCCGGGAGAAAACGCCCATCTCCTCCTTATTTAAACCTTTAAACCGGCGGGGAAGGGTCTTTAAACTTAATAAGGCTTCATAAAAAAGCTTTGCCACATCCAGCGGCAAAGCTGAAAAGATAGACTATTTTTTAGTCATCATTTATTGGTCCTTGGGCATAATCATCCGGTTGGGGCGGGAAGAGCTCGTCGATGGGCGGGCAATTGAGCTCTATCTCCTGTGGTGCAGCCTCACAGATGCGGGGCACACAGAAGCCGTAAACGGGGACCATCAGTTTGATAAAGGCTGTGACCTCAATGATCTTGCAGATCTTAATTCTGAAGAGCAAACTGTCAAACTCCTCGCCGGGAACAAATTCCCGGGCCAGGAAACAGGTGAAGCCCGTTACTTCGCAGAAGACAAAAGGCCCGCCTCCGGCACCGAAAAGGAGCCCCGCAGGGGGAACATAGAGCACAACCTGGTTGAATTCGTCCGCAAAGGTTTGCGTAAAGGAACAAAGAAGAACGGGAACAGAATCGTCCCACAGCTCCACCTGGATGGTTACAGTCTGCTCAATGGTAACGATCCTTTCGTTGGGGCCGAAGGGAGGCCCGAGGGGAGGCCCTACGTCCACCACTTCACAGACAACATCCACAACCTGGCATTCTACCCGGGTCACCCGTGTTGTGTCCACGTTTTCACAGGCTTCACCTGGGCCGGTGGGGATAAGAACTCTTCTCACAAAATCTTCTTCTTTCCAGCACTGGTCATATACTTTTTCCACAAGCAGGCAGTCTATCTCCGTTGCCGGGGGACATTCCCGCCGTTCAGTATAGGGATTAATGGGGCAAAGTCCGGGCTTTAAGAATTTACCCGTTTCCGGGTCTCTGGCTGGGCCAGCCATAATCAACACTCCTTTCTTTTTGTAGGGCTTTAGTATCAGTCAGTCGTTAAGGTGCCCTGATGTACTTTTATAACCCATACTTTCATGCTTTATATTATGAAGGGCCGGTTTTTTGGTGACAGTCTGCCGGTACGGGGGGCATTTTTATGGCGTTAACCATTTAAGATGATCAACCATAAAATATAATATCAAGCAACGATACATTAAGGTACGTCCTGATAAGGAGGAGGAGAATGTCCGAGGATTTAATTGCCGGCAAACGTTACCCCCGCGGCATGCGTCGCCACGGGTTCTTGGCAGGCGAAGATAAAAAAGGCTTCCGTTCTTACTATGACCTTGGCAAGGTCCTGCGGAACAGCAGCCTGGAGGAGTATAACAAAAAAGTGGCGGAAATAAAGAAGATGGGCCAAAAATCTCTTTGACACAGGGTCTGACTTCCCGGTGGTTCATCAGGATAAGGCGGTAAAAGGGGATCGGAGCGCAGATAAAAGGGTTCAGCAGAGTAAAGGATAAAAAAGGCTACGGCTGTATGCTGCAGCCTTCCTTTTTTACTGCCATTGCACTAAAGGAGCTGCAAATGATATAATAAGCAAAATATATCCACAAAGAAATACCCGCCGCTGGATGGAGGTTAGGGAAAAATGGGGAAAGACATTGTTAAAGTGGGGCTCCTGGGGCTGGGCACGGTAGGTTCCGGCGTGATGAAAATTATGGAGATGAACAAAGAGCAGGTAAGGAGCCGGGCTGGGACGGAGATTGAGGTAAAAAAGATCTTGGTGCGGGACAGGGAAAAACCAAGGGAGGTAAAGGTTGACCCCTCTCTTTTAACTACGCAGGCCGCGGAAATACTGGAGGATGCCGAGATAGATGTGGTCATTGAGCTGGTCGGCGGCCTGGGGGCAAAGGATTACGTGGAAGCGGCGCTGCGCCGCGGCAAGTACGTAATTACGGCAAACAAAGACCTTATGGCCACGGCCGGCGCCTCCCTGTTACAACTGGCCCGGGACAAGGGGCGCAATATCTATTACGAGGCCAGTGTGGGGGGAGGTATCCCCCTTATCCGGCCCCTCAAGCACAGCCTGGGTGCCAACCGTATTCTGCGTTTGATCGGGATCATTAACGGGACTACCAACTATATCCTTACGCGCATGGACCTGGAAGGTATGGAGTTTGCCGAAGCGCTGAGGGAGGCCCAGGCCAGAGGCTTTGCCGAGCAGGATCCGTCAAATGACCTCGAGGGCAGGGATGCAGCTTATAAACTCTGTATCCTTGCCGGGCTGGCTTTTAACAGCAACATAGATTTTAACTCCATCCACGTTGAAGGGATCGCAAACTTAAGCCGGCGCGATCTCCTCTATGCCCGGGAGCTTGGCTTTACCATAAAGCTGCTGGCCATCGGCGAAGAAACAGACGCCGGCCTGGCTTTACGTGTCCATCCGGCTCTGGTCCCCCTGACCCATCCTCTGGCCGGCGTCCTCTTTGAAAACAATGCCCTTTACGTAGAAGGCAATGCCGTGGGCGAAGTCATGTTTTACGGGCGGGGTGCCGGGTCGCTGCCCACGGGCAGTTCGGTGGTGGCGGACCTGATCGAGGTGGTGCGCAGCATTAACCACCAGGTGGAAAACGGGGTGATGGAGAGCGATTTCAGGGATAAAAAAGTCGTTCCTCTGGAGGAGCTAAATTCCGCCTTTTACCTACGCCTGCAGGCCCAGGACCAGCCCGGGGTTTTTGCCGGTCTGGCCAATGCTTTCAGTGCAGAAATGGTGAGCCTGGATATGATTATTCAGAAACGGAGCCGGGAAGGCAGGGCGGAGATAGTGCTGGTAACACACCGGGAAAAGGAAAAGAACTTTAATGCGGCGCTGGCGCGTATCCATAAATTCCCGGGGATCATGGCGGTAAACTGCGTTTACAGGGTTATTACCAGCTAAATGCTCCCAGAAATACCTTTTTTATGGCCCGGAAGGAATAACCTCTGTTATTGTGGAATAGTAATAAGTGTTGCCTCTTTTTTTTGCTGCTTGGGGGAAGGGGCACAGCTAGATGGGGCGCAGAGAAGATGATGCACGGTTGTCAGGCGTATGCCCGGCCTGTCTGGGCGGAGGTCGATCTCGGCAAAATAACCGCCAATGTAAAAGAATTCTGCCGTATCTTGCCCCGTACCGTTTCCCTGATGGCTGTGGTGAAGGCCAATGCTTACGGCCATGGTGCTCCGGAAACGGCAGTGGCGGCCCTGAGGGGTGGCGCTGCCATGCTGGGGGTGGCCTCCCTGGAGGAAGGGATGGAGCTGCGCAGCCGGGGCATAGAGGCGCCGATACTGATCCTCGGATATACCGCTCCCCAGTGTGCTGCCCTGTTGATGGAGGCAAACCTTACATCCACTGTTTTTAGCTGGGAGTGCGCCCGGGCATTGTCGGAGCAGGCCTGCGCCCGGGGCGGGCGCCTGGGTTGCCATTTAAAAGTCGATACGGGAATGGGCCGCCTGGGGCCGGCAGGTCAACGGGAAGCCCTGCAGCTCCTGGAAAAAGTTGCGGGTCTGCCGGGGCTGCGGCTGGAGGGAATATTTACCCATCTGGCCTGTGCAGATGAAAGGGACAGGACTTTTACGCTGCGGCAGCTTACCCTTTTTCGGGAGCTGCTTGCTGCGGCCGGCGCAAAAGGGATCCATATCCCCCTTAAACATGCGGCCAATACCGCAGGGACAATCGCTTATCCCGAAGCGGTTTTTGATTTGGTGCGGGTAGGTATCGGTATTTACGGTTATTATCCCTCCGGCGAGGTTGACCGGGAAAGGGTATATCTGCAGCCGGCCCTTACCCTGAAAAGCAGGATTATCTACCTGAAAAAAGTATCTGCCGGCACACCGGTAAGCTACGGAGGGAGTTACCGCGCGCCCCGGGATACGACTATTGCCACCGTGGCCCTGGGATACGGGGACGGCCTGAGCCGGCGCCTCTCCAACAGGGGGGTGATGCTGGTACGGGGGCAGCGCGTACCCATTGCCGGGCGGGTCTGTATGGATATGACCATGCTTGACGTGGGCCTTTTAAACGAGGTGCAGGAGGGGGACGAGGTTGTAGCCTACGGGCGCCAGGGCCTGGAAGAGATCAGTGTGGATGAGGTGGCCGGGCAGCTGGAGACGATTAGCTATGAGCTCCTTTGCAGTATCAGCGCCAGAGTTCCCCGCCGGTACCATCATTCCGGAGCAAATAGTCATTTTGGGGTATAATAGTGGGGATCTCTCGGGTAATTATTAAAAGAAGATCATCTGTAACCAATCTTCGGGAGGTGTTTCCCTTGCCAAGGACCAAGAGGATCATGATCAGCCTGCCGAACAACCTGCTGGAAGAAGTGGACGGCGTGGTGGAGATGGAGAAGCGGACACGCAGCGAATTTATCCGGGAAGCGATGAAGCTCTACCTCCAGGAAAGGAAAAAGAAAAAAATCCGTGAACAGCTACAGGACGGCTATATGGAGATGGCGCGGCTGAACCTTGCTTTGGCCAATGAAGCCATTGCCGTGGAAAACGAGGCGGACCGGCTGGCCGATGAAATGGTTGGAGAGTGAGCATAGTGGAGGTCAAACGCGGTTTTGTGTTTTTCGCTGATTTAAGCCCGGTAATTGGCTCCGAACAGGGCGGTTTCCGACCGGTCCTCGTGGTGCAGAACAATGTAGGCAACAAATACAGTCCCACGGTAATTGTAGCAGCTATCACCTCCCATATAGAAAAGGCCAAACTGCCGACACATGTGGAGCTGAAGGCCAAGCAGCACGGGTTGGAAAAAGATTCGGTTATTTTGCTGGAGCAGATCCGCACCATTGATAAGCAGCGCTTGCAACAGAAGATTACGGAGCTGGACGAAAAAACGATGTCGCTAATCGACGAAGCCATCAAGATCAGCCTGGGACTTATTGATTTTTAGCTTGTAAAGATTATGTAAAGATTATGGTACTCCCGTGGTGAGAAACAGATGATCCCTATCGGCGTAACCTGTGCATATCAGGAGCAAAACCAAGCATTCCGCCTGAAGGCTGCATATTGCCGTGCCTTGGAGCAAGCGGGCGGACTACCCGTTATCTTAGCAACCCTGGAGCCTGAAAGGGCTGCCGCTTATCTGAATATAGTTGGCGGGTTACTTTTAAGTGGCGGCGGAGACGTGGACCCATGCCACTTTGGCGAAGAACCTCTTCCCCTGTGCGGGCAGATAACGCCGCAACGCGACGAAGTTGAACTGGCGCTGGTACGGCTGGCCCTTAAGAGGAATATGCCCATACTCGCTATCTGCCGCGGCCTCCAGCTCCTGAATGTCGCCTGTGGCGGTAATATCTACCAAGATTTGTCCTATCGGCAGCAGCCCTCCTTGCAGCACTGGCAGAAAGCGCCAGAGCATTATGCCATGCATGATATCAGCCTTGTGCCCGGCAGCTTGCTGCGGGCTGTGCTAGGCGGAAAGGAAAGGATCAGGGTAAATACGTTTCACCACCAGGCTGTATGCAAACCAGGTGAGGGCCTTAAGTGTGTCGCCCAGGCGCCTGACGGCGTTATGGAGGCCCTAGAGCTGGATAAGCAGTCTTTTGTCTTGGGAGTGCAGTGGCACCCCGAAGCCTTGGCCCTGGGCGGCAAAGAGGGGGGGCAGGAACTTTTTGACGCTTTCCTTAGTGCTGCCGGCCGCTATATACGGAAATCAGAAGCCGGGAATATTGTATGCTGACTACTGCATATACTTAGAAAATCGAGGTGAAAAGATGAAACTATCACGTAAGGCTATGGCCATCAGCCCCTCACCCACCCTTACCATTGACGCCCGGGCCAAACAATTAAAAAGTGAAGGCGTGGATGTGATCGGTTTTGGTGCCGGAGAACCGGATTTTGACACGCCGGAACATATCCGGGAAGCAGCCCTTAAAGCTATCCAGGAAGGTTTTACCCGCTATACCCCCTCCGGGGGCATCCCCGAATTAAAAGAAGCTATCTGCGAGAGGCTTAAGCAAGACAACAACCTGGACTACCGGCCGGCACAGATTGTGGTGAGCAACGGGGCCAAACATTCCCTGGCCAATGTCTTTACGGCTATTTTAGATCCGGGCGACGAGGTACTTATCCCCGCGCCCTACTGGGTCAGCTACCCGGACATGGTAAAACTGGCGGATGGCGTGCCCGTCAGCGTAATGACAGACCCCCAGGGCGGCGGTAAGTTGACGGCAGAGCTATTGCAAAGGTATCTGACCCCCCGCACCCGGGCCATTGTTTTAAACAGCCCTGGCAACCCCACGGGCCAGGTCCTCAGCCGGAAAGAGCTTGAAGCTATAGCCGAAGTGGCGGAGCGGCACGATCTCTTTATTGTTTCCGACGAGGTCTATGAAAAACTGGTTTATGGGGGGGCCGAGCATATCTCCATCGCCTCCTTGGACGAAGCCATCAAGAAACGTACCGTTATTGTCAACGGTGTCTCTAAAGCCTATGCCATGACAGGCTGGCGTATCGGCTATACCGCCTCTTTAGTGGAGCTGGCGGCGGCTATGGACAGCATACAGAGCCACCTTACCTCCAATCCCAATTCCATCGCCCAGAAAGCGGCCGTTGCCGCTCTGCGCGGCCCCCAGGATTGCGTCGAGGAGATGCGCCTGGTTTTTGACAGCCGACGCACTTATGCCCTGGAACGCCTCCATAAAATGAAGTACCTTTCCTGCAGCGAACCCCGGGGAGCTTTTTATCTGTTCGTCGATGCAGGACAAGCCCTAGGCCTTAGTTTCCGCGGCACTGCCATTGACGATACGGATACGCTGGCGGCCTTAATGCTGGAGCACTACCGTGTAGCGGTGGTGCCGGGGAGGGGTTTTGGGGCGCCGGCATACCTGCGCCTTTCCTATGCTACATCCATGGAAAACATAAAGGAAGGCCTGGGCCGAATCGAAGCGTTTTTGCAGGAATTAAAATAAAAGCATTAAAAATACCAGGGGCGACCCTACATGGCCGCCCCCCTTTTTTAAAAAACTCATCCGGTTTGGCTGCTTGTCTGTTTTTACCAGTCTGCTGCCAGGCTCCCTCCGATGGCGTAGTCCTCTTTTTTCATCTCCCGGATAATAATCTTTACATCTTCGCTTTTGCAGTTGATCGTCCTGACAAGGGCGTCTGTGACTTCTTTTACCATAGCCCTTTTTTGCTCCAGCGATCGTCCTGCAAACATCTCCACCTGTACGACAGGCATGATCTGCCCTCTCCTTTCCGCATGGCTTATATCGCTTATTTTAGCATTTTGATCCCTAATCTAAAATATAATTTTTTTACATTTTTTTTTGTTGACATGGAGACACTGGTTGTGGTAGATTAGGAAAATCTAAAATGCCGGAGTTTAAGGCGTTAAAGCAAAGGAGGTATGAGCATGGAGACGAAAAAAGTGTTTCTGTCGCAAAGGGAGATCCCCAGGCGATGGTACAATATTGCTGCAGACATGCCAAATCCTGTGCAGCCTCCCCTCCATCCCGGCACAGGGCAGCCTATTGGCCCGGACGACCTGGCGGCCATCTTCCCCATGAACCTGATTGCCCAGGAGGTTAGCACGGACAGGTGGATTGATATACCGGAAGAAGTCTTAGAGAAACTTTTGATCTGGAGACCCACTCCTTTGACCAGAGCCTACCAGCTGGAAAAATATCTAGGTACCCCGGCTAAGATCTATTTTAAAGACGAATCGGTCAGCCCCGCAGGCAGCCATAAGCCCAATACGGCTTTGGCGCAAGCCTATTATAACAAGGTTTTTGGGGTCAAACGCATTACCACGGAGACAGGCGCCGGCCAGTGGGGCAGCTCCCTGGCTCTGGCCTGCCACCTTTTTGGTCTGGAGTTAAAAGTCTATATGGTGCGTATCAGCTTTGAACAAAAACCCTACCGCAAGAGCCTGATGCGTACCTGGGGCGCTGAGTGCGTGCCCAGTCCCAGCCCCGATACCAGTTTCGGACGCAAGATCCTGGCGGAAAACCCTGATACGCCGGGTAGTCTGGGTATCGCCATCAGCGAAGCCATTGAAGATACGCTCACGAGCAAGGATACGCGTTATTCCCTGGGCAGCGTGCTCAACCATGTTATGCTGCACCAGACGATCATCGGCCTGGAAGCCCTCAAACAGTTCGAGCTAGTAGGCGATTATCCCGATATTGTCATCGGTTGCGTCGGCGGCGGCAGCAACTTTTCCGGGTTGAGTTTTCCCTTCGTACGTGACAAGATTTACGGTAAAGAGCTACGCATCATCGCCGTAGAACCGGCGGCCTGCCCGACCCTGACCAAAGGCAGTTTCCTCTATGATTTCGGCGATACGGCAGAGACGACGCCCCTTTTGCCCATGCATACCCTGGGGCACAGCTTTATCCCCCGGCCCTTCCACGCCGGCGGGCTGCGTTACCACGGCATGGCGCCCCTGGTCTGTCAGCTTTTCCTGGATAACCTCATTGAGGCGCAGACCTATAACCAGCTGCAGACCTATGAGGCGGGCATTGCCTTTGCCCGCTCTGAAGGCATTGTCCCCGCCCCAGAGACGAGCCATGCCATTGCCGCAGTCATCTATGAAGCCCTCAAATGCAAGGAAGAAGGCGTATCCCGGACAATCCTTTTTAACCTCAGCGGTCATGGTTTGCTTGATCTGTCCGGCTATGAATCTTTCCTGGACGGTAAGCTGACCGATTACGAGATGCCAGAAGAAGAGGTGCGGGAAGCGTTAAAGAAGCTGGAGGGGTATCCCAAACCCAGGAGATAAGTATCAGGGAGATTTTGCTGCTCAAGCACAACAAGGGGGCCCTCCTCTAAAGGCTAAGGGCCCTCTTGTTGTGCCCGGAAAAATTTTTCTGTAAACTCAAGGAAAACCTTGCTGAGGGGGGTGAGGGTACGGTTTTTATGAAAGACCAGGTAGAAGCTGCGCCCCAGATCCAAGCCCTTGAGACGGTAACCTTCGAGGAGCCCTGCTTTAAGTTCGTACTGGACAGCCCGGCGGGAGATGGCCGTGAGGCCCAACCCCTTTTTTACCGCTTCTTTGATTGCCTCCTGCCCTTCGATAAAGGCTACGATATGTAGGTGAGCTTCTTCTCTTGCCTTTTTGAGGGCTTTTTCAAAAACAAGGCGAGTGGCCGAGCCGGGTTCGCGCAGGATAAAGGGTAGCCTGGCGCAGGCTTTTAGCTCTGTAAGGGGGAGTTGGTCTTCTCCTGTTACCCCTTGCTGCGGCCTGGCCGGGGGCAGGGAAGTGCCCGGCGGAGCAATTAAAATCAATTCGTCCTGCACAAGCTGTTTCAGCACCAGGTCTTCCTGCGTGCCCGTTTCCCCCACCAGCCCCAGTTCTATGGTGTAGTCCCTGATACTTTCCATAACCTTTTTGCTGTCGCGGATGAGCACAGAAAAACTAACTTCTGTGTATTTGCGGCTGAAGGCAGTAAGAACCGCCGGCAAAAGGTAGCTACCGGGGACGCTGCTAGCGGCGATCTCTAAATGGCCCTTTATAATGCTGTATTTTTTTTGGATTGTGGCAAGGGCTTCTTCTTTAAAACCCAGGAGTTGCTGGGCATAGCGGAAGAGTATTTTCCCTGCTTCTGTAAGGGCGACTTCGCGCTGGCTTCGGTCCAGCAGAGGGGCGCCAACCTCTTTTTCCAGGGCCTTGATATGGGCACTTACTGTAGGCTGGCTGAGAAAAATGTTTTCTGCGGCACGGGAAAAACTCTTTTGCCTGACTACCTCCACAAATACCCTCAGTTGATGAAAATCCATAGGTCCTCCTTAGGGCTTGCTGGTAGGGAAAGAGCAAGCGCCCCCTTTTTTTTGCTCTTAATATACCATAAATTTTTGCTTATGCGTAACATACCCCTGCGGGGGATGCTGCAAGGGTATGTTTTTTTTATTAAGGTCTGTTATTTTTATCTAGTCCGGCTGTTTTTTAGCTATCCTGCTTATGCCTCCGCCCTGGCGGGCTAAAGCCGGGTGGCCCTGGCCCTTTTTTCTGACCCGGGGGCGTTAATGCCGGTGGTTCTTCTTTATTTTCCCAGTCCGGGGGTGTAAAAGCGGGCGGGCCTGCGTTTCTGTCCTGCCCTGGCGGGCTAAAGCCGGGTGGCGGCAGCGGGGCGTTGCTTTTTTTTGCCGCGGGGTTACCAGGGATAAACTCCTTCTCTTGGAAAATCTTCCTGGGCGGTATTTTCTCCACTAGGTCACGCACGACTAGGCCCTTTTTTTCTTCTGCTGGCACGGTCGGACGTTTACCCTTCTCCAGCAAAGAAAGAATCTCTGGATTCCCAAGTTCTTCCGCCAGCAAGAGGGCGTTAAGGGATATTTTCTTTTGCCTGGCCTGCTGTGCTGCTTCCAGAGTGGCGCTGCCGGTTTTTAAATAGGCGTCAACTTCGAGATTAAATAACTGCGCCGCCGCCGTTTCTTTAAGCAGAACCTCATTAAGGGCATAACCTGGAGGTGCTGCCAGGGAAAGGAAGATCATGTTTTCCCCTTCTGCTGACAGGTAGCCCTGGGTACGGGCTTCCTTAAGAATCATGGCAATGGCGGCGGTAGCGGGTAAGCCTTTTAGCTCTAGCCTGCTGTCTAAGGCTTCTGCCTCTGCATTCAGGGGTTCGGCGTTTAAGACAGCCCCTTCCTCGTCCAAAAGGAGGAGTATGCTAGGGTTAATATCCAGGGCCAGGTAGGCTCTGGGCCGCGGTGCTGCCTGCCAGAGCAGGGTGAAGGCCACTGCCAGAAGGAGAAGGGCAGCAGCGGCCAGAAAAGGTAGCTGCGGAGACAGCAGGAAAAGAGGCATTTCCACCTCCGCTCCCACAGGATAAATCCTACCGCGGGACGGCAGGCAGCGGTACTCTCCGCCGTCGGTAAGGAGAGTAGTCTTTTCAGGTGTGCTCTTAAGCACGAGGCCCTTTATTTTGCCCATCTCTTTTTTGGCAGCTCCTTCCCCAGATATATTCGCATAAAAGTTCGAGCTCACCATGGGTAGCGATAAGGATCAGGGAAAGTAGGTATTTTCGCCATTTTCCCAGCACCTTGCGTCTGATTCCGTATGCAGCCTCTATTTCCAGCAGGGGCAGACGTTTTTCCCGGTAAATACGTTCCCTTAAATTTTCATCCCGAGCCAACAGCAGGGCTAGCTCCTTGAGCTTTGCCCTGGTGTCGCGGTGGCGCGGCGAAGACTTTACCAGGGCATCCAGGCTGAGGCCATAGCGGGCAAGGAGTTCCTGGAAAACCACTATTTCAGAGGCCCTTTCCAGGTTGTCCAGGTACAGGGCATGCTGTTCCACAGAAACCTTTTCCTCTACCCGGGGGGAGAGCCCTTCCCCCAAAGCGCCCCCTCCCGTTCCCGGAGGGCTATGGGTTTTACGAAAATAATCCACCAGGCTGTTGCGAATCAAAAGGCGCGCGTAAGTAAGAAAGCTGCTTCCTGCTTCCGGGTTATAGGTATCGATGGCCCGGTTAAAGGCGATTAAAGCTATGCTCAGCTCGTCGTCGTTATGCCAGTCCAGTTTTTTACGGCAAACAAAGGAGGCAAAGGAGCGAATAAATTCCTTCTGGGAGGCGATCAACTCTTCCCGTAAACGCTCATGGCCTTTCTGGATTAGGCTGATCGTAGCAGAAAAACGCTCCACCGGGAGGCCTCCTTGTCAAATTATACGTAGGACGCGCTGATTTTAGGGGGTAGCTTAGATCTTTAAGCCCTAGCTGTATTCATTTTAAAACAGGCCCTTACTTTAGACAACAGCTAATGCCGTTGGCCCTCCTGCAGATCGGTCCTGGCTGCTACCGTTGTTGCCAGGGCATGAAATAGGGAAGATTCTTCTCAGAAGTGGGTAAGGATTTGCCTAAAAATAGGGAAGCATGCCGATTGCCAGGGGCCGAAAATTTAAGCAATAATAAAAGGGAAAACGTCTTTTTATTTTTTTATTTTATTCTTTCCGCTTTATTAATCTTATTAAGGAGGGCAAAGCCCATGTTTAAGAAGATGAGCCTGAAATTTAAATTGATAGCCCTTTTTTTGCTGGTGGGCTTGGTGCCGGTGCTGGTGGTGGGCCTGCTGGCCTATCAGCGCGCCCAGGCAGCACTGCGAGCAAGGGTCTTCCAGGCTCTGGAGATGTATTCGGGTCTGGCCGCTGCTTCTATAGATACATATTTTGAAGACATTTTAAAGGACGCCAGCGTCATGGCCACGACCAGGGATATTTACCAGAGCATGAATATCTTAGCCGGGGTTCACTATAACATCAACCACCCGGACTGGATCCAGCGCACCCAGATCATCGATACCCTGGGACGAGCCCTGGCCGAGGAGAAGGGCTATGCCCTGATCTACCTCACCGATGCCAAGGGGAGGGTTATCTACAGCACTAGCCCGGCCTTTGTAGGTACCGATATCTCGGGGCGCAACTACATCCAGGATGCCTTGCAGGGCCGCACGGCCTGGTCGGAGCTCTTTTTCTCCCAGGTGGTCAATACCAACGTCATGGCCGTTGCAGCCCCGGTGCTTAGCGAAGGCCGCAGTGGCAAGGTCCTGGGTACGTTCAGCCTTACTGTGAACGATGAGGGTATTGCCCGGATTGTACACGAGGGGTTGCATGAGCTGGGGGCTTCGGGGGACGCCTACCTGGTAAATGCCGACGGCCTTCTCTACAGCAACACGCGCCTCGGCCAGTATACCCGCGATGCGGCCCTGCGCCAGAGTATCAACACCCGCGCCGTGGAGCTCCTGGCGCCGGCTTTGCGCACAGGCAATATGCAGTACAATGCTATAGGTGAATACCGGGACTACCTGGGCAATATGGTCCTTGGCTCCTTGGAGGTTATCCAGATGGGGCGTCTTCCCATGGGCCTGGTCGTAGAGATAGATGTGGCCGAAGCCTTTGCGGGTGTGCTTGCCCTGCGCAACGCCATGCTGCCCATCATTGCCGTCTCCGCTGTGCTCATCGTCCTTGTGGCTTTCAGCGTAGCCCTGACCATTGTGCGCCCCGTGCAGCAGATTAGCGCCCTGACCAAAGAGCTGGCGGCGGGGGACTTCACCGTGCAGGCGGAAGTAAAGAGCGGGGACGAGATCGGCCAGATGGCCCAGAACCTAAACCAGACCATCATGGCCCTGAGCACGACCCTGCTGCGTGTCCAGGAAGCGGCCCAGAACGTTTCCCACGCTGCTGCGGAGATCTCTAGCGGCAACCAGGATCTTTCCCAGCGCACCGAAGAGCAGGCTTCCTCCCTGGAAGAGATCTCCTCCACCATGGAAGAGATCACCTCCTCCATGGAAGCCTCCTCGGCCAACGCCGCCGAAGCCGACAACCTTTCGCGGAACACCATGCAGAGCGTACGCCGGGGCGAAGGAGTAGTAAAGGAGCTCCAGGAGGCCATGGGCGAGATCACCCGGGGCAGCCGGGAGATCTCCGAGATCATCTCCACCGTCAACGACATTGCCTTCCAGACCAACCTTTTAGCCCTAAACGCTGCTGTAGAGGCGGCCCGGGCTGGGGAGCAGGGCCGGGGCTTTGCCGTAGTAGCTGCCGAGGTACGCAACTTAGCTGGCCGTTCCGCCGCCTCGGCTAAAGAGATAGAGAAACTAATCAAAGCCAGCATTGAGCGGGTAGACCGGGGCAACAACCTCATGGGCGATACGGAAAAAGTCCTGCAAGAGATTGTGACCAACACCCAGAAGGCCAGCGACGTCGTCGGCGAGATCGCCGCCTCCCTACGGGAGCAGGCCAGCGCCGCTGCCGACATCCGCACCGCCATCGAAGAACTCAACCAGGTCACCCAGCAGAACGCCTCCTTAGTGGAAGAGATCGCCAGCTCCAGCGAGAATATGACTGCCGAAGCCACCGACCTCTCGGACCAAGTCAGCTTCTTCAAACTAAAGGGTAGCGAAACAAAAAGGGCGTCCCGGGCCCAGGCGACCAGGGCGCTGCCCAAGCCCGCCGGGAACTTAAGTGCCCCTAAAGGCCTTGAACTAGACGAAGGGGACTTTGAGAAATTTTAAAGAGAAAGGAGGCGGCAGCAGATGAACGTCCAGCAAAGCAAAGACGCCCTCAACGTCTTCAACGAACAGCTGGCCAACCTCTCTGCAGAGAATCAGTATATCACCTTTCGCATCGGCGACGAAGAATACGGCATCGACATCATGCTCGTGCAGGAGATCATCCGCTATAGCAAACCCACGCGAGTCTTTAACGCTAACCCCGTGATCAAAGGCGTCATCAATTTCCGGGGTAAAGTCATCCCCGTCATCGATATGCACCGCAAATTCAACCTGCCGGAACAGAGCTACGACGAATTCACCGTCGTCATCATCATCGAAGTCCAGAAGAAGACCATGGGCATGATCGTGGACCGGGTCTCGGACATCGTCAGCTTTAAACCGGAAGATGTCCAGCTCGTGGACCGGGAGTTTGCCGCAGACATTAAGACAGAACACCTAAAAGGCATGGGCAAAGCCGGGGAGCGCATCATCCTGCTCCTCGACCCCAAAAGGGTCCTCTCCTTCGAGGAGCTAAAACAGCTGGAGGAGCTGGGCCAGGAGCAGATAAAAGAGACCTGAGGGTGCCGCCCCGAGGCTGTGCCCAAAAGGGGGCCATGCCGTCTGGCATGGCCCCCTTCGTCTATCCTGGTTTAAAGGTTACCTTTTTAGAAAGTAAAGTAACATTCCTGGAATTTGTTACTATTAAACTCGCCAATATATTGCCCCTCCAACGTGGAAAAAAACCCTTTCCCGTGTTTTTTGCTCTTGTGCCATTCCCCCATATAGCGGCTGCCGTCCCTGTAGATCATAGTCCCCTGGCCCTGGCGGCGCCCGTGTTGCCATTCTCCCATGTACTGCAGGCCGCCGGGTTTAATCTTGATCCCGTAGCCGTGGGGCCAGCCCTCTTTCCACTCTCCTAGGTAACGGGTGCCGCCGGCATTAAGATAGACGCCGTAATTCTGAGGGATGCCGTCCTTCCATTCCCCTGTATAACTCTCTCCCTTACCTGACTTCCAGGCGCCCTGGCCGTGCCATTCGTCGGCACGCCATTCCCCGGCATAAGAGGAGCCGTCCCTGTAAAAAGCAATTCCCTGGCCGTGTTTTCTGCCGCCTTTAAACTGGCCGCAATAGCGAGAGCCATCAGGATAGACCATCATGCCCTCGCCCTCGATGATGCCCTGATGCCATTCGCCGGAGTAATGGTAGCCGGAGGGGTGGCTCCAACTGCCCCAACCATGCGGTTTACCTTTTTGCAGCTCTCCCCGGTAGTTCCCCCCGGCAAAATCAATTTCCTGGTAAACCATACAGCCTTTTCCTCCTGCCTGACCTAGTAAACCCCTTACCCTTAAAGGATATCGTTTGTAATCTTGCCTTTCTCTAGGTAATTTATGCAAAACCACTCCTTATATTTTTCAACATGTTTCCTTATTTTCCTGCATAATTTTCCTGCATAATTTGACTCTAATCTGTGTTTTGCCAGCAGGAATTTAAAGGGTATGGAGGAAATTATATATAATGTTTAAGGGATTTTGCCCGTTTATCAACAGGGGGAATTCCATAAAAGATTTCAAAAGCGGGGGTAGGAAGATGGACGGACACCCGGAGCTGTATCACGCCATCCTGGAGGCTATAGATGAGCCAGTCCTTCTCTGCAATGAAAACAAAGAGGTTGTTTTTTGCAACGAGGCTGCTGCCCGCCTGTTTGGGGACACCTCTGAAAAATTAAAAGGGGCTAGTCTTTTTTCCGTTGTTTGTGCAGGGAGCCAAGCGAAGTTGGCCCATTTTCTAGCTGCTCTGCCACCTGGGGAAGAGTTCCAGGAGCAGGAGATCAACCTCCGTTGGCAGCAACAGGTAAGGCCATTTCAGCTTAAGGCGGCGCACTATCATGGCTATTTACTCCTGATTCTGAACAGCTACACGGATGAAACAAGGGAAGAACTGCAGTACCAGCTTATGCTGGCCAACAATGAGGCGGCCAATCTGGCCAGGGAGCTCAGCAAAAAATCCATCTTACTTGAGCGGAAAAACCGGGAGGTTGAAAAACTATACCAGAAGCTGCAGACAGAGGCGGAGCAGCTCACGCAAAAAAAGGCCGAGCTGGAAAAGGAGATGCTGGCACGGGCCATGGTGGCTGAGGAGCTGGCCCGGGCGAAGAAAGAGGCGGAACAGGCCAGTGCCTTGAAAAGTGAATTCCTGGCTAATATAAGCCACGAGATCCGTAACCCCATGAACGTTATTATAGGCATGGCGGGGCTCTTGTGCAGCGCCGGGCTCAAGCCGGAGGCGCAGGAATATGCGGAGTTGATCAGGGAGTCGGCCCAGTCCCTGCTGACGATCCTTAACGACATCCTGGATTTTTCCAAAATAGAAGCGGGCCGCCTCGAACTGGAGTTCGTAGAATTTGATTTGGGACAGCTCTTAGCCAGGGTGGTGGAACCCTTTGCCCTGCAGGCGCGGGAAAAGGGTCTTATGTTTTCCTGGGAGGTGAAAGACGGGGTGCCCCGGCTGCTGCGCGGCGACCCCACAAGGTTGCGGCAGATCCTGGTTAACCTGCTGAGCAATGCCCTGAAATTTACTAAAGAGGGCAGAGTTACGCTGACGGCGCTCAAAGCAGGGGAAAGAGAAGGCCGCCAGGTTTTGCTCTCCTTTGCCGTGCAAGATACGGGCATCGGTATTCCTCGGGAGAAGCTGGACCGTTTATTTGAGCAATACAGCCAGGTAGACGGGTCATACGCCCGTAAATACGGAGGTACGGGCCTAGGCCTCGCCATCTCCCGCAGGCTTGTGGCTTTAATGGGCGGCACCATTGGCGTGGAGAGCGAAGAGGGGAAGGGGAGCACCTTTACCTTTGTCCTGCCCTTTGAGGAAATTATCCTCCACGCAAGCTCCCCTGTTACAGCAGAAGAAGCAGCGGGGGAAGCCCGCCCGGCGGTGCCTGAGGAGATAGTGGCAGGCCCTGGAACAGACCGCAAACTGGAGATCCTGCTGGTGGATGACAAAGCTGCGAACCGCAGGCTGGTTACCGTTTTGCTGGAAAAAAAAGGCTGGAAGGTAACAGTGGCCGGCAGCGGTAAAGAAGCCCTGGAACAGCTCTCGGCTCATCCTTTTGACCTGGTGTTAATGGACATACAGATGCCAGAGTTGGACGGTCTGGAGACGACCAGGCTGATCCGCTCCCAGGAGGAGAAAAAAGGGGAAAAGGTGCCTATTATCGCCATGACTGCCCATGCCATGCGTGGTGACCGGGAGAAATTTCTGGCGGCGGGGATGGACGGTTATATCTCTAAACCCATAGACATAACGGAGCTATACCACATGGTGGAGCAGGCAACGATGAAGTAAGCTGTCTGAAAATAAATGGAAACAAAAACTTTAAAGACGGTGGATATTAACCAGGAGAAGACTATGGCAGCTATAGGGGAAGCAAGCCGGGAGGAAGAATAGTTCCATGTTTTTCCATTACCGGCGGAAGATTTTCTCCCTGTAATCGTTACTGATTTTCTAGAAACTATACTTCTCTACCTAAAAGTGGCAGCAGGGCCACCTTTTTGGAAAAGTTGAACTGGCTAAAAACTGTCCCAAAGAGAGCAGGTAAAAGCGAGGAGTATATGGCGGAGAGCCTCCTAAATTTTTTTGAGACCCTGGAGGGGCCGACACTGGATGCTTTCCCCAAGGAGATAGAAGGGCTGACCCGCCAACTTCTGGAAGGTGAGGGTTTAAGTTGAATACAGTTAAAGCCAGCGAAGAATATCTGGAAGCAGTTCTGGCCGGCAATAAGGTCCGCTGCCATCAGCTTATTCGCAGCGCTATCAGTGCCAAGGTGCCTGTGATTGATATCTATCACCAGATCCTCTACCCCGTGATGGTGCAAATTGGAGAACTGTGGCAGGAAAACAAGATCAGCGTGGCCCAGGAGCACCTGGCTACGGCGATTACTCAGAATATTATTTCTAGCCATTACCCGACGTTGCTGCAAAGCATCGAATCCCGGGAGAAAGAGAGGGGTAAAGTGCTTGTCGCCTGCCCGGGGAGCGAACTGCACGAGCTGGGGGCCAGGATGCTCTCTGACATCTGGGAACTGGAGGGCTGGGATGTAACCTATCTAGGTTCAAACATTCCTCCCCATTTTATTGCCGAGGCTTTGGGCAGGGGCGATTATACGGCCTTAGGCCTCTCTTGCTCCCTTTCCTTTAATGTCAGATTTGTCCGAGAGACCATCGAAAAGGTCAGGGCGGTGCGGCAGTTTAAAGGTGTTGTCATTGTGGGCGGCAGGATCTTCAATGTGGATGCTGCGCTGCTACCGTACGTGGGGGGAGATTGTTACGGCAAAAATTTTTACGAAGCCGTTAAAATCCTGGAGAAGATAAACGGCAGTAAGGGGAAGGATCCTTGTCATGGCCACTAAGAAGAAGAGCCAAACAGCCAGGCCGCTGATTTTGATTGCCGACGACCACCGGGCCACCAGGAGGTTGATCCGCAGTGTCTTTAAAGCTGACGGGATAGACTTTCTGGAGGCGGCAGACGGGCATACGGCTCTGGAGATGTTTGTGACGCACTATCCCCATGTGGTCCTGCTGGATATTATGATGCCCGCCCTTGACGGGATAGAGACATGTGCCCGGATTAAATCCCTGCCGGCGGGTAGTGAGGTTCCCATCCTTGTTTTTACGGGGCAGGACGACGGCAACGCGGCGGAACGAGCGTTTAAAGCTGGTGCTGCGGATTTTCTGACCAAGCCTATTAACAGGGAGGAGCTGCGTCACCGTGTCCGCCGCCTGCTGTACCTGCGGGAGTTGGAAGCCAAGCGCAGAGCGGCGGAGCTGCGGCTTCAAGAAAACCTTGCGGAGATGCAGGCCCTTTCGCAAAAAATACTCCATGCCTATGAAGAGGAACGTATCCGCCTGGCCAGGGAGCTGCACGACGAAGTAGGTATGGCTCTCACCACCGTCAAGCTAGAGCTACAGCTCTTAAAAAAAGAGCTCTCTGCCGGAAGGCCGGAGCTGGAACAGAGGCTTGCCTCCAGCATCGAGATGGTGAACAATTCCCTGGCCATCATCCGCCATAAAGCAGCGACAATGCGGCCTCCTGCCCTGGATGACCTTGGGCTCCATGCGGTTGTGCGCAATATGCTGCAGGAACTGGGCCGCCTCACCGGTATCGATGCGGATCTGCGGGTTAAAGGCGAGGAGGTTAAGCTACCCCCTGAAATTGAGACGGCCCTTTACCGCTGTATCCAGGAGGCTCTGACCAATATCGCCAAACATGCGGGAGCCAGGACTGCTGCGGTGGAGCTGGCCTGGAGCCCGGGCGACCTTTCCATCGTCGTTGCCGATGACGGTGCCGGCTTTGACCCGGCTGCGGCTGCTGCGGCTCCGGATCGCCTGGGCCTGCAGGGGATGAGGGAAAGGGTCTCCCTTTTAGGCGGCAAGATGGAGATCAGTGCCATGCCGGGCAAAGGGACGACGATTAAATTGTCTGTACCTTTTAAGCGGTGTTGAGAACTTGACTGAGCGAGAGGTGAAAATATGCGTGTTCTCCTGGTTGATGACCATGCCCTTTTCCGCCAGGGGCTAAGAGCACTGCTGGAGAAAGAAGGGTCCATCGAGGTGGTGGGGGAGGCGGGCGACGGCCTTGAGGCCGTGGCCCTCAGCGCAAAAGTGGCCCCTGACGTGGTGATTATGGATATCTCCCTGCCGGGGGTGAGCGGCCTGGAGGCGACCAGACAGATAAAGGAATATATCCCCTCTGCCAGGGTGGTGATCCTCTCTGGCTATGCGGATAGTATCTATGTGGACCAGGCTTTAAAGTCCGGCGCCATGGGATATGTGCATAAAGACGCGGTCTATGATGAACTTATGCTGGCCCTGGAGGCGGTTAAAAAGGACAGGCCCTATTTGAGCTCTGCGGTGCTCCAGCCCGTGCTGGCCGGTTATTTGCAAGCAGGCCCAAGTAGCGGCGCCATGGCCAGTTACAGCAAGCTGACTTCCCGGGAAAAGGAAGTCTTTAACCTGTGGGCCAGGAACTGCAGCCGCTCGGAGATCGGCAGAAGGCTTTGTATCAGCCCCAAAACGGTGGACAGGCATAAGAGCAACATCATGGAAAAGCTGGAACTGCGCCAGGAAGGAGATATCCGCCAGTTTGCCAGGTTGATCGGCCTGCTGGAACCCTGATGAAACCTCTAAATTTTGCTTCAAGGTCTGTGCTCTATGCCCTGTTTTAAAATGGGGCTTTTTTTATGGAGATATGGGAAATGTTGCGCTCCTTAATAGGGAACTTGCTGATATGGATCCCTGGCCGGGCCGAAGTATAATAGGAGGTGCAACCGGGCGTGCTGGCTGCGCCTCTTATGTGTTGGCTACACCTCTTAAAAAGGATGAAAAAAATGGCTCCTTTGAATATACTGATCATCGACCTGAAAGGCCCGTTCAACCAGGTTGCTCGGCACTTTTTATCTACCCTGCAGCTGGTGGACGAAGTGATGCTGAGTGACGACGCAGAACAGGCTCTGAGGATAACCAGGCAATTACAACCCCAGATTATCTTCCTCAACCCTGTTTTTGCGGGTGGGGATACGCCTGAGCTCTGCAGAAGGCTGAAAAAAGTGGCAGCGGGGACAAAAATTATCGGCCTAACTGTCTTCAAAGCCCTGCTTTTTGATTCTAATGCAGGAACAGCCTGTTTTGACGGTTATGTCTCCCGGGAAAACTTTGGGGACGACGTCCTTACGCTGGTGGAGAGCTTAAAGGCCTTCCAAGGTCAAGGTGAAGAAGGTAAAGTCTGAAGAAAGTAGGGATAGCGATGTTCTCTGCCCGGACGGCACCTCTGGTCGTCGTGGCCGATGACCATAAGGCTTCCAGACGGATGATTGCCCATATTTTAAACAGCGAGGGCCTGCAAGTTAAGGAAGCGGAGAACGGCAGGCAGGTGCTGCACTTGTTTTTAACGGAACAGCCTGACATGGTTTTGTTGGATATTGTCATGCCTGTTATGGATGGGCTGGAAGCCTGCCGGAAGATTAAAGAGCTAACCGGGGGAAAACTTGTGCCCGTGCTTATGGTTACGGCCAAAGACGAAGGGGGGATCATGGAGCAGGCGTATCAGGCCGGGGCTTCTGATTTTGTGACCAAGCCCATTAACAAAGAAGAGCTCCGCCACCGTGTACGGCGGCTGCTCTATTTAAGGAAGCTGGAAAGGGAAAGGGAAAAAGCGGAGCTGCAGCTGCTGGAGAGCAGGGAAGGGATCATCCGGGGTATGGGCAAGATGATCGAGAAGCGGGACCCTTATACGGCTGGGCACCAGCGCCGAGTAGCAGCTCTGGCCGTGAGCATCGCTAGGGAGATGGGCCTGGAGAAAGAGCGTATCGAAGGGCTGCGCCTGGCCTCTTTAATTCACGATATTGGCAAGATCGCTATTCCGGCGGAGATCCTGACCAAGCCGGGCAAACTCAGCGAGATAGAGTTCAGCATGATGAAGATGCACCCTCAGGTCGGCAGTGAGATCCTGGGCGAAACTTATTTCCCCTGGCCCATTGCCCGCATCATTGCTCAGCACCATGAAAAAATCGATGGCAGCGGCTACCCTTCGGGCCTGAAAGATCACGAGATCCTCCTGGAGGCGAAGATCTTATGCGTGGCGGACGTAGTGGAGGCCATAAATTCGCACCGCCCCTACCGCCCTGCCTTGGGTATGGAGGAGGCCCTGGGGGAGATCGACCGGCAGAAAGGGTGCTGTTATGACCCGGATGTTACCAAGGCCTGTCTTTATCTCTTCTGGGGAAAAGGGCTCCGCCTTGAGCAGCTTGTGGAAGCTTGAGGATTAGAAATCTAAAAAGCTTCCAGCCTGAAAAGTTAAGCAAAGATAAATTAGCATGAAAGAGAAAGGAAGAAAAGAAAATGCGCTTTTCGTTAAAACTCAAATTGCTTGGTGGCTTTGGTGTGGTCCTGGCGCTAATGCTGGCTATGGGTGGCATTGCCTACCTGACCAACGCCAGGGTAGAAAGGGCCAATGCTGTGGCCATGCAGAAGATGGAGGAAATTATTTTCACAGTACAAAAAGAAGTGGACCATCTGGACTGGCTAAACAACCTGGCTAATACCTTTGTTTTACAAAGGCAATTTACGGGCCAGCTCGACCACACCCAGTGCGATTTCGGGCGGTGGTATTATGCCACCCTCAGGGGGGAGGGCTTTAAAGCGGCTTCCAGGGAGTTTCAAGATGCCTTCCTCAGGCTGGAAGAGCCCCATGCCCTTTTGCATGCCTCGGCGGCAGAGATCGTCGAAATTTTTGCAGCCCAGGGGATGGGCTCGCCTCTGGCCCGGGAGCAGGCCCTGCAGGTCTACCGGGACCGCACCCAACTTTATATTACAGAAGTCAGGGTTTTACTCAAAGAGCTACAAGATGTCCTGGGCCAGGAGAAAGAGAAACAAGTGGCCATGGCCGAAGCCCAGAACGAGCTCTCCCGCAGGGTCATCGTCCTTGCCTCTTTGCTAGCTTTGGTGCTGGGCGTAGTCATGGCCATGCTCTTGAACCGGGGTATAACTGTCCCCATTAAGGCAGTTGTCACTTCCTTGCAGGAGATGGCGAAGCAAGGAGGCGACCTGACCAGGAGGATAGTGGTCCGGTCCCGGGACGAAGTGGGAGACTTGGCCTCTAGCTTCAACGCGTTTGTGGGGAAACTGAACGATATTATTTTAAGCGTACGCAACGGGGCCAACCTCATCTCTCTGGCCTCTTCGGAGATATCCTCGGGGAACCAGGACCTCTCCCAGAGGACGGAAGAGCAGGCTTCTTCCTTAGAGGAGATCTCCTCCACCGTGGAAGAGATCACTTCTTCCCTAGAGACGGCGGCCGCCAACGCCACAGAAGCGGACACCATCTCCAAAAAGACGCTGCAAAGCGTCTCTCAGGGGGTAGAGGTGGTCAGGCAGATGCAAGGGGCAATGCAAGAGATCACGCGGGGCAGCCGGGAGATTTCAGAGATTATTGCTGCGGTGAATGACATTGCTTTCCAGACCAACCTTTTAGCCTTAAACGCTGCTGTAGAGGCGGCCCGGGCTGGAGAGCAGGGCCGGGGCTTTGCCGTGGTGGCGGCGGAGGTGCGGAACTTGGCCGGGCGTTCTGCGGCGTCGGCCAAAGAGATCGAAAAGTTAATTAAGGACAGCATTGCCCGTGTAGATAAGGGCAACGAGCTGATGGGGGAGACGGAAAAGGTACTGGAGATCATTGTCCAGAACACGCGAAAAACCAGCGACGTAGTGGGAGAGATATCCGCCTCTTTGCGCGAGCAGTCTGCCGCTGCTGCAGATATCCGTACGGCTATCGAAGAGCTCAACCAGGTTACCCAGCAGAACGCTTCCTTAGTAGAGGAGATCGCCAGCTCCAGCGAAAACATGGATAGAGAAGCGACGGAGCTCTCCGAGATGGTGGGGCTCTTTACCCTCCGGGATACGGGGGAGCAGCGCGGCCTGGGCCAAAGGGCGGTGCCCCCTGCCCAAGGCGGGAAAGCCTTCTCCGCCAGGATGGAGACCAAAGGCAAAAACAAGCAAGTTTTTCCCATGCTGCCCGGCCCTGGGGCTTTCGACGAAGACGATTTTGAAAAATTCTAGGCGCTTGAAGAGGGACAAAAAAAGGCCGGAGCATTATGATTGCTTGGGCCCTGCTGCGCTGTCCTTGGCTATAAGGAAAGGCGACTGGGACATGTTCACAGTTAGGTTAGGAAGAACTGGGAGGAGGTTTTATCATGAGAGTGGAGAAGGAGAAGAGCTGCGCCCTGGTTAGGCTCCCCTCTTTTGTGGATATGACCAACGCAGGGGAGCTGAAGCAAGTATTGGGCCGGCTCTTAGAAGAAGGCTGCAGCGTTCTAGCTTTGGACTGCGACGTTCTGCAGCGCATCGACAGCGCCGGGTTGAGCTGCTTGCTTGTTACTCAGAAGCGGCTGAAAGAGCAAGGAGGCGAACTGAAACTGGTCAATGTGGGCCACCCCTTTGTCAGGCAGCTCTTTGACCGCCTCAGCCTGCAGCACGTGATCTGCATTGAAGAAAATCCTCTCAAGCTCAAGTGCCAAGAGTTCAACTTCATGGGGCTAGGCGGCCCTGGCCTTCTAGCACAGAGCAGGCAGGTGGACAGGCCCGTCAATATGGAGATGGAAGGCTGTATGCAGGCTACAAAACTGCAGCAAGGGAGCTCAGGTGAGGCAGGGAACAAATAATTTGCGGGGCAAAAAGGAAAAAAGGAGAAATTTGTGGAAAAAAACAAATAGCTAAAAGGTTTAAGGGTAAAGGAGAACTGAAGATGCACCACGAGAAGATGCACCCCGATTTGGAAAACATGCTCAAGCAGATGGGTGGCAGCAAAGATCTTCTGGCGGAGATTGTAGCCCTCTTTTTTGAAGACTGCTGCCATGACCTTAATGTTGTCCAGGAAGCGCTCAGCCGGCAGGATGCCCAGGGGATTGTTGCCCCTGCCCATGGCCTTAAAGGTGAGCTAGGCAATATCGGCGCGCAGACAGCGTACAAACTTGCCCTTGAACTGGAGGCTGCTGGAAAAGAAGGGCGTTTGGAGGAAGCAAAGGAGCTTTTAGATGCACTGACCCGCCAGGTTGAGGAGCTAAAAAGGTTTTTCCAGCGCCCCGGCTGGCAGGAGAAGCTCTAGAGGGCAGGGCCAGGGAGGGGAAAAATGGACAAAGGGAAAGAAGGCCGTATTTTACAAGTTGCCCCGGGAGCGGAAAACCTGCGCGGGGCCCTTGCTGTTGCCGGGGAGGGGGATATTCTGCTCCTTGCCGCAGGTGAATACCGCCTGGCGGAACCCCTTGTCCTCACCAAGCCTCTGGCCCTTAAAGGGAAAGGGCGAGAGCAGACGAAGATTATTGGCGAGGGCGGCCCCGCCGTTGTGCTGCTGGAGGGCAGGGGAAGCTGGCAGTTTAGCGGTATTGCCTTTCAATATGGGGGTAAGGCAGGGGCAAATGTTTTACAGGTCAAGGAGGGCACGGTGGTGATCGAGGGCTGTGCTTTCAGCGGTGGTGTTTATGCGGAAGGCGCGGCTTCAGGCGGAGACGGCCTTTGGCTAGGTAGTGGAGCGCAGGGCAGCATTGCCGCCTCTCTCAGTTATGGCAATGACAGGTCCGGCATCGCTGTAACGGGGCAGTCCAGGGCCTCCCTTGAGCAGAATACCTGCCGAGACAACGGCCATGCGGGCATCGTCCTCCTGGGCGGTTCCTGCGCGGTGGTGCTGGAGAACACCTGCACCAGTAATGGCCGGGCGGGTATCGCCGTGCTGGAGAAGGCCCACCCGCTCCTTGAAGCCAACCACTGTTATGAAAACGGCGAATCTGGCATTGTCTATTTCCATCAGAGCGGGGGCTTGGCCCGGGGGAACAGGTGCCTTAACAACAGCTCCGACGGCATTACGGTGCTGGAGCAAGCCGCCCCCTTCCTGCAGGAAAACGAGTGCAGCTCCAACGGCGAAACGGGCATAGCTTTTATGGGCTTAAGCGGCGGCGGCGCTTTTTATTGCCGCTGCCTCCGCAATAAGTGGTCTGGCATTGCCGTCCTGGAGCAGGCTGCCCCCGTGCTGCTCCACAATATCTGCCAGGGAAATGAAGAAGGAGGCATTACCTTTTTCGATCATGCTACTGGCATGGCAAAAAGGAACGAATGCTTAAAAAATAACTGGTCTGGCATTATTGTCCGGGATTATGCGGCCCCGCTTTTGGCTGGCAACCGCTGCTGCGAAAACGGGGAGGCGGGTATTATGTACTGCGACCATGCCCGGGGTATGGCCCGCCATAATGAGCTGCGGGAAAATGCCCTGGGGGGAATAGTGCGGATGGACGCGGCAGAACCGTTTTGGGAAAATGACAAGGGGATGATGACCGATGTTGAAACTCCCTGAATTTTTGAATATCCACAATGTCCGGGAGGTGCGGGAGGAGATCCTGGCGCACCTGGGAAAAAGGATGAAAGAGGGGAAAAAGGAGTTTGTGCTGGATGCTGCTGTCCTGCAGGATGTCGATGCAGCCGGTATACAGCTACTCCTGGCTACGTTTAAAGCCTGCCAGCGGGAAGGCCTCTCTTTTAGCCTGATGAACAGGGGAAAGATGCTGGAACAGTTACTGGAACTTTCAGGGGCCGTTGATATTGTGGAGAAGGGAGTATTCAAGGGACAATGAACAAGTTTATTTTTGTTCTGGATGACTCAAAGACGGTCAGGGCTTCTCTGGAGTATACCCTGTCCAAGGGGGGCTATGAGGTAGTTGCGGCGGTGGACGGTCAGGACGGGCTGGAGCGTCTCCAGGAGCTGGGCAATAAGGGCAAAAAGCCGGCCATGATCATTACGGATATTAATATGCCGCGTATGGACGGGATTACTTTTATTAAAGAGGTTAAAAAAAATACCGCTTTAAAATTTATTCCCATCCTTGTACTTACTACAGAATCACAGGAACAAAAAAAGATGGAAGGGAAAAATGCCGGAGCTGCCGGTTGGCTGGTTAAGCCATTTAAACCGGAGCAGCTCATTGCTGTAGTGAAAAAATTCGTTAAATAGGTGGTGAGGCTGTTTTGGCCGGTGAAGATATGCTTAAAATTTTTATCGAAGAGACGGAGGAAAACCTCCAGTCCCTGGAGGAAGGGCTCCTGGAGCTAGAAGACAACCCCGGGGATATGGGGCTGATCGACCTTGTTTTCCGGGCCATGCATACAATTAAAGGAGGGGCCGGCCTCATGGGCTTTACCCAGATTAGCCAGGCGGCTCACCACCTGGAAAACATCTTAGATCAGATCCGCCAGTCCGGAGAAGGTATGCCCAGGGAGGTATTCTCTCTTATGTTTGCCGGGCTGGATGTCTTGCGCCAGCTCTTGGAAAGCGGCGACCCCGAGGGTACGGCTTACCAGAAAGAGGTAGCAGAGCTGATCCGGAAAGCCGATTTATATGCTGCCGGGGGAGAAACACCGGCAGAAAAGGAAGCTCCCCCTAAGGCTTCTCCAGGAAAGCGCTACTATAAGCTAGAGCTGAAGTTTAAACCGGACCTTTTTGCCACGGGCACAGATCCCCTGATGCTTTTGCTGGAGCTGGAAGAGACGGGCGTCTTTTTGGAGAACTACGTGAATATGGCCAAGTTGCCCCCTCTGCAGGAACTTGATCCGCAGCAGCTCTATCTTTCCTGGACTATCTTTCTGGAGACAGGCAGCAGTAAAGAAGAGCTGGAAAATATCTTTATTTTTGTTGCCGACGACAACGAGATCAAGATCGACGAGATCACCAATGAGCTGGACCAGTGGTTTCACGGAGAGAAAAGGACCGGGGAGATGCTCGTGGAGCGGGGCCTAATTTCACCTGAAGAGGTAGAAGAGGTCCTGGCCAAGCAGAAGCGAGTGGGGGAGCTTTTGGTGCTTGAGGGCAAGCTTGCCAGCGGGCAGGTGAGCAAGGTCATGCAGACGCAGCAGCGCTTCCGCGAGCAGGAGCAGGCCAACACCATTCGCGTAGATACAGGTAAGTTGGAAGAGATCCTGAATTATATCGCCGAGCTGCTCATTGCCCAGTCCCGCGTGAAAGAGCTTGTTTCCAAAATGCTGGGAGAACGGGCAGCGGTGGCGGAGGTGTTGAATGCTTTCCAGGAAGTGGACAAAATTATCCGTTTCCTCCAAGAGGAGGTCATGACCACCAGCATGATCCCCATTGGCGGCACCTTTATGCGCTTCCAGCGCATGGTCAGGGATCTGGCACGGGAAAAAGGCAAAGAAATCGAGCTGGTGATGAGCGGCAAGGAGACGGAGCTAGATAAAAAGGTCATTGAGCAGATCACGGACCCCCTGAAGCATCTCATCCGCAATGCCGTGGATCACGGCCTGGAGACGGCGGAGGAGCGCCTAGCTGCCGGCAAGAAACCTCAGGGCACGATCCATCTCAATGCTTTTCACCAGGAAGGGAATATTGTCATTGAGATCAGCGACGACGGTAGGGGGATCAACGAAGAAGCCGTCCTGGCGAAGGCCAGGGAAAGGGGGCTGGTGGAAAAGGACCGTCTGCCCAGCCAGGCGGAGCTGCAGCGCCTGCTCTTTATGCCCGGTTTTTCCACGGCCAAAGAGGTTTCTGACATCTCCGGTCGCGGGGTAGGGCTGGATGTGGTGGCCAACAATATTAAGAACCTGCGCGGCAGCGTGGAGCTCTTTTCTGAACGGGGCAAGGGGACAAAATTCAGCATCAAGCTGCCCCTGACCTTGGCTATTATCGACGGCATGATGGTACGGGTGGGCACGGAACGTTTTATCATCCCTCTCACCTCTATTATGGAATTTATTAAAGCCCGCCAGGGAGACATCCGGCAGGCAGAGGGCAAAGGGTTGATTATGCAGTTGCGCAACGAGTATATCCCCTACTCCGCCCTTTACCAGCTGCTGCACCTGGAAGCAGAGCATACTCGTCCCACGGAGGGGATCCTAGTGATCATCAAGGATGGCCAGAAAAAGATGGCGCTGCTTGTAGACGAGATTATCGGCCAGGAACAGGTAGTAATTAAAAGCATTAAGGAAAACATGGAGCAGGTCGACGGCGTGGCCGGAGTCACGATCATGGGCGACGGGAAAGTGGCCATCATTCTGGACGTCTCCTCCCTCTTCCGCCTGGTGCGCAAGGCTGATTACAGCGGCAGCGAGACGGCGAAGGTGGCAGGGTCATGATGGCGACGCTGCCGGGCAAACAGTACACCTTAACGGATAAAGAATTCCTCGCCATCCGCGAGATGATCTACAACTCCATCGGGGTGAACCTAACGGAAAGCAAAAGGGCGTTGACGATTTCCCGCCTTTCCCGCAGGCTGCGGGAGCTACAGCTCAAAGACGTGAGCGCGTACCTTGGATATGTCCGGGAAAATCCTGGCGAGCTTGATACCATGTTTAATCTTATTACCACCAACGTGACCAAGTTTTTCCGGGAGAACCACCACTATGCCTACCTGGTGGAAGAGTACTTGCCCCGGCTGGAAGAGCTGGCGGCGGCGGGCCTTGTGC
This sequence comes from uncultured Bacillota bacterium, assembly GCA_937973635.1. Classification (GTDB taxonomy): domain Bacteria; phylum Bacillota; class Dethiobacteria; order DTU022; family UBA8154; genus UBA8154. The sequence continues at coordinate 63,702 of CALJJZ010000035.1, read as the reverse complement.
CCCGCCGCCTGCGCTGCTGGTCCGCCGGCTGCTCTACGGGCGAAGAGCCTTATACCATCGCCATGGTGCTGCACCGCTATTTCAAAGGGCACAAAAACTGGAAGATCCAGATCCTGGCTTCCGATATTAATACAGAAACGCTGCAAAAGGCCCGCGAGGGCATCTACAGCAAGGACGAAGTGGAAGGTATTCCCTATGAGAACTTGAAAACCTATTTTAAGTTGGGCACGGGACCAAATGCGGGTTTTTTCAAGGTCAAAGACATGCTGCGGGAGCTGATCACTTTCCGTCGCATTAACCTTACCAGTGCCGGCGAATATCCCGTGGGGGAGGCCCTTAATTTTATTTTTTGCCGCAATGTCTTTATCTATTTTGACAAAGAGACGCAGCAAAGGGTGTTAAAGCGTTACCACCGGCACCTTATGGAGGGCGGGCTCCTCTTCCTGGGCCATTCCGAATCCATTAATACTGTTTCCGGCAATGCCGGGAGGTGGCGGCTGCTTAAACATACCATCTATCAAAAGCTCGGCTGAGGGCAAGGTGGTGCAAAGGAAGCGTTGAAAAAGTATTTCAACCGGACTTTTAACAAATACACGTACGAGCTGTTCGCGGGGGACTATTACGCTACGCGGGAGAAAAATATCATTCTGACCACGCTCCTCGGTTCCTGTGTCTCTGTCTGTCTGCGGGACAGGACTACGGGCATTGTGGGCATGAACCATTTTATGCTGCCGGGGAGCCTGCGTGCCGAAGAGATCCTTTTCAGCCAGGACGCCCGTTATGGCATCAATGCCATGGAAAAGATGATTAACAGCATGATGAAGCTCGGCGCCCGCCGCGACACCCTAGAAGCCAAAGTCTTTGGCGGAGGGAAGGTCATGGATACGACCCTGCTCAATGTCTCTCAGTCCAATATTGATTTTGCCCTTACCTACCTGCAGATGGAAGAGATCCCGGTGCTTGCGGAGAACTTAGGCGGCAAATACGGGCGCAAGATCTTTTTTTTCCCCGAAGAGTTTACAGTTTACCTGAAACGCATCCAGTATAACCAGACGCTGGAAGATGCCATTTCCCGGGAAAAGCGTTTCTTTTACTGGATGCGCCAGCAGCAGCAGAAAGAAAGCGAGCTGACGATTTTTAACAATGGGAGGGGCCACAGGTAATGCCTAAGCCGATTAAAGTACTCATTGTGGACGACTCAGCGCTGGTACGGGAACTGCTAGCCCGCATTATCTCCAGGGAACGGGGTATGGAGGTGCTGGGCACGGCAAACGATCCCCTGTACGCCATCAAAAAGATCAAAGAGGAGCGCCCTGACGTGATTACCCTCGACCTGGAGATGCCCCGGATGGACGGCCTTACTTTTCTGGAAAAGTTGATGGCCTCCTATCCCCTGCCCGTGGTGGTTATCAGCTCCCTGGCCCGGGAGGGGAGCGAAGCTACACTCCGTGCCTTGGAACTCGGTGCCGTGGATTACATTTCTAAACCTACTCTGGGTCTGGGGAGCGCCCTGGAAGAGCTGGCGCCAGAGATAATCGGCAAGATTAGAAATGCTGCTGCGGCAAACATGGAGGTCCTGCGCCGCCAGGTCAGGCAGGAACGCATCGACCGCTTGATGGCACCGGCAGAGCTTATCCCTGACCTGGCGGCCCGCGAGCCGGGAAGGGGGCTGGTGCAGAGCACAGATAAGGTCATCGCCATCGGCGCTTCCACCGGCGGCACCGTGGCGGTGAAAAATATACTCTCTAAGCTGCCGGCCAACCTGCCGGGCATCCTTGTGGTGCTGCATATGCCTGCCGGTTTTACCGCCTCCTACGCGGCCAGCCTGAACAATTTCTGCCGCCTGCGGGTCAAGGAGGCTCAAGACGGCGACCCTCTCGTCAACGGCAGCGTTCTGGTCGCGCCAGGAGGCAAACATATGCTCCTGTCCAAGGGAGCAAGCGGTTTTATCGTGCGCCTGGATAACGGCCCGCCTGTAAACCGGCACCGCCCCTCTGTGGATAAGACCTTTTTCTCTGTAGCCCAAAATGCTTCCGGCAATAGCCTGGGCATTATCCTTACGGGTATGGGGGACGACGGCGCCCGGGGATTAAAAGCCATGCATGACGCAGGCGCCCTGACCATCGCCCAGGACGAGCAGAGCTCTGTTGTTTTTGGCATGCCTAAGCAGGCCATCGCGGCGGGGGCTGTGGATAAGATCTTGCCCCTGGATGATATCGGCGGGGCCATCGTAAGTTATGTGCGCGGCTAGCTTTTCCTTGTCGCTGGGAAAAGAAGGAGGGGTGTTATGGCGGAGCAAGCCGTGGGCAGGGTAGAACAGCACCTGCTGAAAGTAATTGAAGACACTGTCATGAAGTTGCAGGAACTGATCGGGGAGACAGAGCATTATTACGGCATTGTACACGAAAGCCTGCCGGTGATCGAGCGGAACTTGGAGCTTACACAGCAGGAGACCAATATCCTGATTAACTACTTTATCCAATCAGAGCAGACGGCCCAGGCCGCTAAAGCTGGCGAGTTTCTCCTTTTTGCTCAAGCGCTGCAAAAGGTGCGGGATAATTTTAGGGAGATCAGCACCCTTTTAGTAGGGCAGGAAGACGTGAACCGTTTGCTGGGCTTGTTTTTGGGCGGAGAGAACCGGGAGAACTCTTTCCGCACCTTTATTGACCTGGTAGGTGTGATTAAAAGGACCCTTTCCGACGTTAACGACATCTCTTTAAACGCCATTATCTTCTCTTCCCGGCTCGGCGAGGAAGGGAGGGCCTTTGCTGTCGTCTCGGACCATATCCTGCAGACATCTATTTTCCTGGAAAAGGAATTCCAGCGCATCGACGCTTTCCTTATAGCTTTGAACCGCTGGTACAGCGAATTCCAGGAAGATGTACAGGGCATTATCGGCAACCAGGAGACAGCGGTAAAGGGTTATATTAACAGGTTAGAAGAGATCTTTGCCAACCTTATTGCCTCCATCGGGGAGATGAGCAAAATCTTAAAAAATATCATCGCCAATGTGCAGTTGGTGCTCTCGCCTTTCCAGGAGCTGATGGGGTTGATCCAGCGCCAGGATATTATCAGGCAGAACATGGAGAACAGCATCAGGTGCCTGCAGGCTTTGGAATTAAAATACAAGACGTACCTTTTTTTACCCGTTGCCCCAGAGACAAAGGAAAGACGCCTTGACCATATCGTTTTTGTCAACGGCGTGGCGGGGATGACACAGAAACTTGTGGAGGGGATGTCTGAGCAGCTGGTGGCTTCCTTGAACCAGATCGGCCTGACGGCCAAGAACCTCCTGCAGGCCCTTGACGGGGTCAGAGAGGAAGCACAGCTCCTGGCTGCCTATCTGGCCGGTGAGCCTTCTATCAGGCATGGCAGCAGGACCCTGACCGCCGTAGATTATACCTTTAGCTCGGTTTATGCCTTTATGGAGGAGTTCAAGGAGGTCCTGCTGGAGATCAGGAAAAGGGTAAACAGCCTGGTGGAGGACCGCAGCCTTTACGACGAGAATATCTTGCAGGTGCAGCAAAGCCTTGAAGCTGTCCAGGAGCGGGTTTCCCTGTTGAAAAAGATCAAGCTGCTGTCCCGCATTGAGTTGGCGCGGATTAACCGGCACGATGCAGCCATCGGCAGCAAGATCGATGGGGTAATTGAGGCGGTGGACGAGACGGTCACGGTGAATAGGAACTCGTTTTTTAAACTTAAAGGCCGCCTGCAGAGGGACCTGGACCGCTTTGCTCAGCTTGTCTTCCGCAACCAGGGACATATCGACCATGCCCTCACAGAGGTAAACGTCAACCTGGAGCGTTTTGGCGCGGCAAACAAGATCGCCGGCCAGGCTGTCCTCGCCCTCTCTGCCGAGATTACGGCGTTGTTCCAGAAACTGCAGGAAGTCAACGACGCTTTGCAGCATACAGTGCACCTGCATCAGGCCGTGGGGAGACTCAAAGTGCTCTTTGGGGAGATTGTCCAGGTGACTAGGGAGCAGCAGGAGGTGGAGCTGCAGCGCTGGGGGCTGCAGGAATGGCAGGAGAAAAACGCAGAACTGCTGGAACTGTATAAACTTTTTACAAGCTACCTGGAGCGCCTGCAGGCAAAGGAGTACCTGCAGGCCCATGAGCTGGACGAGGGCTCGGCAGAGGGAGATCTGACCTTATTTTAATCTAAAGGGGGCTTTGCTTGAAATGAAAACAGTAAAGACGGACGACAAGGCGGTTGTAGTAATTCCGGAGGGGAGCATAGATATCTCCAACTCTCAGGGGCTAAAAGAGAAGCTGCTGGAGCTTTATGATGAAGGATATAACACCATTACCATAGATTTTACCCATGTAAACGCCATCGACAGCTCCGGGCTGGGCAAACTTTTGCTGTTCCATAAACTGCTCAAGGAACGGCACGGCGAGCTGCGTGTGAGCAACGTGACTAACGAGAATGTCAGCAGGATGTTCAGGATCATCCAGCTGGATAAGGTGATTAAAATTATCTGACCGCGGTATCGGATTCCGGCAGTACTCTTTTATTTTTATGCGGGGGGAAAACGGTGGGAGCTCCGCCCAAAATACTCATTGTGGACGATAAACAACTTAACCGCAGGTTGCTGCAGCGCTACTTAGAAGAGGCTGGCTATACGCAGATTTCGCAGGCTGCCTCAGGTGAGGAAGCCCTTGTGAGAGTGGAGGAGGTAAAACCGGATCTGGTCCTTCTTGATATTGTCATGCCCGGCCTTGACGGTTTTGAAGTCTGCCGCCGGCTTAAAAGCAGGGAGGAGACTATGTTCATCCCCGTGATTATGGTTACAGCCCTGCACGACCGGGCGGCCAAATTAAAGTGTCTAGAGATGGGCGCCGACGATTTTTTAAGCAAGCCGGTGGATCCTATGGAGCTGAAGGCGCGGGTAAGGTCCCTCTTGCGCCTGCGCCGTTACTACCAGCAGCTAAAGGAGCTGAATGAAAACCTTCTTGCCAATATTAAAACGGCCCAGCGCATTCAACGGGCCCTCCTACCCCGGGAGTACCCCTCCCCCGCCAACCTAAGATTTAATACTTTTTACCAGCCGGCAGAGCTGCTGGGCGGGGATTATTTTAATATTTTCAGCCTGGGAGGAGACGTAGTCTGCCTTTACCTGGCCGATGTCTCCGGCCACCAGCTCGATGCCGCCATGCTCACGGTCTTTATCCGGGAGACCCTTGCCGGCTATTTCCGCAAGCTCTCCTTCGGAGAGGGAGTAGGCCCCTTTAGCCCCCGCCGCTGCCTGTTGGCACTGGAAGAAGCTTTCCGGGAGGAGGACTTTCCGCCCGAGATATTTATTACCATCTTCCTGGCCTTTTACCATAGCAAGGAAAGGACCCTGACGTACTCCGCTGCCGGGTTTGCCCAGCCCGTTTTTCTGTACGGCGGGGCAGGGGGGCTGCGGGAGCTGGTTTGTTATGGCAGCCCAATCATGTCTCTGGGAGAAGGGAAAGACTTTAGGGAGCAGGCGGTGCAGCTGTCAGCAGAGGAGGGGCTCTTTTTATATACGGACGGCTTAACAGAGCAGAAAAATAAAGACGGGGAACAGTTCGGCGAAGGGCGCCTGCGCGCTTTGTTAAAGGGGATGGACAGGACAAAGGCATCGCAGCTAGTCCCGTCTTTAGTGCAGATGCTGCGGGACTTTGCCGGTGCGGACAGCTTCAGCGACGATGTGACCCTGATCAATATGTTTGTGGCGGAAGAGGGCCAGCAGAAAGGCGGAGAGCTCAACGATGATGCATAGGGAGAAAAAGGACGTGGTCCAAGGGGAAAAACAGCAAAACGGCGCTCATTTTCAGGTGGAGCAAGTGCTGCGGGAGAGCGAAGAGAAATTCCGTGCCATCAGTGACTTTGCCCTGGACGCGATCATCCTCATCAACGACGGGGGGCGGGTTGTCTACTGGAACCCTGCGGCGGAGAAGATCTTTGGTTATGCCCGGGAGGAGATGCTGGGGCGAGATGTGCACGGCATACTCATGCCGGAAAGATATAAAGAGGCGTTCCTGCAGGGGTTCGCCCGCTTCCAGGAGAGTGGCACAGGCAGGGCGGTGGGCAAAGTAATGGAGCTGATGGCCAGGCATAAAAGCGGCGAGGAGTTTCCCATCGAGATCGCCCTTTCGCCCATCAAGATAAAGGACAAATACTGGGCGGCGGCCATTATCCGGGATATTACGGAACGAAAAAGGGCAGAGAAACTGCTGCAGCTGAGGCAAAAAGAGCTAGAAGAGACAATGCAGCGCCTCAGCTACGTGATGCGGGCCACCGGCACCGGCTTTGACATTGTTGATGGCGCGTACAACTTGCGTTATGTGGACCCTTTATGGCGGGAGATCTACGGGGAAACGGCGGGGAGGAAATGCTACGAATATTTTAAAGGTGCTAAGAGCGCCTGTGAGTCCTGCGGCATTCTCCGTGCTCTGGAAACGAAGCAAGTTGTAATCTCGGAGCAGGTCCTGCCCCAAGAGGACGACCGCATCGTGGAGGTTCATTCCATCCCCTTTCAGAACGAAAACGGCGAGTGGTTGGTGGCCGAATTTAAAATTGACATTACGGAGCGCAAGGAGCAGGAGCGGAAAATATCTCTTTACACGGCAGAGCTCGAAGCGAAGAGTAAAAGGCTGGAGCAGGAGATTACTGAACGTAAAGAGGTGGAGCAGGAGTTGCTGGCCAACAAAAGGCAGCTGGAGCAGGAACACGCCAACCTACAGGCCATTTTTGACGCTGCTCCCGTGGCCATGTTGCTCATCGACGAAAATACAGCCGTTAGGCGGGTAAACAAGGTGGCGACGGAGCTGGTGCGGAAGGAAGCCACCCAGCTTTTAAACCACCAGCCCGGCGACGGACTCTGCTGCATCAACTCCAGGGAACATGGCTGCGGCAAAGCGGAGGCCTGCTCCCAGTGCGCCATCCGCAGCACCTTTGAGCGCGTCCTGCAGACAGGGGAGCCCATTTACAATGTGGAGGGGGAGCAGCGCCTCTACTGCCAGGACCGGGAGCACCGCTTCTGGTTCAGCATCAGCGCCACCTCCTTCTCCCTTGGCGGCAGACAACATGCTCTCCTGGCCATCAACAATGTTACGGCTCGCAGGCTGGTGGAAGAAGAGCTGCGCTTGAGCGAGACCAGGTTAAATAAAACCCAGGAGATCGCCCGCCTGGGCAGCTGGGAGCTAGATCTTACCACCGGGAGGCTGTACTGGTCCGATGAAGTTTACCGTATCTTCGGCCTGCAGCCGGGGGAATTTCCCGCCAGCTACGAGACGTTCCTCCAGGGCGTCCACCCGGAGGATAGGGAGATCGTAGACGCGGCCTACAGGCAGTCCCTGGAGGAAGGGCGGGAATCATACGAGCTAGAGCACCGCATTGTACGTAAAAACAGCGGCGAAGTGCGTTACGTTTATGAAAAATGCAACCACATGAAGGATGCGGCGGGCAAAATTATCCGCTCTGTGGGCATGATTCAGGATATTACGGAGCGCAAGGAGGCCGAAGCGGAGCTGCGCCGTGCCAACCTCCAGCTGGAGCAGGCCAGGGAAAAGGCTGAAGCGGCCAACCGGGCCAAAAGCGAATTCCTGGCCAATATCAGCCACGAGATCCGTACCCCTATGAACGTAATTGTGGGCATGTCCAAACTTCTCTGTGAAGCAGAGCTAAGTAGGGAGCAGCGGGAATTTGCCGGCATGATTAGGGATTCGGCGGAGTCCCTCTTAACCATTATCAACGACATCCTGGACTTCTCCAAAATAGAAGCGGGCCGTTTAGAGCTGGAAAACCTAGCCTTTAACCTTGTAACACTGGTGGAAAAAAGTGTGGCTGCCTTTGCTCTGCGCGCCCACGAAAAGCAGCTGGAGCTGCTCTATACCATGGGGGAAGATGTGCCTGCCCTGCTAAAGGGCGACCCTGTGCGCCTGAGGCAGGTACTCTTTAATCTGTTGGGCAATGCTGTAAAATTTACGGAACAGGGAGAGGTGGTGCTGACCGTGGAAAGGGAACTGGCAGCGTCACCTGCTGCTGGCCAGGTATGGCTGCGGTTTTCTGTCCGTGATACGGGGATCGGCATCAGCGCCGCAAACCAAGAGCTCCTCTTTGAAAGTTTCAGCCAGGTAGACAGCTCCAGTACCCGCAGGTACGAAGGGACGGGCCTAGGGCTAGCCATCTCCAAAAGGATCGTGGAGATGATGGGCGGGCACATCGGCGTAAAGAGCAAAGAGGGGGAAGGCAGCACTTTTTTCTTTGTGCTCCCCTTTGCTTTGGCGGAGGCAAAGGAGCTGTCGGAACTGCCGGAGCTCCGGAACGGCGTAGAAAAAAAAGAAGCACTGCGCGGGTTAAAAGTGCTGGTCGTTGACGACAATAAAGGGAGCAGGCTTGTTTTGGAAAAAACCCTCGGGCAGTGGGGCGCAGAAGTCCAAACCGCCTCCGGGGGGAGCGAGGGGCTAGCGGTCCTGCGCCGAGCCGCCGGGCAAGGCTCACCCTTCGATCTGGTCATTTTAGACCAGCAGATGCCCGGCATGGATGGCTTTCAGCTCGCCGAGCTGATCCGCAGCGAGCCCGTAATGGCCCATGCCCTGGTGATGATGCTCTCTTCGGTAGGCCTTGATTACAGTACCGCTTCCTGCCGGGAAAAAGGCCTCGACGCTTACCTGATCAAGCCGGTTAAACGGTCGGAGCTGTTGGAGCGCATCTACAGCCTTCTCCCTTACACCGGGTATAACGCCGCGGCGGCGCAGACCGCCGTGCCTCCGCTGCAAAAAGAGCAGCGGCAGGACTTTAAAATACTGCTGGTGGAGGACAAGCCCATGAACCGCAAATTGATCAGCGTCTTGCTGGAGAGGAAAGGGTACAGCGTAACAGAAGCCGGCAACGGCATGGAGGCCCTGGAGCTGCTGGAGAAGACCGCCTTTGACCTGGTCCTTATGGACGTGCAGATGCCGGAGGTGGACGGCCTGGAAGCGACCAAGCGGATCCGCAGGAAAGAGGCCGCCACCGGAGAGCATATCCCCATTATTGCCATGACTGCCCATGCCATGCGGGGCGACCGGGAAAGGTGCCTGGAGGCGGGTATGGACGGTTACCTGGCCAAACCTATTGATGCCGACGAGCTCTACCGCATGGTGGAAAAAATAGCGGGAAAGGGAGACTCTGCGCCCGATGTTTAGGAGATCAGGGCTGTTTCTCTGGCCTCAGCTTTGGTCGTCCGTGTTTTCCAGGACAAGCATATTCCCCTGGTAGAGCTCTCTTGTCTCGCCTTCAACTATGCCGCCGTACCTGCGCCATTCGGAGTTAAAGATCTGCTTGCCCCGATAGGCGCCCATTTCCAGTGTCTCCTTTCCCAGGTTAAACAGGGCAACAAGCTTTGTTTTGCCGTTCCAGCGCGTGATCTCCACTATGGCCTTTTCCCCCTGCACCTTGACGGCAGTTTTTTCTTTATCCGGCAGCAGTAGGGCTGGATGTGTTTTCCTTAGGCGGATTAGATCCTGATAAAAAGCAAAATGGCATTTATTTCCCTCATCCCATTGTTCCTGCGGTGTCAGCCTGGAGCGGTAGAAGGTCTCTTCGTCCCCGGGGTCGGGGAAATTATCCCAGGCAAAAGCCTGGAATTCTTCCCTGCGGCCGCGGGAGACGGCGGCTTTCAGCTTCTCGTCGCCGTAATCGGTAAAAAAGAGGAACGGTCGCCTTTCGCCGTACTCTTCTCCCATAAAAAGGAGAGGAAGATAAGGGGAGAAGAAAAGCAGCCCAGCGGCGGCTTTACGCAGGGGGAAATCTACCAGGTGGGTCAGCCTTTCGCCCCCGGCCCGGTTGCCTACCTGGTCATGGTTTTGGATGGCTACGATGAACTGGTGACCGGGGTTGGCGGAGGCATCTGTACCCCTTGCTTTGCCCCAGAAAGGGGAATATTCGCCGGTAAAGAGGTAATTTTTATAAACTTTTTCCAGGTCAGCTAGCCGGCCATAATCGAGGTAATAGCCGTCTTTTTCCCCTGTCAGCGCCGTATGGATGCAGTGGTGCAGGTCGTCCATCCACTGGGCGTCGATGCCGTAACCTCCCTTTTGCGGGGGATTGATCAGCTGGACGTCGTTTCTATCCGTTTCCGCGACCACGGCGATCCGGCGGCCGCTCCTTTGGGCTATCTCCCTGGCTGTCCGGCTTATTTCCGCGAGGATATGCGTGGGGCTCTCGTCCCGGATGGTATGCACCGCATCCAGGCGCAGACCGTCAAAACGGTAGCTTTCCAGCCAGTAGCGGACATTGTCTAGGATCATGCGCCGCATGTACATACAGTGCCGGTCGTCAAAATTTAAGGCAGGCCCCCAGGGCGTCTTATACTTTTCTGTAAAGTAGGGCCCGAAAGCGTAAAGGTAATTGCCCTCCGGACCAAAATGGTTGTAGACGACGTCCAGAAAGATCGCCAGGCCCCGCTGGTGGCATGTGTCCACCAGGGATTTCAGGTCGTCCGGCGTACCGTAATTGTGGTTGACGCTGAAAAGGGCCACCCCGTCGTAACCCCAGTTCCATCTCCCCGGGGTCTGGTTTACGGGCATAAGCTCCAGGGCGTTGACGCCCAATTCTAGCAAGTAATCCAGCCTGGCCGCTATGCCTTGGAAAGTCCCCTCCTTTGAAAAAGTGCCCGTGTGCACCTCATAGAAAATCAACTTTTCCAGGGCGAGGCCTTTCCAGTTCTCCGCCTGCCAGCAGTAGGCGCCGTCGTCTATAACCTGGCAGAAACCGTGGACCCCCTCGGGCAGGTAAACGGCATACGGGTCGGGGAAGTCCCCTTCTTCTCCGAGGCGGAATTTATAAAGGGGCGAAAGCCCCTGTCCGGCGATGACGGCACGGTAAAGGTGAGGCCCTTCCTTTTCCATGGGTACGCTCCATTGCCTCTGGTCCTCCCCTTTGAGGAGCAGCTCCACTTTTTTTTGCTTGTAGGCAAAGACCCTGAATTCCACTACTTCTTTTTCTCTGTCGATTATTTTTGCTCCCATGTGCATAGGCTTAGTATAACCTGAAAAAGTCCCGGCTATAAGGGGCAAACTGTCCTACAAAATATGGCAGAAAGCCGGCCTGTAAATATAAATGGCCAAAACGCAAACAATAAAACAGGCCCGTTATCTAGCTGCGGGGCAAAGGAGGGAGTTTCTTGAAACAGGTACAAACAGGGAAAAAAAGCTTTAGAGATTATTGCCGTTTTTTAGACCTCCAGACCCTCGACGCTTTCACGGCGCTGCTTGAAGACCTGCGGGGCGCAAGGGTTGCCATGGTCAGCGCTACCTGCTATGGAGGGGGGGTGGCGGAAAAACTCCATTCCCTGGTCCCCCTGCTCAACGATCTGGGTCTGGAAGTCCACTGGTGGATCATCAGCGGCTGCTCCAATCAGTTTTTTTATATTACCAAGAACTTCCATAATGGCCTGCAGGGGCAGAAAGGCTGCCTGCAGCAGCGAGATCTAGAGGTCTACCTCCGTTACAATGAGCTTAATGCCCGGGCCATGCAGGATTGGCGCTACGACTACTATGTCATCCATGATCCCCAGCCTGCGGCTCTGCTTTACTACCGGGGCAGGAAGGCCGGTGAAAAGTGGATCTGGCGCTGCCATATCGATACCTCGGCCCCCCACCCCGCTTACTGGAGCTTCCTCCATGGCTAGATCTCCCTTTATGATGCCTGTATCTTTTCCCTGCCCGCTTACGTAAAGGAAGATCACGGCCTGCCTTTTCTGGCTTTTATTACTCCTTCCATCGACCCCCTCAGCCTCAAAAACGCCCCTCTGGCGCCGGAGCAGGCACGGGAGATCGTCGCCGGTTTTGGCATTGATCTCAGCCGGCCCCTTATCTCTCAGGTTTCCCGCTTTGATCCCTGGAAAGACCCTCTGGGTGTTCTCGATGTGTACCGTATGGTCAAAAAGGAGCTGCCGGAGGTGCAGCTGGCCCTGGTAGGCTCCATGGCCCACGATGACCCGGAAGGCTGGGATTACCTCTACAGGACGCTGCGCAAAGCCGGCGAGGACTATGACGTCAAAGTGGTGACCAACTTTAACGGGATCACCGGCCTGGAGGTAAACGCTTTTCAGACTGTTTCAGACGTGGTCTTGCAAAAATCCCTTAAAGAAGGTTTCGGCCTTACCGTGGCCGAGGCCCTGTGGAAAGGCCGTCCCGTGGTGGGGGGCAGGGTAGGCGGAATTAAGCTCCAGATCACAGACGGGGTAGACGGCTACCTGGCGGATACGGTGGAGGAGTGTGCCGCCAAGACCCTGACGCTCCTGCGCAATCCCCCGCTGGCCCGGGAGATGGGCGAGCGCGGCAGGGAGAAGGTAAGAAAGAACTTCCTTTTGACCAACAACGCCCTTGCCTACCTCCGTCTCCTGGCTCAACTACGCGGCAAAATCCTTGCACTGTAGCATTGGGAGCATCGGGGAAGAAAATCCATAAAGATGAAGGGGATATGGCAGGAAAATTAAAAAAAAAGGAGAATTTTTTAAAGACTGAAGAAGGTGGTCTCTAGCTAATGAAAGTCCTTGTTGTAGATGATTCTCCCTTTGTTTGCACTTATATCAAAGATACATTGGAGAAGGCCGGCTACCAAGAAGTGCTCTGCGCTGCGAACGCCGAGGAGGCCTTTGCGTGCTTACAGCTCCATGACCCTACCGCAAAGTCGGAGGTTGACTTAATCCTCATGGACGTAGTCATGCCGGGGATGGACGGTATTGAAGCCTGCAGGCAGATCAAGTCCACGGCACACCTCAAAGGGATCCCCCTGATCATCATTACGGCCAAGTCGGAAGAAGAGTTCCTGGAAGCAGCTTTTAACGCCGGGGCAATAGACTATATCACCAAACCCTTGAGCAAGGTCGTGCTCTTGGCCAGGATCCGTTCCGCCTTGACCTTGAAGAGGGAGATGGACCGGCGCAAGGCCCGCGAAGAAGAGCTCCTGGGCGTGACCCGCCTCCTGGAGGAGGCAAATGCGAAGCTACAGGCGCAGAGCTCTCTCGACGGCTTAACAGGTATCGCCAACCGCAGGCGTTTCGAAGAATTTATGGAGATAGAGTGGAAAAGGGCGCGCCGGAACAAGACCCCCATTTCCCTCATCATGATCGACATCGATAGTTTTAAGGCGTATAATGACAATTACGGGCATCTAGCCGGCGATGACTGCCTGAAGCAGATAGCCCGGGCCCTGCAGAAGGGTTTAAAAAGGCCTGGCGACCTCCTTGCCCGTTACGGCGGCGAGGAATTTGTTGTTGTCCTACCGGAAACCCCTTTAGAGGGGGCCGCTCTCCTTGCCGAAGAGATGCGGGAGCTCATCGAAGGGCTGCAGATCGCCCACGGCTGTTCCTGCGCCTGCCCTGTGGTTACCATCAGCCTTGGTGTAACTACTGTCGTCCCCCATGGTTCTATCTCCGCAAAAAAACTGTTGGCTTGTGCGGACAGGGCTCTCTACCAGGCCAAGCAAGACGGCCGCAACCGGGTTTGTGTTTTTACGCCCGACTCTGCTTCCTGCCCCTGAGGTGCTTTGCTTAGGGCAAAGGATTTTTCCGGCCTAAAAAAAGGATCTGGCGTGTTTATGTAGAATAGTTTGAATAGTGATAATATGGGAAGGACCTTTTTTTGTTTTGGCCAAAGGTAATTAGCCGCAAAAAAGGGCAAAAATTGGAGGGAGGACCGGTTAATTTATGCTCCAGACGGTAAAGATCTGGCTCAGGATCATTATAGGCTTCGTGTTTGCGGTTTGCGTCCTTGTCAGTATTACGGCTTACGCGCTGACTGGGACGGTAGCCACCGATTCGCTGGAGATAATTATCACTGAAGCGACGGCAAGGCAGAACGCAGAGGTAATTTTTATAGCCCATTTACAGCCCCTTAATATCCAGATAGCTCTCTTTTTTGCCATCTTTGGCATGGCCCTGTGCCTTATCTTCCTTTATTTCCTGGAACACCACCTTGGGGTTTTTGTGGCGCCGGGGGTCATTTCCGTGTTCAGCGTGATCTTATTTCAGATCCTGCTGAAGTTTATAACGGACTTTATTCCTGCCGATGTTTCGGCGGATCTTTCCAGTTACATCAACCAGTGCATCGCCAGGGCCAACTTTGCCAGCTTCCTGGCTGCGGCCATAGGGCTATTCCTGGTGGTAGCCTCTTTCCTGGATTACAGGAAAAGGTTCCGGCTGCGGGCAACATCCTAGACCTGCTTTGCGCTAAAGAGGACTTTTCCCTGCTTAACCCTCTTTTTTAATCTGGGCTCCGCTGTGGCTATCAATAAAGTAGTTGTCTTGGTAAATGAGTTCTGAGACAGGCACTATCGCATAGCCGTGCTTCCGGGCATAAGCGATAATCTGCGGCAGCGCTTCTGTAGTGTAGCGGGCATTATTATGAAAGAGGACGATGGCTCCGGGGTGCAGCTTTTCTGTAACCCGTTTGACCATGGGTTCTACTCCCAGTTCCTGCCAGTCCAGGGAGTCAACGCTCCATTGGATGGTCTTGTAGCCGCATGCTGTAGCGACGCGGATCACCTTGTCGCTGTACTCGCCGAAAGGCGGGCGGAAGAGGAGAGGCTGCTGGCCGGTCAGCTCGTAGATGATATGGCCTACCCGTAGCAGTTCCACTTTGATCTGGGCCGGTTCCAGGCTATTGAGGTGGGGGTGGCTGTAGGTATGGTTGCCGATCTCATGGCCGGCGGCAAAGATCTCTTTGACCATCTCCGGGTATTTTTCCACCCAGAAACCGGTAAGGAAAAAAGTGGTTTTGATCCCATTTTCTTCTAAGATCTGCAAAAGGAGGGGCGTGTACTGGGCACCCCAGCTGGCGTCAAAGGAGAAGGCAATTTTTTTCTCCGGGGTATCCACGTAGTAGATGGGCACCAGGCGTTCCGGCCGCACCATGGTCAAAACCGAAGCAAAGGGACCTGCGCCGCGCAGGGCAATTGCCGCCAAGACCAGGAGCAGAAGCAAAAAACCCAGGAGGCAGCTTTTTTTAGGGATGATGATCACCCTGGCCATTTCCCCACCCTCTAAAAGGCTAGCTAGCTTCCTGCTTATATTTATGTGCCCCGGCGTGGGTAATATGCAGTGGCTCTATCCCCGGCAGCTTGAAAAATTTATGGCCGCTTTAATCCCGGCTCTGACGGCGCTAGGAAACCCACAGGCGGGTGATATGGACCGTCAGGTTACTGGTTAAATCAACGGTCTTCTTGCCCGTTGCCGTCTCCACCTCCACGATGGGCCTGAGCGGGGCCAGGGGGTAATAACCGATTACTCTGCCTGTTTCTCCTGTATTCAGGGTGACGCTGGTCCCTACGGGGTAAAAGGGTATTTTCCGGGAGAATGTCTGTACATGGAGGTAATCCAGGTGGTCGAGGGTGGAACCCATAATCACTTCCGCCCCTTCGTGGGGGAGCAGGGCGCTTCTGTAGACGCGATCCGTGGTCACGGCATCGTACACGTCGGCTGTGGCCAGGATTTTGCCCCAGGGGTGGATCTGCTCTCCCCTTAGGCCCTGGTAGTAGCCGGTGCCGTTTATTTTCTCATGGTGCTGGCTTATGGCCATAAGGATGTCACTGCTCAGGTTTTTCATCCTGGCGAGCCTTTCATAACTGTAAATGACATGTTTTTTCATTACCTCAAATTCTTCCGTTGTTAAGGGTCCCGGCTTGTTCACGATCTCCTCCGGTACGTCCAGTTTGCCCAGGTCATGCAGGAGCCCCGCCAGGCAGATGTCTTTTAGCGCCGCCTGGCTGTGGCCCAGGTGGCGGGCCAGGACGGTGGCGTAGATGGCGACGTGGAGGGAGTGGGAGAAGGTATAGGCATGCACCGCCTTTAATACGGCGATCTGGAGCAAGACCTGGGGATCCCTGGTAATCTCCCGGGCAAGGTTTTCCGAGATGTTTTTGACCTCCTGCAGGTCCTTTTCTGTCATCTCCTTGCTGCTGAATACTTTTTTCACCGTTTCAAAGGCTTCCAGGTAGATTTTCTGGGCGGCGGGGTTGATGTAAGGGGGCAGAGGGGTTATTGCTTCCGCTTGCGGAGCCGCCCCTTCTGTTTCGGCAGCGGGTGGTGCCCAGGAAGGGTTGTAGATGACGCACTGTTTTTGCAGCAGGGCGATGTGCTCCAGGTGGCTCTCATTGATTACTGTGCCTTCTTTGAGCAAGACAGCCCCCGTCTTCTCCTGGAGCAGGTCCTCTGCAAGGACCATCCCCGGCACCAGTTGATCCGTATTGATGACAAAGGTTTTTTTCATGGCTGCCCCCCGCTTTGGTTTTACCCCGCGCTTGATGTAAAGCTTTTAATTTGGTGCTCGCGGATATACTGCATAATATTTCGCCAAATCCGGGCGCCGCTCCTGCTTCCATGTTTATTTTTTGCTCCGGAGGGTGATGGCCTGGCGCCGCCCTTTCGTGCTATAATAACAGGTAATTATTAGATCAAGTGAGGGGTACAGGGGGTTAGGCACAGTGGATTTTACAGAAAAAACGCTGGAAAGCCGCAGGATTTTTGAGGGCAAGGTGATTAAAGTACGCCTGGACAGAGTGCAGTTGCCCGACGGGCGGGAAAGCGAGCGGGAGATTGTGGAACATGTGGGCGCTGTGGCCATTGTCCCTGTAGATGAGCAGAATATGGTTTACCTGGTAAGGCAGTACCGTAAGCCGCTGGAAAGGGTTTTGCTGGAGATCCCGGCGGGGAAGCTGGAAGCGGGGGAAGATCCCCTGGAGTGTGCGCGCCGTGAGCTGGTGGAGGAGATTGGTTACTATCCGCGGCAGATGCGGCAGATGGCCTTTTATTATTCTTCTCCCGGCTTCAGCGACGAAGCGATCTACCTCTACCTGGCTACAGAGCTGGAGCCCCGGGAGTCGCCGGGAGAAGAAGGAGAATTTCTGGATGTGCACCGCCTCTCTTTGGATGAGGCCATGGCGAAGATCATGGCCCAGGAGATCGACGACGGCAAGACTATTGCCGGATTATTGCTGGCGGCAAAACATTTAAACACTTGAGCTTAGAAGGATTTCTCCGGCTGGATATAGAAACTTGTATCATCTTCTTAATTTTTTGGGGTTTTTCTATTAAATTTAAGGAAGTGAAAAAATGGCAAAGGATTTTAAAAAACGGGCCTGCCTCGAGCCTATTATCCCTTATACGCCGGGCAAACCCATCGAGGAAGTGGAAAGGGAGCTGGGCATTACCGATGTAATCAAGATGGCTTCCAACGAAAACCCCCTGGGGCCCTCGCCCCGGGTGCTGGAGGCGATCCAGAACTTTCTGCCCAAGATCAACCTCTACCCCGACGGCAATGCCTATTACCTCAAGCAGGCCCTGGCTGCGCACCTTGGCCTCTCTGAGCAAAACATCATCTGCGGCAATGGGGCCGACGAGCTGATCATCCTGGCGGCGACAACTTACCTGGACCCCGGCGACGAGATTATCATGGCCCACCCCAGCTTTTCTGAGTACGATTTTGCCGCCCGCCTCATGGGGGCGCAGCCTGTGCGCGTCCCTGCTGTAAATTTCGGGCACGACCTGCCGGGGATGCTGGCGGCGATTACGGAGCGGACTAAAATTATTTATATCTGCAACCCTAACAACCCCACGGGTACCATGCTCACCCATGCCGAGCTGGCGGCGTTTTTAAAAGAGGTGCCCTCCCGTATCCTGGTGGTGATGGACGAGGCCTATTACGAATATGTGACCGACCCTGCCTATGCCCGCAGTATTGAATTTTTAAAGGACGGCTATAATGTGCTGATCCTGCGCACCTTCTCCAAGATCTACGGCCTGGCGGGGCTGCGTGTGGGCTACGGTCTGGCCGGTGAGGAGATCATCAGGGAGATCAACACGGTGCGGGAACCGTTTAATGTAAACGCCGTGGCCCAGGTCGCCGCCCGGGCGGCGCTGGAGGATGAAGCGCATAAACAGGCTGTTCTGGAAGCGAACACGCGGGGCCGCGAGTACCTGGCCAAGGAATTTAAGCGCCTGGGCCTTTTCTTCGTCCCCTCCCATGCCAATTTTATTTTTGTGGAAGTAGGCGTGGACTCCAAGGCTCTTTTCCAGAAACTGCTGCAGCAGGGCGTAATCGTGCGCACGGGAGACATCTTTGGTTATCCTCAATTTATACGTGTCTCTTTTGGTACGGAAGAAGAAAACCGGCGCTTTATCCGTGTGCTGGAAGATACTTTGAAAAACTGGCCGCAAGAATAGCAAAGAGCAAACTGTTTTTGGTCAGGTTATTATTGCCCCGGTCTGACCAGGCACGCGGCTCTGCCGGATCAGGGGAAGGAGCGCCTGGAGGGCTGCTAGAGCCCTCCAGGCGCTTTTTGCCTGCCGCCCCTGTGCCGTGCCGCGTTCTGCTGGGTTATCCTTTAAAGATGCGGCCGATGCGCTCGCCGATGAGGTTGAGGCTCTCTTCCACGTCTTGGGAAAGGACGGAGAAAAAGAGGGGAGCCAGCCTTTCTTCGGCCTCGGCTTCTTTAAGTATTTCCGCCGTAATTACTTCACCGCCGCGTACCAAAAAGTTGCCCCGGCTATTTTTGACCGTATAGCCGGCTTTTTTGCCCAGGACGTATTTTTTTACCTGCTCCCGTGTTTCCAGGGCCAGCTCCCTGCCTTCACGGCTTACCTCCTTTTCCACCCGCTCCCAGAGCTCGGCGATACGGCTTTGCAGCTTGACGGGCCTTTCTTCCCCGTCTTCTTCTCCCCCGGCTGTCGTTTCTCTCTCTGTCGTTCTTTCCTTCTCTTCTTCTGCTTCTGCCCCTTCTTTTTCCTCTGCGGAGGCCTCGTGCAGGTAGGCGTCGTAATCTGCGCCAGCGATGACGTAATCCTGCCCCAGGCTGTATACTCCTTCCATCTGCAAGGAGAACTCCCGGTTTTTTTTCTCCCCTTCTTTAAAATCGTGCAAAAGCAGGGCCTCCAGAGCGCCGGTGGCGGTGGAGAAGGCATAATCGTAAACCCTGGCAATATAATTGCCGCTGCTGCTGATCACGCTTTTCCCCAAGAAAGAATAAGGCCGCAACTGTTTTGTTGCCGCTTCTTCTGTCCCGTTTTCCTCCGTTCCGCCGCCGACTGTAATTGCATCTTTACCGATGCTGTGCACCTGCGCAAAAGAGATGAGCCTGCCTCTTCCCTTTAAGAGGCCTTTTTCCCCTATTACCAGGGCCGTTACCTTTTTTGCGGCCGGGTCCACAGCCAGATCCTGGACGCGCCCGAGCATAACTCCCTGCCCGAGGTCAATTACAGGAAACCCCTTGAGCTGTTTTGCCCTCATTATTTCGCCTCCTTGGCATCTTTTTAGCTTAACCGTCATGCTTCTAGCGTGCTCATAATTATTATAACTTATTTGCAAAATATTTGTATTGCCGTGTATATGCATCAAAAGTTATAATCTAATTTGGGAAGCGGGCGGAAAGCAGACGGCTTCTGCCGCTTCCGGCAGCGGTATCTTTATGACGGGGCGTGAGCATTTGTACACCTTGAAAAGCGAGAGCAGCGCCAGGACGCGGGAAATGGGACGGCGCCTCGGGGAGCTGGTTCCTGCCGGGACGGTGATTGCCCTTAACGGCGACCTGGGAGCAGGCAAGACGGTTTTTGCCCAGGGCGTAGCCCGGGGGCTTGGTATCGGAGAGACGGTTACCAGCCCTTCTTTTGTGCTGATGAACGTTTACCAGGGCCGGCTCACCCTTTACCATTTTGACTTTTATCGCCTGGAACAAAACAGCGAGCTGGATTCCCTGGACCTGGAGGAGTATTTTGAAGACGAGGGGGTTGTGCTGGTGGAGTGGGCCGAGAAATTTGCCGGGATACTGCCCCCGGACAGGCTGGAGATTACCATTACCCGGGATGAAGGGGGAAGCGAGGAGACGCGACTTTTGCATGTGGATTGTAAGGGCGGGGCAAACGGGAGCCTGTTAAAGGAGTGGTACAGCCGATGCTCTGCTTAGCCCTGGACACAACGACGGCAGTTTGCAGCGTGGCCCTGGGCGATGAAGAGCGGCTCCTGGGCGAGTACCTGCTGAACATAAAAAAGACCCACTCCCAGCGCCTTATGCCCCTGATTATCTCTTTAATGGAGGACAGCAATACCAGGCGAGATCAGCTGGAGGGGATCTTTGTGGCCGTCGGTCCTGGTTCCTTTACAGGCATACGCATCGGCCTGGCCACGGCACGGGGCCTGGCCCAGGCCCTGGAGCTCCCCCTTGTTGGTGTCAATACCCTGCAGGCCCTGGCAGGGGCCTGTGTTTTTGCTCCCACGCTGATCTGCCCCCTGCTGGACGCGCGCCGGGAACAGGTTTATACGGCTGTCTATCGCGGCGGCGGCCCTGTCCTGGAAGAGCTGCTCCCGCCCCGGGCTGTCTCGCTGAAGGAGCTGGGGGAAACGCTTCTGGCCTGGGGGGAAAAAGTTCTTTTCCTCGGGGACAATCTCCCCCTTTGCCGCAGGGTTCTCTGGCCCGTCCTGGGCGAGCTGTACCAGGAGGTGTCTCCTTTTCTCTCCCTCAACCGCGCTTCCCTGGTGCTGCAGCAGGGGTTTATCAACTGGCGGGAAAAGGGGCCGGTTCCCCTTTATGCCCTGGAACCCGTCTATCTCCGCCTCCCGGAGGCAGAGCGACGCCTCCTGGCGCGGCAGAAAGGAGCCGATTTTTAAGTGCTTTTCCCCGGGATTAGCATCACGGCCATGAGCGGCGACGACCTGGATCAGGTGATGGAAATAGAAAGGGCGTCTTTTCCCCTGCCCTGGTCCCGCAGCTCTTTTGAAAAAGAATTAGTGGAAAACAATTATGCCTGTTACCTTGTGGCCTGCAGCAGAGAGGAAGGCCGGGTAATAGGCTATGCCGGATGCTGGGTCATTTTTGACGAGGCCCATGTAACCACACTGGCGGTCCATCCCCTCTTCCGCCGTAATGGGACAGGGAGCGCCCTCCTTGCTTCTTTGATAAAGCAGGCTTATGGACGGGGGGCGCGGCAGATCTTCCTGGAAGTGCGGGACTCCAATGAAGCGGCCCGCAGGCTTTACGAGAAATTTGGTTTTAAAATAAAAGGCATCAGGAAAAAATATTATCTTGATGAAGATGCAGTGGTGATGGCGCGGCATTGCAGCGCCACGAGCTTTTCCTGGCGCTAGCTCCCTCTGTGGCTCGGTGCAACCCATAAAGCAAAGGAGGTCTTCCCTGCCATGCCCCAACGCACTTTGATTCTCGGGCTGGAAAGCAGCTGTGACGATACGGCGGCAGCGGTGGTGCTCAACGGGCGCCAGCTGCTGAGCAATATCATCTCTTCCCAGGACGACCTGCACCGGCGCTTTGGCGGCATTGTCCCCGAAATTGCTTCGCGCCGTCACTTGGAGATGATCAACCCGGTCATTGACGAAGCCCTGGCCAAGGCAGGCGTAACCTTTGGCGACCTGGAGGGCATAGCCGTAACACAGGGGCCGGGCTTGGTAGGTTCTTTGCTGGTAGGTATTGCCACGGCCAAAGCCCTCGCCTATGCCCTGGATCTGCCTCTGGTTGCCGTAAACCACCTGGAAGGGCATATCTATGCCAATTTTCTGACAGGGGCCGTTATTGTTTTCCCCGTGCTCTGCCTCATCGTTTCAGGGGGGCATACTTCTTTGCTTTACATGCAGGATCACGGGGAGATTACGGTCCTTGGCCGCACGCGGGACGATGCGGCCGGCGAGGTCTTTGACAAAGTGGCCCGGGCCCTTTCCCTCGGTTTTCCCGGGGGGCCGATTCTAGAAAAACTAGCCCAGCAGGGAGATCCGTCCCTGATCACCTTTCCCCGGGCCCTCATGGGCGAGGAGGGCAAACTGGATTTTAGTTTCAGCGGGCTCAAAACGGCAGTGTTGAACTTTATCCGCAGGGAAAAGGAAAAAGGTGCCTCCCTGCAGCTGGAGGATCTGGCTGCCGCTTTCCAGGAGGCGGTGGTGGAGGTGCTGGTGGAGAAAGCATTTCTGGCGCTGCAAAAATATCCTGTACGGCAGCTGCTGCTTTCCGGCGGTGTGGCCGCTAACGGCGAGCTGCGCAGCCGTATGCGCCGCCGCCTGGCGGAAGCAGGGGTTGAACTAATCTCGCCTCCGCCCCGGCTGTGCACGGACAATGGCGCCATGATCGGAGCGGCGGGATACTATGCCCTGCGCCGGGGACGCCTTGCCACCCCTGATCTTAATGCCGTTTCTACCCTGGGGTTTGAGGGTCTTCAGTTATAAAGGTACCTGGTTACTGTTTTATGTAACCTGAAACGGGCCTTGTGGATATTATTGCCGGAAGCAGGATCTTACTTACCTTTATCTTGTGGATAACTCTGTGGATACTGTGGATTACTCTGTGGGAAACTTGTCTAACTTTAAAATATATGTTGTATAGGGGTAACTTAGAACCATAAATTTTGTTGACATAAACTTTTGGTGGCAGGTTTTTCCTGTGGGTAGGCTCTTTGCCGCTGCGCACCTCCCCCTTGAGGGTTGAATATGGTATTATGGTATAATGTCTGGCCTGCGGGAAAATTTGACAGCGGGGCAGCCGGTCCAAAGTAACGCACGGAGAGAAGGAGTTTTGACGATGCTGTCAGCTATGAAGAAAGTCCATTTTATTGGGATTGGCGGCTATGGCATGAGTGCCCTGGCTTTTATCCTCCTGCAGGGCGGCTATGAAGTAAGCGGCTCGGACCTCAGGGATTGCAGCCTTACACGTTTGCTGCAAAAAAGCGGCGCCAGGATCTATCAGGGACATCGGGCGGAGCAGCTGGGGGAGGCGCAGCTCGTAGTCTATTCCACAGCCATTCCCGCCGATAATCCGGAGCTGCTGGCGGCAAAGGAGCGGGGTTTGCCCCTCTGGCACCGTTCCGAGCTGCTGGCCGCCGTCTTTAATGAGAAAAAGGGGGTGGCTGTGGCCGGCGCCCACGGCAAGACCACCACGACAGCCATGACTGCCCTGCTCCTGGCCGGGGGAGGTCTGGATCCCACGGCAATTATTGGCGGTGAGGTTTCTTTTTTCGGGGGCAACGCACGCCTGGGGCAAGGGCGGCACGTGGTGGCCGAAGCCTGTGAGAGCGACCATTCCTTCAGGCGCTATCGTCCTGAATTGGCCCTGGTTACCAATATCGAAGCCGACCACTTGGAACACTACGAAGGCAATTTTTGCCGCCTGGTGACGGCTTACCTGGATTTTATCAACAGCGTTAAAGAAGGGGGGACGGCGGTAATCTGTGCCGACGACCCTGAGCTCCGGCGCTTGCGCCCTCTGCTGTGCCCCGTGGTGGTTACATATGGTTTTGACGACGCTGCCGCTTTCCGTGCCGCCGACTTGGCCCTGGAGGGCCTTGGTTCCCGTTTTCGCGTTTACGGGGCCGGCCGGGAGCTGGGGGAATTTAGCCTGCAGGTGCCGGGGCGGCATAATGTGCTCAATGCCCTGGGGGCCATAGCAGCTGCTTCGGTGTGCGGGGTTGAACCCCGGGCGATGCAAGAAGCCCTCCGTTCTTTTAGAGGGGTAAAGCGCCGCTTTGAGCTGGTGGGGGAAAGGAATGGCATCATGGTGGTAGACGATTACGCCCACCATCCCACGGAAATCAGGGCTACGCTGGAAGCGGCGCGGCAGAGCGGCCGGCGCATTATCTGCGTTTTTCAGCCCCATCGCTATACCCGTACCCATTTTCTCTGGTCGGAGTTCCTCGGGGCTTTTCACCATGCAGAGGTCCTTCTTCTGGACGAGATCTATGCTGCGGGGGAGGACCCCCTGCCGGGCATCTCCTCAGAGAGGCTCGTCCGCCTATTGCAGGGGCAGGGCCACGGAGGCGCCCATTTCCTTGCCGGCAGAGAACAGCTTCTGACGGCCCTGGAGCACTTTGCCCGCCCCGGCGACCTGGTGATTACCATGGGCGCCGGCGATATCTGGCAGGTGGGGCGTCTCTTCCTGGGTATTCCCCTGGAGGAAAAGTATGCGGACGCGGCGCCGCCCTTCCCTACGTTACGCCAATAATACCCTTTAGCGTCTGCGGGGCGATTTTGCCGTCGAGGAAGCTCCTGTCCAGGCAGAGCCAGCAGGGAGGCTTACCCGGGGCAATAAGCCCCCGTTCTTCTTCCAGACCCAGGACTGCGGCTCCGTTTACAGCGGCGAGCTCTAAAAGCCCGGAGGGACTAAAGCCGGCACGGGCCAGCAGCGCCAGCTCTGTCCAGTAACCGCGGCCAAAGCCCACGCCCGGTGCGCCGCTATCTGTCCCTACGGCTATCTTCACCCCCAGTTCCGAGGCTCTGCCGATCATCCTGAGGTGCTCCTCCAGGAGAGTAGCCAGGAAAGGAGCAGGAGCAGCTTCCCGGGCAGGAGTTCCTTGTTTATCCGGTTTTGGCCCCTCCTCTGCTTCCGCCGGGCCGGTTATCCCGGCCAGGACCGCCAGGGGGGCCAGGGTGGGCACCCAGGCCACCCCCTTCTCCGCCAGCAGCTGCAGCGTTTCTTCCCGGACGAAATAACCATGTTCTACACTGCCCACGCCTGCCAGGGCGGCCAGGCGCACGGCGGCATCGGAGCTGGCGTGGGCCATCACGGGCAGTCCATAAAAGGAGGCCAGCCGGACAATCTCCTGCAGCTCGGAGAGGCTGAACTGCAGGGAGCCGACTTTTCCCGGTTCCTGCAGGCTTACCAGGCCGGAGAGGATCACCTTTAACTGCATTGCCCCCGCCTCCTTGCGCTCCCTGATCTCCTTTTCCAGCTCCGCCAGCCCGTCAAGACCTTTGCCTCCCAGCTTAGCGCCATAATGGCCGCGCCGGAAAAGGGCGGGACCTGTGGCGATGATGCGGGGCAGCAGAGCTGCCTGCTGCACCGGCCCTGCGTCTGCTTCCGCCAGCAGCCGCCGGGCGGTGAGGGCGCTGCCGTAAAGGTCGCCTCCGTCACGCAGCGCCAGCACCCCGGCTGCAGCCAGGGCACGCAGGCGGGCGAAAAGGGCAGAGGACGTCGGGGGGGCGGTAAAACTGCGGAAACCCTCTATCCCGTCCAGGGCAAGATGGAGGTGGCAATCCACAAAGGCCGGAACCAGCAGCTGATCGTCGGGGCAAGGGAGGTAACGCCACCCTGGTCCCGGCAGGAGATTTTCCCGGCTTTTTTCTCCGCTCCTTGCCGGCGGGAGCGGCCTTATGGCTGTAGCCCGCCCCTGTTGCAGGAAAAATGCTGCTTTAAAGGGCCTGTTTTGCTCCGGCAGGCTTATCACCTGCTCCATTTTTCCCTCCGGCCGGGGGGAAACCCCTGCACTGCCTGTGCCGGGCGTGGCGCTTCCCAGCAAGGAGGGCAGCACGGTTGCTGTTAGCATTACCTGTTCGTTTTTACCAAGGGGATAAAAGGCGACCAGCACGATCCCTTCTTTACACGGCAATATCCAAACACAAAGGCATGACCCGGCCCGGTTCGTCCGGGCGAAGTTTATTATAACATGTTTTTGGCGAAGATGGGGCGGTGCCCTTAAAATCAGCGAAGGGGAAAAGGGGGGCCG
This sequence comes from uncultured Bacillota bacterium, assembly GCA_937973635.1. Classification (GTDB taxonomy): domain Bacteria; phylum Bacillota; class Dethiobacteria; order DTU022; family UBA8154; genus UBA8154. The sequence goes on along the minus strand of CALJJZ010000035.1, from coordinate 38,258 downwards.
GTGCAGGATTTTGGCCCTCGCTGTAGAAAGATTTTAAAAAGGCGTCAAGGCTGGAACGAGGAGGTTACAGAGATGAAACGGGGCTTAAAGACAACGGTGCTGTTGTTATTCTTTTTCTGCTTTATCCTTAACCCTGCTGCTGCGGCTACCGGCGGGATTAATATTACCCTGGGCGATACGATCAGGGTTTACGTGGACGGGGAGAGGCTCTCCTTTGACGGGGCCGAGCCCTTTATCGAAGGTGGGCGGGTCATTGTGCCCATGGCGGCTATTTTCCGCGCCCTGGGGGCTGCAGTGGCCTGGGACGGACAGACCAGGACGGTTACGGCTAGCCGGGGGGAAACGGTTGTAGTCCTGGAGATAGACAAAAGAACGACCCTGCTTAACGGCAGGCCGGAGCAGCTGGATGTCCCGGCGCGTCTTGTAAGCGGGCGCACCTTTGTGCCTCTGCGCTTTGTGAGCCAGGCTTTTGGGGCGGAAACGGCCTGGGATCCCGTTGCCCGTACCGTCAGTATCAGGGGACCCGTGCGCGTCACGGCCCTGACCCTTACGCCGGCCCATTTATCCCTGCGCAGTGGGCAAACGGGAGAGGTGGCCGTGATCGCACACTTGGCCGAGGGCGGTCAGGAAAGGGTGGAAGGGCCCGGGGTGGCCTGGCGTTCTTCCAACAGCGCTGTGGCTACGGTGGAGAGGGGAGTGGTTACGGGCGTAGGCCCGGGGAGCGCGGTCATTACGGCCACTTACGGGGGCGCTTCCGGCGGCGTGACCGTCAATGTTGACGAGTCCCTCAGCAGTATTGCCCTCTTCCCGGCTACGCTCAGCCTGGAGATGGGGGAGAGCGGTGAGCTGACCCTGCTGGCCCGTTATACGGGGCAGGAGCAGCAGGCCATCCCCGCAGGCCGGGCTGCGTGGACCACAAGCAACGCCAGTGTGGCCACTGTCCGTGAAGGGCGTATTTCGGCCCTTGCCCCCGGCACGGCCACGATTACGGCAACATTCCATACTTACCGGGCCACGGCCATTGTAGAAGTTTTCCGCGATCTGCCCGTGGAATTCCGGGATGCGGAGCTGCTGGCGGTAATACGCAGCAAACTGAACAAGCCCACAGGGCCGCTTTACCGTTCCGAACTGGCCAGACTGACGGAACTGACGGCCAGCGGCCTGGTGATCGAAGACTTAAGCGGCATCGAGTATTGTACCAACCTGCGTACCCTTTCCCTGGCCAACAATCATATCCGGGACATCTCGCCCCTGGCGCGCCTGACGGCGCTGCAGCGCCTGGAACTGAGCTATAACCAGGTAAGCGACATCACCCCCCTGGCGGAATTGCAAAGCCTGAACTGGCTTTCCCTCAATAACAACCGCTTAAGCGATATTTCGCCTCTGACCGGCCTTACGGAGCTGCGCTGGCTCTCCCTGGCCGGCAATGAGATAAGCGATCTCAGCGCCCTTGCCGCCATGAGAAACATGCGCACCCTCAACCTTGCCAATAACCAGATCAGCAGCCTGCACGTCCTGGCCGGGATGAGAGAGCTTGTGACCCTCTTCTGCTGGGGGAACCAGATCGGCGATCTCTCGCCTCTGGCCGGCCTGTCGAACCTGACCACGCTCAATGCCTGGAGCAACAAGATCAACAGTATCACGCCCCTTACCGTCTTGCCCGACCTTGCCTGGCTGGTCATCGGGGACAATCCCCTGGATCTCCGTGCCGGTTCACCGACGATGACGGAGATACGCAGCCTGCGGGGCCGGGGTGTCTATGTGCGGACTGAAACATTTTAGTCTCCTTTCCCGGAAATAAAAATCCTATGCCAGAGCAGAAAAATAAGTATTGTCCACAGCCGGCGGCTGTGGTCGTTTTTCCCGGCGGTGTGGGCGCTGTAAAGCTGCTGCACCGCCTTTTCTTTGAACCAGTCCTTGCCTTCTTCCTGCAGCAGTTGCCGGAAAAAGTTTTGAAAATCCCGCCGCTTCAGCCATTCCCGGGTGGGCACGGGAAAGCCCCGTTTCGGCCGGCTGATGGCCGCTTCGGGCAGGAGGTCTTTAAAGGCCTCCCGCAGGATCTTTTTGGTGCTTTTCCCCTTGATTTTATAATGCGGAGGGAGGGTGGCGGCGAACTCAAAGAGATGGTGGTCGAGGAAAGGGACGCGCAGTTCCAGGGAATTGGCCATGGTCATCCGGTCTGCCTTTACCAGAATATCGCCGGGCATCCAGGTATGGAGATCTATGTACTGCATGCGCGTTACCTCGTCTAAAGGGGCAACCTGAAGGTACAGTGGCTCGGTTATACGGTAAGGGGAGGGGTGCCCTTGCACGGGCGTAATCCTGCTTTTTCCCTCTGGCCGAAAAATAAAGGCATTGCCGATAAAACGCTTTTCCAGAGGCTGTCTGGCCCGGGCAAGGAGATTTTTGCCCGGCATCCCGGTGGGCAGGAAGCCGGCCAGCAGCTCCAGGGAACGGAAAAGGGACGGGGGCAGTTGTTTAAAAGGGGCCAAGGCAAAAGGCTCCCGGTAGATGCCGTAGCCCGCAAAAACTTCGTCGGCCCCTTCTCCCGAAAGGGCCACGGTGATCTTCTGCCGGGCCAGCCGCGCCACAAAAAAAAGGGAGATGGCTGCCGGGTCCGCCACCGGTTCGTCGAGGTGCCAGACCAGGCGGGGCAGCTGCTCCAGGAACTCCTCGGGGCTGAGCACATATTCATGGTGGTCTGTCTCCAGGTACGCTGCTGTCCGCCTGGCCTGGGGGAGCTCGCTGTAGGCCGCTTCTTTGTAACCGACGCTGAAAGTGGAGATTTTTTCCCTTTCCCGCGCCAGGGCGACAATAATTGCTGAATCGATGCCGCTGGAAAGGAAAGCGCCCCGGGGCACGTCGCTTTGCAGGTGCAGCTTGACCGCTTCCCGCATCTTTTCTCGTACCCCTTCCACAAAATAATCCAGGGGTTTTTGCGCAGGAGCAAACTCCACCCGCCAGTAGCGGTTAAGCTCCAGAGGTTTGCCCGCCCTTTTCAGGAGGTAGTGGGCCGGGGGCAGGCGGTAAACGCCCTGGAAAAGGGTGCGGGGCTCCGGCACGTACTGGAAGCTCAAGTAGTCCATAAAGGCCCCCTTGTCTACCTGGCGGCAGAACTGGGGTAGGACGGCCAGGGCTTTGCTCTCGGAAGCGCAGGCGAAAAGACCTTTTGTCTCCAGGTAATAGAACGGCTTGATGCCAAAGCGATCCCGGGCGCCGAAGAGCAGCTGCTGCTTCTCGTCCCAGAGGACAAAGGCAAACATACCGCGCAGCATGGCTAGGCAGGCAACGCCCTTTTCTTCGTAGAGGTGCACAATGACCTCGGCGTCGTTGCCCGTACTGAAGCGGTGTCCCCGCCTTTTTAACTCCTGGCGCAGGGCAGTGAAATTGTAGATTTCGCCGTTGCAGGCCAGGCAGATGCTGCCGTCCTCGTTATGGAGCGGCTGGCTCCCGGTGCTCAGATCAATAATGCTGAGGCGGCGGAACCCCAGGCCAAAGCCGGGGGCCAGGTAATTTACCCCCTCATCGGGGCCCCGGTGCAGCATCAGGTCCCTCATCCTCGTAAGCAAAGTCGCATCTACAGGGCCTTCCTCCGGCAGCAGACAGCAAAAACCGCACAAAGAAACCCCTCCTCCCTTTTTAATAATTATTCCCGTAACTAGGGCTTTGCTATCTTATGCAAGGGAAAGGGGAAGGGTTACCGCTAGCTGTGGAGGCAGTTGCACCGTTTCCCCTGCGGTGACGCTGAAACTGTCCCCGCGGCACCGCTCAGAAGAATATTAACCTGTGGGGCAAAAGTCTATGTTATTAGGCAGCAAATTATGGTATATTAAAGCAAGAATTTTTTTGCTTGGGCGGAAGCCCGATCCTTTGCACGGGAAGGGAAAAAATGGGCGTTAAAGAGATGTTTCGTGAAAATATGCTCTTGGAGGTCTATGACCCGCGGGACAATATCTATTACAAGAGCATCATCCAGGAGGTAAATGAGTCCTATCTGGCTATCGGCGTACCCCTGCGCCGGCAGAAGCAGCTCTTTATGCCCGAAGACAGCGTATGGGATTTTCGCCTTTCCAGCAGGGACACCCTTTTGTACTTCAGTAGCCGCTGCCTGGGCCTAAAAAAAAGCGGCAATGTCTCTCTTTATATAATCAGTTGGCCTGACGAGGTCAAAAGGGTGCAGCGCCGGGAATATTACCGCTTTCCCTGTTCCTTTGACGCCCATTACTGGATCTTGAAGAAACCCTGGGAAGAAAAAGAACAGCTGCAGGCAGAAGGGGAGCAGGAAAAAGCAACAGGGGAAGAGGCGCCGGCAAGGGGCCAGCTGGAGGAAGAGGCAGAGAATGCAGCGGGGGAGCCCTTGCGTAAAGAAAAAAAAGTAGAGGTCAGTTCTCTGGAAAAACTAGCAAAACAGCTAGGAAAACCAGGAAAAGCCATGATTGCGGACCTCAGCGGGGGCGGGGCGCAGCTGGTGGCGCCCCACTGGCTGCCCATCGGCACGGTCTTGCTCCTGGCCCTTTTTTTAGAGAGTAAGAAAAAGAAAAAGACGCTCTTTGTTAAGGGCAAAGTAGTATGGGTGGGGCCGTACCAGCCGGAGCGCACAGTACATTTTCGCCATGCGGTGGAGTTTATCGATGCTCCGGAGAGGTTGCGGGAAGAGATCGTAGGCTTTATCTTTATCCTCATGCGGGAAAGGATGATTTAAGCTCTAAGCCCGCCTTTGGTTTTAAAGTTCAAGCCCCAGGGGCGGCCTCCCTGAGGGCAGGTTTGCCATAATGGCGCTTACACTTTCCAGCACGCGTTTAATGTCAGCGTCGTCAATGTCCCGGTGGGTAACGAAACGCACCCTCTTTTCGTCCATGGGAATAGCCCTGACGCCTTTTGCGGCCAGCAGGGAGCAGAAATCCGCCGCCGGGAGCCCCGTATCGACGGTGGAGATAAAGACCATATTTGTGGGCGGGGGGAAAGGGTCCACTTTCAGCCCTTTATGCCGGGACAGCCCTGCGGCCAGCTCCGCGGCCCGGCGGTGATCCGTGCTCAGGGCATGGCGCTGTTCCAGGGCCAGCAGCCCCGCTGCAGCCAGGACGCCGGCCTGGCGCATACCTCCTCCCAACAGTTTGCGGTTGCGCCGGGCCCGTGCGATAAAAGGGGCGCTGCCGGCCAGGATAGAACCGACGGGAGCGCCAAGCCCCTTGGAGAGGCAAAACATCACCGAATCGCAGTGGCGGGTAATGGCGGTGACCGGACAGGCAAGGGCGGCGGCGGCATTGAAGACGCGCGCTCCGTCCAGGTGGACGGCAAGGCCCAGCTCCCGGGCGCAGGCGTAAAGGTTTTCCTGTTCCTGGGGCAGCATTACAATCCCCCCCAGGCGGTTGTGCGTGTTTTCCAGGCAGAGCAGGCGGGCCGGGGCAAAATGGATATCGGGCGGACGTACCGCCCTTTTAAGCTTTAACACAGCGCCGCCCCGGTGCAGCCCCTCAATGGGCCAGAGCTGCACCCCTGCGGCTAGGCATGCCCCTCCGGCTTCGTAATAGAAGATGTGCGCCTCGCTGTCCAGCAAGACGGCGTCCCCCCTTGCCGTGTGGCTGAGCACGGCTACCAGGTTACCCATGGTGCCCGACGGCAGGAAAAGGGCCGCTTCTTTGCCCACGAGGGCTGCCCCTTCCTCCTCCAGGCGCCTGACGGTAGGGTCTTCGCCGAAGACATCGTCGCCCAGGGCGGCGCAGGCCATGGCCTCCCGCATGGCCGGTGTGGGCAGGGTTACGGTATCGCTGCGCAGGTCCACAATCTTCTCCATTTAGGTCGGTCCTCCTGTGCTTTAAATTCCTAGGGCATTATACCATAAACAAAAAGAAAAAGGCTAAATCTTGAATCAATAGCAGGAAAAGTTTTGTGTGATGGCGAATTCCCTTTAAAGCGTGTATCTCTGCCCCCGGAGTCGCCAAAAAACACAGGTTTTGGGCCGCCGGCCCAAAAGCGCCTGCAGGCTTGCGCAAAAGGAGGTGTTCACCCGGTAGTGCAGGGCGCTGGGGCAAAGCGGCATTTTAACATTTGCACGAGTTATTTTGTAAGGAGGTTTGATCGATTCATGTATACAAAAGCGTATATTCCTTTCCGCGGTTACTACAGTTCCCCCTTTTCCCGCTGGCAGGGCAGCTTGCAGAACGAAAACGCCATTGAGCTGGGAGCTAAGACGGCCCGGCGCTGGCTTGCCCACAAGGGCTTTGATCCTAAAATGATCGAATACGTGGTCTTTGGCAAGACCATCGGGCAGCACCATACCTTTTATGCCTCTACCTGGGCCGGGGCCATGCTGGGGGCAGAGAAGGTGCCGGCGGTGCATATCTCCCAGGCCTGCTCCACCTCCACCACCTGCCTCAATTATGCGGCGCTGAGCGTGGAGACGGACAGCCTGGGCCTGGTCTTCTGCCTGATGACGGACCGCTGCTCCAACGGCCCGCATACGGTCTGGCCCAACCCCATGGGGCCGGGTGGCGAGGTAATCTCGGAAAACTGGCTTATGGACAATTTTAACTCAGACCCCTGGGTGGGGCTGCCCATGATCAAGACAGCGGAAAACGCCGCCGCTTCCGTGGAAGGGATCACCAAAGAGCTCTGTGACGAGATCGCTTACCGGCGCTATGAGCAGTACCAGGATTCGCTGAAAAACGACCGGGAATTCCAAAAGCGCTATATGTTTCCCGTGGAATACAAGATCAGCAAGAAGGAGACGGGTATCCTGGAAGCGGACGAAGGTATCACCCCCTCTACCAGGGAGGGTATAGCCGCCCTCAAGCCGGTCATCCCCGGCGGCGTCCACACCTTTGCTTCCCAGACCCACCCCGCCGACGGCAACTGCGCTTTTATCGTCACCACCAGGGAAAAGGCACGGGAGCTGAGTGCAGACAAAAACGTGGAGATCCAGATTGTCTCCTATGGTTTCAGCAGGGTGGATAAAGGTTTTATGGCTGCTGCGCCGGTGCCGGCGGCGGAGATGACCCTGAAAAATGCGGGGTTAACCCTTAAAGATATAAAGGCAATCAAAACCCACAACCCCTTTGCTGCCAACGACGCTTACATGTCCAAAAAGATGGGCCTGGATCCCATGACCTTCAACAACTACGGCAGCTCCATGATCTTCGGCCACCCGCAGGGGCCCACTGCAGGGCGCTGCATCATCGAGCTGATCGAGGAGCTGCTGCTGCTGGGCGGCGGTTATGGGCTCTTTACCGGCTGTGCTGCCGGCGATACCGGTGCTGGCATGATCGTCAAGGTGACCTGTTAGACAGCCTGGCCTGCCCATGCTGTCATCTCCGGGGGTGAAAGTGCTCCCTGACCCCCGGCTGTAAACCGGCTGTAAAATTAAAAATTGCTGCTTGCGGTATTTCAGAGCAGACAGATGAGGAAGGAAGAAGGAGGAACAGAGATGAAAATGGAGCTATACCCCGGCTTTCGCAACCCCCTGCTGCTGGAGGTAAAGAAAACCCTGCCCAAGGTCTTTGCCATGGTAGGGGCGGGGACGATCGGCCCCGATATCGGTTATTTCCTGAAGAGCGCCATTCCCGACGGCAAGCTGATTCTCATCGACGTGGTGGAGAAGCAGCTGGAGAATGCCAGCAAGCGTTACGATACTTACCTGCAGAAAGCCCTGGATAAAAAGAAGATGAGCCCGGAGCAGGCCGAGGCGGTAAGGCAAAATATCGTTTTTACCACCGACTACAACGAGCTCAAAGACGCAGACCTGGTGATCGAGGCGGCTACGGAAAACCTGCCCCTTAAGCGCAAAATTATTGCCCAGATTGAGAGCATCGTGCGGGAGGACACGATTATTACCTCCAACACCAGCTCTATCCCCGCAGCGCGCATCTTCAGCGAGGCCAAGCTGCCCGGGCGTACCACCATTACCCACTTCTTTGGCCCGGCCCACCAGAACCCGGCCCTGGAGATCGTTACCTGGGAGAAGTCGGATCGGCAAGTGGTGGATTACCTGAACTGGATGTTCTGCACCATAGGGAAGGTCCCCATCATTACCCAGGACGCCATCTGCTTTGTGCTGGACCGTATTTTTGATAACTGGTGCAATGACGCCGCCTACCTGCTGGACAGGGCCACTTCCGTGCAGATCGACAAGGTGGCGCAGGAATTTGTCTATGCCGGCCCCTTTTTCGTGCTCAACCTGACCAGGGGCAACCCTATCATCGTGGAGACGAACACGCTGCAGATGGAAGAAGGAGAGCACTACCTTCCCGCCTTGATCCTCCGTTCTGTGGATACGTGGGTTACGCCCAAGCCGGGGCAGCAGGTGGATATTGACCCCGCCTTGAAGGAGTTCGTCCGTAACCGGCTCCTGGGTGTGCTTTTCTCCCAGTCCTTCGATATCATCAACAGGGGGATCGGCACCCTGGAAGACCTGAACCTGGGCTGCCAGCTGGCCCTCGGTTTTCGCAAGGGGCCCTTTGATATTATGCGTGACCTGGGCAAAGAGAAGACGACGCAGATTATTGAAACCTTCCAGAAAGACCGCCCCGGTTATCCCGGCATGGAGGGGAGCTACGAGCGTTACCAGCAGTTCAGGCGCCATGTCCTTGTGGATGAGATAGACGGAGTGAAGATTATTACCATCCGCCGTCCCCAGGCCCTGAACGCCCTCAGCAAAGAAGTCATGTCCGAAATCCTGGACGCTCTTAAAGAATTTGAGAACGACCCCGCGGTTAAGGGTTTTGTTATTACCGGATACGGCGAGCGCGCCTTTAGCGCCGGCGCCGATATCGGCGGCTTCCCTGCTGTACTCGGCAATGCGGAGGCGGCGATCAGGCATGCCGAAGAACATTCGGAGCTCTTCCTTTACCTGGACCAGAGCAGCAAGCCGGTAGTGGCGGCCGTAAACGGTATGGCCCTGGGCGGCGGTTTTGAGCTGGCCCTGCGCTGCCACAAACTGGTGGGGGCCAAGCATGCCGTGCTCCAGCTTCCCGAAGTTACTCTAGGGATCCTGCCGGGTATCGGCGGCATGATCGTGCCCTACCGTCGCTGGCCCCAGGGCGCCGCTATTTTCCACGAGATGATCCGCCAGGCCAGGCGCTTGGGGGCCGAGGAAGCGCAGCAGCTGGGTATCTTTACCGCCCTGGCCGACAACTATGCCGACCTGATCAAGCTGGCAGTGGCGGAGGTAAACAATATGGCCGGCAAACCGGTGCCGCGCATCCCCGATGCGCCGGTGAAACTTGATCCCCTGCCCCCTCTGGAGAACCCTATGGCGGGCAAGCTGCGTCTGAGCGATGAAGCCGTGGCCATTATTACCCAGGCCATTGAAGAAGGCGCCGCCGCCGATTCCTTTGCTGCGGCCCTGGCCGTGGGTTATAGAGCTTTTGGCAAAATTGCCTGCACGGAGGCGGCAAAGGAAGGAATCAGCGCCTTCCTGGAGAAAAGGCCGGCCGAATTTAAAAAATAGTCTTCAACGGCGGATCTTTCCCCGTTGCCATGGTTTATCTGCTTTGGTTATGGCTCCGCAGCCGGCCGGCTTACCCGGCCGGCTGCAACAGTTATGGCCTTAAAGCATAAATATTTTCCAGACAGTGGCAGGAAAAAAGGCCGGCAGGAAGAAATAAATAAACCTGCATGTAAGGGCAAAGCGGCAAAAGGGAGGTTTATAAAGGGTGATCGTAGGAAACGAAAAAGATGTCCCGGCCGTGGAACTGCAAGGGGAAGGGTTAAAAAACGTAGCCAAGAAGGTCCTGCTCTCTCCCCGGGAGGGCTGGCAGGGCTATGTGCTGCGCCTTTTTGAGCTGGGGGAAGAAGGTTATACGCCCCGCCACCGCCATGTCTGGCCCCATATCAACTTTGTGCTCCGCGGCAAAGGGGCCCTTTACCTGGAGGACAGGGAATATGAGCTGGAAGCGGGTGCTTATGCCTTTGTCCCCGGGGACGCAGAGCACCAGTTTAAGAATAAAGGCAAAGAAACCTTTGCCCTCATCTGCATCGTTCCGGAGGAAGGAGAAAAGTAAGAGGGGAAAGTGGTTAAAATTTTTGCAGGAGATGTTGCCCATGAATAAAATTACGATCCGGGAAGAAAGGTGCAAGGGCTGCGCTTATTGTGTCCTTGCCTGTAAACGGGAGCTGATCCGCATTGACCCGGAGAGGATCAACAACCTCGGTTATAACCCCGCTGTTTTTAGCAACGGCGAGGCGTGCACAGGCTGCGCCCTCTGCGCAGAAATCTGCCCGGAGGTGCTCATTGAAGTTTTCCGGGAACGGGGAAAGGTGGCTTTAAAATGGCAAAACGCAGAATGATGCGGGGCAGTATCGCCCTGGCCGAGGGAGCGATTACGGCGGGGTGCCGCTATTATTTCGGTTATCCCATTACGCCGCAGAACGAGATCTCCGAACACCTTTCCAGCCGCTTGCCTGAAGTAGGGGGCGTTTTCCTCCAGGCGGAGAGCGAAATAGCTTCTATTAACATGATGCTGGGCGCGGCGGCCGCAGGGGCCCGGGCCATGACCTCCTCCTCCGGTCCCGGCATCTCCCTCATGCAGGAAGGGCTTTCCTATATGGCCGGTTCCGAGCTGCCGGGCCTGGTGGTTAACATTACGCGCCTGGGGCCCGGCCTGGGAGGTATCGCCGCCTGCCAGGGGGACTACTGGCAGGCCACCCGGGGCGGCGGGCACGGCGATTACCGCCTCATTGTGCTGGCCCCCAACTCTGTGCAGGAGATGCATGACCTGGCGATCAGGGCCCTGCACCTGGCGGACCAGTACCGCAATCCTGCCATGATCCTGGCCGATGCCATCCTGGGACAGATGATGGAGCCCGTGAACCTCGAGCCGCCCCTGGTGGAGATCCCGCCCAAGCCCTGGGCCCTTACAGGGGCGCGGGGGCGGAAAGCCCAGCTGATCAAGTCCCTCTACCTGGCGGACGGGGAGATGGAGAAGCACAACTGGAAAATGTACGCGAAATACCAGCGCCTGCAGGAAGCGGAGGTAATGGTAGAAGAGGATCTGGAAGAGCAGATGGACCTGCTGCTCGTTTCCTTTGGTTCCTGCTCGCGCATGGTCAACTCGGCCGTGGCCTTGGCCCGCTCCAGGGGCTACAGGGTGGGCCATATCCGGCCCATTACCCTTTTCCCTTTCCCCTCCCGGGAGATCAGGGAGGCTTCGCGCCGCGTGGGTAAAGTCCTTACCGTGGAGATGAACACGGGGCAGATGTGGGAAGATGTGCGCCTTGCCGTCCATCCCGGCACCCTTTGCCGCCTCCTTGCCCGTCCCGGCGGCGCCATCCCCGCGCCGAAAGAGATTTTTGAGGAAATAGAAAAATTTGTCAGAGCAGGTGATCATTTTGCAGAAAATATTTGCTAGGCCGGCTACGTTGCTCGATACGGGGTTTCATTTCTGTCCCGGTTGCCATCACGGCATTGTGCACCGCCTGCTTTGCGAGATGCTGGACCATTACGGCCTGCGGGAGAGGGCCGTGGGTGTGCCGGGAGTGGGCTGCGGCGTATTTCTCTATGATTATATCGACATTGACGTCTGCGAAGCCCCCCATGGCCGGGCCACAGCTGTGGCCACGGGCATCAAGCGGGTCCAGCCGGATCATTTTGTTTTTACTTACCAGGGCGACGGCGACCTTGGTGCCATCGGTACGGCCGAAGTAATCCATGCCGCCAACCGGGGGGAGAACTTCACCGTAATTTTTGTCAACAACGCCGTATATGGCATGACGGGAGGCCAGATGGCGCCCACCACCCTGCTGGGGCAGTGCACCACTACTTCGCCGGCGGGGCGGGACAGCCGCAACGACGGCTACCCCTTGCACCTGGCGGAGCTGCTGGCGCCCCTGGAGGGCGTGGCTTTTGCCGCCCGCGTTTCCCTGCATACGCCGGCCCATGTAAAAAAAGCGCGCCGGGCGCTGCAGCGGGCTTTTGAAACGCAGCTGGAGAAACGGGGCTTCTCTTTCCTGGAGTTTATCAGCGCTTGTCCCACCAACTGGCGCCTCACGCCCTACCAGTCCGTTGAACATATTGAAAAAAATATGCTCCGGGCCTTCCCCTTAGGGACCTATAAAGACACTGGTGCCCCTGCCTCCGCAGCGGCGCCGGAGGAGGAGGATACGGCCAATGCAGTACTATGACCTTATCTTTTCCGGCTTTGGCGGGCAGGGTATCCTGCTGGCCGGGGAAGTGCTGGCCCATGCTGCTATGTTGGAGGCGAAGCAGGTTACCTGGATGCCGGCCTACGGCGTGGAGATGCGCGGCGGGGCGGCAAACTGCACTGTGGTCATCTCCTCGGAGCGCATCGGTTCTCCCTTTGCTGAAGAACCGTGCTGCGTCTTTTCCATGAGCAAGCCCTCCCTCTTTAAGTACCAGGGCAGGATCAAAAAAGGCGGCCTGCTGCTGATCAACACCTCCTTTGTGGATCCCGCCCTGATTACCAGGGACGATCTTGAAAGCATCTGTATACCTGCCAGTGAGATCGCCTACCAGGAAGTGGGGGAGCACAAGATGGCCAATATGGTGATGCTGGGGACCCTGGTCAGGGCCAGCGCCGTGGTGAGCCTGGGAAAGGTGGAAGAGGCCATGGAGGAGATCTTCAGCGGCAGCAAACAGAAGGCCCTGCCGCAGATGCTCAGGGCTTTACGCTGCGGTTATGCCTGGCAGGGTTGAGTGCTGTGATATTTTAAAGCAAAAATCAGGCAGGCGGACAAAATGTCCGCCTGCTGCCCTTAAATCCGCTTTTAGCTTTCCTATGCTCCGATTACCTTGACTAGGACGCGCTTGCGCCGCCGTCCGTCAAATTCCCCGTAAAAAATCTGCTCCCAGGGGCCGAAATCCAGCTTCCCCTCTGTCACGGCCACTACCACTTCCCGGCCCATGATCTGGCGTTTGAGGTGCCCGTCAGCGTTGTCTTCAAAGGTATTGTGGGCGTACTGGGAAACGGGCTCATGGGGGGCCAGCTTTTCCAGCCAGCGCTGAAAATCGGCATGCAGCCCCTTTTCGTCGTCGTTAATAAAGACGCTGGCCGTAATATGCATGGCATTGACCAGGCACAACCCCTCCTGGATGCCGCTGCGCCGAACGATCTCCTCTACGCGGGGGGTAATATTGATAAACTCCACCCTGTTTTTTGTTTCAAACCAGAGGTACTCCCGCCAAGCTTTCATTTTCACATTTCTCCTTTCTGCATAATTCATTATCGGGATTCTGCACTCCCTTGTCAATGTCTTTAAATTAAAGCGGGCCCAAGATATGTTCCATGTTTTTTTGTAGTCTTCCGGAGGGCGGGCTTGCAGGAAAAGAGGGCTTCCCCGGGGAAGTTTTTACCCGGGGCCGGAATCGGGAGAGGAACAAAATTTAAAAAAGGGGTGGGCGCTGTGGAGCAAAACCGCGGGAACTGGTGGCTGGGTCTGGTGATTATCGCCCTGGGTGTTATCTTCCTGCTGGGCAATTTCGAGCTGGTGGAGGTCAACGTCTTTCAGATCCTCAGGACGTACTGGCCGGTGGTCCTGTTACTGCTGGGGTTTAATATTTTGACCAACAACAGGGAGAGGGGTGGCTATCTTTCCGCCTTGATTTTTATTCTCCTGGGCCTGCTTTTTCTGGGCCGCAACCTGGATTTATATTACTTTGAACTGCGCTTTTTCTGGCGCCTTTTCTGGCCGGTGGTACTGATTTTACTCGGAGTGAGTTTTTTGCGGGGGCCCCAGGCCCGGGGGCGCAGCAGCCTGGCATTTATGGGCAGTGTAGAGCGGAGCAACGACGCCTGGACGCTGGAGAGCGGCAGTTACTGGGCCATCATGGGCGGTGTGGAGCTGGATCTGCGCCGGGCCGTCATCGCTGAGGGGGAGTATTACCTTAACTGCCATGCCATTATGGGCGGGGTGGAGATTACTGTCCCGCCGGACCTCACCGTTTACGCTGAAGGGACGGCCATACTAGGCGGCGTGGAGTTTATGGGCAGAAGCAACGGCGGCATCTTTGCCAGCGCAGGGACGCGCCAGGAAGGCAGCGCCGGCGGGCCTGTAGTCCATATTTACGGGCGAGCTTTGCTGGGCGCCGTGGAAGTAAAAGTAAAGGGACGTTAAGGGCGGGGGGAGTGAACAATGTGTGGCCGTTTTGCCCAGGTGCTCAACCCCCGGGTGCTGGATCTGCTGTACAGGCTAAACAACCTGCCGGAACTGGAACCCTGCTATAACCTGGCTCCCTCCCGTTATGCCCTGGCGGTGCGGGAACGGGGCCCGGGCGGCAGCCGGGAGCTGGTGCGGCTGCAATGGGGCTTTATCCCTGCGTGGGTGCCGGAGAAAAAAACTACTGCCGGGCCGATTAACGCCCGGGCGGAAACGGTAATGGTCAAACCTTACTTCCGCCGGGCGCTGCGGCAGCGCCGTGCCCTTATTCCGGCCAGCGGTTATTATGAATGGCGGCAGGTGGGTGGCAAAAAGCAGCCTTATTATATCCGGGACAGGGATAACCGGCTCCTTTCCCTGGCTGCCCTCTGGGAAAGGTGGGAGCGGGAGGGCGTTTTGAAGGAGACCTTTGCCCTCATTACTACCGCTGCCCGGGGGAGCCTGGCGGAACTGCACCACCGCATGCCCCTCATCCTGCCGGAAGAAGCCGTTGACCCCTGGCTGGCCGGCAATACGGGCGCAGCGGAGCTGCAGGAACTGCTGCAGCTCTACCCTGCGGCAGGGGAGCTGACATTCTACCCCGTTTCTCCCCTGGTCAACAACCCCCTGTACGACAGCCCGGCCTGCCTGGAGCCCCTTTCCCTACTGGATAAGACGTCGCCGCATGAGCAAAAGGGGCGGCAGGAACAGCACCAGGACAAAGAGCAGGAGAGCCAGCAGATTGAAGATAAAACCGGCCGGCAACTGACCGCTGACTAAGCCCCGGCAAAGCTGTACCGTATGGAAAAGGGGCATCAGCCAGGCTAGATAGCGGGCCATAAGGGGCAGGGTTTCCACGGGGAAGAAAATGCCGGAAAAGAGGAACATGGGTGTCAGCAGCAGGGTGAAGTAATAGGCGAAGATCTCAAAATTAGGGGCCAGGCTGGTCCAGATCATGGAAAGTTGGGCAAAGACAAGGCCGGAGAGGAGCATAACCAGGGGCACAAAAAGGGCCAGGGGAGAGCTGACGAGCCCGAGGAGGAGAAACACGAGCAGGATGACGCTGCCGTAGAGGATGCTCTTGAAGGCGCCAAAGGCGATATCCCCCAGCACCACCTCGTCCAGGCTGACGGGGGTGGTGATAATGGCGTGGTAGGATTTCTGCACCTGCAGCCGGATAAAGCTGCCGTACGTGCATTCAAAAGAGGTGGCCCACATGGTGGAGGAGGCCAAAAGCCCCGGGGCGATAAACTCCAGGTAGCTCATGCCTTCTATGCGGGGGATATAGGCGCCGAGCCCCACGCCCAGGGCTGCCAGGTAAAGCATGGGTTCAACGAAATTGAACATCATACTCGAGCGCCAGTACTTGGTATAGACAAGAAGGTTGCGCTGCAGCACCACGAGAAAACGGGAGCTAATCTCTGGCCGGAAGAGCAAAGGGCTGCTTTTAATTTTATGCCTCGACATCGGCGGGGGCAAGCTCCTTTCCTGTGAGCTTGAGAAAAACGTCCTCCAGGGTAGCGGCGCGCAAAAGGTGGTAGTGGCAGGGTGGCGCCAGTTCCTGCAGCTCCTGCAGCAGCCGGTTGCCGCCGTCCGTATACAAGTAGAGAGTATCGCCGAGGAGCCAGGAGCCTTTCAAAAGGTGAGCAAACCGGCCTGTAAGCGCCTCCTGCCAGGCGGGCGGGTCTTCTTTTAAACCCAGCTCCAGCACCTGGGGGCCCACATGTTTTGCCACCAGGGCCGAAGGCTCGCCCTCCTCCAGGATGCGCCCCCGGTCCATAATCACCAGGCGGTCGCAGAGCTTGGTAGCTTCTTCCAGGTAATGGGTGGTGAGCAGGATGGTAATCTTTTGTTCCTTGATCTCCCGCAGCTGCTGCCAGAGAAGGTGGCGGGCCTGGGGGTCGAGGCCAGTGGTGGGTTCGTCCAGGATAAGGAGCTGCGGGTTGTTGATCAGGCTGCGGGCAATGGCCAGGCGCCTTTTCATCCCGCCGGAGAGGGTCTCTACCCGGGCATGGGCGGCACTGCTCAGATCCATGAGATCCAGGAGCTGCCGCAGGCGCGCTGCGATATGGGCCGGCCGCAGGCCGTAATAACGGGCAAACATCTCCATATTCTCCCAAACCGTAAGGTCGGGATCCAGGTTGTTGTCCTGGCTGACCACGCCCAGGTGTTTACGGATCTCCCTGGACTGGCTGCCTGCATGCAGACCCAGCACGGTTAACTCCCCGGCGCTGATGGGGGAGAGGCCGTACACCATCTTTACCGTCGTGGTCTTCCCTGCGCCGTTGGGGCCCAGGAGGCCAAAACATTCGCCCCGGTAAACTTGGAAACTTATGCCGTCCACCACTGCTCTGCCGTTGTAGTGTTTAACCAGATCCCGTGCCACGATAATTTCGCGGGAAACAGGGCCTTCTTGCATCTTTACCCCCTTGGTGGAGAAAGTCCTTCCAAATCTTATCATAAAGACAAAGAAAAGAAAACACCGTCGGGAAAAGGAAAAGGAGGAGAAGGGACAGAGGAGATAAGCCTAGATTTATAGAATTTAAAAATTTAAAAGAAATCTCAGCCCTTGCTGAAATACAGAAAATAAAGAAAGGGAGTTTTTCCTTTGCCGCTGTCTGAAGGGTGGAAAGTGGGCCTGGCCGGGGCCGGCATTAATTTCCTCATAGGCCTGATCTACGCCTGGAGCATCATCGCCTCCGGCCTGAGCCGGGAGCTGGGGTGGAGCCCCGTTGAGGCTGCCCTCCCTTATACCGTATTCCTGTTCAGCTATGCTTTTTGTATGGTGCCGGCCGGGCGCTGGCAGGACCAGGCGGGGCCGCGCCCTGTGGTGATGACGGGCGGGTGTTTGCTGGCCGCAGCTACGCTGCTCAGCGCTTTTCTCCTTACGCCGGCAGGGGTTACGGTGATGTGGGGGATATTTTATGGCATTGGCGCGGCCTTTTGTTTTGCTTCCGTTACCCCGGCGGCGATGAAATGGTTTCCCCTGGAGAAAAAAGGCATGATTACCGGCATCGTGGTCCTGGGGACTGGTATCTCCGCCTTCGTTATGGCGCCCCTGATCCACCTCCTTGTGGGTTACGGCATGCGCAACACTTTTCTTCTCCTGGGCGCCTTGCTGCTGGCCGGGATTACACCCCTGGCCAGGATGGTTAAAAATCCCCCCGCTGCTTCCGCTCCCCTTTCCCTCTCCCCCTCAGGCGGAGGGGGCCGGGATACTGCCTGGCACAGTATTTTCCGTTATCCTCAGTTTTACCTGCTCTGGTTCATGTTCTGGGTGGGCACGGGTATCGGCGTAACTTTTGTCACCCACCTGGACACCATCTCCCGCGTCGAGGCCGCCCTGGAGCGGGGCTATATCCTGGTCTCCCTCTTTGCTTTTTTCAACGCGGCGGGCAGGATCGTGGCCGGCCTGGCCTCCGACCGCTTGGGGCGGAACAGGGCCATGACCTTGGATTTCTGCGTGACCCTTCTCGCCCTCCTTTTCCTGCTCCGTGCTGCTTCGCCCTTACAGCTGGGGGTGGCCGTCTCCGCCCTGGGCCTGGCCTACGGAGGCCTCTACACCCTTTTCCCCGCGGCGGTGGCCACCTACTTCGGGGAGAAAAACTTCGGCCTTTTTTACGGCCTGCTTTTCACGGGCCTGGGCTGCGCCGGTGTCTTTCCTCTCCTTGCAGGTTATCTCTTTGCCCGGCAGGGGAGCTTCCAGGGCGTTTTTATGCTGCTGGGCCTTGTCTGCAGCGCCGTTGTGGTATTATCCCTTTTTCTCCGGCAGCCCGTAGCCGGGGAAAGGGAATTTGCCGCGGCCAGCCGGCAGGGAGATGGCCCTGCGGCCCGTTGAGACCTGCGGCAAAAGGCAGACAAAAATAAAGGCTAAAGAGGAGATAAAGATGGACGAAAGGACCGTCGCGCTGCTTTTTAAACTGGCTGCTCCCTACCTGACGGTACGTTTCAACCGGGAACATACGGAGATAGCCTTGGCCTTTGCCCGGGAGTTGCAGGAAAAACTGGGGGGAGACCGGGGGATCATTTTCCCTGCCGTGATCCTCCATGACGTGGGCTGGAGCGCAGTCCCGGAAGAGCTGCACCTCAAAGCCTTTGGCCCCGGCAGCGACCCCGGGATCAACCGGGTGCATGAAGTTGAAGGGGTAAAAATTGCCGCAAAGATCCTGCAGGAGCTTTCCCTGGAGGCGGCAGTGCGGGAGGAGATTTTGCGCATCGTCGGCAGCCACGATTCGGGCTGGCAACCCCTTACCCTGGAAGAAAAGATAGTAAAGGACGCGGACAAGCTTTTCCGCTTCTCGCCCAGGGGTTTTGCCATCGATGTGGCCCGTTTCAACGTGGATGCCGGGGAATACTGGCATTATTTAAACGGGATGAAGGAAAAATGGTTTTTTACTTTAGCAGGCAAAGAAATGGCAGCCAGGGAGCTGGAGAAGATAGCGCAGGGAGGGAAAGGATATAAATAAGCTCTATCTCCGGTTTTTACGCCGGTGTCGCAGGAAAGGAGGCCGGATATGGCAAAAGAGTGCTGGCAGGGTCTCTATGATCCGCCCTTGCCCGGCAGGGTGAACATGGAGAAAGACCTGGAGATAATGAAAGCTGTGGCTGCCGGCGAGGCGCCTCCTACGCTGCGTCTCTACCGCTGGTCTCCGCCGGCCCTCTCCCTGGGCTTCTTGCAGAAGGAGGAAACGGTGGTGGATCGCCAGGCCTGCCGCCGCCTCGGCATTGATGTGGTCAGGCGTCCCACCGGAGGCAGGGCCGTCCTGCACCACAGCGAGCTGACCTACAGCATTGTCCTCCCCGAAAACTATCCCTGCCTGCCCCGGGACGTGCTGGGCGCATACAGGTACTTGAGCGGGGGGCTGGTGGCGGCTTTCCTCCTGCTGGGTATAAACCCCTCCCTGGCTCCGGCGAAAAAAGAAGGGCGGAGGCTTACCTCCGGGGCCTGTTTTGATGCCCCCTCCCCTTACGAGCTCCAGGTCCGGGGCAAAAAAGTGGCGGGCAGCGCCCAGTTGCGCCGCCGGGGGGTCCTCTTGCAGCACGGCTCCATCCTCCTCACCCTCTCCCCGGAGCTCTATGCTGAAGTCCTCAAATTCCCCGGCCCCCGGGAGAAAAAGGCGTACCTAGAGAGGCTGGCGCAAAAGGGGGCGGGCCTCTATGACCTGGGCTACTTTGTCTCTGTCGACGAGCTTGCCGTAGCCCTTTTTCAGGGCTTTTCCCAGATTTTGGATGTGGAAATCCCCTGCCCCGGATAAAAAGGAGATATGCGGCTTATGCCGTGCGGCAGCTAAAATTTTAGGGGCCGGGGAGGAAAAGAACCGGGCTAAATGGAAATATATAACTGTTCTGGAGCCAGGAGGGTATGCAAACCGACCGACAAAAAATATACAGGTAAATGGTGAAGAGCTATGTTTGCAAATTTTCGTCTAGCGCGTTTTCGTTTCAATATCAAGGCAGGGCCGGAGGGCCTGGTTCTGCCCCCCTACAAGGGAGCCACCTTCCGGGGAGGTTTTGGCTCTGTTTTTCGGCGTATCAGTTGCGCTGTGCACCAGCAGGACTGCCATGGCTGCGGTTTGCGGGAAGAATGCCCCTATGCCTATATCTTTGAAACTGCCCCGCCCCCTGAGGCTACGGCCCTGCGCAAATATGAAAGTATCCCCCGCCCCTTTGTCCTCCAGCCCCCCCTGGAGACAAGAAAGGATTACCTCGCGGGAGAAACCATCCCCTTCCATCTTCTCTTAATTGGCCGCGCCATCAACTTCCTGCCTTACTTTATCCTTGTTTTTCGTGAAATGGGTGCAGCTGGCCTGGGCCAGGGGCGACGGCCCTTTACCCTGGAAGAGGTAACTGCCTGTGGTTTGGAAGAGGAGGCGGAGCTCTATACAGCGGCAACGGGGGTGATTAAAAACTTGGATCTGTCGTACAGCGGCGCCCAGCTGCTGCAGCGCTCTCCGGCGAAGGCAGCCCGCCTGCGCGTCGTTTTCGATACGCCCCTGCAGCTAAAAGACGGCGGCAAAATTGTCTATCGGCCGCATTTTCACGTCTTTTTCCGCCAAGCTCTGCGCCGCATCTCCGCCCTCGCCTATTTTCACCAGGGGGTACAGCTTGCCGTGGATTATCCCGGCTTGGCTGCACGCTCCCGGGAAGTAACTCTGACAGAGGATACGACACGCTGGCACGAGTGGGAGCGCTACTCCCGCCGCCAGAAACAGCGCCTGAGCATGGGCGGTCTGTTGGGGGCCGTGGTCTATGAAGGCGCGCTGGACGAATTTTTGCCCTTTTTAGTTCTGGGCGAACATCTCCACGTGGGCAAAAACACCGTCTTTGGCCTGGGCAAATACCGCCTTTTTTTTTGCTTAACCGAGCTTAACCAAACAAAAAATTTTCAGGGATAACGCCCTTTTTTAAAGAAGGAATTACTGGCTGGATGGCGAAATTTAACAAAATAAGAGGAAACAACCAGAAAATAAAAAATCGGAATATTCCGCAATATTTTTCGCTGTATTTCGCCATAATTCGACAGCAAGGGGGCAGGAGGCCATGCCGGATGGAGAGACGACAACGAGGCGCTTTTTTATCTCTAGGATGCACTTCATTGACAATATGATTAAAGAAGGGAAATATCCCAATTCCAGGCAGCTGGCGGAGCTGCTGGAAGTAAGCCGGAGGACGATCCTGCGGGATGTAGAGTTTATGCGGGACAGGCTGGGTGCACCCCTGGCCTTTTGCCCTAAGAAACGAGGTTACTACTATGCCGAAGAAGGCTTCTCCCTGCGCTTTGTGCGGCTGACCGAGGGGGAGCTCGTTGCCCTGTACCTGGGCCACAACCTTTTAAAGAAATGCGCCGGCAGGCCGTATGAACGCGAAATCAACAGGGCCTTTCAGAAGATCTGCGCCAGCCTACCAGAGATCGTCACCGTAGACTTTGCCGACATATCAGAAAACGTTGAGTTTGAAGTGGAGCCCTTAAGGGGCGAGGAAGAAAAGGTGGCGCAAAATTTTGCGGCTATTGGAGCGGCAATTAACAAAAGGCAGGCCGTGGAGATGGTCCACTACAGCATCGACCGGGACGAGGAAACCAAAAGGACCGTTGACCCCTTGCACCTTCGCTATTTCCGCGGCGCCTGGTATCTGATTGCGTACTGCCATCTAAGGCAGGAGATGCGGATCTTTGCTCTGGACCGTATTAAAGAAGTGTTCCCCGCCGGCAAAAGGCTTTTTCGGCAGGATGATTTCGACCTAGCTGTCTACCTCCAGGACAGCTTTCAGTTTTTCCGGGGCAACGTCCCCTCCCTTGTGAAGATATGGTTCAGCCCCAAGCGGGCCCGTCGTATTAAAGAAAAGCAGTGGCACCCTTCCCAGAAGCTCTCTTTCCAGGAGGACGGCTCTTTAATCATGGAGCTGACCGTAAGCGGCCTGGAGAAAGTAAAAAGCTGGGTTTTGAGCTTCGGGGCTGCGGCCCGGGTCATCTCGCCGCCCGAACTGGCCGCAGCGGTAAGAAGCGAGCTGCAGCAGGCGTACGCCAACTATAATCATTAAAAAACAAAAATTGCCGCACCTGAGGGCAGTATGACAGCCTTTGGCACACCGGTTTTGCTAAAATAATAAATACTCTGTAAATTATTTTCGCCGGCGGAGCGGTGAAAGGAGGTTGTCGGGAGATTAAAGGGTTTTATGGTAGAGAACAGAGCTAACTTATACGATAAATTAAACCGCCTTTTCCGCTTATTAATGCAAAAGGATGACATTTCTATTTACCCCTACCAGCAGAGGGTGGCTGCTGCTGTCCTAGCGGGTACAAACCTGATCCTGCGTGCGCCGACGGGCGCAGGCAAAACATGGGCGGCCCTGCTGCCGTATATACTGGGCCGGGTGGAGGGAGAGCCCCTTTTTGACCGGGTGCTCTACTCCCTGCCGCTCCGCTCCCTGGCTGGGCAGCTATATGGAATAACACGGGACGCCTGCCGGGCAGTCAGCAGCGGGAATAAAAATATTCACAGTATTGCTGTCACGGTGCAAACCGGCGAACAGCAGGAAGACCCGTTCTTTCAGGGGGATATTATCTTTACCACCATTGATCAGCTTCTTTCCGCATATCTTTTGGCCCCGGTGTCGCTACCCCTTCGTCTGGCCAATATCAACGCGGGGGCCCTGTTGGGGAGCCTAGTAGTTTTTGACGAGTTTCATCTCCTTGATCCGCAGCGCTCCATGGGCACGGCCATAGAGATGCTGGATAGGTTGTCTGGCTACTGTAATTTTATAATCATGACCGCTACTTTATCCGATAGCGCCATAGAGTGGTTGCAGAAAAAACTGCCCCGTACAACAACAATAGACCTGGATGTAGAGGAAATTGCTCAAATTGAAAGCAAAAAGGGGGAGCCGACCGCCAGAAAATGGGTGTTTGCCGATGGAGGCCCATCATTCCTTGCGGACATTTTGCAAGCTCACCAATCCCGCACGCTGGTCATCGCCAATACCGTTTCCCGCGCTCAGGAGATCTATACAGAGCTTTGCCGCCTCTCCTCTGGAACTACGGAGATACGCCTGCTGCATTCCCGTTTTTATCCCGAAGACCGGGGAAAGACGGAGCAGGAGCTGCAGCGGCGGCTGGGTAAAGGCAGCTGGCAGGAACCGGATAATTTTATTCTGGTGAGCACCCAGGTGGTGGAAGCAGGCATGGATTTTTCCGTAGAGCGCCTTTACTCTGAGCTTGCGCCCATAAACAGCCTGGTCCAGCGGGCCGGGCGCTGTGCCCGTTACGGAGGGGAGGGGACAGTCACGGTCTTTCCTGCGTCGGGGTATCCGCCTTACAGTAAAGAGGAGATGGAGGAGACGGCGGCATTGCTGCAGGGGTTGTCGGGCAAAGTATGGAGTTGGCGAGAAGAGCAGGCAGCGGTCAACAAAGTCCTCGGTGCCCGCGAAGTTAAATTTCTGAAAGTATATGAAAATTTGTATCAGCGCCGTACCAAAGTAAACCAGGCCATGGACGGCTGGCTGGAGAGCGTCCGTGATGAACTGATTCGCGACATTAACAACGTTAATGTGGTCGTTACGGACAAGCCTGAAGCCGTCCAGCTCCAACATACGGGCAGCTGGCCTGCAACGTTGTCCGTACCCGTTTCCAGCATGCGGTCGTTTCTGCAAAAAGCCTCCGCACAGCCATCATCTGAATGGGTCGTTAAAGCGCCCTTTGCTGTGGATCCAGGTTTGGAGGAAGATTATGCCCTCAAATTCACCTGGCGCGAGCTAAACGTTGTGGCAATTCCGGGCGCCTGGTTGCTGGCCATAAACCCTGCATACGCCTTTTATTCGGCCGAACTGGGCCTTGTCCTGGGAAGGCCGGGAGGCGGGTCGGCGCTGCGCTATCGCGACAGGGGAACCCTTGGGCGCTACCGTTATCGTATGGAGACAATGGGGGAGCACGTAGAGCGCGTTTTGCAACAGTATCGCCTTCAGCATCAAGGATACTCCCGCACGTTGCAGCTACTGGCCCGGAACCTCGGGCTGACAAAAGAGCAGCTGGAACAGGCCGGCCTCTTGGCGTGTATTTTACATGATGCGGGTAAACTGAGTGTGGACTGGCAGTCCATAGCCAGGGCTTACCAGGAATCGAAGACGCCGGGCCGGGCACCTCCTGTCCCCCTTTCTCACCTGGATTTTGACCCTTTAACTGACAGGGACGTCCCCCGGCGGCCGCCCCATGCGGTGGAGGGGGCTTATGCCGTTTGCCTTTACCTGTATCAAACTTTTGAGGGAGCACCGGAGCTGGCTGCCTGCATTATTACCGCCATCGCCCGGCACCACGCCGGCCATGCGCTCAAACTGGGGGCGTTTAGCATTGACGGCACAGCTGCGGACGCTTTAAACAAATGCCTATCCCGGGAAGGCCTGCCCCTTCTTAATAGCTTGTGGGACCGGCCGGATGAAGCGATGCGGGGCGGGCAGTTTGCCCGGGAGCTGATTGCGGCTTGCAACGAGCAGGACGGTAAATGGCTGGCGCTATACTGGTACCTTGTCCGCCGCTTGCGCCTGGCAGATCAGGCAGGCACAGCTGCGGGCACAGCGGAAGGAGTGAAAGAATGAACTATGTAGTGCCCAAGCGGACCAATACCTATGCCGATGTCCTGGAAGCAGTAGGCATGGCGAGCCTGGTGGAAGAGCTGACCGGAGCCGGTGTACGTATCTGCGGGGCGGGCGACCGCTTTGTCCTGGAAGGCAAAGAGATCCCTGCGGCAGTGGAAGATTGGCCAAAAATCGAGCCGGGTTACCCTTTTATCTACCTCCCGAAAGACGGCAACCCGCCTGCCGGCTGGGTGCTGGACTACGAGCAGGAGAGAAAAAAGGCCGAGGCCCAGCGGGATTTTCGCCTGGCCACAGACAAAAAGAGGGAGAAGATGCTCCAGGCGCTGCGTGCTCAGGGTCTGGAAGAGCCGCCGGCGCCGGTCCCGGAGTACCAGATGGCCCTTTTCCTGGCGATGATGCGCAGAGGCTGGTCTTCTGACAAACAGCTGTATCTATGGTTGTGCGAAGATCTTAAACGGGCGGCGCGCTGGATCAAAGCCAACCTTGATCCCGGCGCATATAGCCCTGAAGCTCCTAAAGTCAACAACAGCCAGGTGTTTAACCCCATTTCCGGGAAAGGGGTGCACCGGCCGAAGCCTGACTCCACAGCTCCGGGCAGCATTTCGGGCGAAGTTGTGGATCCCTTTGCCGAGTGGTTAAAATACCGCGGTGCTTATCGGGCCATGCTCCCCTATCGTTTTGACGGGGACTTTAAGGTCTTGGTCATCGAGCCGGCAGACATTTACCTCTCCGCCTTGTCAAAGCTGCGTGGGGAGCTGCGCGGGATCGTTATCTCGAGGAAGAGGAAGCTGATGCTGGATATTGAAACACCTCTGCGCTTGACGGAGCTGTTGATCCAGCATTCCGACGTGCTGGGCAACCCCATCCCCCTGCGTAGCAGGCGGCCGGCAGATGTGGTGCGAGGTTTGCACCAGGCTTATTTCCAGAACATGGGGACTTCCGCGGCCTTAATGAATTATTCTTTCACCGCCCTGCCTTCCTGGTTTGTCATTAACGACAGGGAGGATGCTAACGCCTACCTTAAGATTATCCGCTCCTTTGTGGGGCGGAAAGAGAAAGACGGTGAGACGGGCTGCCTGCAATCCTTAAGGGAGGATCGCTCCCATGATGTGCCTGTGCTGCAGCAGTTTCGCCGCTGGCTGGCCAATGGCGAGCTCAAGGACTTTTTATTGTTCTGCTATCATTTTGCCGTCCATGTTATGGACCGCATGGGCAGGGATGAATGGGTGATCAAGATCTCTGCGGGAATTTTGGATACTATCATGCTAAGGGGGTATAACATGCAGGGGATAATTGAAAAAAAAGGGTTCCAGAGCATAGCGAGGGCGGTGCGGGAGGCGACGATCTACGCGCTGCAGGCGCAGAAGCAGAAAAAATTTGAAAGGGAGGTCCGCTTCGGCCTGGCGCAGAAATGGAAACAGAAAATAAAGGGCGGGGATAAAGAATTCATTGCGGCCCTGGCAGAGTTTGTCCAACAGTATAACTGGGAAAGCGAGAACTTGGATGTTAAAGCTCCAGGAGACGGGTGGAGGCGCCATAAGGTAAGCGCGAGTGATCTGGACGAGCTGATTGCGCTTATTCACCAGCACGGTGCCGAACTGGTGGGCATGCTCCTCCTCGCTTATGGCTTTGCCCGCCTGCCAAAACAGGAGGGCAGTGCACAGCCGCAAACAGAGGTGCAGGTAGAGGAACAAACAGAAGAACCGGAAGAACCGGAACAAGAAAAGGAGGTTATCTAAAGATGCGTCTCCATTCCCTCTCCATATCCGGCCTTGTAACGATGAACTTACATGCCCTGAACAATGAAGGCTCCGAAGGGAACACCATGATGACGCGTATGGTAGAAATCGTGGGTGAAGACGGCAACCTTTACACTGTAAATGCGGTCTCCGGCGATATGTTTAAACATATCCAGGCGGAGCACCTTTTCAGGGAAGCCAAAGTATCGTCCCTTCCCCTGTGCGGCGGATGCAGCCACTTTGACGCCAACAGGATAGCCGGCGATTTCGCCCTGGCGGAAAAAGTGGAACAAAGCGCGGAATACCAGAAGGCCAAAGAACAGGGCAAGGTTGACTCTTACAACTTGAGCAGAGTAATCCAGGCGTGCACGCTGGACGATTGCGAAGGTATCCTGTTAACGGGCTGGGCCGGTTCCAAATCCCTGGCTAGGAAATCCTGCATAGAATTCGGTTGGGTGGTGGGCCGCCCGGAGGTTACCAGGACAGAAACCTACATGCACGCCAAATATGTCCCTGAAGGCAGGGGCACAGGCTCCGGTTCGGAGCAGAACCTCGGCCAGAACATTTTCCACCGGCCGGCCTCGAGCGGTCAATATGCCGTAGTCCTCAACATTGACCTTTACCGCATCGGACGCAACGATATTACCCTTAATTACGATCTGGACGAGGAGATGCGCCACAAGCGCATTAAAGCCATGCTCAACAGCGTGCTCTATACCTTTGTCAAGCCTGGCGGCGCTCACAGGAATACGCAGCACCCCCATATCCTGGATTTCAGCGGGGTGGTGGCTGCTTCGTTCTCTTCTTTGCCCGCCCCCACGCTCAGCCCCCTTAATAAAAATTACCTGGAGGAGATCGAGGTCATTGCTCGCAACCTGAACAAGGTTTCCGGAGGGGATAAGGTAAAGACATGGCAGTTTTCTGGCATGGGGAACTTCAGCGAGATTATGGGCATGATCGCGAACTCAGTTCAGCCTTGGAGTGAATAAGATGCCCAAAAAGATCGGCTTAAGACAAGCAGCACCCCTGGAAGAGGAAAAAGACGAGCAGAAAGAAAAATGGCTGATTATTAGTTATGCACCGACCACCTTCTTCTCCCTACGCATGACCCATGCTACGAGCAAAGGGGGAAAAACGCTCTTTGTGCCTACTCCTTATGCGGTAAAACTGGCGTTAATCGACGCCTGTTTCAGGATGTACGGCCAAGAGGAAGCCCTAAACCGGGCCCATGCCGTCTTTGATTTAATCAAGGCGAGGGAAATCAGGCTGCGGCCTCCTGCCTATTGTGTGGTGCAGAACACCTTTTTAAAAGTAAAACAAGAAGAGCGGGAGGCACCGCGGGGCCTTTATGTGCCGACAATTGCTTACAGGGAACTTTGCTACTTTAAAGGCGATCTGGCCATAGCAATCGAAGTAACGGGGCTTCCCGCCGGCCGTGTAGACGAACTGGCCGATCTGGCCATGCGGGTTAATTACTTCGGAAAGCGCGGCTCTTTTATGCAGTATTTGCACCGGGAAATTCTTGACGGCACTCCGGGTAAAGGTTTTACCTGTCCTGAAGACAGAGCGGACCTGGTGGGCGGAGGCTTTGCCACGACCCTTTATCTAGACGAATTTGGCTCTGCCCTTATCCAGGAGAAGGACGGTTTTGCCAGGATCAACTCCTACGGAGGCAAACCCTCCGCCCTGGGCAAATACCGGGTCCTTGTCCGGACGCTGCTGCCCTATCGCTATATTTCCAGCGGCAAACACTATACTCTGTATAAACGGACCGACATATCCTAACCATGCGGTAACCGTTAAGAAGGCGGCTGGTGAAAAGTGAATATAGAAGGAAGGGGGAACGTTAATCAATGGAGCTTAGCTTTAAAGGCGAGGTGTTGACCCCGATGTTTCTCGGGAGTGCCGATCCTCAAAGCGATCCGGAGTTGCGCGCGCCCTCGGTGCGCGGCGCCCTCCGTTATTGGCTTCGGGCGCTGGCCGGGGGCGTGAATTGGGAAAATACCGGAAAGAGCATGGGAATTGCCTTTTTACAGGAGTTAGAAAGGGAGATTTTCGGTTCCACAGACATGGGTTCGGCCGTTTCTGTGCGGGTGCTCCCCGAAAACCAAACATCTTTTTCTCCGTTTGCAAAAGAGAAAGCCATACGGACTCCTGAGGGCGCTTACCTCCCTACAGGCAGGGATTATCTTTTTTGGTCCATGGCAGAAAGCGGAAGACAAGGTGACCCCCGTTACCGACCTGCCCGTAAGTATATCGTGCCGGGCAGCAAGTTCCGAATCATACTGAGGTCAGTTTTCTCTGCAGAAGGAAGCTCAAGGAAGCTCAAAAAGGCGGCGGCAGCAGCCTGGCTGCTAGGCAACTTGGGCGCCTTGGGTTCCCGGGCTAACCGCGGCGCGGGCTCTTTCCAGTTAACGCTTGAAGAAAATGTGGAGGGTTTACCCATTTTTAGGTTCTGTGAGACCGTTGAGGAGTTACAAGAATACCTTGCCCGGGGAATCGAGCAATGCTTAAAAACACTGGCGGGTGAAACTGCCGGCTGGCGCAGCTATACTTCCCCGCCCGACTATGATATCCTCGCTCCCGGTGCCGCTGAAATATGGATTGTGGCAAGCAATAAAGGAGGCTGGGCTTCTTATAATGCAGCACTAAACGGAATTGGCGAAAAAATTCGTGATTTTCGCCGTTACCATAACGGCATCGGAAAAGAGGACCACGATGCTGTTCTAAAGTGGCTTGAAGAAGGTAAGAAAGAAGGAGGACCAAATATCCACCGTGCTGTTTTTGGATTGCCTTTGCCTTTCCGGTATTCTCACGGAGGCGCAGGAGACGTGATTCAGTCAGACAAAAGTTCCCGAAGGGCGTCGCCGTTAAAGATGAGAATTACCCGCCTGGCTACGGGAGCTTATGTCGGGGTGTTGTTCCTTTTTAAATCCCGTTTCCTGGAAGAAGGGGCAAAATTGCAACTGCAAACACGAAAATGGACAGCCCCCGCTCCCAAAGATTATCAAGTTATACAAAAGTTTATTGGGACTTTCCCGCTGAAAGTGAGGTGTTTTCAATGAATGAAGCCGTCCTAATCTTTACTTTCAGCCCTATCCAGCCCTTTATCGCCGAAGCGCGCCGCACGGCCGATCTTTTTGCCGCCAGCCAAATTTTAGTTAAACTGGCCCAGGCAGCGGGCAAAGCCTTAACAGCATACGGGACTCTTGTTTATCCTGCTGCGCTGGGAGAAGATATGCCCAACAAAATCGTACTTATGCTGCCCTGGGAAGAGGCTAAAACTGCTGCCCAAAAGGGGGAGCAAGCCCTGCTTGATGAATGGGGGCGCATCGCCCATACGGCAAGGCGCGAGCTGGAAAGTAAAAACCCTGTACCCGACAGCGCCTGGCAAAAGATCTGGCAGCGTCAGATTGACTGTCACTGGGAGATTTACTGGAGCGCGGCCAACCTTGCCGGCAGGTCTTATGCCGAAGCATACCGGGAGGCCGAGCGGGCGCTGGCCGGCACAAAACGTACCCGCAAATTTACAGCTGTGGAAGAGCACGCTCTTAAAGACAGCTTAAGCGGCAGGCGAGAGGCTTTGCACACCGGGGTCACCGACGCTAAAGAATACTGGGGAAAAGTGGCCCAAGACTCTGCAGCGGCCAAAAAGCTGCGGCCCTATGGCCGCGAACGCCTTGATGCGATTGGTGCTGTCAAGCGTTTCGGCGAATTATCCCAAAAAAGTTTCCCTTCTACCAGCACTATTGCCGCCGGCGATTTTTTAGACAGGGCGCGCCCCTATTTAGCTTTATACCGGCGGGCTGTGGAAGAGCTGCTTGGCGGCCACCTGTACTCCGTCGGGCGGGACGTTGCTGGGCCGGAGTGGCCATATGACGGTGATTTGCTATTTTTGGAAACGCTTACGCAACATCGTTTGGAGGACAGCTATGGGGTCAGCGCCCCGCTCCCTAAGAACCTGCTCAGGGAAGCACAGGAAAAGTTGCGGCAAGTTTACCAAAAAGTAAGCAGTAAACCGTCGCCTTATTACGCTTTAATTGTGTTGGACGGCGATGATATGGGCAAAAAAATTGACGGCTGTCTGGGAGAAAAAGACCCACAAGAGGCCCACCGTGATTTTAGCAAAAGGCTCAGGGAGTTTTCTGGCCAGGTTTCCGCGCTTGTAGGAGAGCATCGCGGCCACGTCGTTTATGGCGGGGGAGACGACGTGGTAGCTCTAACGCCCCTTAAACAGGCCTTTCCTCTGGCAAAAGCGCTCAGCGAAAGGTTTTACCAGGTCACCGCTTGTTCAGCTTCAGCCGGGATTGCTGTGGCGCACCACCTTTATCCTCTGGGAGCAGCTATGCAGGCGGCCCGGGAAGCGGAACGAACAGCAAAACAGGTCCCTGAAAAAGCAAGCGTCTGTGTGAAAGTCTTAAAACGGAGCGGGACGACCCTAACGGTATGCAGCAGATTTGAGGAGTTTAACCGTTTCTTTGACGAAGTCTGTGCCTGGTTTGCGGAAAAAGAAGGCCAGAGGGCGCCCCTGGCAGGGAAGTTTGCTTATGATCTGGTCCAGGCGGCAGCTGTTCTTTCAGAGGTTGACGATATGTTTAAAGCGGAGTTGACCCGTTTGTTTAAACGGCATCGTAACCCCCGCCATCCTGCTCTACCTGAACCGCAGAAATGGGTGGTAAACCTGTTCAATTGGGCGGAGCGCTTGCCGCAAAAATCTTTAGAGCTTGGCCACTGGCTTGTGCTGGCCCGGTTTGTCGGGAGAGGAGGGAGCGAATAATGCAACTTTTTTTAGAAGCGTTTGATCTTTGGCTTTTCCGCGATGGGCGCCCTTTTGACGCCTTGAGTGACCACCTGGCAGAAAGCCTCTTTCCACCCTCCCCCAGTGTAATCCAGGGAGCTATCCGCTCGTACCATCTGGTGGTCAAAAGCGTGGATCTGCGGGACAAAAATAAAATAGCCGAAACAGTCGGCACAACGGAAGATTATAAGGACCTGCGCCTGCGTGGACCATTTTTGGCTCGCCGGGAAAAAGGTAAAGGGGTCTTCCGCTATTTTCCCCAGCCGGCAGACGCCGTATCTTTTTCAAAGGAGGAGAGATATAAACTTAAACCGGCTTCTTTACCCCGGAAAATCCCTGATAACCTGGTTACCAGTTCTCCTGTGTCCTGTTTGCTTGGTCTGGACGACGAACCGGCAAAAGAGGTGTCAAACCTCTGGCTGACGGAAAAAGAGCTTCTTGCATACTTGGATGGCGAGGAGGTTATCGGTACCTCGGCCAGTGAATTATTTCAAAAAGAGAGCCGTTTTGGTATCGGACTCCATGGGCAAAGCCGTACCGTCAAAGAAGGGGCATTATACCAGGTAGAGTATATCCGTCCCTCTCAGGGAGTGGGGCTACTGGTAGAAATAAAAGGCTATGAGGGCTGGCCGGCTGTGGGCGTTTTACGCCTTGGCGGTGAAGGACGGGGGGCTTATTTCCAGCAGGTGGAAGCTCCGGCCTGGCCTGCTCCGCCGGAGATATTGCCATTTCCGCGATTTAAACTTTATTTCGCGACTCCGGCATATTTTGCAGGCGGCTGGCAGCCGGAAGGAGGCAATTGGAGCAGGTTTTTTACAGGGGAAGTAGAGTTGGTGGCGGCGGCCCTTGACCGCTATGAGAGCATTGGTGGCTATGATTGGGCAAGGCACCAACAAAAACCGGCCCGCCGGTACGTGCCAGCCGGCAGCGTCTATTACTTTACGGCCCAAGAAAAAATATCCCTTGCTCCCCATCTAATACAAAATGCCCTTACCGATTGGGGGGCCGAAATCGGCTTTGGCCAAATATTAGTAAAGGAGTGGTAATAAATGTTTAAAGCGGCGCGCATTCTTTTCATCAACACGGAAACGCCCTTGCATGCCGGCACAGGACAGGCTCTGGGTGCGGTGGATTTGCCCATCCAGCGGGAGCGGATTACCGACTACCCCATCATCCAGGCCAGCAGTATCAAAGGCAAGCTGCGTGCGGAAACAGACCCGGGCGAAAATGGGAAAGGGTGGTTAAAAAAAGAAGAATTTATCGCCATCTTTGGGCCGGAGGGCGATAACGCCGCGGAACATGCCGGCGCCCTCTCGGTTGGCGATGCCACTCTCCTCTTCTTTCCGGTACGCTCACTGGCAGGAGTTTTTGCCTGGGTTAGCAGCGTCGATCTACTGGCCCGCTTCCGGCGGCAGGCAGCTGTTGCCGGTGTGCCGGTAAGCTGGGATTTACCCCCGGAACCGGGATCCGGTGAAGCCTTAATTTATGGTGATCTCCTCGTAGCTGGAGATAAAGTAGTTTTGGAAGAATTTAGCTTTGAACCCAAAAAAGAAGAGAGCTTAAAAAGTATCGGAGACTGGTTTGCAGCCAATGCTTTTTTACAAAGCGAGGAATATAATTACTGGCGCAATAGCTTACCCTTTAGGTTCTGCTTGCTCCATGGAGATGCCTTACGTGACTTTGTGCGCTACAGTACCGAAGTGCAGACCCATATTTGTTTGGATCCGGAAACGAAGACAGTAAAAACGGGAGCGCTTTGGACGACGGAAAGCCTGCCGGCGGACACGCTCTTGTATTCAACTTTAATGGCTACACAATCGCGGACAAAAAAAGTAAACTTGACGGGAGAAGAAATCCTGCAAAAGGTTGCACAATTAATTACCAACGGGTTGTCGCGTATTCAACTGGGGGGCAATGAGACTACTGGGCAGGGGATCGTTGCTCTGCGCATTACCGGAGGTGAAAAATTACAATGAGCTTGCAGCGGACTTTAGAGCAGGAAAGGGCTAAAAAGGCCTGGGCGTGGGTTAACGAAGTTAAAGGGCAAAGTTATGCCAAGGAGTATGGAAGCCTAGCCAGGGGTGCGCCGGCCAATATTCAAGTTAATGGTTTGGGACAGACCCTTGCCTTCTGGCGGGCCAAGGGCTTTGAGCGGGGCAAGCCCAAGAATAATGGGAACAACGCGCCCTACCAGTTGTTTAACCATGTTTCAACATGGGTTGGGAGTTGTCTGAAGTTGAAAGCAGAAAGCGACAAAGACCTCCTTTCCTGGATTATCAACGCTGCTACTACCGATGAATACCGGCGCGCCACCGCTGAGGCCATGGCCTTCTTATCCTGGCTCAAGCGCTTTGCCGAGGCAGAACTGGGGGATGACAAATAATGAACCACTCCCAGTACTCTCTTCCTAAAAATACATTAGGCGCCTGGCTGGTACACAGGAACAAAACGCCGCAAAACCCCGGCCTGGTTTTCGACCGGTTTGTGCAAGACTGGGGCCAGGGCCAAGATAGCGAAGCAAAGAAAAAGGCTTGGGAGGAAATAGTAGGTGCTGCCAGGAAAGCCGACGCAGCTCTTTTACAGCAGTGGCAGCTCCGGTGGCAGACCACGGTAAAAAGTGCTGGAGCCAGACCTTTTACCATGGAAACAAGCTGGCGCCTTATCTCTGGCCTTGGAAGCAAAGGCTTGCTGGAAGTAGGTTTTACTTTTCACCGCTATGGATTCCCTTTTTTGCCGGGCAGCAGCGTTAAAGGCATTGCGCGGGCTTGGGGGTTGCAATTATTAGCCCAGAAGTTTGCTCAAACTGGAAATCTGGTTAAATTCGATGAGCTTCTTAGTTTGGACGAGGAGGAGAAATTTAACAGGGCTTTGGCTGAAGATCTCCTCCTTGCAAGGGATGAAGATATAGGTTTGGCAAAAAATTTTCGCTCTATCTTTGGTACTCGTGGTTGTGCCGGCAATGCGCTCTTTTTTGATGCTATACCTGTACAGCTGCCCAAACTTGAACTCGATGTGATGAACCCTCATTATGCAGATTATTATCAGGATGAAAAGAGAAAAACACCGCCTGCCAGCTGGCAAAACCCGGTGCCGGTCTATTTTTTGACGGTACCAAAAGGCAGCGAATTTAGCTTTGCCGTAGGGTGGCGGAAAAAAATTGGCAAAGAGTCAGACAGGCTGCATGGCCTTGCTGAAAAATGGCTTAAAGCAGGGTTGGAGACTTTGGGTGCAGGGGCCAAGACCAGCGCCGGATATGGGTATTTTATAAGTACAGGCAAAGTACCTGTTCACCAGGCTTTGCCTTTAAAAGACCAGGATTTGGCAGCTAAGCCTTCCCCTACGCAAAAAGGTACTGCTCTGGCCGGCGACGAGGAAAAGTCCAGAGCGGATCAGCTTATCCTGGAGATTCAAAACATAAAAACTACCGCTGTTGCGGGGAGCATTAACCAATATTATCAAAGGTGGCGTGATGAAAAGATCAGCCCGGAACAAAAAAGGCGCATCGCCGAGGCTATAGTGACCAAAGTAAAAGAGGCTGGCCGGGAGAAACAGTCGCGGGAAAAGGAGTGGTATAAAGAACTGCTTGCATCGCTTGGATTTGGTACTTAGATGCGGGAATAATATTGGCATTGCCGAAGTAAAAACGGGCAAAAAGGCCAGGACAAAAGAGGGAATTGACCAGTTAAATACAGCAGCGGAACAACGTTTTTTGGGCACATACACAGCGAAAATGTTAATTGTTGACAGGAAATATCCCGGGGGCAATCTATCTTTGGCTAAAGCACATCGCATTGAAGTGATCGAGCTGCTTTCTTTTAGCAATAGCGAAAACGGAGATTTATCAGACGAAGATAAAGAAAAATTAGTCGCAAAAGTATGTAAAATTTTAAGGGGTTGATATCTGTGATTATCTTGAACTTTTCCCATCCGCTTACGCCAAAACAAATTGAGCAAACCGAGAGCTTAACCGGTCAAAAGATAGAGCGGTTGCTAGAAATTGACAGCCAGATCGACCCCCAACAGCAGCTTGTGCCCCAGGTTAAAGCTATGGTAGAACGCACAGGGCTTTCATCCTTTGAGTGGCAGGGAAAACCGATTTTGGTTAACCCCCCTTCCTTTAATTTCATCGCCCTTGTCTTGCTGGCAGAGCTGCATGGGCGCTGTGGTTATTTTCTGCCTGTCTTGAGGCTGCGCCCTGTTGCTGGATGTGTACCTCCCCAATATGAAGTAGCTGAGATTTTAAACCTGCAGGAAATAAGAGATATGGCCCGTTGCAGCAGATAGATGGCAAGCCCATACTTTATTTTGAAACCTTGGCCGTGTTTTCTCCCTGCTAAAAATAAATGTATTCTTTCCCGGAAAGGCGTAAGTGAGCATGAACCTCCTGATCAACAACTATGGCTCCTTTATCGGCAAAAAAAGCGAGCGGCTTGTGGTAAAAGAAAATGGCAAAGTCATCCAGGAAGTGCCGTTCCACGACCTTGCCCAGCTTACCATTGCCACCGGTGGCGCCTCCATCTCCAGCGACGCCATTAAAATGTGCATGGAATACGGCGTACAGATCAACTTTCTCTCCATTACCGGCCAGCCCTATGCCAAGGTCAGCTCGCCCCAGTTAACGGCTACCGTCCAGACCAGGCGGGAGCAGCTTATGGCCTATCTGGATCAACGGGGCGTCGTGCTGGCCCGCGCTTTTGTCGCTGCCAAAATAAAAAACCAGGTAAATACCTTGAAGTATTTCTCTAAACACCGCAAAGAAGCCAAGCAGGAGACTTATGAAAGGGTAATGACTGCGGCAAAAAAGATGGAGGACACAGCCCGAGAGCTGGACAACTACCAGGGCGAAAAAATAGATGACTTAAGGGGTCAATTCCTCTCTGTGGAGGGACGGGTTTCGGCTATATACTGGGAACAGGTGGCCCTTATCCTTGAAGGGAAAGTAGAATTCCCCGGCCGGGAACATCGCGGCGCCGAAGACCCTTTCAACTCCATGCTCAATTATGGGTACGGTATTCTCTATTCCCAGGTATGGAGCGCTGTGATCCTGGCGGGGCTGGAACCATTTGCCGGTTTTATGCATGTGGACCGGCCGGGCAAACCATCCCTGGTCCTCGATCTGATCGAAGAATTTCGTCAGCCGGTGGTGGATAGGGTCGTCATCTCCATGTTCAGCAAAGGGAAAAAAGTAGTTTTGGAAGAAGGGAAACTTTCTGCTGATACGCGCAAAGAGCTTGCTGTCAAAATTATTGAACGCCTGGAGGCCACGGAAACCTACAACGGCAAGAAGCATAAGCTGCAGAATATTATCCAGAGCCAGGCACGCAGCATCGCTACCTTTGTCCGTGGTGAAGGCAAATACCGGCCATTTGTGGGGGGATGGTAATGCAGACGCTGGTCATCTATGACATCCCGGACGACCGCATCAGGAACAAAATTGGCGAAGCCTGTAAAGATTATGGGCTGGAAAGGATCCAGTACAGCGCTTTTCTGGGAGAAATGAACCATAACAGGCGGGAAGAGCTGCGTCTGCGGCTAAAGCAGACCCTGGGAAAAGAAGAAGGGAATATTCAAATCTATCCTTTTTGTGACAAAGATATGAAATTAAAAAAAGAGATCATCAATCTTGCTGAAGCTGAAGACGATAAAGCTGAGGGAAACAAAAAAAATAAGGCCAAACAGGGCTGTAAGGCTGCAGAAGGCAAAGCGGGGCATAAAGAAAGATGATTACTCTGCGCGTTTCCGATTTAAAACAGTATATTTACTGTCCCCGTATCCTCTATTACTATTATGTTTTGCCTGTTCCGCGCCGGGTAACGGGCAAAATGGAATATGGGAAGATAGAACATGTGGAAATACAGAAGCTGGAAAAGCGCCGGGGTCTGAAACCTTACGGTATTCTAGAAGGTAGACGGGATTTCCAGGTTTACCTTAGCTCAACCCGCTTAGGTCTGCATGGCGTTTTGGATATGCTGATTACAGCTGAAAATGGGGATATTTATCCGGTAGACTTTAAACATAGCCTGTATAAAAAAGGGCTACACCAGAAATACCAGCTTGCCGCCTACGCCATGCTCCTGGAAGAGACCTTTTTACGGTCGGTTCGTTTTGGGTTTATACACCTAATCCCAGCAAAAGCTATTGTGCCCGTAGAGATAACAACCAGCATGCGCGAACACGTCAAAAAAGTGTTAAGTGCCATCAGAAAAGTCGCCGTAAGCGAAAAAATGCCGGCTTACATCCGTTCTGACAGGCGCTGTGTTGACTGTGAATACCGCAATTACTGTGCCGATGTGGGGTGAAAGGGTATTTATTTTCTAAACGAAGAAGAGCGCAAAAAACTCTTTAAGGGTTTGCTGCCCAAATCTCGGGAGCAAGGGGTGGCAGAAGAACTGCGCGGCTGGAATTGGCACCAGCCGCCCCTGGAACCCGTATATGAAATTCGCCTGCCGTTATATCAGATAGCCGGCAAATATTGCAGCAGTGGCCGTGACGTCTATCTCAACAGAGTCGAAAAGAAAAGCGGCACCCCTAATTTGGCTATGATGCGCGGAGCGCTTTTCCATTCCCTAATTTCGTTCTTGCTGGTGCGCACAAAAAAACTCATATATTTTCACGGGACAAACTATGAAACCATTTCCCGGGAGCTAAGCGGCTCATTGTCCGAGTTTATGGAAAAGCATGCGGAGGCAATCCGCAAAATTGAGGAAATATCAAACTCAGGCAATGCGGACAAAGGCGAGCCATTAACCATTATTGATTGCCTGGAGCAGGTGTTTAATTATGAATTTTACAGCATTACCTCGCGCCTGCAGGATGTGCTGACGCGGCAACCTTATATTGGCGAAGATTCCTTGGCCTCTCAGGTGGTGCCCTTTGTGCTGGAACAACAATTAGACGGTTCATTTTTGGGTTTAAGCCCTTATCTGCGTTCTGACGCCTATGTTTTTTCTGAGCCTATGATTGTGGACCTGAAATTTGGCCCTAGGGAGCCGTTTCACCGCCTTACTACTACAGGTTATGCTCTTGTAATGGAGGCCTTATACGATTTTCCCATCAACATTGGCTGTGTCGTATACTGTGAATTTAAAAACAGAAGGCTTCACATCCAGAAAGATTTTCATATTATTAATGACGAACTGCGCCAGTGGTTTATCGAAGAAAGGGACGAAAAAATGCGTATTGTTTATGATGAATCAGATCCAGGAAGGGCGGCCCAATGTGACGAAAAATGTCCGTATTTCCAATTCTGTATTTAAAAATATTTTTCGCAGATATTGCAGGTTTTTGAACAAAAAAAACAACTTCAGGATTTTTTGTATTTATGATAAAATGGAAACAGGCTTAACCACCCATTATATGGGGACTGAAGCATTATTACACTAGTCGGTATCATTCCTTACCCCGATGAATAGGGGACTGAAACGTATAGGCGAAGGCGGGGTGAAAGTCAATGGCTGATAAGTATCATTCCTTACCCCGATGAATAGGGGACTGAAACCGTATTAATTAATTTCTCCATTGGTTCTCCAATGGTATCATTCCTTACC
>CALJJZ010000034.1 GCA_937973635.1 uncultured Bacillota bacterium | reverse complement strand
GCCGCCTGGAGGAGCCGCTAATCAGAATCCTTATGTGATTGTCAAAGACCAAATTTACTCTTGACTATTCATAGCAGGTCTATTCATCAATATTAAATTCAGTTACTTGCCCGTCTTGCAGAACCATCTCTAAGCGGTATTCGGCTTCAGATAAAAGCTTGCGACAGTAGCGGGTGAGCTCTATTCCCTCTTTAAATCTTTCCAGAGATTCTTCCAGAGAAAGATCTCCCCTTTCCAGTTCTACCGTTAGCTTTTCTAGCCTTTCCAGCGCTTTTTCAAATGTTATTCTTTTTTTCGACATGAAACAAACTCTCTTCCTTCCCGTTTACTTTTTGGACACTGCAGTGTATGTCACCGTCAGCGAGGGAGACCCTTATCTCTTCTCCCGGACAAACTTGAAAAGCAGATTTAAGAGGCTGGTTCTCACGTTTAAAAACAAGGGCGTAACCTCTCTTCAGGATGCCAAGGGGACTTAATGCTTCTAGCTTCTCCGCAAAGCTTTTTAAGAGCATCTTCTTTGCTTGTACGATGAGCATCATTGCCCTCTGTAGGCGCGGTTCCAATTCATCTAGGCGTTGATTGCCATAAAATATTTTTTCACGTGGATACTTTAAGGTACCTGTAGAAAGAAAATAATCAATTCTGGCCTGTTTTTTCTGAAAATTGCTTCGCAATGCCTTGGCCATAAATTGCTCCTGCAAATCTAGATAACGAAACAACTCCTGTTTCTCCGGGACAATAAATTCAGCTGCTGCGGTAGGCGTAGAAGCGCGCCAGTCGGCTACAAAATCGGCAATAGTATAATCCGTTTCATGGCCAATAGCACTTACTACGGGAGTGGAGGCGGCGAAAATAGTACGTGCTACCTCTTCATCGTTAAAACACCAGAGTTCCTCCAGAGAACCCCCTCCCCTTGTAATCACGATTACGTCCAAATCGCCACGGCTGTCCAACTCTCTAAGGGCACGGCTAATTTGTGGCGGTGCATCTTTCCCCTGTACTGCCACGGGGTAAAGCAACACCCGAACACAGGGAAACCTGCGCCGCACGGTTGTTAGAAAATCTCTGATGGCAGCGCCGGAGGGAGAAGTAATCAGACCAATTCTTTGAGGTATACGGGGTAAAGTTTTTTTCTTGCACTCGTCAAATAACCCCTGTTGGGCCAGTTTTTCTTTTAGTTGTTCATAAGCGAGGTAAAGAGCACCCAGTCCCTCAGGCTCCAATTCTTCTACATAAAGTTGATAATATCCACTACGTTCATAAAGGGATATGCTGCCCCGGGCAATCACTTTCATTCCATCCCCTGGAACGAAGGTTAAAGCCAAATTTTTACTGCGAAAAAAGACAGAGCGCAGGACGCTCTGTTCATCTTTCAAAGTAAAATAGATGTGCCCGGAAGGACTATGGCATTTATAATTGGATATCTCCCCGCTAACCCAGATATTTTGTAGCAGGCTGTCTTTCCAAAAAAGGTTTTTAAGATACTGGCTTAATTGGGTTACAGTAAAGATACGTTGCTCACCCATGAGATGCGGCAGCCTTAACCAGATTATCCAAGAGCATGGCAATAGTTACTGGACCGACTCCTCCCGGCACCGGCGTTATCCAGCTGGCAATGTTCTTTACTTCTTCGTAGTCCACATCTCCGATCAAACGGGAACCTACCTGATTTACACCTACGTCCACTACCACAGAGCCCTCTTTTACCATTTTGCTGTTAATCGTTCTGGGATTTCCGGCTGCCACAACCAACAGGTCCGCCTTCTTTGTATAAGCGGCAAGGTCCGCAGTAACGGAGTGACAGATACTTACGGTAGCGTTTTTTTCCAATAAGAGAAAGGCCAGCGGTTTGCCTACGAGCTGGCTGCGTCCTACAACTACAGCCCTTTTCCCTGTCAGATCTATGCCTGTCGATTCGATCAACTTCATTACACCTTTTGCCACAAAGGGAACCATACGATAACGCCCCTTTAAAAAACCGCCCATATTGAGAAAGTGCAACCCCTCCACATCTTTTGCCGGATCTACCTGCTGAGAAATGAAAGTATGACTCAAGTGAGGTGTTAAAGGATGAATGTTAATGCCATGTATATTTTTATCATTGTTCAGGCGCTCAATTTTATAAACTATTTCATCATCCGTTGTGGTTTCGGGAAGATATATAACCTGACACTTAATCCCCAGTTGCTGGCAGGTCCGTTCTTTCAGGCGCACTACATGTAAACGGGCAAACGGGCTCTTTACCACAATAATCGCCAATCCCGGGGTAATACCCTTTTCCTGCTTTAAGCTGGCTATTTCCTCCTTGAGTTGCCTGCGTAAATCCCTTGCTACTTGTTCTCCGTTTATAATTTGAGCCACCATATTTATCCCCCAAATCAGAAACGACAGTAAGTCGTTTTGTATGCCTTCAACTTCTAACTTTAACTTTGTTTATATTCCGGCGATACGTTTTTTATACGCTTCCAGAGTGCTCCATTTAAGCATAGTAATAGTAATGGGGCCTATTCCCCCGGGAACGGGGGAGATCCACCCTGCAACATTTCGAACAGCGGCAAAATCTACGTCTCCGACCAATTTACCATCAAGCTGCGTAACACCCACATCAATAACGATGGCGCCTGGTTTTACCCAGTCTCCTTTTACCAAACCGGGTTTGCCGGCCGCAGTGACAAGAATATCAGCTTCCCTGCATATTTCTGGCAAGCCTTGAGTAAAGGAATGACAGATCGTAAGTGTGGCATTACGCCGTAACATTAACAGAGAGAGGGGTTTACCCACAATATTGCTTCGGCCAATGAGAACTGCAGACTTTCCATAGAGCGGTTGGAGGGTAAATTCTATCATCCGCATAACAGAATGGGCTGTAGAAGGGATGTAACCCTTTTCGTCACTGAACAATTTACCCATATTTAACGGATGGGCCCCGTCAACATCCTTTTCCGGGTCAATCGCTTCCATGACAGTGTAAGAATCAATATGCCTGGGTAAAGGTAGCTGCACCATAATGCCGTCAATCTCATCGGCAAAATTTAATTTCTCAATTAATTTTAATAATTCAGCTTCAGTGGTATGTTCAGGCAAACGGTGAACCTGCACATTAAACCCCAGGCTTGCACCGGCTTTTTCGGCATTTGCAACATAGGAGAGTGAGGCAGGGTCTTCTCCTACAATAATTACCGCCAAACCTGGAACGCGGCCTGTTTCTTCGTACAGGGTTTCCAGTTCAGCAACCATCTCCTCCCGTAGGCGGGCGGCCACCTCGTCTCCTCTGATTAGTTTGGCGGGCATGGATTAACCTCCTAAGTGATTGACTTCATAATTAATATTTTATAATTTCCAGGAATTTAACATCCAACGCCTTGGCGTTTATTTTAGCA
Source organism: uncultured Bacillota bacterium (assembly GCA_937973635.1). Taxonomy (GTDB): domain Bacteria; phylum Bacillota; class Dethiobacteria; order DTU022; family UBA8154; genus UBA8154. The sequence continues at coordinate 5,589 of CALJJZ010000034.1, read as the reverse complement.
TTATCAGGCTTACAGGGCCGGCAAACTGAAAAATAAGTTTAAGAGATTTCCAAAGTTATACCGGCCCCGTAGCACCTACCTGCAAATTTTTAACTTTTTAGGCCAGTCCTTTTTCCCAAAGGAAAGCCTTAAACCATTTCCCTACGCTGTCGGCTGATTCCCTCTCAATAAAAGCAGGGATATCAACCGACGGCAGAACAAACTTTAATTTTCCTACAGTAGCTTCAATAGCTTCGATCTCACATACAGGTTGATTCCCCGGCCAATAAGGGGCTTTATCCAGAGAATCATAGCTGATGCCATTAAAAACAGGTGTCAGTGCTGTCATCTCCTGCCAGATCTGTGCCGGTGTAGCTGCTTTCTGCTGGTAGCCCATCTCCTCCATCAACTCCAGCAATACCTGCCAGTTTTGCTTTCCTGTGAGGGGGGGGAGGGCAGGATTTACCTTTTGTACGCGCCGCTCACTGTTAATATAACTCCCTTCGGTTTCCACAAAACTAACCGCGGGCAATACTACGTCAGCGACACGGGCTGTCTCAGTAAGGAATAAATCCTGGACCACAAGCAGCTCAGCTTTGGCCAGTTTTTCTACAATCTCTGCCTGTGGCGGATCTTCACCAAAGACAAATACTCCTTTAATTGTTCCCTCTTCCAGACCTTGCATAATCTGATCCATATTTTTGCCTGCTTTTTCGGGCAGTGTCGCTCGCCAGGCACGGGTAAATTTACGCCGTACTTTCTCATCTTCGATCTTCTGGTAGCCAGGGAGGTACCCTGCTGCAACGCCCATATCAAAAATACCTTGACCGTTGCATCTGCCGCGCAGATCGATAAGCCCCTGGCGAGGTGCGCCTATCTTGCCCAATAATAAGGCTAAGTCGGCCAAGAGGGCGGTTGCCTCTCCACTCAGGTTGCGGTTACTTAAAACCAAAAGGGGGCTCTTCGCTGCAGCATAAGCTTCCAGCAATGCTTCAAGCTCGGCTTTGTTCAGGCCGCTGCCCTTAAGCAGCTCATCCACACTGCTTTTTTCCAATAAAGCAGCCAGTTCAGCATAATTATCCGTATACTTTTCTACAAAATCTTTATTGACTAACCCTTTTTCAGCAGCCAGAACGAGCATAGCTAAAAGGAAGTTTGTATTAGCACCGTCTTTAACCTGCAACCGCTTTTTCGCATACTTGCCCAGACGGCTTTCTCCTTCATGGATAAACCAGAGTGCAGTTCCTTTTTCTACAGCTTGCCTGATCTTAATAGCGGCAACAGGATAATCTTCAAAATCTACCCCTACGGCTAAGATAAAGTCTGCTGCATCAAACTCGGTAAAAGAGTTTGTTGATGCTCCCATACCCGTTTGAGCAGTAAGAGGGTTTGAAGGCTCATTGAGGCTGCTCAGGTTATCTGTTCCCAGGACAGCCCGGGCAAATTTTTGGATCAAATAACTTTCTTCGTTTGTATAACGCGGGGCGGCAAATACAGCTAGTGAATCACCACCGTAGCGCGCTTTCAACGATTTGGCCTTCTTAGCAATATAAACGAGCGCATCATCCCATGTTGTCTCTTTGAGGATACCGTCTTCACGGATGAGCGGGGCTTTGAGCCTTTCGCTGCTGTTGACATATTCAAACCCAAAACGGCCTTTCTTGCATAGAATCCCGTCATTTACCGGACCTTTTGCCGGGACTATGCGGGCAATTTTATCACCTACTGTTTCGATCTGCATGCTACAACCAACGCCGCAGTAACCGCAAGTGGTAATGGTTCGTTTTAGCTCCCAGGCGGCTGGCTTGGCAAAGGGCATGTTTTCCAGGAGCGCGCCGGTAGGGCAGACCGCAACGCACTGGCCGCAGGCAACACAACTGGTCTTCTCCAGGGGGAGATCAAGAGAAGGACTAACCACAGCATTAAAGCCACGATTGACCAACCCCAGTGCCTCTGCACCGATTATCTCCGAACAGGTGCGTACACAGAGCCCGCAAAGGATACACTTGTTTGGATCCCGTACAATTAAGGGGTGAACTTGTTGGTCATAGTTGTGCTTCTCGCCAATAATGCGCTCAGGCTTGGCCTGATAATAGTTGGCATAATCACGGAGTTTACATTCAAAGGCATCAAAGCAACCACATTCCAGGCAGCGTATTGCATCCTTGGACGCATCTTCAGGTAAAAGGCCAAGCTCAATCTCCCGGAAGTTTTTAACCCGTACTTCCGGCTCTACTACAGGCATTTTTACCCGTTCCTGGCGTGGCTTGTCAGCAAAATCGTCCTCTGTTAATCCTTCTTTAGCGATATTGAAGTAGGTGCGGTATGGCAATACCTTTCCTTGCAAGTAGTTGTCGATTACTTCGGCAACACGTTTGCCCGCCGCAATGGCCTCAATGGCAATCCCGGGGCCAGTTACTGCATCGCCACCGGCAAATACGCCCGGGACATTAGTGAGGAAGGTCCCTTCTGTCGCTTCAATAGTACGCCAGCGGTTAACCTGGACATCTTTTTCCACGCAGGATACATCTACATCCTGTCCTATAGCAGCTATAATTGTATCCACATCCAGGGTAAAATACTCATCAATGGGCTTAGGGCTACGGCGGCCGGAAGCATCAGGCTCCCCAAGCTCCATTTTTTGACAGACCATTTTTTCTACTTTACCGTTTCCTTCGATCTTCACAGGTGCAGCCAGCAGGTAAAATTCTACACCCTCTTCTTCTGCCTCAATAACTTCAATAGGTTGCGCAGGCATCTGTTCCCGGGCACGGCGGTAAACAACCATTACTTTTTCAGCACCAAGGCGCTTTGCTGTACGAGCTGCATCCATAGCAGTATTGCCGCCACCGATAACGGCTACCTTGTTACCGAGATCTACTTTTTCATTAAGCATGACGGCACGCAGGAACTCAGCGCCTCCGAGGACACCTGCCATCTCCTCACCGCTTACACCCATTGTTTTGCTGTTTTGGGCGCCAATTGCCAAGTAAACAGCATCGTAACCGCTTTTAAAAAGGTAATCAATCGTAAAATCTTCGCCCAGCTGGACATTGGTTTTAGCTTCAACCCCTAGATCCAGGATCTGTTTGATTTCAGCATCTAAAACCTTTTTGGGCAGGCGGTATTCAGGAATACCATAACGCAACATTCCCCCCATCTCAGGCAGGGACTCAAAAACAGTCACAGCATGCCCTTGACGACGCAGGAAATAAGCTGCCGTCATACCGGCCGGGCCGGAACCAATGACAGCAACTTTTTTGCCGGTGTCCGGCGCAACCTCGGGTACGTATGGATCGTCGCTGGCAAGATCAAGGTCGGCGATTAAACGTTTAAAGTAACGTATCGAAACAGGCCCTTCCATAAGATTGCGGCGACAGTTTTCCTCACAGGGCGCAGGGCAAACCCGTCCAATGGAGGCAGGGAAAGGCATAAACTCCTTAACTAATTTAAGCGCTTCTTTGTACTGGCCGTTGGCCACAAGGGCAGCATAACCCTGGGCATCACAGTTGGCCGGACAGGCCATGACACAGGGAGCGCGGCAATCACCGCGGTGGTCGGAAAGAATTAACTCCAGGGCAAGTTTACGGGCTTTCCTGATTTTTTCATTCTCCGTCTGAATAACCATGCCGTCGGCAATTTTTGTAGCGCAGGCGCGCAGCAGCCGGGGCATTCCTTTTACCTCAACGAGGCAAAGGCCGCAGGAGGCGTATACCTCAAGATCCCCGCTGAAACATAGGGTAGGTATATGAATACCGTTTGCTGTTGCTACCTCCAGGATTGTTTGATCCCCGTGGCCGCTCAGTTCCCGTCCGTTTATATTAACTCGCAGGCTCATGCGTTCAGCTCAACCCCTTTACAACAAAATTAGTTCTTTATAACTGCATTAAATTTGCATGCGTCAAAACAGTTGCCGCATTTGATGCACTTTTCCTGGTCAATGACATGTACTTCTTTTTTCTCACCGGTAATCGCTTCTGTGGGACAACGCTTTACACAACGGCGACAGCCGGTGCAGAGTTCCGGGTCAATAGTGTAGGTAAGCAGTTCCACACATGATTTTGCCGGGCAACGACGGTCAAATATATGAGCCTCATACTCGTCACGGAAATAGCGCAGGGTGGTCAGTACAGGATTGGGGGCCGTCTGTCCCAGGCCGCAGAGTGCACCCTCTTTAACGTTGAAAGCCAGTTCCTCTAGCAGTTCCAGCTCCTCTGCCTGGGCCTTTCCTTCAGTAATCCTGGTCAAGATTTCCAGCATACGTTTTGTTCCCAACCGGCAATGAATACATTTGCCGCAGGATTCATTCTGGACAAAATCAAGGAAGTAGCGGGCCATATCTACCATACAGGTAGTTTCGTCCATCACAATCATACCGCCTGACCCCATGATCGCGCCGGTACGGTTCAGGGAATCATAATCAACAGGCGTATCCAAAAGGCTCTCGGGTATGCAGCCACCAGAGGGACCACCGAGCTGCACACCTTTAAATTGTTTATTATCACGGACACCGCCGCCTACGCCAAAAATAACCTCACGCAGCGTTACTCCCATGGGAACCTCTATAAGGCCGCCACGTCTCATTTTGCCGGCCAAGGCAAAGACTTTTGTCCCCTTGCTCTTATCCGTACCGTAAGCAGCGTATTTGTCAGCACCGTTAACTATAATCCAGGGTACGTTGGCAAAAGTTTCAACGTTATTAATACTGGTAGGTTTGCGCCACAACCCCTGTTCAGCAGGGAAAGGCGGCTTAAGGCGGGGCATTCCCCGTTCTCCTTCCAGTGAAGCAATTAGAGCAGTTTCTTCGCCACAGACAAAGGCACCGGCTCCTTTTTTAATCTTTAAGTCAAAACTGAAATTCGAGCCCAGGATGTTTTCTCCCAGAAGTCCGGCAGCGCGGGCATCCTGAATCGCTTTTTCCAAGCGCACGATAGCCAGGGGGTATTCAGCCCGCACATAAATATGTCCCTGTGTAGCCCCTATGGCATAACCGGCAATCATCATCCCCTCCAGCACAGCATGGGGGTCGCCTTCAATAATGCTGCGATCCATAAAGGCACCGGGATCGCCCTCATCTGCATTGCAAACAACGTACTTTTGGTCCCCTTTGTTCATACGAGTGAAGCGCCACTTCAGGCCTGTAGGGAAGCCTGCCCCTCCGCGGCCGCGCAATCCGGAACGCAACACTTCGTCGATAACTTGATCGGGGGTCATTTTCAGTACCTTTTCGATTGCCTGATAGCCGCCGCTGGCTCTGTATTCATCGATTGATTCGGGGTCGATAATCCCACAATTCCGGAGAGAAATCCTTACCTGGCCTCCTACAACTGCTTCTCTTTCTTCATTAATCAGCAAATCCTGAGGGGGCTTACCATCTGCAATATGTTCTGCTATAATGCGGCGTGCGCCTTCTTCATCCACAGGTCCGTATGAAAAAAGAGTGCCGTCTGGAGTAATTACGTCAACAATGGGTTCGGCGTAACACATACCAATACATCCGGTTTTTTTCAGCTCTACATGGTGCAGATTTTTATTCTGCATCTCTTTTTCAATTATTTCAAAAGTCTTGTAGCCACCCGCAGCGATGCCACAGGTACTTAGGCCTACTTT
>CALJJZ010000033.1 GCA_937973635.1 uncultured Bacillota bacterium | reverse complement strand
AGGGCCAGGAGCGCCCGGTTGCGGGCGGCAGAAAAACTGTAGGGAAAGCAAAGGCAAAGTTCATCCCAGTTCTAAGGGAAAGGGAAGATGAATAAGATGTTACCAGCGAAAAAACCGGGGGAATTCAGCCACATATACCGGGGGGACGCCCTTAAACGTCCTGTCGGGCCCGATTTTAAACATTTTAAGCAGCCGGGGAAGACACTCGCTTTTTCCGGTGAAACTATCTTGTTTTCTGCCCTTATACTCCTTTTTATCTTCATTGGGATTGGCTTAATTGGGATGTACGGGCGGGTGGTGGCCCTAAATTATGAAGTGCAGCAGGTAAACAGGGAGATATCCCGCCTGCAGGAAGAGAGGGAATACCTCAAAATTGAAGTAAAGAAGCTGGCTTCTCTGGAAAGGATCGAATATATTGCTTTATATGAACTGGGCATGGAATACCCGGAAGCGAGGCAGTGGCTGCTCCTCTCCTCCCGAAGCAAGCTTACAAACCAATAATTGCAGGCAGTTTCCCATCAGGGATGCCGTACGGGGGCTAAGATGGTCAGGGATACTGCTTCCCATTTACATATACGCAAAAGGCTTTTAACTCTTTTTGCTTTAATCGTATTGCTGATGATAGCCCTGGTGGTCCGCCTTGGCTATATTCAATTTGTGCTGGCCGACGAGTTAACGGAGAAAGCATGGGACCAGTGGAACCGTACCATTACAGCCCGTTCTTCACGGGGGAACATCTATGATCGTCACGGGCGCCTTATGGCCGGCAGTGCGACCGTGGAAACGGTGGTGGCCCTGCCCCCCCAGATCGAAGACCCCCGTTTTACAGCCAGGGCCCTCGCTCCCGTTTTACAGATGAGCGAGAACCGCATTTATGAATTAATCACACAAAAGCGTGCCGCCGTTTATGTCAAAAGGAAAGTGGAAGAAGAAGTGGCCCGTGAAGTCAGGATTTTAAACCTGCCGGGCATTACCTTTACCCAGGAAACAAAACGTTTTTACCCCAACGGAACGCTCCTTTCCCAGCTACTTGGTTTTGTGGGTATGGATCAGGGATGGGGCGGCCTGGAGATCTATTTTGAAGAAGATTTAAAAGGCCGGGACGGGAGCATTGTTTTTCCTACGGACAATCTGGGCAGGGCCATCCCCGGGACGCACCGTTTTGTCCCGCCCAAAGAAGGCCGCGACCTTTATCTGACGATTGATGAAACTATCCAGTTTATTGTGGAACGGGAGCTTTCCCGTGCCATGCTTGAATATAACCCAAACAGGGTTATGGCCTTGGTGGTTAACCCCCAGACGGGGGAGCTGCTGGCGGCGGCCTCAAAACCTGACTTTAATCCCAATAATTACAACGATTATGACAAGCAATACTGGCGCCTCTATCCCATCACAGATACTTTTGAACCCGGCTCCACCTTTAAGCTGATTACCCTTGCCGCTGCCGTAGAAGAAAACCTTTACCGGGCCAATGAAGGTTTTTTTTGCCCAGGTCATGCTACAATTTCCGGTTATACGATCCGGTGCTGGACCGCTGACAGAGGGGGACACGGGTCCATTAATTTCCTGGAGGCGGTTCTCTCCTCCTGCAACCCCGCCTTTATTGTTCTGGGTGAGCGTCTGGGTGCGCAAAAGCTGTTTGAGTATATCAGGGCCTTTGGTTTTGGCAGCAAGACGGGGATAGAATATCCCGGTGAAAGCTCCGGGCTGATTTTCCGTCCCGCCCAGGTTGGCCCCCTGGAGCTTGCCACTACTTCTTTTGGTCAGGGGGTCTCTGTAACACCGCTGCAGCAAGTTATGGCCATATCGGCCATAGCCAATGGCGGGTACCTGCTGCGCCCCCGGCTGGTTAAAGAGATGCGGGAAGCGGACGGCCAGACGGTAAGGGAGAGCCAGAGGGAAGTGATCCGTCAGGTGATCTCCCGGGATACGGCAGAAAAGGTCGCCCTCATTATGGAAGAAGTAGTCCTAGAAGGCAGTGGCGTCAATGCGGGAGTGGAGGGGTACCGTATTGCCGGCAAGACGGGTACGGCGCAAAAAGTAGGACCGGGCGGCGTTTACGTGCCGGGGGAGTATATCCTCTCCTTTATTGGTTTTGCTCCTGTGGATAACCCGCAGGTGTTAATTTATGTGGCCGTGGACGGTGCCAGGCGGGGACCGCAGTGGGGCTCACAGGTAAGCGCGCCCCTTTTCCAGGCGATGATGAAAGATATCCTTTCTTACCTTGAAATCCCGCCGGCCAAGCCGATCGGCGAGGAAGAATTACGTTTGGTCAAGGTCCCTGCTCTGATCGGCCTCAGCATTAATGAAGCGGGTGCCCTTTTGGATATGGCAGGGCTGATTTTAAAACCGGTGGGTTTTGAAGGTATGATCGTCGAGCAGACACCGAAAGCGGGAGCAGAAGTGCCGCTGCATACAAGCATCCTTGTTTACCTCGAAGACCTGTGGCCTGAAGGGGATTCCGGGGTTGTGCTCATGCCGGATCTTTTGGGTATGACCATTAAGGATGCGGGGGAAGTTCTGGCCAGGCTGGGCTTAAGGATGGAGCCCAGCGGCTCCGGCATCGCCGTGGAGCAGGACCCTGCCCCCGGTGTTGGCATCAGAAAGGGCCGGGCTGTAAAAGTATCCTTTTCATCTCCCTTGCAGTGAGTTATAATAAAACGGCTAAGTTTACATAAACATGCTGAGCCCGTCTAGAATAAACAATTGAGGGAAAAGGTGATGGCTATGAGCATGGCATTAAAAGACCTGCTGCGCTACCTGTATGTAACGGAGGTCAAGGGGGACACTTCCGTTCTGCTGCGCGGCCTTGCCTATCACACCAATCAGGTTAAGCCGGGGTTTGTTTTCTTCTGCCTTAAAGGGAAACATGCCGATGGCCATGATTATATCGCTGCCGCAGTCCAGGCCGGAGCGGCAGCAGTGGTACTGGAAGAGGAGCGGGAGGTTAAAGGGGCCGTTAAAATCAAGGTACCTTCCGTGCGCCTGGCCATGGCCCTGACAGCGGAATTGTTTTATGGCTCACCGGCACGGGAGCTGCGTTTAATCGGGGTTACGGGGACAAACGGCAAAACCACAACCACGCACCTTATCGATGAGCTCCTGCAGGCGTGGGGCAAGAAAACAGCTCTGCTGGGCACAATAAAATATCGTATTGGCAGCGAAACCCTGCCGGTGCTGGCAACGACGCCGGAAGCAACAGATTTGCAAAGAATGTTGCGCGCCATGTGTGATCAGGGTGTGGAATACGCTGTCATGGAAGTATCATCCCATGCCCTGGAGCAGCACCGTGTTTCCGGCTGTGACTTTAACACCGCCGTCCTGACCAATATCACCGAAGATCACCTGGATTTTCACCTTGAATTTGCGCGCTATCTTGCAGCCAAAGGTAAACTGTTCAGTCAGCTGGGAGGGAGCTTTTGTAAAGGTTCTGTCCCCCGTTTTGCCGTCCTGAACCGGGACGATCCCCATTGCGATTACTTTTTACGGCAGACGGCGGTCCAGGCCGTATGCTATGGCCTGCATGGCAACGCGGAGGTAAGGGCGTCAGAGATTGTTGTTACGGGAGAGGGCGTCTCCTACCGTCTGCACAGCCCTTGGGGAGAAGAAGATTTTCAATTAAAAATAACCGGGGTGTTTTCCGTGTATAATGCCCTTGCGGCTACTACCGTCGCTTTACTGGAAGGGGTAGAACTGCCGTTAATCAAGGATGTCCTGGAAAGGGTAAACGGTGTTCCCGGCCGTTTTGAAAAGGTAGATATGGGCCAGGATTTTCTGGTAATCGTTGATTATGCCCATACGCCTGACGGCCTGGAAAATATCCTGAAAACGGCACGGCAGTTTGCCCGCAGGAAAATTATTACGATTTTTGGCTGCGGTGGGGAGCGGGACCGGGCCAAGCGGCCGATAATGGGGCGTATCGCCGGCCGTTACAGCGATTACTGTATTTTGACCTCCGACAATCCCAGGGGAGAGGACCCCTGGCAGATCATCGGGGAAGTGGAAGGGGGGTTGCAGGAGGTGAAACAGGCGGGGAGCGGTTACACGATCCTGCCTGATCGCTATGAAGCGATTAAACTGGGCATAGAACTGGCCAGGCCCGATGATATGGTCGTCATCGCAGGGAAAGGCCATGAAAATTACCAGATTTTTGGAGATTACACGATCCCCTTTAGCGACCGGGAGGTAGCCATAGAATTGATTGGCAAACGGCTGCGCCGGCAGGAAGGATAGAGGGAAGATGCAGTTAAGTGTGGAAGAAATTTTAAAGATTACCAAGGGAGAGCTTCTAGCCGGCAGCCCGGGGGGCTATGTCCACGGGGCGCTCATTGATTCGCGGGAAGCACGGGGCGGGGAGCTTTTTTTCCCTCTGCAGGGGGAAAGAGTAAACGGCCACCGTTTTATCCATGATGCCCTCAAGCGGGGGGCTGCCGCCTCCTTGCTGGAAAAAAAATATCTGCACCTTTTCTCTGCCGGGGAATTTACCGGGGACAAAGCTGTGATTATAGTGGATGACTGCCTGCGCTGTCTGCAGGCTGTTGCCGCCTCTTACCGGGGAAAATTTTCCCTTTCTGTGGTTGGCATAACGGGAAGCAACGGTAAAACAACCACCAAGGATTTAATCGCCTCTGTCCTGGCAACCCGCTACTGTGTGCTGAAAACAGAGGGGAACTACAATAACCATATCGGCCTGCCCCTTACCCTTTTGCGTTTGGAAGCCCGGCATCAAATTGCGGTGCTGGAAATGGGTATGCGGGGGCCGGGCGAAATCGCCACTTTGGCTGCTCTGGCCAAGCCGTGTTTGGGTGTTATAACCAATATCGGTGAAGCCCATCTTGAATTATTGGGCAGCAGGGAAAATATCAGCAAAGCCAAAGGAGAGCTGCTTGAAGCTATGGGTGCCGGGGGTACGGCTGTGCTCAACGGCGATGATCCCTTTTTAAAGAAGATGGGAACAAAGTTTCCCGGGCGCACTGTTTTTTTTGGTTATGGCGAAGGACTGGATCTGCAGGCAAAGCATAGCCGGCTGGAGGGCGAAGGGTACGCCTTTACGGCTCTTCTGCCCCGGGGAGAGATGGCAAACTTCTGGGTCCCCCTGCCGGGGAAGCACAATGTTTATAATGCTTTGGCCGCAGTGGCCACAGGTTTGCAGTTTTCCCTGGAGGTGCCTGAATTGAGGGCAGGGTTGGCAAATGCCTCCTGTTCTGGTATGCGTATGGAACGCCTGCAAACCAAGAGCGGTTTCTGGCTAATCAACGATGCTTATAACGCTAGCCCTTCATCTATGCTCTTTGCCCTGGAAACCCTCAAAGAATGGGCCGGAAACGGGACGACAATTGCTGTGCTGGGGGATATGCTTGAACTGGGCGCCTATATGGAGGAGGGGCACCGCAGAGCAGGGTTTTGCGTAGCCCGTACAGGTATTGATTACCTGTTGACTGTGGGCCCCCGGGGAGAACTTATTGGCAGGGGGGCAAAAGAAGCAGGCTTTCCGCCCCGCTCTATTTTTACCTGTTCCAGCAATGCCGAAGCCCTTGAAGTGCTTCAATCCCTTCCCCTGGTTGGTGCCCATGTGCTGGTAAAAGGTTCCCGGGCGATGGGCATGGAAATGATTGTCAAAGAGCTGCTGGCGAAGTATAATTAAGCTGAGAAAAGGGGAGACGCACGCCAGATGCCGGCATATTTGGCCTCCTTACTTGCTTTTTTCCTGTGTTTGCTCCTCTGTCCCCTTTATATACGTTTTTCACCCTTTGGCCAGCAGATCAGGAGAGATGGTCCCGGACGGCATTTCCGCAAAGCCGGAACCCCGACGATGGGGGGCATTGTTTTTCTTTTTTCTGCCGCGTTGATCCTCCTTGTTTTTGTGCCGATGACGCCGCTTTTAATGGCCGTTTTACTAATTACCCTGTTAGGGGGATTTCTTGGCTTTATTGATGATTTCTCCAAAGTGGCGCGGCACCGTTCCCTGGGCTTGAAAGCCAGGCATAAACTGGCGGGGCAGTTTCTGTTTTCGTTGTTGTTTTATTTTGTCCTGGTTAGCTACGGACATTCCACCGTTGTGCATGTCCCTTTTAGCGGTATGGAGGTCGATTGTGGTTATTTTTATCCGTTATTGATTTTTATTATGATTATAGGGACGGCAAACGGCGTAAATCTTACTGACGGCATTGACGGGCTGGCCGGGGGGACGGCTATTCTGGCATTGCTGGCTTTCTTAATTCTTGCTTCACAGCAGGGGCTGACTGAGCTGGTTTTCTTCTGCGCGGTTATGATTGGCGCTGTTTTTGGCTTTCTTATCTTTAACCTCCATCCGGCCCGTGTTTTTATGGGCGATGTGGGTTCACTCTCCTTGGGGACGGCCCTTGCTGCGGTGGCTATTTTAACGAAAGCGGAGCTCTCTCTGGTCATTATTGGCGGTGTTTTTGTGCTGGAGACCCTTTCAGTAATATTACAGGTAATATCGTTCAGACTTACGGGGAAACGTGTTTTTCTCATGAGCCCCCTGCATCATCATTTTGAGATCAAAGGTTGGTCGGAATGGCATGTTGTCACAGGATTCTGGGCACTGGGTTTTTGTTTTGCTTTGCTGGGAATACTGGAATATACTGCCCTCTGACGGGAGAGGAAGAAGATGTTGGAGAAAATTAGCGGAAAAAAGGTGCTGATACTGGGGCTGGGACGCAGCGGTCTGGCTGCTGCCCGCCTGTTGTTGCAGGCCGGAGTGGGCCTTTTATTGATTAATGACCGGAAAGAAAAAAGCCTCCTGCAGGCAGAGATGGGAGAGCTCTCTTCTTTTCCCCATGTCCGTTTTTTTACGGGGGAACACCGTGCCGAGCTGCTGGAGGGTATCTCCATGGTTGTAAAAAGCCCGGGGATCAACCCACGGTTGCCCCTCCTCCAGGAAGCGGCGCGGCGCGGCATCGGGATTGTTTCTGAAGTTGAATTGGCGTATCACTTCTGCCCTGCTACTATTATCGGCATCACCGGCACGAACGGAAAAACGACAACAACGGCGTTAACAGGGGATATTTTCCGCAGGCAATTTCCCCGCACCCAGGTTGCCGGCAATATAGGTTTCCCCCTTTGTGAGGCGGTGCTCCGCTGTTCTGCAGGGGATTTCATCGTGGCAGAACTGAGCAGCTTTCAGCTGGCGGATATTCAGGATTTTTATCCCCGCGTAGCGGCGGTTTTAAACATCAGCCCCGACCATCTGGACTATCACGGCTCCCTGGAAGAATATATAAGAGCAAAGAGCAATATCTTTCTCCGGCAGCAGGCCGGGGACTGGGGTATTCTTAATTTTGACGATGCTTTAACCAGGGAACTTGTCGAGATGGTGCGGGCGAACCTTTTGCCTTTCAGCCGGCGGCTTCAGCTTTCCCCCGGCGTATTTGTCCAGGGAGGCAAGATTACAATCAATGATGGCCGGCAAAACCTTACTGTCTGTCCGGTAAGGGAGGTGCGTATTCCCGGGGAACACAATCTGGAGAACGCCCTTGCTGCTACCGCTGTGAGCTGGGCTGCAGGGGTGGAAATTGAAAGCATAGCTGCGGGGCTGCGCTCTTTCCCCGGTGTACCGCACCGCCTGGAGGAAGTGGCTACAGTAAACGGAGTAAAATATGTGAATGATTCTAAAGGGACGAACCCTGAAGCGACACTTAAAGCTATCCAGGCCATAAAAGGACCAAAGATCCTTATCGCTGGCGGAAAAGACAAGGGAAGCAGCTTTACTCTCCTGGCCCTTTCCCTGGCCAGGGAAGAAGTTAAGGGGCTCATCCTGCTGGGCGAGACCGCTCCCCTGCTTGCAAAAGCCGCACGGGAAACGGGCTTTAATGCCGTTATAACTGTAAGGAACCTAGATGATGCCGTACGGGAAGCTTTCTCTTGTGCAGTGGAAGGCGACACAGTCCTCCTTTCTCCCGCTTGTGCCAGCTGGGATATGTTTCGGGACTATGAGGAGCGGGGAGAGGTTTTTCGCCGTGCAGTTATGGCCTTGAGAGGGGAGGCAGGCCATGATTAAAGAAAGGACTGCGGCAAAAGAAGCGCATCATCAAGCGGATACGATCATTCTTTTTTGCGTGCTCATCCTTGCGGGATTTGGGCTGGTCATGGTCTTCAGCGCCAGCTATATCTCCTCGCTGGAGATGCGTGACGATGCCTTTTTCTTTCTGCGCCGCCAGGCGTTCTGGGTTGTGCTTGGCCTTGTGGGGATGCTGCTGGCGGCAAATTTCAATTATTGGAAATGGCGCCGCCTGGTTCCCCTGTTGCTGGCGGCCAATTTTGCGCTGCTTGCCGCCCTGCGTATTCCCGGGGTGGGTGTGGAGGTGAATGAAGCCACACGCTGGATCAGTATGGGAGGGCTTACGCTCCAGCCTTCTGAATTTAGCAAACTGGTCCTTGTGATCTTTACCGCCTTTTATTTGAGCAAAAAAAATGTTAATATCCATAACTTCTGGGAGAGCAGTTTTGTCCCCCTTGCCGTTATGAGCGTAACATTTTTATTTATCCTTATCCAGCCCGACCTGGGCACGGCAGTGGCCCTGGCGCTGATCACGGCGGTGGTTATTTTTGTTGCGGGTATACCGGTAGGCCAATTGCTGGCGCTGGCAGCACTGGGCTTACCTCTGCTGGCGTACCTGGCCCTCAGCGAGCCGTACCGTATGCGCCGCATCTTTTCTTTTCTGGACCCCTGGGCTGATCCGCTTTTTTCCGGGTACCATATTATTCAGTCCCTTTATGCCCTGGGACCGGGAGGCCTGTTTGGGGTTGGCCTGGGTCGCAGCCGTCAAAAGCTGTATTACCTTCCAGAGCCGCAGAACGACTTTATTTTTGCCATTATCGGAGAGGAGCTGGGCTTTTTGGGGGCTTTGACGGTCATGCTCTTGTTTTTTATCCTGATCTGGCGCGGCCTCATCGTATCCCTTACGGCCCCCGATGTTTTTGGTAGCCTCCTTGCTGCCGGCCTGATCTCCATCGTGGCCGTCCAGGCCATTATTAATATCGGCGTGGTTACCGGTTCTATTCCTGTGACCGGGATTAACCTTCCTTTTATCAGTGCCGGGGGGAGTTCGCTCTTTTTTACCATGTTTGCCATGGGCATTTTAATGAATATATCCCGTTACAGCCGGGGAAAGGGGACATAAGCGGTGCGTATTGTCTTGACAGGCGGCGGTACAGGCGGACATATCTATCCTGCCCTTGCTCTGGCGCGGCATATCAGGCGCGTTAACCCCGGTGCGGAGCTGCTTTTTGTGGGTGCCTCCGGCGGGATGGAGGAGAAGCTGGTCCCCCAGGCCGGGTTTCCCCTGCAAACGCTGGCGGTTAAAGGGCTGCCCCGCAAACTAAGTTATGGTTTCTGGCAGGCCTTTTCCTTGATGGGTAAGGCTACTACCCATGCAGGGAAAATACTGGAAGATTTTCGCCCCAATTATGTTGTGGGGATGGGCGGTTACGCGGCGGCTCCCCTTGCTGTAGCTGCACTGAGGCGCAGGATAAAAGTGCTTATCCACGAACAAAATGTGCTGCCCGGCCTTACCAACAAACTTCTGGCGCCTTGGGCATATAAGGTCTGCCTGTCTTTTGAAGCGTCCCGGCGCCATTTTATACGGTGCTCCAACCTGTGCCTTACGGGTAATCCCCGTGCTTCTGAAGTGGTAGAGATCAGCAAGGAGAAAGCGCGCCAGATGCTTAACCTGGATCCTGCTTTGCCCCTGGTCCTTGCTGTGGGCGGCAGCCGGGGTGCTGATGCCCTGAACCGGAGCATGATGGATTTTCTTATCCTTTCTTCGGCACGGAAAGGGCTCCAGGTTCTCTATATCACGGGAGAACGGTATTTTGACGAGGTAAACTCCAGGCTGAGAGCGCTCAGGGTTCCGGAAATTTACGGCGGGCGGCTGCAGCTGCGGCCTTACCAGCAGGAGATGCCCCTGGCCATGGCGGCAGCCGATTTGATGCTTACGCGTGCCGGGGCCACGACCATTGCAGAGCTGACTGCTTTGGGCCTGCCGGCTGTTGTCATCCCCTCCCCCAATGTCACGCATAACCATCAATTAATTAACGCCCTGGAGCTTTCACGCCGGGGAGCGGCCGTGCTGCTGGAGGAAAAAGAGCTCAGTGGCAAGAGGTTGCAACAGACGGTGTACCATCTTCTTGATACACCCGGCGAACTGGCAAGGCTGAGTGAAAACAGCAGGAATCTCGGTCATCCCCATGCGGCCGACACTATTTACAGGCTGATGTGTCCTTGATATTATTTACGGACAGGCTGAACAGGCACCCCCTTTTCAGCCATTGCATAACATATATAAAAAGCATCAAAATATTCTTAAGCCGGTGCTGCCGGCAGGAAAAGGCGGAGTTGAGGTTGATTGGAATGGACGCAGCGCTTGACCCAAATTTTACATAACCCGCCCCTTTTACAGGAGCCTTTATCGCGGCATACTTCCATTCAGGTCGGTGGGCCGGCAGATTTCCTTGTCTATCCGCAAAACCTGGATGAGTTGCAGTCGGTTTTGCAGCTGGCCTTTGAGCAGGACATTCCCTTTTTTATCCTTGGCAACGGCAGTAATCTGCTGGTAAGGGACGAAGGGTACCGGGGCATAGTGATCAGCCTGACAGCTTGCTGTGCTGGTTGTTATTTTATGGAGGACACAGTAAGGGTTGGCGCAGCGGTGTCTTTGTCCTGGCTGGCCGGGGAATTTGCCCGGCGCGGTTACAGAGGTCTGGAGTTTGCCGCAGGCATCCCCGGTTCTCTGGGCGGGGCCATCTTTATGAATGCCGGTGCCTTTGGTTCCTGCATCGGCGAGCTTGTTCAGGAAGTAGTTACCATGGATTTTAAAGGTTGCCGCCAAAAGCGTTCCAGGCAGGAGCTCAGCTTTGCTTACCGCTGGAGCAACTTTCAGGCAGAAGATGTGATTATTCTGGAAGCGGCCCTGAGCTTACAGGCGGGTGACCCGGAAGAAATCAAGCATAACATGGAAAGAATGTTAAGTGAAAGAAAAGCCAGGCATCCGCAGCAGCCAAGCGCCGGCAGTGTTTTCCGCAATCCCCCCGGGGGTGCCGGTTACCTGATTGAGCAGGCGGGATTAAAAGGGATGGTGATAGGAGGCGCCCAAATCTCCCCCCGGCATGGCAACTTTATTATCAACCTGGGTAATGCAACGGCAGCTGATGTGTTAAGTTTGATCCGCCTGGCCAGGGATAGAGTTCTGGAGCAGTTTGGCATTGAATTGGAACCGGAGATCCGAATTATTGGCGGAAATGGGAAGGATAGGGGAGAAAAGGGATGAACTGTTTTATCGTTGAGGGCGGGCATACCCTGAAGGGAAAAATAGAAGTAAGAGGCGCAAAGAATTCTATGCTGCCGATTATGGCTGCAGCGATTTTAAACAGCAGCAAGCAGGAAATAGTCCTGGAAAATATTCCCGATATAGGGGATATGCACATGAAAAAGACCATCCTGCAGTCCCTTGGCTTGCAAGTGAGCTACAATGACCATATGCTGAATATAGGCTCCCCTGAGCTTTCCTGCTTCACCATACCGGCTGCGCTGATGAAAGAGATGCGTTCCTCCATTATTATTATGGGTCCGGTACTGGCCCGTCTTGGCAGGGTAAAAGTTACTTATCCCGGCGGTTGTTCTATTGGCCCCCGTCCTATCGATCTGCACTTGAAGGGCCTGGAAGCGCTGGGCGCGCGTATCTGGGAAGAGAAGGGTTATATTGTAGCTTCTACTTCCGGTTTGCGGGGTACGGAAATCCATCTTGATTACCCTAGTGTGGGGGCAACGGAAAATTTGATGATGGCAGCGGTGCTCGCCAGCGGCAATACAGTAATCTATAATGCGGCAAGGGAACCTGAAATTGTAGATCTGCAAAATTTTTTAAATGCCATGGGGGCAAAGGTGCGCGGTGCCGGAACGGAAACTCTGCGCATCAGGGGCGTTGACGCCCTGGGATGCTGCCGCTACCGTATTATCCCGGACCGTATCGTCGCAGGGACTTACCTGATGGCCGGCGCGATTACGGGAGGGCAGGTAACAGTTGAGGGAATTATCCCCTCTCACCTCGATGCTGTTGTGGCTAAAATGCAGGAAGCCGGTGTCATTTTAAAAGTTGATGAGGAGAACATCTCTGTCTTGGGGGGACGGCTCAGGGGAGTAGAAACTTTAAGGACACTGCCGTATCCCGGCTTTCCTACCGACTTGCAATCTCCCATGATGGCGCTGTTAACAGTAGCCGCAGGGAGGAGCAAGATAGTGGAAAGTGTATTTGAAGCCCGTTTCAAGCATGTGGAGGAGCTAAAACGTATGCATGCCCGGATTAGCGTGGAAGGGAGGACTGCCCTGTTAGAAGGGGGGAGTTTACGGGGAGCTGTGGTCACGGCAACGGACCTGCGGGCTGGGGCTGCCCTTGTCCTGGCGGGCCTGACGGCGGAGGGGATGACGGTGGTGAAAGAGATCAAACATATTGACCGGGGTTATGAGCGGCTGGATCTGGCTTTAAATAGACTGGGCGCAAAGATAAAAAGAAGTATGGAGGAGGAAAGTAAAATACCGGACAGACAGCAAAACGTTAACGGAAAGATGATAAAGACAAACGATCTTCCTTCATACCTTGTTTAGGAGCGTCAGCATTGTCCGCCTACAAACAAAAAAACAGTCATTTTTCTGCGCAGCAGCGCCTTGCGGAGCAACGCAGGGAAAGGAAAAAAATAAAAAACAGGCTTATCTTTGTTTTACTTCTTTTTGCTGCCAACCTCTTTTTGCTTTTGTTTTTGCGTTCTCCCTTTTTTGCCGTCAACTATATCAGTATAACCGGATTGGACAAGCTGTCCAGAGAAGATATTTACCTGGCCGGCGGCATAAGGGAAGGGTTGAATATATGGAAAATAAATCCCCCGGAATTGCGGAGACGGATCCAGCAGCTTCCCCGGGTAGAAACTGCGGAGGTGGAAAGGGTTTTGCCTGCAGCGCTGCACATTCAAATCCTGGAAAAATATCCTTTGCTGCTTATCCCTTTTCACGGCTATTATCTGGAAATTGCCGCCGATGGTATGATTATTGGCATACGTGATTCTTTTACCGGGGATCTGCCCCTGGCCAGCGGGCTGTTCTGGGGCAAAATGGATGTGGGCACAAACATACCAGACCGCGCCCGGGGCGAGATTATTGAAACTTTTCTGGCCGTATTCTCCCGTATTCCTGCCCTGCCCGTAGCGGAGATCAATGTTTCCGACCCGCAGCAGATCATTGTTTATACCCGTGAAGGCATGGAGGTATGGCTGGGCAGCAGCAGGGAGCTGGAGAAGAAATTAGAAGTATTGATGCATCTTTACTCCCACCTTTCAGCGCTGGAAAACGGCTCCTCAGAGGGCTATCTGGACCTGCGGGCTGCGGAAGCGCCGGTCTTCAGACCGTTTAAAAAATAATTTTTACGTTTAAAGGAAATATATAAAATATGTGGAATATGTAAATCTATGATGATTTGCAGATTTTTGTAGAACGGCCTTTAGTGGAAGGGGGTGCGATATTGACGAAAAGGGATATCCTTGCAGGAATGGATATTGGCACATCCAATATCAGGGTTATTGTCGGGGAAATTGCTTCAGATGGCTCTTTAAATATTATCGGAGTAGGGACAAGTCCTTCCGAAGGGATTAAAAAAGGCGTAATTATTGACCTTGAACAGACAGTGGAATCCATCATCAGGGCCACTGCGGAAGCAGAGCGCATGGTTGGAGCCAAAATCGACCTGGCTAATGTAGGCATTGTGGGAACCCATGTCGGCTTATTTACCAGCCGCGGTGTAGTGGCTGTAGCCCGGGAAGACAAAGAGATAACGGAACAGGACGTAGAGAGGGTATTACAGGCAGCCAGGGTTATTGCTCTGCCCCAGGATCGTGAAATAATCGACGTAATCCCCCGCGAATTTATCATAGATGATTATGACGGGATCCGCGATCCGGTAGGTATGCTAGGTGTCCGCCTGGAAGTAGAGGCGATGGTTATTACCGGTTCCATGACCTCCTTGCGTAACCTCCTGCGTTGCGTCAATATGGCCGGTTACGAGGTTAATAACCTGGTGCTTAACGCACTGGCTAACGGCGAGATCTGCCTGACACGAGACGAAAAAGAATTTGGCGTTTTTTTGCTGGATCTGGGCGGTGGAACGACAGAAATCGCCCTTTTTAAGGACGGGACGCTGCAGGATCTTTCTGTGCTTCCCGTGGGTGGCGATCATATTACCAACGATCTGGCCGTGGGTCTGCGTACTACCTTCCAACTGGCGGAAAAATTAAAATTGGAGCGGGGAATAGCCCGGCCGGAGATGGCTTCGCCGGAGAACGATATTGAGATTGAAGGGATTAGCGGTAAGGAAAAGCGCATGATTTCCAGTGTTGACCTGTATAACTATATCGAACCGAGGGTGCAAGAGATCATGAACCTTTGCAAGCAGGAGATGGGGCGCATGGGGTATAACGATATGCCCCCAGGGGGAGTCGTTTTAACAGGAGGGGTCTCCCTGATGAAAGGCATCGCCGAGCTTGCCGGGGATACCTTTGGCTGCCCGGTGCGTATAGCCCAACCTTCGTACCTTGGGGTGAAAAGCCCTATTTATTCTACGGCGGTGGGTCTAATCCATTATGTTTATCATAACCAGGGCTTAAGAAGGTCGGGCAAAAGGCAGGAACGAAGGCCGGGCGGCCCCCTTTCCAGTCTCTGGCGGCGTTTTAAAAATTTTATCGCTGAGATATGGGAATAGCCTGTCTGTCTGGTTACCGCTTACAATGCAGGGAGGGTTGATGCCATGATGGACTATGATGATTTCGAGACGGAAGTTTTTGCCCAGATTAAAGTTATCGGCGTGGGCGGGGGCGGCAGCAATGCCGTTAACCGTATGATTGAAGCAGGGTTAAAGGGTGTGGAATTCATTGCTGTAAATACAGATGGCCAGGCCCTGGAACTTTCTAAAGCCCGCACAAAGCTGCAGATCGGTTCCAAACTGGCTAAAGGACTGGGTTCAGGTGGCAACCCCGAGATTGGTAGGCAATCTGCTGAGGAAAGCAGCGTGGAGATCCAGAAAGCCCTGGAAGGGGCGGATATGATCTTTATCACGGCAGGCATGGGTGGTGGCACCGGCACAGGAGGTGCTCCTATCATTGCCGATATAGCCAAAAAGATTGGCGCCCTGACGGTGGGTGTGGTCACCAGACCCTTTTCCTTTGAAGGGAAAAGACGGATGCAACAGGCGGAAAAAGGCATTGCCCAGTTAAAAGAGAAGGTAGATACGTTGATCGTTATCCCCAATGACAAACTTTTACAGGTAGTGGACAAGCGTACTCCTCTGCTTGAAGCCTTTCGTATTGCCGATGATGTGTTGCGCCAGGGGGTCCAGGGAATTTCAGATCTGATTGCCGTGCCCGGCTTGATTAACCTGGACTTTGCTGACGTAAAGGCGATCATGGAAGAAACGGGGACGGCGCTAATGGGTGTGGGTGAAGCAAGGGGCGAAAACAGCGCTGTGGAAGCAGCCAAATCTGCCATCTATAGCCCGCTCCTGGAAACTTCCATTGAGGGGGCCCGCGGCATCCTTATTAATATTACAGGTGGTCCCAATATAAGCCTTTTTGAGATTAACGAGGCGGCAGAGACGATTAAAGATGTGGCCCACGAGGACGCAAATATCATTTTTGGTGCTGTTATTGACGAAACATACAATGACCATGCCCGGGTAACGGTGATCGCCACAGGCTTTGATAAAAAGGTGATCCCCCCGCAAAGAAAAGAAGAGATTAGCGAAAGGACGGGTTTTGACGAAACTAATATTGATATACCGGCTTTTCTCCGGCGCCGGCACACCAGGTCCCAGTTAAAATAGCAGGCTTAACTTCTGTTAGCGATATTGGTTTAAGGACGGGCCTGACCGCCCGTCCGGGCGGAGTGCAATGCTCTGTTTTTCAAAAAGGTATGTCTGGAACCCATACCTTTTTTATTTTGAGCAGCCAAATTATAACAAATTTTTGCTTCTCTGCCTGCTATAATGGACTCGGTGGGATAAGCAGTGACTTGACTTTTTATGGCAGGGGAAGAACGTGTACGTAGATCTCCTTTTCCTTCTCAATGCCGGTGTCAATTTTTATTTGCTCCAGTTGACGGCAGCTTTTGTAAGGCGGAGAGTCCGTTTGCCCAGGCTTCTTTTTGCTGCTGCCGCTGCCGCTCTTTGCCCTCTGCTCCTGTACATCATGGAAGAACCTGCTTTATTGCTCACGCCGGCCAGGATTATACTGCCTTACTTGCTGGTTTATTATGTTTTTCGCCCCCGGCATTTAAGGGAGGCCTTTTCCTGTTATCTTGTTTTCTACTTATCTTCCCTGGCCTTGGGAGGCCTGGCACTTCTTTTCAGCGCCGGGCAAAAACTGTCCTTCCAGGGGGGGGAAGCATTTATCCTGCCTCCTCCTTCCCTGTCCAGGCTTTTGGCGGCTGCATCTTTGCTGTATCTGGGAATGAGATGGTTGGAGCCTTTGCTCAGGGAGAAATTACATTTTTACCTTTCTCCATCTGCCCTGGCGATGGAGTTAATCTTTAACGGCAGGGGTAAAAGGCTTACCGCTTTTGTGGATACGGGTAATACGCTGGCTTGCCCTTTCACCGGCACGCCTACAGCCGTAGCTGCCTATGACGCAGTAAAGGAGTTCTTGCCGCAGGAGGTATGTGCCTACCTGGAGAGTAAAAACGGCGGCACGGATTGGCTAAATCTGGAAAAAATCCTTTCCCTGGAGAAAAATATGCAAAAATTCTGTATTATTCCCTATCATTCTTTGCATGAGCGGGGGTTTTTGCTTGCTTTCCGACCTGACAGAGTAAGGTTAAACATTGACGGAGAAGATAAAGAAATTAAGCTGCTCGTGGCTGTACAAAGAGCCGGCAGACCTAGGGCTGCTTATGACGTTCTGCTCCCCCTGGAGACCTGGCGGGAAAACCAAAGAAATGATGAAAGGAATATCGCGTAAATGTTTGGAAAACTGTTGTTGGTGTTCTGGAAAATAAAACTGGTATGCCTGCTTTATTGGCAGAGGTTTGGCCTTTCCTGGGCGCGTTTCCTTTACTATGTGAGCAACAGCAAGGCCTTGCCGCCACCCCTTACCCCCCTGGAGGAACAGGAACTCCTGGAGCGTTTGAAAAAGGGGGAGGAGACAGTAAGGAGTACCCTGATTGAACGAAACCTCAGGCTGGTTGTCTATATAGCCCGTAAATTTGAAAATACAGGTCTGGCTGTGGACGATATGGTTTCCATCGGGACAATTGGCCTGATAAAGGCGGTGAATACTTTTGATGCCCATAAAAACATTAAACTGGCCACTTATGCCTCCCGTTGCATTGAAAACGAGATCCTTATGTTCCTTAGGCGCAGCAATAAATTAAAGGCTGAAGTATCCTTTGATGAGCCGCTGAATGTTGACTGGGATGGAAATGAACTTTTGCTCTCCGATGTCTTGGGAACCGAATGTGATCTTGTAATCAGGCAGATTGAAGATGAGGTGGACCGCAAATTGCTGTACCTGGCCATGGATAAACTGTCACAGAGGGAAAGGAAGATCATGGAGTTGCGTTTTGGGCTGCAAAACGGCAAGGAAAAGACGCAAAAAGAGGTGGCGGATCTGCTTGGCATCTCCCAGTCTTATATCTCCCGGCTGGAGAAGCGTATTATCAAACGGCTGCAAAAGGAGATAAAAAAAATGGAATGAATCCCTTGCCAGTATAAAATAGATCGGAGCGGAAATACTTTTAACAGAAGACTTTTAATGCTGTTTTTGATGCTGAAACTGGAGGCAGTTTCCGTGAACAAAGTGGAGATCTGCGGAGTAAACACTGCTAAATTGCCTGTGCTGACAAACAAGGAGATGCGCGAGCTTTTTACACGGATGCGCAGTGGTGATATGCAGGCGCGGGAAAAACTTGTAAACGGAAACCTGCGCCTTGTTTTAAGCGTGATCCAGCGCTTTAACAACAGGGGGGAACTGGTAGACGATCTCTTCCAGGTAGGGTGCGTAGGTTTGATTAAGGCCATCGACAATTTTGATCTGGGGCAGAACGTTAAATTCTCTACTTATGCCGTGCCCATGATCATTGGAGAGATACGCCGTTATCTCCGGGACAACACACCGGTGCGGGTGAGCCGTTCTCTCAGGGATATTGCTTATAAGGTGTTGCAGATCAGGGACCAGATGGCGCACCGCCTCTGTCGTGAACCGACCCTGGAAGAGATAGCCGGTGAGCTTGCTGTCAGCCGTGAAGAAATTATCCTTGCCCTTGATGCGATCCAGGAACCCGTTTCTCTTTTTGAGCCTATTTATAATGACGGTGGCGACCCGATTTTTGTGATGGACCAGATCCGGGATGAGAAAAACCAGGATGAAAACTGGCTGGAGATCCTTTCCATCAAAGATGCTATGCATAAGTTAAACGAGCGAGAGAAGCTTATCCTGACGCTCAGGTTTTACCGCGGCAAAACGCAGATGGAGGTAGCCGACGAGATCGGTATCTCTCAGGCCCAGGTCTCCAGGCTGGAAAAATCAGCCCTGGGCCAGCTGCGCAAACATATACAATGACAGAAAATGAAGCAAGGAGCAGAAAACTGTTTGGAGGTGAACAATGTGCGGGCAGTTAGGCAAAAAGGAAAAGGATATCTTTGCTTTTTTATTCCCTTGTTTATCTTCAGCCTTTTTCTCCCCCCCCATGCCCGGGAGGAGGGAGCGATCTATGCTTATAACCGTTACAATTTGGAGCGCGTTTTGGAGCAAATAGTCCAGCTGCCTGAAATAAACCCTGAAATAAACAAGGGGCCGTTTGGCGCTCTTGGCAGCGATTATAAAAACCGACGCTCCGGGGTGTTCTAGTTTCTGTAACTGGAATAAAGGCGTAAAATAAGGCCGCCGCGCTGCTTCCCCACCGGCGGCTTTTTCCAGTTTTCCTCTGTATTTACTGTATCCCGGCACAATATAAATATACAAGGATAGCATGGCAAATCCCATCAAAGAGGAGGCGTCAAGGTGGTACGTATGGCTGACCTGCGCGACCGGGATGTTGTTAACGTAAATGACGGTAAGAGACTGGGGATGATCAGTGATATTGAAATAGATGTGGAGAGCGGGAGGATTAAAGCCATTGTGATCCCGGGAGGCGGCGGCTTTATCGGTGTGCTCAGCCGGAAACATGACCTGGTCATCCCCTGGGATCATATTATCAAGGTTGGCATTGATACTATCCTCGTGGATTACCCTCTGGATATGATCATGGATTGACCCTTTGCCGGGGGAGGAAGGCCAATATGGACATGCCTATTTTGTTGTTATATAATGTAAAAACAAAACCTGGACAGATCTTGTTCCATTTCTTTAAAAAAGTTCCTAAGACTTACTACTTGATTGATGTCGGGGTGATTCTTTGACCAGAGCAGAAGCGCCGTTTAAAGAGATACGCAAACGGGACGGCCGTATTGTTCCCTTTGAGCCGAATAAGATTACCCAGGCAATTTTTGCCGCCGCCAGGGCGGTGGGAGGGGACGATTACTCTCTGGCAGAACAACTCAGCGGGGAAGTAATTAATTTTCTGAAGTTGAACATGCTCCCTGGTGTGGTTCCCACGGTGGAGGAGATCCAGGACGCAGTGGAAAAAGTGCTGATTGAAAAAGGTCATGCCCGCACGGCGAAGGCTTACATCCTTTACCGTGCCGGCAGGACGCGCATCCGCGAAGCCCGTTCTGAACTGATGGATGTAGTTAAGGATATTCTTCTGGAAAAACAGGGCGCAGAGGGGGAAGATAGGGAGGCCGTCTCCCCCGCCGAAAAAATGCAAAGAATTGCCTTGGCTGCCAGCCAGAAATATTACCTGACCAATCTAATCCCCCCTGAAATAGCCGACGCCCATTTAAATGGCAGGTTCCATATTCACCAATTGGGTTATTACAGTAAAACTTTTGATTCACTCCAGCTGGATCCTTTC
Organism: uncultured Bacillota bacterium; assembly: GCA_937973635.1. Taxonomy (GTDB): domain Bacteria; phylum Bacillota; class Dethiobacteria; order DTU022; family UBA8154; genus UBA8154. The sequence continues at coordinate 1,511 of CALJJZ010000033.1, read as the reverse complement.
CTGCTGCTGACAAGGAACTTCGGCCCCGATAGAAAGATGATCTTCCGGGATCCTGCAGGGATGCTGGTCCAGATTGTTGCTACTTTACGGCGCTGCCGCAACGACATTTTTGGAGAGCTGGCTGTTCCAGATTTTGACAGGGCCATGGGCCGGCTGCTGCGCAGCGGAGGAAAGAAGCCCGGATCCCAGGAGATTACAGCGGCGCTGAGGATTTTTTTTGCCTGTCTCCAGGCGCTCTCGTCTTCTGGGGAAAGCAGTGCTTTTAATTTTAGTTTTGCTCTGGGTCTGGATACTACGGCGGAGGGGATGGAGTTTACAAAACTATTACTGCAGCAGCTGGGCGAAAGGGTGGTGCCGGGGGAAGAAGCCCGCTTTGTTTTTAGCTTGAAAAGAGGAACCAATATGCAGGAAGTTGACCCGGGGTATCCCCTTTACCGGCTGGCCCTGCAGGCGGCACGCCGGGGCAATATTCTTTTTGCTCTTTCAGAAAGCTCTCCGGGCTTAACAGATGATGCAGAACCAGGTTATTTCAGTAACGGTTTACGTCTGATGGAAAACAGGCATGGCAGGGCGGGAGGCAAAGGCCGTGGGAATATTGCTTCTATCACGCTGAACCTGCCCCGGCTGGCTGTCTTGGCCGGCGAAGAAGAGCTGTTTTTTGTGGAACTGGACCGCTTGATGCGCTTGGCCGTGCGCCAGCTCCTGCACCGCTTTGAAGTGCTGGCCGCCCTTTATTGCCGGGATCTGCCCTGTATCATGGGCGAAGGCTTTTACCGCGGGAGTGAAAGTCTCTCGCAGGAGGAGAATATCCGGGAAGCGTTGCTGAACGGGATGATGACGCTCTGTTTCTGTGGGTTGAGGGAGGCGGTACGCGTGCTTGGGGGTGGAGAAGATCCGGAAACCGGCAAGCACCTGTTTATACGCATCTTGGAACATATGTCGCGGCGGGTCCTCTCCTATGCCGAAGAATATAAGTTAAACATTGCTCTCTGCGGTGCTTTTGCGGAAAGGGAAACAAAACGTTTTGTGCAGCTGGACAGGCAGGAACTGGGGTTGATTGGCGGAGTGACAGACCGGGAGTTTTACAGCAATGGTTTTCTCCTTTTCCCGGAGGATGACGGCCTGGCCTATAAAATAGAGCTGGAAGGAGCGCTGCACCGCTTCTGCGCCGGTGGTTATGCCAGCAAAGCAGTCCTTTATCCCGGCCTTGATGCCGAGGCAATTATGGTTTTTATGGAAAAACTTACAACTGCCGGTGTCGGTTTCCTTGACCTTTTCCCGGGTCAGGGCTAGGTGCCGAATTTATGTTTGCCTTTAAAAAAAAGGGCCTTGTTTATTTTCAATATGCACCCTGGGAACAAAGCGGCTTGGTGGGGCACGGTTTTTCTTCACGCCTAGGCGGGGTCAGTACGGGCCCCTATGCAGAGCTCAACCTTGGAACCAAAGGCGGGGACCAGCCCGGAAATGTTGCAGAAAATCGCCGTCGTTTTTTATCGCTTTTTGGTAAAGGT
>CALJJZ010000032.1 GCA_937973635.1 uncultured Bacillota bacterium | reverse complement strand
GGCGGGCGGGACCGTTATTTTCAGGAAGAGGACCAGAAGATGGTGGCCGAAGGCATTGAGGGGCGGGTCCCCTATCGCGGCACCGTGGCGGATATGGTTTTCCAGCTTGTGGGCGGCCTGCGGGCAGGTATGGGCTACTGCGGCGTGGCCAATATCCAGGCTCTGCAGACCAAAACAAAGTTTGTGCGTATTACCAACGCGGGGTTGGTGGAAAGCCACCCCCATGACGTGCAAATTACCAAGGAGGCGCCCAATTATACTTTACGCTGAGGCGTTCCATGTTTTCTTTGCGGAAAAAAATGCAGGTGATATTGTCAGGAAAGGAAGAACCGCAAAGCAGCGGTTCTTTTGCCTTTAAAAAGGTGACGTAGCATGCAAGATTATTCTCAGCGGGGGACGCCCCTTTACCGGGCAGCCCTGGCCTTTCTTAGGCGGGAGCGGATCCCGATGCATGTTCCTCTGCACGGCCGGGGGGGCGGTGCCCCCTACCTCATGAGCAGAGGTCTGGCCCCCTTTTTGCAGTGGGATTTAACGGAGCTTCAGGGGCTGGACGACCTCCATCTGCCTGCCGGGGCCCTTTACCAAGCCCAGATCTTGGCGGCGCGTCTTTTTGGGGCCAAACAATCTTTTTTTTTGGTTAACGGGGTAACGGGCGGCCTGCTGGCCCTTCTTTCCGCCCTCCTGCGGCCGGGGGAAAAGGTGCTGCTCAGCCGCCTTGCCCATAAAGCGGTTCTGCACGGCCTTATGCTCAGCGGGGCTGTGCCCGTGTACCTGCCTGTTAAAGGGGAAGAGCAGAGCGGTTTTCCTTTAAATATAACCGTTGCGACGGTGCGGGCTGCCCTTAAAAAACACCCCGGGGCCCGCCTCCTCCTGGTGACATCGCCCAGTTACTGGGGGGTAACGGCAGAGCTGGCGCCCCTGGCCGAACTGGCCCGGGAGCACGGCCTGACCCTTATTGTGGACGAAGCCCACGGAGCTCATCTGCCTTTTTATGGGGATCTGCCCCATGCGGCGGCGGCCCGGGCCGATTTCTGGCTGCACAGCGCCCATAAATCCCTGGGGGCCCTGACGCCGGGGGGGTTTTTACATCTGGGTGGCCGGCAACACCTGCAAAGGGTGCGTTTCTGGCTGCAGGTGACGCAGACAAGCAGCCCCTCCTATCCGGTCATGCTTTCCCTGGACCTGGCCAGGCGTCAGGCCGCCCTCTGCGGTAAAAGGCTTTTTGGCCGTGCCCGGGTCTGGGCGGAAGCTTTCCGCCGCGCCCTGACAGAGGAAGGGGTCAACCTGCTGGGGGAAGAGGCGGTAAGGGAAGCAGGGTTTTACCTTGACCCTTGCCGCATCACGCTGTTAAGGCCCGAGGGCGGAGGGCTCCGCCTGGCGGAAAAACTGGCCCGCCACTGCCGCCTGCAGCTGGAGCTGGCGGACGAAAACTACCTGCTGGCAATTTGCGGGCCGGCCCAATTAAGGCTCTCTCCCCGCGCCCTGGCCCGGGCTGTTGCCGGGGTCCTCCCTTTGGCTCAGCCGGCCCGATCTTTCTCCCCGAAGCTGCAGCTTCCCTTTTGCTTTGCTGCGGCAAAGGGAGAGGGGGAGGACTTTACCCCTTTCCCCCTGGCCCCGCAAAGGGCTATCTCTCTGCCTGCCGCCGCGCTGCCCCTGGAAAGCTGCGCCGGACGGATCTGTGCGGAGATGGTCGTGGCTGCACCGCCGGGTATACCGCTCCTGGCCCCGGGTGAGCTTATCTCGGAAAAAATGCTGGCCGTACTCCTTTTGTTGCGCTCCCGGGGCCGGCGTTTTCAGGGGCCGGCGGATCCCGGCCTGCGCCGCTTAAAAATTGTGCTCTAAGCGAGTTTTAAGCAGAGCATAAATGTGATAAAATTATAAGGTTAAAAGGATTTTTTAAATTTTTTAGTTTGCCCGGAAGTTCGGAAGTCAGAATATAGAAGTCAGAATAAGCATAAATGAAGCAAAACCTGCCGGAAAAGTTTTGGCCGGGCAGGTTATGGGAGAAAAGGATGACGGGGAGCAGCGGCAAAGAGAAAGGTAATTCCGGCGGGTTATTCCTTACCCTGGAGGGGCTCGATGGAGCGGGGAAGACCACGCAGGCCCGCCTGCTACAGGAGCGGCTGCAGCAGCTTGGCCTGGAGGTGCTCCTGGTGCGTGAACCGGGAGGTACGCCCATCGGAGAAAGCATCCGGAAGCTGCTCCTTGACCCCCGCTATACAGAGATGAGCGTTGCCTGTGAAGTCCTGCTCTACAGCGCAGCCAGGGCCCAGCTCGTGGCGGAGCGCATCAGGCCCGCCTTGGCCCGGGGAGCAGTGGTCATCAGCGACCGTTTTTTCGACTCCACACTGGCCTACCAAGGTCTGGCCGGGGGGGAAGAGACGGCGATGATCCGCAGCATTAACCTCTGGGCTACGGGCGGATTGGTCCCCCGGCGGACCTTCCTCTTGGATCTGGAGGCAAAGGAGGGCCTGCTGCGCCTGCGGGAGGCCGAAATAGGCCCGGCGGGAGGGGACAGGATAGAGCAGCGGGAGCTGCATTTTCACCGGTGTGTGCGCAGCGCTTTTCTGGAGCTGGCCTCCCGGGAGAGGGAGCGTATCGTCGTAATCAAAGCCGACAGGCCGGTTTCCCTGGTGCATGAAGAGATCTGGCAGCTGGTTGTCTCCCTGCTGGCCCTTGACCCGCAGAGATAGTTTTTTAATTACTTCCCCCTGCTGGCATCTTGGCTGGAGGAGGCCGTAGTCCCTTTGGGGTTTGAAACGTTAATCGGTCAAAAAATGCTGAAAGAAGCCCTGCAAAGAACCCTGGCCCGGGGGGAGACGGGGCATGCCTACCTCTTTGCCGGTCCCCCCGGCAGCGGCAAAAAGACACTGGCCCTCCTCTTTGCCCAGGCTTTGAATTGCTCCCATATTCATCCCCCCTGCGGCTGGTGTGCCTCCTGCCGCAAAAGCGCGGGGGGCAACCATCCGGACCTGTACCGCCTGAAGCCCCGGGGAAGCTACCTTAAAATTGAGCAGCTGCGGGAGATTAAAGACAGTCTGTACTATCTTCCCGTGGAGGGGAAACACAAAATCTGCATTATTGAAGACGCGGAGCTCTTAACGGCTGCGGCGGCGGGCAGCCTGCTCAAGATCCTGGAGGAGCCGCCGCCCGGGCTTGTATTTATTTTGCTTGCCGCCAGACCCTGGGAGCTCCTGCCCACCATCGTCTCCCGTTGTGCTCTGTTTACCCTTAAACCTCTTTCCCCCCCGGAAATGGCGGCAGTGCTGGCGCAGGAGGCGGAGCTCTCCGCCCTGGAGCAGGAGATGATTATTGCCCTGTCGGGGGGAAATCCTGGTCAGGCCCTGGAGTATGCGCGGCAGAAGGACTGGCAGAATAAATATGGGGAAATGAAAGAAATAATCCAGAAGGTGGAGCACGGCCCCGCCGAAGGGCTCTTTGCCCTGGCGGAGAGCTTGAGCAGCAGGGAGGACCTGCCCCTGTTGCTGGAGCTGATGTTGCTTCTGTACCGTGACAGAATGGTCCGTGCCCTTAAGGGCTGCGCTGCGGCGGCCTTACTCCAGGAAAAAGACGAATTACCCGGGTCTCCCGGTGGGGACCGGCGTTCTGCCTTTTTCTGGGAAAAGATCTGCCGCGCCCTTTTCCAGCTGCAACTGGAGCTGCGCGGCAACCTTAACCGGCGGCTGGGTCTGGAAGTCTTGTTCCTGCAAATGAGAGGAGTGATCTGAACTTGCAAAAAGTAGTGGGAGTACGCTTTCGCCGTGCCGGCAAAATATATTATTTCGATCCTGGCAACCTGGAGCTGTCGCCCCCCCAGGACGTCATTGTGGAGACCAGCCGCGGGCTGGAATTTGGCGAAGTCGTGCAGGAGATTAAAGAAGTAAGGGAAGAGGAGATTGTGCTGCCGCTGCGTCTGGTAAGGCGTGTGGCCACCGAAGCGGACTACCGCCAGCTGGCCGAAAACAGGGAGAAGGAAAAGAACGCTGCCCGTATCTGCCAGGAAAAAATTGATAAACATAAGCTGGAGATGAAGCTGGTGGATGTGGAGTACACCTTTGATCACAACAAGATTATCTTTTATTTTACAGCGGAGGGGCGGGTCGATTTCCGTGACCTGGTGCGTGATCTGGCCGCCGTTTTCCGCACACGCATCGAACTGCGTCAGATCGGGGTGCGGGACGAAGCTAAAATCGTAGGAGGACTTGGCCCCTGCGGTCGCCCCCTTTGCTGTGCCACCTTCCTGGGCGATTTTGGATCGGTATCTATCCGTATGGCCAAAGAGCAAAACCTTTCCCTTAATCCCACCAAAATATCCGGTATCTGCGGCCGGCTTATGTGCTGCCTGCGTTATGAAGCGGATCATTATGAATGTACACGCCGGGGCTGTCCTGCGCCGGGAGAGCAGGTCAGCACGCCCTACGGCGACGGTAAAGTAATCAGCCTCAATGTCCTGAAACAGACTTTAATGGTTGGCTTTGCCGAGAACGGGGCGTACCAGGAGATCCCCATGGGTGAAGTGGAGAAACTGGGGGCGGCACGGGCGGAACAGGGTGAACAGGAGAAGGAACGGGAGAAAGAACGGGAGAAAAGGGGCAAGAAAAATAATGGGTGGAAAAAGCAGGATAAAAGCAGATGAAAAAGAGCCGGGGATGTTGTTTATTTGTGCTACCCCCATTGGCAACCTGCAGGATATTACCCTGCGCGTGCTGGAATGTTTAAAAAACGTTGATTATCTGGCTGTGGAAAGTACCGCCCGTACCCGCAAGCTACTACACTATTACGATATTCGCGCCCCCCTCCTTTCCTATAGGGAAGGGGGCCGGGAAAAAAAAGAGCAGCAGCTCCTCGGCCTTTTACAAGGGGGCGCAAAGATCGCTCTGCTCAGCGACGCGGGGATGCCGGCCATCTCTGATCCGGGGCATTCCCTGGTCCGCCGCCTGCGGGAGCTGGAGCTCCCCTTTACTGTGCTGCCCGGCCCTTCTGCTGCCCTGACCGCCCTACTCCTTTCCGGTTATCCTACGCGCCGCTTTGTTTTCTGGGGGTTCTTAAGCAGGCGCCAAAAAGAACGCCGCCGCGAGCTGCTGGCCGTGGCCGGGGAAGAGAAAACGGGCATTATCTATGAAGCGCCCCACCGCCTGATCGCGACCCTGGAGGATATGGCCGAGCTCCTGCCGGAGCGGGAGATAGCCATCTGCCGTGAGCTGACCAAACAGTTTGAAGAAGTGCTGCACGGCACGCCGCCTGCCTTAAAGGAGCATTTCTGGCAGGTTAAGCCCCGGGGTGAGGTTACCATCGTCGTTTCCCCCCTGACAGGGGAGGAAAAAGAGGCCGCCGGGAAAGGGCCGGCAGCGGCGGCGGAGCAGGAGACGCGGGAGCAATTGCTGGCAAAGGAAGTGCAGGAACGGCTCCATAAGGCCCTGAAGCAGGGCCTCCCGCCGGCACAGGCAGTTAAAAGCGTGGCCAAGGAGCTGGCCCTGGAGCGCCGCTATGTTTATCGGCTTTTACTGGAACTGCAGGAAGCTAAAAATTTAGAGCTCCCTCCGGCCTAAAAAAAGAGCAGGTTTTCACATAGCCTGCTCTTGATTATTTAATCTTTAGTTTTTGCTCCGGCCAGGATCAGCTAAAAAAAACGATGCTTTGCTCATTTATGGGATAAACGCAACACCGGGGAATGACTTATTCTCCCATCTTACTTACACATTCTTGGCAGATAATCCTGCCGCTGAATTGCTTAATGTTGTCGGCGTTGCCGCAGAAGATACAGGCGGGCTCGTATTTTTTCAACACGATTTTTTCTCCGTCCACATAAATCTCCAGCGCATCTTTGACACTGATCCCCAGCGTCCGACGCAGTTCGATAGGGATTACTACCCTTCCCAGCTCATCGACCTTACGTACAATGCCAGTTGACTTCAACCCCGGTCACCTCTTTTTACAAATATCGACAAATACTGTCAAAGGCTATTATACCAGTAATTGCCATGGCATGCAATACTTTTTTTGCACAAAAAAGTAAATATTCCTAAAAAGTTCTAAACTGACAGGCGTTTTTGCCGCCGCCCCTGCAGGCTTCATCTGCCTTCGGCGCGCCCCCTGATGCTGACCTGGTCGCCGGGCTGCAGCTCTGTCTCCAGGGCGGGAGCACTGCCGTTAAGCAAAACTTCCACATCGCCTTCTCCCAGCCCCAGGCTTTCCAGCAGCTCCCGCACGGTACCCAGACCGAGGCATTCCACCCGGTCCCCTTCCTGGAGGATCCTTTCGGGGGGCGCGGGGCTGCCGTTGACCAGCAGGCGCGGCGTCAGGTAAAAGGGTTCACCGTTGCAAAAGATACGCCTCGCTTCTTGGGGGCAGAGTTCGGCGGCCTGCAGCTGTACAGGCGGGCCGGGCCGGGCCGGGATTACTTCAATGGAGTCGTTGTTTTTGACCGGGGTTTCCAGGGTGGCTTCCTTGCCGTTAACCATAATTACGGCGTTTTCCCCTGCGTTCCCGGGGAAGATCCTTTCCTTCTGCTGGTAATAGACACGCAGGGCGGGGCTGCGCCGGCCGATCAGACTGGCCGCGCTATAGCCGGCGGTGACCAGGACATTGCCCACTCGCAGGTTATCCGTGTCCAGGAGACGGATAACCTTGCCGTTAACGGTGACATAGGAAAAACCAAAGTAATCCCGCTGCAGGGCGGAAAGGGCGATGCCGAAAGGCGTAATGGATTCGGGCCCTTTTAATTTTTTGCCGGTGTAGATGATCTTGTGCGCTATCTCCCGCCCGCGGATGGCCACCATATCTAAGGGGAGCTCCAGACAGGCGGCCAGCTTTTCTCGTAGCAGGGGTGTCTGGCTACCTCCCCCGATGAAAAACACGGCCCGGGGCGGACCGCCGTTATATTCCAGGATTGCTGCGGCAATGGCGGCGGCGATTTTTTCCACGACAGGTTCAAGGACGGAGATGATGGCCGAGGCGGAGAGGCGGTAGCTGTTTCCCAGGATATCCTTAAAGCTGATCTGCCCTCCTGCCTGGAGCTTGAGTTTGACCTTTTCCGCCGTCTGGAAATCAAGGAGGTAGGTTTCCGCAAGCTGTTCTGTTACTTCGTCCCCGGCCAGGGGCACCATGGCGTAGCCGGTGACCGAACCCTTGTGGGTAATGGCAATATCCGAGGTCCCTGCTCCCACATCCACCAGGGCCAGGTTCAGGGAACGGTATTCGGGGGGGATGGTCACGTGCAGGGCGGCGATGGGTTCCAGGGTAAGGTTGTGGACGGTCATACCCAGCTGTTCTACCACCGTAAGCAGGCTGTCTATGACTACCTGGGGCAGGAAGGTGGCCAGGACCTCGATCCCCATTTTTTTGCCCCGCTGCCCTACCAGGCTGGTAATGGGGTAACCGTCCAGAAAGTAGCCCACGGTGGTATAGGCCACGCAATAGTAAGGATCGGAGTTTTCCTCGCCGCTTTCCCGGGCCAGGAGGGCTTTGGCCTGTTCCACTGCCTCCAGTTCCAGGGAGGCGATCTCCTGCTGGCGGATTTTTTGCTCGCTTTGCAGCTCCTGCTCCAGCAGGTGGCGTTTGGTCTTCAGCGCGCGCCCTGCGGCGGCGACGGCCACTTTTTGCAGAGTCAGGCCCAGGCGTTTTTCCAGCCGCTCCTTTACTTCCCGCGCTGTGGCTACGACCCCGGCGATGTTGTGGATCTGGCCGTCCAGCATATCCCGCTGGGGATGATAGGCGATTTCCGTGGTAAGGACGCGCAGCTTTTCGCCCTCCGGGTAGCAGACGAGCCCCACAATGCTGCGCGTCCCTATATCCAGGGCAAAAATCAAACGTGACGGGTCCATAATCAGGTTGCGTCTGGTCAAGTCCAACACCTCGTCTTTACCGCAGCAACTTCCGGGGTAAAACGGATAGCCCTGCCTGAGTTTGTTTATGCTGCTGTTTTAGTAATTATTTCAATATTCGCCCTTATTTCCCTGCAAAGGACAAAAAAAAATGCTTTGTTTCCCTGCCGGCGGCTCCCCCCGTCTGCCGCAGTTTGGCAGTTTGCCCAGTTTATTTTTTTATGATATAATTAGCCCCGCGAGGGCGGCTTAAAGGCCCGTAAACGGCGTAAAGAAGCCCGGCCCTGCTTTTTCGGCTTTGTCGGAAAGACCCTTAACGTGTGCTGCCAGAAAAATGACGAGTTTGCAAAGGAGGGCCCCGGGGAGTATGCCTGCCAAAAAGACGTATTACATAACCACACCGATCTATTATCCCAGCAACAAACTGCATATCGGCAATTCTTACACGACGGTTGCCGCTGATGCCATGGCCCGTTTCAAGCGGCTTACCGGTTATGATGTCTGGTTCCTTACGGGTACGGACGAGCACGGCCAGAAAATCCAGCGCAGCGCGGAAGCGGCGGGGAAAAGCCCCCAGGTTTTTGTGGATGAAATAGTGGCCTGGATTAAGGATCTATGGTCTGCCCTGGATATCTCTTACGACGATTTTATCCGTACCACGGAAAAACGGCACCGCGAGACGGTGCAAAAAATCTTTGTCAAGCTATATGAACAGGGGGACATCTACGAGGGCCGTTATGAAGGCTGGTACTGCACACCCTGTGAAGCATTCTGGACGGCGCGCCAGGCGGAGGGCGGCAATTGCCCCGATTGTGGCAGGCCCGTGGAGCTGGTAGCGGAAGAGGGCTATTTCTTTCGTATGTCCAAATATGCGGACCGGCTGCTCCAGCATTTGGAGAACCACCCCGAATTTATCCAGCCTCCTTCCCGCAAAAACGAGATGATCAATAACTTTCTGCGCCCCGGCCTGGAGGATCTCTGTGTTTCCCGCACCACTTTCAACTGGGGGATACCGGTCCCCTTTGCCCGCGGCCATGTGATCTATGTCTGGCTGGACGCTTTGAGCAATTATATCACCGCCCTTGGTTACCAGCGGGATGAGACCCTTTTTAAAAAATTCTGGCCTGCCGATGTGCACCTTATGGGTAAGGACATTGTGCGCTTCCATGCCATCTACTGGCCCATCTTCCTCATGGCCCTGGGGCTGCCCCTGCCCCGCCAGATTTTCGGCCACGGCTGGCTCACCCTCAAAGAGGGGAAGATGTCCAAGTCCCGGGGGAATGTGGTGGACCCCATGGTGCTGGTGGAACGTTACGGTTCCGATAGCGTGCGCTACTTCCTTTTGCGGGAGATCCCCTTCGGGGCTGACGGCGTCTTTAGCAATGAGGCCATGCTGCAGCGTTTCAACACGGACCTGGCCAACGACTTGGGGAACCTGCTCAGCCGCACCTTGACCATGCTGGAACGCTATTATGGCGGGGTTATCCCCTCCCCTGCTGCGGAGACGGAGGCCAGCGACCGGGAACTGATGGAGCTGGCCCTGGAGACGCCGGGGCGTATGGAGGCGCTCATGGATAAACTGCAGTTCAGCGGGGCCTTGGAAGCCCTCTGGACGCTGGTAAAACGTTCCAATAAATATATTGATGAAAACACCCCCTGGGCCTTGGCCAGGGAAGAAGGGCAAAGGCAGCGCCTGGGGACGGTCCTCTACAACCTTTGCGAGTCACTGCGCTTTATCAGCGTCCTCGTCTCGCCGTATATGCCCCGGACGCCGCGGCGGATCTGGTCCCAGCTGGGCATTGTGGATCTGCCCGAGCTGCAGACCTGGGAGAGCCTTTCCCGTTTTGGCCTCTTCCGTCCCGGTCTGAAGGCCAGCCGCACCGAAGACCTTTTCCCCCGCCTCAATATCGAGGAAGAATTAAATTCGCTGATGGGGGAAGAGGAGTACCTGCGAAAACAGGAAGAGGTGCCGGTTGCCGTCGCCCCCCGGCGGCAGCCTGACGGCGCCGCTCCGGAGGCCGCTGGCGGGCCAGAAAGAGCCCGGGCGCCTCAAGAAGGCCGGGAGACTAGGGAGACTAAAGAGCAGATCTCCCTGGATGACTTTGCCCGGCTGGATATTCGAGTAGGGGAGATCATGAGCGTGGAGCCGGTGCCGGGCGCCGATAAACTTTTAAAAATGATGGTTAACCTGGGCACAGAAGAGCGTCAGATCATCGCCGGACTGGCCAAGCATTATACCCCGGCGGAGCTGACGGGGAAAAAAGCCCTTTTCCTCGCCAATTTAAAGCCGGCCAAATTGCGGGGACTCCTTTCCGAGGGGATGATTCTGGCAGCCACCGACGTTTCCGGTAAGGTCGTCATTACTACGGTGGACGATGATGCCGCACCGGGGAGCCGTATTTCATGACGGGGCAGCATGCTTATCCCCTGGCAGACAGCCATGCGCACCTGGATTTCTCCGATTTTGAGCGGGACAGGGACGCCGTCCTGCACCGGGCAGAGGAAGCAGGGCTGGAGTTGATCCTGAACGTGGGCTTTGACCTGGAATCTTCCCGCAAAGCTGTACAGCTGGCGGCGCGCTATCCCCTCGTTCGGGCAGCGGTGGGGATTCATCCCCATGATGCCGCCGCTGTGCCCGCCGATTATCTCGCGCAGCTGGAGGAGCTGGCCCGGGCCCCCGGAGTCGTGGCCCTGGGCGAGATGGGCCTGGACTACTACCGGGATCGTTCTCCCCGGCCGCAGCAGCAAAAAGTATTCCGGGAGCAGCTGGCCCTGGCCCGGCGCTTGAACCTGCCCGTAATCCTGCATGACCGGGAAGCCCATGAAGCGCTGATGGCTGTTTTACAAGAGGACGGCTTACCCGCAGCGGGAGGCGTCCTGCACTGTTTTTCCGGTGACCTGGCCCTGGCCCGCAGGGCTGTGGCCCTGGGGCTTTATCTTTCCTTTGCCGGCCCTGTAACCTACCCGCCCAACCGTCTCCTGCGTGAAGTGGCCGCGGCCGTACCCGCTGACAGGCTGCTTCTGGAAACGGACGCCCCCTTTCTGGCTCCTCTTCCCTGGCGGGGCAAGAGGAACGAACCAGCTTATGTCAGGGCTACCGCCGAGGCCGTGGCCCCGCTGCGCCGCCTCAGTGCCGCGGAGCTGGGGGCCCTCTGCCTGGCCAATGCCAGACGGTTATTTCTTCCTTCCGGGGGCATAAGCTAATAGCGGGGACAAAGTACAGGATGTGTTGGAGATGAAAAAAAAGAAGCAGGCCCTCTACTATTATGGGTTGGGCTGCGCTCTGTTTATCTGCTGCGCCCTCTTTTGCTGGCAGCCGCTCCCGGCCGGGGAAACAGCCCTGTACCGTGCAGCGGGGCCCTGGTCCGGGACAGCGGCAAAACAGGCGGAAAAGGCGGCGGGACAGGAGAGCCCTCCCGTTGCCGGGGAAGAGTATGTCCCCACGCCGCTCCGGCCGGACTCCGTGGAGGAACCTCTCTTTAAGCTGGAAATAGTTACGGAAACAATCGCTTATGGCACTATCTACCAGGATGACGGGGGCCTGGAAAGGGGGCGTTTCCTTACCCTGCTGGAAGGGCGAGAGGGCTTAAAAGAAATTGCTTTTCGCGTTCTTTACGCCGGCGGCAGGGAGATCTACCGGGAAGTGGCTGCGGAAATGGTCCTGGTGGAGCCGCGGGACGCGGTGGTGGCCGTGGGCACAAAACCCCGCCAGTCCCAGACCATAGCTTCCCGGGAGAAAACGATCATCCCCTACCGGGAGGAAGGGATAGCCTCTTGGTACGGGGCCGAGTTCCAGGGGGACAGGACCAGCAACGGCGAAATTTATGATAAGCATGAGTTGACCGCAGCGCACCCCACCCTGCCCTTTGGCACCCTCGTCAAAGTTACGTACCTGCGCAACGGCAGAGAAGTGGTGGTGCGCATCAACGACCGGGGGCCCTACGTAAAAGGCCGTATTATTGACCTCTCCCGTGCCGCTGCGCAAGAAATCGGCCTTAAAGCCCACGGCGTGGGCAAAGTGCGCCTCGAAGTGCTGGAGATGCCGGGTGATGGTGCTTGAGCGGGGCCTTTTATGGCCGGGCAACGGGAGAGCGCTCCTGCCGCTTTTTTGTTTTTTTTAAAAAAAAAGAGACGCCCGCCGGTCGGTGGGTTTTTTTATGTTTGTTATGCTGTATCCACCGGCGCGGGCAGCCGGTGCATCGCCTTGGGGTATAGAGCTTCTCCCTGCGGGAAATAATAAAGTTTGTATCTTTTTCCCGTGGAGGAGTTTTGCATGGAAAAATTTAAAAAGCCCGCTCTCCCGGCAGGCAGGTCCAAGGGGGTTTTGTTCCTTTTCCTGCTGCTGGCGGGCCTGCTGCCCGGCGCCCTGCTTTTTTCTGCCGGTAAAGATGTTTACCTCGTGGAAGGGGAGAAGGCGGCAAAATATTTTACCTACAGTCGTACCGTAGAGGATTTTATCCTGGAAACGGGACTGCGGCTGCGGCCCCAGGATCAGCTTTTGCCGCCCCCGGACCGGGAGCTAAAAAACGGGGACCTGGTCCTCGTCCGCAGGGCTGTGCCTTTAACCCTTGTTGTTGACGGTACAGAGCAGGAACACTGGACCCATGCCCGGCAGGTAAAGGATTTTTTGCAGGAGCAGCATATCCCCATCGGTGCCGGCGACCGTATTACGCCGGGGCTGAACAGCCCTCTGCAGGGGGGAGAACGCATTCAAATCGTGCGGGGCCATGTGGAGTATGTGCAGATCCGGGAGGAGATTCCTTACCACACCCTCCGCCTGCACAACCCCTCCCTGGACCGGGGCATTGTCAGAGTAAAACAAGAGGGGGAAAACGGGGAAAAAGAGCTTTTGCTGGCGGTGGTGGAGCGGGAAGACGGAGAGGTCAGCCGCACCATTCTTTCCGCGGCGGTACTCAGGGAGCCTGTTCCCCGCATCCTGGAATACGGGGAGAATACATTTTTATCCCGGGGCGGTCGGACCTTTGAGTTTACCAGGGCCATCTATGTGGAGGCCACGGCTTATTGTCCGGGCACCCCCGGTTCAGGCTGCCCGCTGGACGCAAAAGGCCATGCTTTGTGCACCGGCAGTTTTAATGATGGTTACACCTATACCGGGGCGAGGGCCCTGGCCGGCGACGGCAGCCTGGAAAACCCCCATATCATTGCCGTGGATCCCGCGGTCATTCCCCTTTATACCATGGTCTACCTGGAAGGCTATGGTTTTGCCCACGCCCTGGACCGGGGCAGCGCGATCCGGGGGTTACGTATCGACCTTCTTTTTGACCGGCATGAAGCTGCCTTGGCTTTTGGCCGCAGGCAGCTCAAGGTTTATCTCTTCCCCCGGCCGTAAAATTTTCTTTTTTCTTTTATTTGACAGTGCATATTTTATATGATAGAATCACGGCTGCTAGGTTCCGCCTTGCAGATTTATTTTTTTAGGAGGTATGGCTTAATGTTTGGTCGCGTCAAGTGGTTTAGCAAGGAGAAAGGTTACGGTTTTATCGAAAGGGAAGACGGCGGCGATGTTTTCGTGCATTATTCCGCAATTAATGAGGAAGGGTTTAAAACGCTGGCCGAAGGGCAGGAAGTGCAGTTTGATATTGTGGAAGGAAGCAGGGGACCGCAGGCTGCCAATGTAACCAAGGTATAATCTGTGAGGCTGGAATAAAGAGGAACTGTTTACTGTTTGATCTTCAACCTCGAGATTAATGAAGAGGGGTGCTTCTTCCCCTCTTCTTTCATATTTTGCAGTATTTGCCGCATCTGTTGCCCTTAATTTACAGTTGATCCGGCTCATTTTTTAAATTTCTGCCGCTGCAGGATTTTTCCGTCAAAAAGGGAATATTAATTTTTAACAGCAGGGCGGGGGAGCAGAACCGCCGTTAGAGAAAGGAGAAGCTGTGATGAAAATAAATGCAAGGGGTAAAAACATCGATGTCACTCCAGCTTTACAGGAGTATATGGAGAAGAAATTAAGCAAGCTTGACAAGTATTTCCATAATGAGCTGGAGGCCCAGGTTACCCTCAGCGTAGAACGGGAAAGCCACAGGGTGGACGTGACCATCTCCATCAACGGCCTTTTGCTGCGCGGCGAAGAAGCCACGGACGATATGTATGCTTCCATTGACCTGGTGGTTGATAAGATAGAGCGTCAATTGCATAAATATAAGACTAAGATAAACCGTAAGCTCCGTCAGAAAGGGCTGAAGGAGCAATTTGCGGAGCAACGCAGGGAAGAGGATACAGCGGAGCCCAAAGTGGTGCGCACCAAGCGTTTTGTGATGAAACCGATGCCCGTGGAGGAGGCGATCCTGCAGATGGATCTCCTCGGCCATGATTTTTATGTCTTTACCGGCGAAAACGGGGAGATGAAAGTGGTATACCGGCGCAAAGACGGCAATTACGGTCTTATTGAACCGGAGGCATAAGGCGGACGCATGGAAGATGCAGTAAGCGTTGTTATCTTTGAAGGGGGCTACCCCGCCGGTAATGTGGAAAAGATGTTCACTAGGGCGCGCCATGCCGCCCTGCTGGATAATATTGCTAAAATGCGTAAGGTCCCGGAAATCGGCCCCGTTTACCTCTTTACCAATTATGCCGACCTAGCCCAGGAGGCGGGGAAGATGGGCGTGTTTGTCCGGGAAAATAACCTGGGGCCTGGCCAGTTCCACTTTGGGCGGACATTGCAACAATTTATCATGGAAGAGAAGCTCGAAAATGTCCTCTATATGGGCGGCGCCAGCATCCCCCTGGTAACGGAGGCAGAGCTGGCGGCGATCTGCCGCAACCTTTTAAGCGCCTCCTCCGTCATCTATGCTAACAATGCCCAGTCTGCCGATATTATTGCCTTTAAGCCGGGCAGCTTGATTAAGGCCATCGCCCCGCCCCCCGTGGACAACATCCTGGCTGTGGCTCTGCGGGACGGTTGCGGCGTGGAGATGCACCTTTTCCCCAACACTACCGGCCTCCTTTTTGACCTGGATACGCCGGCGGATCTGCTGATCCTGGCGGGCAATCCCGCTGTGGGCCCCCGCGCCGGGGAAGTGCTGCGGGAGCTGCCCCTAGACCTGCGTCTCCTGGAGCGGGCCAAGGCCGTTCTGGCCGGTGATTATGAGGAAGCGATCCTGCTGGGCCGGGTAGGCGCCCCCCTCATTGCCCATATAAATAAAAACCTCAAGCTGCGCCTGCGCATTTTTTCGGAAGAACGCGGCATGAAAGCCCTGGGACGGGAGGAAAAGGGACTGGCTGTCTCCCTGATGGGGTATTTCCTGGAAGAGGTGGGGCCCCGCCGTTTCTTTCAGTACTGTGAGAAAGTAGCCCAGTGTGCTTTTATGGATACGCGGGTGCTGATGGTGCACCTGAAGATAAACCCGGATACGGAAGAGCGTTTTTGCGCAGACCTGGGGCTGTGGCAGGAACTG
This sequence comes from uncultured Bacillota bacterium, assembly GCA_937973635.1. Classification (GTDB taxonomy): domain Bacteria; phylum Bacillota; class Dethiobacteria; order DTU022; family UBA8154; genus UBA8154. Next base: position 14,309 of record CALJJZ010000032.1, on the reverse strand, counting down.
CGCCATCCCCTGCTCCGGGAGTTTACCCGTGCTGCCGTGGAGTGCTCTATCCCTGTGATCTGCGGCGGACATTCCCTGGTCCTGGGAGGGCTCTGGTCCCTGGTAGACGAGATCGGCCCCACTTATTAATTTTTAATTTTTTTACGTTAATTTTTTTATTTGCATAACGAAGGGAGTTTGGGCATGAACATCTACCGCCTTCCCCTGGAGGAAAGCCAATACCGTAAACTGTTGCAACGGGCTGAAGCCGATATCGGCAGCCACCTGGAGCTGGCCGCCCGGGTCTGCCGCCATGTGCGGGAAGAGGGGGACGAAGCCCTGCTTTATTATACGCGCACTTTCGACGGTGTGAACCTGACACGCCAGGAGCTGAAAGTGACGGAGGAGGAGCTGGCTGCGGCCTTTGCCGGGCTGGACGGGAAAACCAGGGAGACGCTCCGTTATGCGGCGGCGCAGATTGAAAGTTTTCACCGGGAACAGCTGCCCCCGCCGATCTGGATGAAAGAGGTGGAACGGGGTATCCTGGCCGGGGAAAAGGTAAGTCCCCTGGGCGATGTCTGTCTGTATGTCCCCCGGGGCAAGGGGAGCTTCCCTTCGGTGATGCTGATGCTGGGTATCCCCGCCGTGGTGGCAGGGGTGCCCCGTGTGGTTGTGACCACGCCGCCGGCAGCGCAGCGGGAAAAAGAAGCAGCCACCCTTGCCGCCGCCTACCTGGCAGGGGTTAAAGAAGTCTACCGCGTGGGAGGCATGCAGGCCATTGCCGCCGTGGCGTACGGTACGGAGACAATACCCCCCTGCCGCAAAGTAGTGGGCCCCGGCAATGCTTATGTCAATGCCGCCAAACGTTTTCTCTACGGCGTGCTGGATGTGGGCCTGCCTGCCGGACCCAGCGAAGCCGTTATCCTGGCTGATGCCTCGGCTGATCCCCGCCTTATCGCCCTGGATCTGCTCATCGAGGCGGAGCACGGCCCCGATTCCGCTTCCCTGCTTGTGACCCATGTCCCGGAACTGGTGGAGACTGTACCTCCCCTTGTGGCGGAGCTGTTGTTGCAGCTGCCTCTGGAAAAGAGGGAGTTCGCCGCTGCTGTTTTCCGGAACAACGGGGGGATCGTGCTGACGCGCAGCCTGGACGAATCCATCTCTTTTGTCAACGAATATGCCCCGGAACACATGGAAATCATGACTGCCGATCCCTTTGCCCTCTTACCGCGTATTCATAACGCCGGGGAGATCCTGCTGGGCTCCCATACGCCCATCACCCTGGCCAACTTCCTGCTGGGGCCAAACGCCATTTTGCCCACGGGCAGGTTTGCCAGGTCTTACTCGGGGATCTCTGTCCACGATTTTCTCAAACGCTCCTCCTTTGGTGCGGCTTCGGCAGAAGGTTTTGCCCGGGTGCAGGCGGCGGCGGCCCATTTTGCACAGCTGGAGGGCTTTGCTGCCCATGCCCTGGCGGTCCTGCAGCGCATGGAAGGGAAAGAAAAATAAGCAAAAAAGAGGAGGAGTGCAGGCATGTTCTTTACGGCTACCAGGAAAACAGCAGAATCGGAGATCGGCGTCAGGCTTGATTTCGGCCCCCGGCGCCTGGAGGCCAAAAAAGGGCTCCAGACCACGCTGCCCTTTTTTAACCACATGCTGGAACAGCTGAGCTGGCGCGGGGAGTTTAACCTGGAAGTAAACGTGGTTTTAAAAGAATTTCTTTTGTACCACGTTATCTGTGAAGACGTGGGTATTACCGTGGGGCGGGCCATGCACGACGCTGTGGAGGCAAGGCGGGAGACGGGCCTGCGCGGCTACGGTTTTGCTTTCGCTACCATCGACGAAGCCCTGGCGCGGGCTGTGCTCAGCTTTGAAGGAAGGGCCTCCTTACATTTTACCGTCGCCCCGGGAGTTTTGCTCCCCCCGCAGACAGAAAAGATGAACAGTGAAGACCTGCAGACCTTCCTGGAAGGCTTTGTCCAGGGCGCTGCCTGCACCCTGCATCTGGATCTGCTGAAAGGAGAAAACGGCCATCATATCTGGGAAGCGCTTTTCCGGGCTTTTGGCGAAGCGCTCCGCTATGCCCTGGAGCCCCAGGCACAGCGGCGCGGCATGACGGCGGGGGTAGCCGGCCCCGTAGAGTTAAAGGTGGAGAGAGGGCGGGGAACAGGGGAAAGCTGAGAGGAAAAGCAACGCCGCCCGGTGAGGAGCAATACTTGTAATACTTAAAATAAAGAGATAAGGGAGTATTTTTTTCTTTTATGCCTGAGCAGTATCCGCGGAAGATTATTTTTGATATGGACGGCGTCATTACCAGCGAAGAATGTTACTGGAACACGGCGGCCCTGGTAGTCTGGGAGCTGCTTTTCAGTCGGCGCGGCCTGGAGCTGCCGCTGCCTGTGGAGCTGCCTCCTTTTGAGCCGCGGCCCCCGGCTTCTCGGATCAAGACAGTGCGGGCCATCATTTTCCAGGAAGACCGGGTGATCAGCTTCTTTAAGCGCCGGGCTGTCAACTCCAACTGGGACCTGGCCTTTTATACCTTTGCTTTCCAGCTGGTCCTCTTTCTAAACAGGCATTTTGGGGATAAGGGAGATCACCTTAAACGCTTTTTACAGGACGAAGGCTTGAGTGTGGAGCTTCTGCCCCTGCTTAGAAGGTTGGTGGCTGACTCGGGGCAGGATTTTTCCGTCCCTTCCTTTGCCCCAATCACGGAGAGCTTAGACCAGGAGACCGGGGGGCTGGAAATGGGGGCAAAGCTGTATAACCTCCTTACGCCCTCCCTTGCTGCGGCCATCCCTGGGGATACTTTTAAGCCTGTCTCCCTGCTCTTTAGCGGGGTGCATCATATTTTTCAGGAATGGTACCTGGGGGAAGAAGGTTATCAGGCCCGCTATGGCCGCCCTCCGGTGCAGGGCGGCAAACGTGGGTTTATCGAAGACGAGGAGCCCCTTTTGCCTGTAAAAACGATTAAAGCAACGCTGGTGGCGCTGCGCCAGAGGGGCTGGCTCCTGGGCATCGCCACGGGCCGGCCCGAGGGCGAAATCATCCCTCCCTTGCGCAAGATGGGCCTCCTTGCCTGTTTTCACCGTCCTGCGGTAGTTACCTATGATCTGGTAGAAGAGGCGCAGCGGGCCAGGGAGACCAAAGGGGAACAGCTCTTGCTGGGAAAACCCCATCCCTTCTCCCTGCTTAAGGCTTACTGGGGAGAGCAGTGCCCACTGGAGGTGTTGCTTTATCCCCCCTTTCCTGCTCCGCCGGCGGGGCACTGTTACCTGGTGGGGGACGCCCCCGCCGATCTCCTGGCTGCCCGGGCCGCTGGCATCCCTTTTATTGCCGTGCTGACGGGTCCTGAAGGCAGAGCAGGGCATAGCCTCTTTGCCGGAAAGGGGGCGGCTGCCATTTTACCCGATCTGACCCATATCCCTGCGTTTTTGGGGGGCGGCCTGTAAACCAGGCCGGCGTTAAAATAAGCAGCCTTTCGCTCTCCCTTGCCTTGTCTTTAAGGCGGCTATTTAGTAAAATAATTATCTGAACGGTTATTCCAGGGGAAAAACGGTTGTTCAGCTTCTTCCTTACGGTTTTTGTTTTTTCCCTTGGTGCTTTTGGAGGCTTTTTTTATGAGCTTTTTAAAGAAAATTTTTGGCGATCCCCATGCCCGTGCCGTGAAAAAGCTCTGGCGCTATGTGGAGGAGGTAAACACCTACGAAGAGCGCATGCGGGATCTGGCCGACAGCCAGTTTCCGGAGATGACCGCCCGTTTTAAAGAGCGGCTGGCAGCGGGGGAAACCCTGGACGATCTTCTTCCCGAGGCTTTTGCCCTGGTGCGGGAGGCGGCGCGGCGCACCCTGGGGATGCGCCCCTTTGATGTGCAGGTGCTCGGCGGGGTGGTGCTGCACCAGGGCCGCATTGCCGAGATGAAGACCGGCGAGGGGAAAACGCTGGTAGCGACCATGCCCGCCTATCTCAACGCCCTTACGGGTAAAGGCGTCCATATTGTCACCGTCAACGATTACCTGGCCCGGCGCGACCGGGAATGGATGGGCCCCGTTTATGAGCTGCTGGGCCTTAAGCTGGGCGTAGTTGTGCACGGCCTTGATTCCAGCGCGCGGCGCGCCGCTTACCATGCCGATATTACCTACGGTACCAATAACGAATTCGGTTTCGATTACCTGCGGGACAACATGGTCCTGTACCGGGAACACCTGGTGCAGCGTTCCCTCCATTATGCTATCGTGGACGAGGTGGACAGCATCCTCATCGACGAGGCCCGCACCCCCCTGATTATCTCCGGCGCCGTGGAGAAGCCCTCCGAGTGGTACGAGAAATTTGACCGCATTATCCCCCGCCTGAAACGGGGGGTCCATTATGAGGTGGACGAAAAAGCCCATACCGTGGACCCTACGGAGGAAGGTTTCGCCCTGGCGGAGAAGATGCTCAATATCACCAACCTCTCCGACGACCTGGATCTGCATAACTACTTCCGCCAGGCCATCAAGGCCCATGCCCTGATGAAAAGGGACCGAGACTACGTGGTCAAAGACGGGGAAGTGGTGATCGTGGACGAGTTTACCGGCCGCCTCATGTTTGGCCGCCGTTACAGCGACGGCCTGCACCAGGCCATTGAAGCCAAGGAAAAGGTGAGAGTGGCCCGGGAGAGCAGGACGCTGGCTTCCATTACCTTTCAGAACTACTTCCGCATGTACGAAAAGCTGGCGGGGATGACGGGCACGGCAGCAACGGAGGAGGAAGAATTCCGCAAAATTTACGGCATGGACGTGGTGGTTATCCCCACCAACAAGCCCATGATCCGGGAGGATTATCCCGATGCCGTTTACCGCACGGCCAGGGGCAAGCTCAATGCCGTGGTGGAGGAGATCGCCGCGCGCCATGCAGCGGGGCAGCCGGTCCTGGTGGGGACCATCTCCATCGAGAAATCGGAAGAGCTGAGCGCCATGCTGTCCCGCCGCGGGATCCGGCACCATGTCCTCAATGCCAAACATCATGAAAAAGAAGCGGAGATCATTGCCCAGGCCGGCCAGCAGGGTGCTGTTACCATCGCCACCAATATGGCGGGTCGGGGCACGGATATAGTCCTTGGCGGCAACCTGGAGCGGGAGCTGGAGCAGGTACGCCTGGAGGAAGGGCTGACGGAGACGGAAAAAGAAAAGCGCAGGGCCGCCCTTAAAGAAAGCTGGCGCCAGCGCCATGATACTGTGGTAAAGCTGGGCGGCCTGCATATTGTGGGCACGGAACGCCACGAGTCCCGGCGCATCGACAACCAGCTGCGCGGGCGTTCCGGACGCCAGGGTGACCCCGGCTCCTCCCGTTTTTTCGTTTCCCTGGAAGACGACCTGATGCGCCTCTTTGGTTCCGATAATACCCGTACCCTCATGGAGCGGCTGGGCATGGAAGAAGATGTGCCCCTGGAGCACCCCCTTATCAGCAGGGCCATAGAAAGCGCCCAGAAGAAAGTGGAAGGGCGCAACTTTGAAATCCGCAAGCATATCCTGCAATATGACGACGTGCTGAACATGCAGCGGGAGGTCATCTACCGGCAGCGGCGCCAGGTGCTGGAGGGGGAAAACCTCCGTACCCATATTTTAGAGATGATCAACGACGTGGTTAATGAGGCCCTGGACCGCTACGTAGACCCAAAACTGGAGGAGGAAGATTGGGACCTGCAAGGGCTGCGCCATTACCTGCAGCGCCTCTTCCTGCCCGCCGCGGCGCTGCCGGAAGCGGAACTGCAGGAGCTGGAGCGGGAGGAGATAAGGGAGAAGATCCTGGAGCTGGCCCACCGCCTTTATAAAGAGCGTGAAGCCGAGCTGGGGGCGGAGATGCTGGCCGAGCTGGAGAGGGTAGTGCTGCTGCGCACCGTGGATGAAAAATGGATGAACCACATCGATGAGATGCACGAGCTGCGCCAGGGGGTTGGGTTGCGCGGTTACGGGCAGCAAGATCCCCTGGTGGAATACCAGCGTGAATCTTACGAGATGTTCCAGGAGATGATCCGTGCCATCAAGCAGGATGTGGTGCGGCTGCTTTTCCACGTGCAGGTGGGCAAGATCCCGGAGCGTAAACAGGCCGCCGTGCCGCTGCAGGCTTTTAAGCCCCAGGATGGGGGCGCCCTGGGGGAAGCGAAGCAGGAAGGCCCGGGTAGGCACCCCCGGGGGACGCCCGTAACGGTGCAGAAGATCGGCCGCAACGAGCCCTGCCCCTGCGGCAGCGGCAAGAAATATAAAAAATGCTGCGGCAGGGATCATTAGAGGAATTTTGGCCGGGAGGTTTTAGACCGATGTTGTTAAGTGAGCTGAAGGAGCAACTGGAACGGCAGAAAAAACGCTTGCAGGACTGGGGGAAATCCCTTTGACCCGGAAGGCCTGGAGAAGCAGGTGCGGGAGATCGAAACAGAGGCAAACCGTCCCGATTTCTGGAGCAACGGCGAAAAAGCACAGAAAATGATGCAGGAGATGGGCAGGCTGAAAAACAGGCTGAACAGCTATACGCATGTCTGTACCCTCATGGAAGAATGGGAACTCCTGCTGCAGCTTTGCGCCGAAGAAGCAGACGAAACAGAAGCGCAGGAGCTGCTGGCGGAAGCGGAATTGTCCTGCCGGCAGGTTGAGCACATCCTGCAGCAGGAAGAGCTCAAACTCCTTTTCAGCGGGCCCTATGATGAAAAGAATGCCATCCTGGCGATCCACCCCGGCGCCGGAGGATTGGAAGCCCAGGACTGGGCGGAGATGCTCCTGCGCATGTATACGCGGTGGGCCGAGGAGAAAGGATATAAAGTGGAGCTCCTTGATTACCTCCCCGGAGAAGAAGCGGGGCTTAAAAGTGTAACTTTACTGGTGCAGGGGGAAAAAGCCTATGGCTACCTGCAGGCGGAGAGGGGTGTACACAGGCTTATCCGTATCTCCCCCTTTGATGCAGGGGGCAGGAGGCATACCTCCTTTGCCTCGGTGGACGTGCTGCCGGAGGTGGAGGAAGGGGTGGACGTCGTCGTGGACGCCGATGACCTGCGCATCGATACCTTCCGCTCCCAGGGGGCGGGGGGGCAGCATGTGAACACCACCGATTCGGCGGTACGCATTACCCACCTGCCCACCGGCCTGGTGGTGCAGTGCCAGAATGAGCGTTCACAACATAGTAATAAAGAAAGGGCCATGCGCATTTTACTGGCCAAACTTGCGGATCGAGCCCTGCAGCAGCAGCGGGAGGCCCTGGCTGCGTTGCGGGGCGAACAGAAAGAGATCGCCTGGGGCAGCCAGATCCGCACCTATGTTTTTCACCCGTATTCGCTGGTCAAGGACCACCGTACCGGTATGGAAACGGGCAATATCGAGGCGGTGATGGACGGGGAGATCGACCAGTTTTTGGAGGCCTACCTTTATTACCTCTCGCGGCAGGAGGTCAGGGAGAAGTCTTGAACAGGGGCGCAGGGACCGGCAGGATGAAGTGGTGGAAACAACACCTCTGGAATCTGGCCGGCATTACTGCCGGCACGGCAATCCTGGCGGCAGGCTTGGCCCTGTTTCTTATCCCCAACAGGATTGCCGCAGGGGGAGCCAGCGGGCTGGGCATTATCTTTTATCATCTTTACCAGCTGCCCGTGGGTCTGACCGTGCTTTTGGTCAATCTCCCTCTCTTTCTCCTTACGTGGCGGTTCCTGGGCTGGCGCGTGGTGGCCCACAGCCTGCTCGGCTCTTTTATCTTCCCCCTCTTTCTGGTGCTCTTTGAGGCATTGCCGGCTGTGACCACCGACCTGCTCCTTGCTTCCGTGTTCGGGGGCATAATCTCGGGTATCGGCCTGGGGCTGGTCTTTCGTTTCCAGGGTTCTACGGGAGGTACTTCCCTGGGGGCGCTCTTGATTAACCATTTCTTTGGCTTTAGCAGTGGACAAAGCCTGGTTGCGGCTGACCTGTTGATTATCCTTGTTTCCGGTTTTATCTTTAATGCTGAGGTGGCCCTTTTCGCCCTGCTGGCCCTGCTGGTTAGCGCCAGAGCCGTGGATATTGTGCAGGAGGGTTTTGGTTTATCCAAAGCGGCCCTGATCATTACGGGGGAAAAAGAAAGGATTGCGGCGCGCATTATGAGCGAGCTGGACAGGGGCGCCACCTTTCTGGAGGGGCGGGGCGCCTATACAGGTGAGGAGCGGCAGCTGATCCTCTGTGTCTTCGCCCAGTCCCAGGTGACCCAGCTTAAAAAGATCGTGCGGGAAATGGATCCCCATGCCTTTGTTATTGTTACCAATGTGGGCGAGGTGCATGGGGAAGGGTTCCGGCGCATCTGATGCTTGAGCAAAGGGAAAACAGGAGCGTCGCCCCTGGATTCCCCTGAAGGAGGAAAGAAGTTGAACCTACTTTCGCAGACAGATCTGGAGCTGCTCAGCAGCAAAGCCGTCAGCTTACGCCGGGATATTCTCCGCATGGTGTATAATGCTGCTTCCGGGCATCCCGGCGGGGCCCTCTCAGTTATTGACATTTTGGTTCTCCTTTATTACAAAGTAATGCGCGTGGACCCCCTCAACCACGCCGACCGGGAACGGGACCGGCTTGTTTTCAGCAAAGGACATGCCTGCCCTGCCCTCTATGCCGTTCTGGCAGACCGGGGCTTTTTCCCGTCAGCATACCTGGAGCAGTTCCGCAAGATCGATTCCCCTCTGCAGGGGCATCCGGATATGCGTAAAACCCCGGGTGTGGATTTTAGCACCGGCTCCCTAGGTCAGGGCCTCTCCGCTGCCAACGGCATGGCCTTGGCGGCGCGCCTGGACGGTTCGCCGCGCCGTATTTATGCCGTGCTGGGTGACGGGGAGATCCAGGAGGGGCAGGTCTGGGAGGCGGCCATGACTTCGGCCCATTACCGCCTTGATAACTTAACGGCCTTTCTTGACTATAACGGCCTGCAGATTGATGGCTGGGTGCGGGAGATCAAGACCCTCGAACCCCTGGCCGCCAAGTGGAGGGCTTTTGGCTGGCATGTGCTGGAGTGCGACGGGCACGATTTTTCTGCACTGCTGGAGGCGGTGTACCGGGCCCGGGCCAACCGGGGCGCACCGACCATGATTATTGCCAGGACGATCAAGGGGAAAGGGGTGCCGTTCATGGAAAACAGAGTGGAGTGGCACGGCACGGCGCCCAACCGGGAGGAGCTGGCCCGGGCCCTGGCTGCCCTGGAGTAGACGATAACGAGGTGAAAGTTATGCAGGAGCAAAAAGCAACACGGGAAGCATACGGCCAGGCCTTGCTGGAGCTGGGGCGGCGCCGTAACGACGTGGTGGTCCTGGATGCGGACCTCTCCAAATCCACCCGCACGTCCCTGTTTGCCGCCGAATTTCCCTTGCGCTTCTTCAACCTGGGGATTGCTGAGGCCGATATGATGGGTACGGCTGCGGGCCTGGCGGCAAGCGGCTATATCCCCTTTGCCAGTACTTTTGGCGTCTTTGCCACGGGCAGGGCTTACGATCAGATCCGCAATTCCATTGCTTATCCGCGCCTCAATGTAAAAATTGTGGCCACCCATACGGGGGTTACCGTAGGTGAGGACGGTGCCTCCCATCAGGCCCTGGAGGATATTGCCCTGATGCGCGTGCTGCCCAATATGACCGTGGTTGTGCCCGCCGATGCCCACCAGACGGCCCAGGCCGTAGCGGCCGTCGCTGCCTATGACGGGCCCGTGTATCTGCGCCTGGGCAGGCCCAAAGTGCCTGCCGTCATCCCCCCGGAACAGCCTTTTCACCTAGGCAAAGGACAGCTGCTGCGCCCGGGGCGTGATCTGACCCTGGTGGCCACGGGCATTATGGTAGGCGTTGCCCTGGAGACGGCGGCGTTGTTGCAGGCAGAGGGCCTGGAGGCGGCTGTATTAAATATACATACCATTAAGCCCTTGGACGGCGAGCTCTTGCTGGAGCAGGCGGCGCGCACGGGCGCGGTGGTCACAGCGGAGGAACACAGCATTTACGGCGGCCTTGGCGGCGCAGTGGCAGAGCTGCTGGGAGAAAACTGCCCGGTCCCTGTGCTGCGTGTCGGCGTCCGTGATACTTTCGGTCAGTCCGGCACGCCTGAAGAGCTGATGCAAAAGTACGGCCTCACTGCCCAGGATCTTCTGGCGTCGGCCAGGCGGGCCGTGGAAAGGAAAGGCAAGGCTTGAAAGCCCAGCGGGGTAAAAATAAGGCTTGCTAGCAGGTATCGGCAAAACAATGTCGAAGATCCCAGGATGTTTCCAGCCTTGAAGGTAAATAAAAAATACAGGAGGTGGAGGCCCGGCAGCTGCACTGCCTTAAAAAGCAGGGCCGGGCGCAAAAAATGGCGGTTATCTATTATGACAAAGATGCGGATCTTTCCCAGTTAAAAGGAGAAAAGATCGCCGTGGTGGGTTATGGTAGCCAGGGCCATGCCCACGCGCAAAACTTAAAGGAGAGCGGCCTGAGCGTGGTGGTGGCCGATCTGCCCGGGAGCAGGAACTGGGAACAGGCGATAAAAGACGGCCTCACCGTGAAAACGGTGGCTGAAGCGGCGGCAGAAGCCCAGGTAATCATGATCCTCATCGGCGACAATGACCAGCCTGCTGTCTACCGGGAGGAGATCCTGCCCCACCTTAGCAAAGGCAAGGCCCTGGCCGTGGCTCACGGCTTTAATATTGTCTTTAATCAGGTAGTGGCGCCGCCGGACGTGGACGTATTTATGGTTGCCCCCAAGAGCCCCGGCCACCTTGTGCGGCGCATGTATGAGCAGGGCAACGGTGTCCCCGCCCTGGTAGCGGTGCACCAGGACGCTACGGGCCGCTGCCTCGCCCGGGCTCTGGCCTATGCCCGGGGTCTTGGCTGTACCAGAGCCGGCGTAATCCAGACAACTTTCCAGGAGGAGACGGAAACGGACCTTTTTGGCGAGCAGGCCGTGCTCTGCGGCGGGGTTACAGCCCTGGTCAAAGCAGGATTCGACACGCTGGTGGAGGCGGGTTACCAGCCGGAAATAGCGTATTTTGAATGCCTGCATGAATTAAAGCTGATCGTGGACCTGATGTACGAGGGGGGGCTCTCCTTTATGCGCTACTCTGTCAGTGATGTGGCCGAATACGGGGACCTGACCCGCGGGCCGCGCATCATCGACGAGCGGGTGCGGGCGGAACTGAAGAAAATCCTGCAGGAAGTGCAGGAGGGGACCTTTGCTGCTGAATGTATTACGGAATTTCGTATGAACCGTCCCCGTTTTACCGCCTTGCGCCGCAAAGAGGCGGAACACCTCATCGAAAAGGTTGGGGTAGAACTGCGTGCCATGATGCCCTGGCTTAAAAAATAGTAAAGGGCAGGTAAACTAACCAAAAAAATGTTAAATATCCTTAATATTCCCTTTTTCTAAAGAGGATTCTCCGGTTTCTTGTCGAATAGAAGAAAATTAAGAGAGGAACCGGAGGATCTGTCTGCATGATCGAAATATATCATCTTTACCATCAATATGGCGATGAGATGGTCGCTTTGCGGGATATCAACCTGGTTATTGACCGGGGCGAGTTTGTCTTTATCGTAGGCGCCAGCGGGGCCGGCAAGTCCACACTGTTAAAGCTGTTTTTGCGCGAGGTCAGACCTTCCCGGGGCCATATCAAGATTTTTGGCCGGGATCTGGCTCGCCTGAAAAACAGGGAAATTCCCTACCTCCGGCGCAACATAGGCATGGTCTTTCAAGATTTTCGCCTCCTGCAGGACCGCAATGTCTATGAAAATGTAGCTTTTTCCATGCGTGTTACAGGGGCGCCCGTGCGTGAAATACGTAAACGGGTGCCCCTTACCCTTGAACTGGTGGGTTTAAAAGATAAGGCCTTTAAGAGGCCGGACGAGCTTTCAGGCGGCGAACAGCAGCGCGTTTGCGTGGCCCGGGCCATCATCAACAGGCCGGCCATGGTCATTGCGGACGAGCCTACGGGGAACCTCGACCCGGTGACAGCCATGGAGATCCTCAACCTGCTGCAGGAGATCAATATCCGGGGGACGACGGTAATCGTGGCTACCCATGCGCGGGAGCTGGTGGACCGGCTGCAAAAGAGGGTAATTCTCCTGGATCAGGGGCGGATCATCAGCGACCAGGAGAGAGGAGTATACCTTAATGCACGTTAGGAGCCTCTTGTTTTTCTTTGGGGAGGCGCTGAAAAATATTGTCCGCCATGGCTGGATGAGTATTGCCTCTATTGCGGTGGTTTCCATTACCCTTTTGATCCTGGGCAGCTTTATGGTGGTTAATTATAATGTGTCCCTGCTGACGGAAGATATCAAGGAGCAGGTCCAGATCGTCGTGTATATCGACGAAAAGGCCGGGGAGGGGATACGCAGCCAGCTGCAGCGCGCCTTGGTGACCCATCCCGAGCTGGAAGAGGTCCGTTATATCAGCAAGGAAGAGGCCATGGAGCGCCTCAAGCGGCAGATGGGCGACCGGGCCTTCCTCCTGGAGGGCTATGAGGAGAAAGACAAGAACCCTTTACGGGATTCGTATGAGCTGCGTACCAGGGTGCCCGAGGATATCCCCCGCGTTGCCCGTGAAATAATGGAGCTGCCGGGGGTCGGTTACGTGGATTACGGCAGCGGTATCGTGGAGCCCCTTTTCCAGTTTACCGGGGTGGTGCGCTGGATCGGTTTTGCTTTTATGGTCGGCCTGGCCCTTACAGCCGTATTCCTTATCTCCCATACGATCAGACTTACGGTTTTTATCCGGCGCAAAGAGATCATGATCATGAAGTATGTGGGAGCCACCGACTGGTTTATCCGCTGGCCCTTTATCTTTGAAGGGCTGATCCTGGGTCTGGTGGGGGCGGTGGTACCCCTGGTGATTATCTTTTACAGTTACGGAGCGGCCCACAGGTGGGTGCAGGGGAACATTTTTTTTCTCTCCCTCATCCCCGTAGAAGAGATAATGGAGGAACTAATCAGGGTGCTGGCCTTTCTGGGGATAACCCTGGGAGTCCTGGGCAGCGCCATCTCGGTGCGGCGTTTTCTGAAAGTGTAGAGTAAAAAAAGGGGAAGCTTTAAGGAGGGTGGAAACCTGTGACGGGGGACAAGGCCCTGAAAAACATCGCGGTCATTCTGCTGGCGTCTCTGCTGGCAGCCACGCTGGTTTTACCCGGCTATGCCAATACACTGCAGCAAAAGGAACGGGAAATAGGGCAGAGCCAGGAAGAGCTCTCCCAGATGCAAAGGAACATGGAGGCCCGGGAAAGGGAGCTGGCCGGCTACCAGAACGAAGAGAAGCGCCTGCTCAGCGAGCTCAGAAAACTGGAGAACAACATTGAAAAATTAAACCGTGAAATCGGCCTTTTGGATAAAGATATAGAAAAGACGGAGCTTGCCATTGAGGAGAAAGAAGCGGAGCTGGCCGAGGCGGAGGCCCTGGTGGCACAGCGGGATGAGCTTTTGCGCCTGCGGCTGCGCGCCATCTATGAAAACGGCGAGACCGGCTACCTGGATGTGCTCTTTAATGCCTATAGCTTCGCTGAGTTTTTGACCAGGCTGCACGACCTCAAGCTTATTGCCGAATTTGATCTCCTGCTCTTGGAAGAAGCCTTTGCCCACAGGACGATGGTCCAGGAACAAAAGGAAGAGCTGGAGGTGCAGAAAGAGGAACTGCAGGCGATGCGGCGCCAGCGTGTACAGAGGCAGGAGGAATTAAAACGGCAAACCGCTGACCGGGAAAAAGTCCTGGAAGAAGTAATGCAGGCCATTGAAGCCCAGGAGAGGGCGATCCGTGAACTTGAAGAAGAAGTCAAACGGGTTGAAGAGAAGATCAAGCGGCTGCAGGAAGAGATGCGCCGCCTCTCTGCCCAGTTCAGGCCTTCAGGCCGGCTGCTCTGGCCCATGGCTGAATTTGGGACAGGCAATATTACCTCTCCCTTTGGTTACCGGACCCATCCCATCACCAGACGCCCTGGAGTCTTCCACGGCGGGATCGATATCGGGATCCCCCATTCCCGCTGGCCTGGCTCCCGTTTCTACAACGGCAACCCCGTGCATATCCTGGCAGCGGACCACGGCGTGGTCCTTGTAGCCGGCACAGAAGGGGGTTACGGCCGGACAGTGATCATCGATCACGGCAACATGGAGAACGGTAAAAGCCTGACCACTCTCTATGCCCACTGCCATGCCCTCCTTGTTTCTCCGAAACAGGTAGTGGTCCGCGGCGAACCCATTGCTATTGTGGGCTCTACAGGGATCAGCACAGGGCCGCACCTCCATTTTGAAGTGAGGGTGGACGGGGAGCGGCAGGACCCCATGAACTTCTTTAGGTAAAAACAAATAAAAAGGACGCTGTTTTTAACAGTGGTATTTTTGTCTCTTAAGCGGTATAATA
>CALJJZ010000031.1 GCA_937973635.1 uncultured Bacillota bacterium | reverse complement strand
CAGCTCGGGCGTGGTTTTCAGTTTGAATTTGTAGCCCCGGAGAACACGCATAGCGATCGTCCATCCTTAACAATTCTGATCAGATTATCCCGCAAACCGGGAGGTCGTGGGCGGTTGACCTACTCATCTTGGCATTCTGCGTAATACGTTCTAGCCCAGAGCCGCGACCCCGTCTGTTTGCTCAACTCTGGAAATTTCTGGCGCAGGTAGCGAAAAGAGCTAAAACAAACAAGTGTACGGGCTGGGTGGAAAGGCCGAGCACTTCTACCTCTCTTTTATCACAGGCCTTCCGCATCAGCCGTTCCAGCTCCTCGGCAACTGGACCCACCAAAATCTTGCGGCGGTACTTCAGTGTCTAGACGAAGTGATAGTTTATGTTGTAATGAGCATACCTGGTCTTTTTGGTTTTCATGGCAAGTTAAGTACACTACACGCAGACAGAAAAAACAACCTGGCTTTTACTTTTTAACCCGACCGCCGCTTTCATCCCGCCCCCCGAAGGAGGCGGGTCTTCCCGCGGCGGCTTATAAAAGGGGCCACAATCTCACCCCTTAACCCCGGCCTCAATTTTCCATCAACGCCGAGCGGACCTTCCCCCGCAGAGAAGCCCAGGAAAACCAAACGAGGTAGGCCAGACCCGCATAAGAGACTAAGATGGCCGTTAATTCTACGCCGTCCAGGTAGCCTAATTCCACAAAGACGACCCCGGCAATCTGCAGGGCCAGGACGACGGCACAGCCTATTACCACCCAGCCGAAAAGGGGCACCAACCAGACGGTGGCCAGGGCAAACAAAAACAGGAGCAGGGGCAGGAAGATATCCAGCTCAAAGGGATAAGAGGAGAGGACAAAGGTAGGCGCCGCCGCCAGGCTGACCAGGAGCGTACGCCGCAGGCCCCTCAGCAGGGGATTCTCTCTGCCTCCGGAAGCGGAAGCGGCCCCAGCGGCGGGGACAACCTTTCCCCGTATATAGGCCGCGACCTGTTTATAGTTCTGCGGCAGGCAGGACACCAGCATCACCGGGCGCCAGCTGTTGCGCAGGGTAAGCAGGAGGCGTTTCTCGTCATATGTCACGGCACGCAAATCTTGCCAACGCACAAATTCCTTCTCCCGGGCCACCGCCAAGGCCCCGGCACCGGCCGTCCCGGGACGGCGTCCCAGGAGGCCGACCAGGATGGCCAGGCGCCCCGCCGCCCGGGCCCGCCTGTCGATGGTTTCCCACAGCACCCCCTTGGCATTTACCGTAAAGCGCACCGCCATGCGGTTGCGGAAAAAAAGCAGCATAACAAACAAGAGCAGGAGCCCCAGCCCCAAGGTAGTGCAAAGGGCGATCAACCAGATCCTGGGGATGTCGCCATAGTCCCCCGACAGGGCCAGGATAAAGCTCAGGAGCAGGGCCATGAACAAACCGGCGCCGCCAACGACCAGGACCGTCTGCTTGAGGATCAGGGGGTTGTTTAAAAGGGTAAGCTCCGTTTCCCAGACAAGCTCCCCCTCCGGCGCCGCCGCAGCAGCTGCCGCCAGAGGGAGCGGGCTTCCGCAGCCCGGGCAAAAACGGTCCCCCCTCTGCAGCGGGGCATCGCACTGCCCGCAGCGCCATAACGCTCCACCGTCCATTTACGCTCCCCTCCCCCTTACTGGAATAAACCTTCCACCCCGGCCGCCTGCTGCCATTCCCCCAGCTCTTCGTGCCAGAGCAGCGTCTCCGCTCCCAGCCGGCCTTCCCGGGCAAACTGCCGGAGCTGCTGCCAGCTGTAGGGGCCGTACTGCTGCTCCTGCTGGTAAAGGTACCAGCCTTCCTCCCGGGCGGGGGGAACACCTGGTGCCGGCGCCGGGCCTCTTTCTCCTGTCCCCCTTGCCGTCCCGGTAGACGCCGCTGCTCCGGCTCCGGCAGGCGCCGCCTCAGCCGGTGCCGCCGCTCCAGCCGCCAGGGCAACCCGCTCAAAGGTCCGGAGGCGGTAAAAAATTTCTTCCCCGGAGACGCTGCCAGGCAAAAGCTGCAGCCCTACCTGGCCCCGCTCCTGGTAGAGGGGGCGCAGTATCAACCAGCCCTCCCGATAAACCTGCAGCGTCTTATACCGGTTAACCAGGCCGGGCTTGGTGCAAATAAACATGTTCATAACCTTTCCCGGATCGAAGATGGTCCTGGCCAGGAGCGTAAAGGCGGCCCCTCCCGCTCCTGTCTCCAGGATCTGTTTTTGCGCCAGGCTTTCCGCCGCGGCCCGGACAGCGTCACGGTCCCTGAAGAGGCCGGCAAATTTCCCCGCATCCAGCTCATAGGGCAGGACCCGCTGGGCGTTAACCCAGCTTTCCGGGCTTAAGAGCGCTTCCCAGGCCACCTGCAGCTCTGCCTCTTCCAGGGGAGAGCCTTTTTGCTCCACCCGCCCTTTGTAAATTCCCTGCAGCACGGCAAGGAGAGCAAGTTCAAAGGAGGTCAGGCAGATCTCCTGTTCCGGGAAATAAGGTCCGGCAAATTCTTCCCGACCAAGCAGGTCAAAGCTGAACCACCTGGCGCAGTCCTTGAGGCTGTAAAGGTAGGTCACGGCAAAGAAGCTGTCGTCCCTGCCGCAGGCGACAACGATCCAGCGCCCTTTGCGGGCGCAGAGGATATAGCGGGGCGTCTCCGGGCGGGCAAAGGCCCGCAGGTGCAAAACCTCCTCCGGATCGTTCAAAATGCTAAAGACAACGGCCAGCTCCCCGTTAAGGTAGGGTACGCCGTCCTTATCCTGCCAGAGCAGGCCCTCCTGCAAAAAATGGTCATGTATTTTTTTGATTTCTGCCGGGGCCAGGACCTTTTCCCGGCCCAGCAGGTGCTGCAGCGGAAAAGTATGGGCGGGGCGCTGCGGGGCCAGCGCGGCCAGGAACATGAGCTCAGCGAAAGATAACACCAGGGTCGGCATCTTTAGTCACCTCTTTTTTCCACAGTGGCCTTAAAACCACCGGGTTGATTTTTCACCGAGATACTGGGCCGTGTCCTTTGTGGCTTCGGCGATGTTGATCCAGCCTTCAAAGGCTTTCTCGCCCAGCCAGAGCACGCCCCGCTTCAACTTCCAGGCATCTTCCTTCGGCTTCCAGAGCTCACTGTTGGTATCGCGCATGTTCTGATAAAAGTCGTTGTCCGTCACCACATCGCTGATGTCCTTGGCCATCTGCCCCTCATTATAGGTCCATTCGGCCAGGATCTCCGTGCCGTGGTGCAGGTTCTGCAGGTTGCGCCCGTAATGCCCGCTTTCCAGCCGTTTTGTGGCTTCGTCGGTGCCGTTGATCATATCCTTCATCTTATCATAGAGCATATTGCTGCCTTCTTTTAGCGTGTTGACGTGGTTGACAATGTCTTTTACCTCTGAGCCGCCAAAGAGCAGCCAGTTGGCCGCTTCATAGAGAGCCACGGTGGGACCGGCGGCGGTTTCGCCCACGGCCCAGCCCAGGTAATTGCTCCCCACCGACTTGAGGAAGCCGTCCAGGTATGAGTCGCCTCCCCCTACATTTTTCAGAGTGTCGTTCAGGACGTCGAAGTACCAGAGGGCATTGCCCAGGCTTTTGATATTATCATGGAGCTTAACCCGCGATACGTCTACTCCCCGACTGGTCCAGTAGGCGTGCTCAAGGGGGTCCTTCATATTCAGGGCTTTAAAGATGGCCTCCCGGTTTTTGTTGATCTCTGCGATGATGCCATGTTCCGCAAAGTCAATAAAATTGGTATATACGTCTTTAATCCATTCCGCCGTTTCCGCATTTGCTTCCAGAAGATCGCCGAGCTGCTCCAGCCAGCCCTTATCCTCGCCGAACTTACCGCCACCGCCGCCCGCTTCCTGCTGCTCTTCCAGCTCTTCCGGCTCTTCCGCTTCCTCCGGTTCTTCTGGTTCCTCGGGCTCTTCCGCTTCCTCGGGCTCTTCTGGTTCCTCGGGCTCTTCTGGTTCCTCGGGCTCTTCTGGTTCCTCGGGCTCTTCCGCTTCCTCCGGTTCTTCCGGCTCTTCCGGTTCTTCCGGCTCTTCCGGCTCTTCCTGCTGCTCCTCGGGCTCTTCCGGTTCTTCCGGTTTCTCCGGTTCTTCCGGTTCTTCCGGCTCATACTCCTCCGGCGCGCCGCCTTCAGGTTCTTCCGGCGTATAAGGCTCAGCGGGCCATTCCTCTGCAGGGCCGTCGTAACCGCTCTCCAGCTCGGCCCCGGGAGGCACCTCCGCCGTCAGGGAAGGGAACATGGTGGGCAAAAGGGGCGTCAGGTTTGCCGCCGCCGCTCCCAGGACGCCGCCGGCAAAAGAAAACCCTGCCGGCGTCAGCCCCAGCTCCCTGACCAGATCGGCGTTGTTCATGCCCCACCAGGCAATCCAGTTGCCCCCCACCTGGCTGAGGGCCGCCCCTTCGCACCAGGCAAAGACGGCGGCCTCGTAGAGCAAAAGGGCGCTGCCGGCAATAAAAATAATAAAAGCAGCCCTCGATTTTTGCCCTTGCTGGTATTGAAAAACAAAGTACGCCGCCACCAGGATGAGGCCGATTAAGGTCACAGAAACCTTCGCTTTGAAAAGCCCCACCAGGAAAAAGCCGGCGCAGCAGCCCACGAGGAAGAGAAAAACGCTGTTGTACTCTTCTCCCCGGGGGACAAAGCTGCGTTTGGCCAGCCGCTGCAGATCCAGCAGCGCCGTCTTCAGCACAAGGGCTTCCAGGCTGGCATGGCGGGCGGTCAGAAGCAAAAGCGTGCCGATGGCCAGGACCCAGCTGAGCATAAAATTCCTGAAGAAGAGCATCAGCACCAGAGCGCCGCAAACACCGGCCAGGACCACCAACTGGCCCCGGTCTTTGTCCCGCAGCACAGACTGCTTGATACTTTCAGGCAGCTGCGTGATACTCTTCAGCCAATTCTTTGGCCCCTGGGAGAGGGCGCGCAGGAAAAAGCTGGTAAGGAAATAGGACAAAAGCCCCCAGAAGAGGTTAACGCCGGGGAAATGGGTCTTCTGCAGGTGGACCACGGAGTTGACAGCGACTCTGGCGGCGTTGTACATGAGGCCGTCATTGATCTTGGCGATGATGTACGTATGGGCCACCCAAGTGAGCACGCCCATGAGCAGGCCGATCAGGAGCATGCGGGGCAGGTTTTTGACCACCCCTTTCCCCAGGAAAACGAGAAGCTGCAGCAGGTTCTGGGGTTCCGCCGGCGCCGCTGCCGCCCGGGAAGGGGCTCCTTTTTTCCCGCCTGGCGGCACCTCCACCCAGGTCGCGGCAAAGGGGTCAAGGGCCCACCTTTTGCCCTCGGGAGCCGTGACCACCAGCTCCCCCACGGCGCGCACAAACTCCTCCCGGGAGATGGCGCCGCCATCAAATTTTTCCCTTAAAGCAACATAACGCTGGCCTGCTTCCTCAAAATTCATTTTGGTCCCTCCTTTTGGCCTCAAAATTATCTGAATCTGAGCAGCCGCAGGGAATTAAGCACCACCATGGTCGAGCCGATATTGTGCACCACGGCGCCTCCCAGGGGCGTTAAATAGCCCGCTGCGGCCAGGTAGAAAGAAATAAAGTTATAAATAAGGGCAAAGATCACGATATTCTGCCGGATCACCGCCCTGGTAGCCTTTGCCAGCCGGAAAAAGAGGGGGAGCTTCGTTAGCTCGCCGCTAACCAGGATTACGGAACCGGCCTCCAGGGTAAGGCCCGCAGCGAGATCCCCCATAGCGATGCCCACATCGGCGCCGGCCAAAAGGGGCGCGTCGTTGATGCCGTCCCCCACGGCAGCTACAGTCCTTCCCTGACCCTTCAGTTCATGCAGCAAGTTTACTTTATCCTCGGGCAGCATCTTGGCCTTAAATTCCAGGATCCCGGTGGCTCCGGCCACCCGGTACGCCGCCTGGTAGTTGTCGCCGGTAAGCAAAAGGAGCCGGGGGATAAGTTTCCGCAGCAGCTCTATGCTCTTTAGCGTATCCTCCCGCAGGGCGTCTTCCAAGGCGATAACTCCTTTAACTTCTTGATCCACGGCGACAAAGAAAGAGGTCCGGCCCAGTTTTTCCTGTTCCCTTAAAACCTCCAGGGCCTGCCCTAAATTTTGATAGCTCCTTTCCCCCTTTTGGAGCAGCTCTCCGTTGCCCACAACGATCTCCTGCCCCTGATACCTGGCCAACATGCCGTGCCCGGGAATAAGCCTGCTCTCTTCGGGCTCGGGCAGCTCAAGGCGCCTCTTTTCCGCCGCCGCCAGGATCTCCCGGGCAATGGGGTGGCCGGAGTGCCTCTCGGCGACGGCAGCCAGGCCTAAAAGGCTGTCTGGTCCCAACCCGTCAAGGGGGATGATCTCCCTGATTTTCGGGCTGCCCAGAGTAAGGGTCCCCGTTTTATCCAGGATCAGGGTGTCCACTTCCGCCGCCCTTTCCAGGTAGACGCCGCCTTTGGGCAGGATGCCGCTTTGCACCGCTTTGCCCAGGGCAGCGACCAGCGCCGAAGGGATGGCCAGCACCAACGTGCAGGGACAGACCACCACCAGGACCGTAATGGCCCTGAAGATATCCCCGCTGAGAACATAGACCAGGAAAGTGAGGCTCAGGACCAGGGGGGTAAACCAGGCGGCAAACCTGTCTGCCAGCCTTACCGTCGGTGTTTTCTCCTCCAGGGCTTTCCCGGTCAGCTCCACCATCCTGGCCAGGGCGCTGTGCGTCCCCGCTTTAAGGGTTTCAATCTCCAGCACCCCGTCGAAATTTAAGGAGCCGGCAAAAACCGCATCTCCCGGCTTTTTGCCCTGCAGCCTGGTCTCCCCCGTAATCTTCCCTTCATTTACCAGGGAGCTTCCCGCCTTTACCCTGCCGTCAACGGGGATCTCTTCCCCCGGCTGGACCAGCACCAGGTCTCCCGGCCGGAGCTCGCTCAGGGCCACCAGCCTTTCCCCCGCTGCTGTTTTCAGGCGCCCCCGGGCGGGGATTAGCGCCGCCAGCTCGTCGATGGCCCTGCGGCTTTTCTCCATGGCCCTCTCTTCCAGGTACGCGCCCACGGTCATGATCAAGGCCACTTCCGCCGCCACCAGGTATTCGCCGAGGATCAAGGAGGCGATGATCGCCATACTGATCAGTTCGTCTACGTTGAGCCTGCCCTTGCTCAGCCCGGCCACGGCCCCGGCCACGATTTTACGGCCGCACAGCACCGCGGCCAGGACCGCCATTGCGTCCGCTGCCAGGTAAGTCCGGGGAAAACGGTAAAAGACGATACTCAGCACAATCAGGCTCAGCCCGATGATCGTTTCTTGTGTAGGTGTCAGTTTAAATTTAATTTCCGCCACCCGCTTCTTTCAGGCATGATGCTTTAAGCAGCTGCGCGCCGTCCCGGCGCCTGCAGCTCGCCTACTTCTAGGAAGGAGCAGGCCGCTTTAACGGGCGCCGCCACCGCCGCCGCCACCGCCGCCGCCACCGCCGCCGGAAAAGCCGCCGCCGAAGCCGGAACCGGAAGAAGACTTGCTCGTGGCTACGCGCAGCGACTGCTGCACGTTGCTCTGCATATTTGCCACCAGGCTTTCAAAGCTGCGGGCCAAAACCGCGGCATTGACAGGCCCAGTGCCGCTGAAGGCGTACCAACCATAACCAAAGCGGTAGTCGCCGTCTTGCAGGCCGGGATAGACAAGCTGCAGCTGCTCGATCACCTTCGCCGCCACGCCCAGGGTTACGGCATAAACCAGATAATGCTCCCAGATGATCAGGGAAGGGATCTCATGCCGCTGCAGCTCCGAAAAATGCAGCAAAAAGCGGCGAAACGCCCGCCAGCGCGTCAAGTCCTCCGCACCCTGGCGGGAACGGCGGCGCATCAATATGGAGGCAATAAAACTGCTAAAGGCGCAGATAAAGAGGACAAAGGCCAAAAAGGTCAGATCTTCCGGGGGCAGGAGCCCCAGGGCGGAGAAGAGGATCATGGCAAAGGCCCCGAGTAAAAAGGCCACCCCGGTCAGGATCACGATCAACCGGCCTTTTTTGCTTTCTTGATCGAAGAAACCGGCCTTTTCCCCCTGGCGACGCAAGTTTTCGCTCCATTTGGACCAGAAGGAAGCAAAGGCCGCCTTATTTCTTTTGGCATACTGCTCCAGCTGGCTGAAAGTAACGGAGGGCTGTTTGTAGGCCACGTCCTGAAAAAGCAGCTTCATCACGGCATGCTCGTGGGGCAGCACCGCTTCCCCTTTACCCAGGTTGACAACGCGGTAGTCAACACGGCGGCGGCGGAAGAGCCCCTTTGCCGGCGGGACGTATTCCTCCAGGCGCAGGTAGCCGCGCCGGGCCAGGTCCAGGAGCGTTGCCGTAAAGTCGGCAGGAGTAACCTTCCCAAAGTGCCAGAGCACAGCCAGCTCCGCCGGGGAATAGTTGGCCGGCAGCTCCCGGTAGTAATCCCCTTTAAAAGAAGCGGGGTATTCTTTCCCGTAGCGCCACCAGACAAAGAAGACAAAGGGGGGCGTGCCCAGCAGGCACAAAAGGGCAAAGACCCA
Organism: uncultured Bacillota bacterium; assembly: GCA_937973635.1. GTDB lineage: Bacteria > Bacillota > Dethiobacteria > DTU022 > UBA8154 > UBA8154. Next base: position 22,402 of record CALJJZ010000031.1, on the reverse strand, counting down.
GGCGGCCCGGGCAAAAAGGCGCCTCCTGTTGGCCTCTCCGGCCCATTTTTCTTCTTCGGCCAGGATGGAGGGCAGGGCTTCGCGGCCCGTCAGCCGGGTGCCGGAGGGGACAAGGGCAGGGGGAAAGGTCACGCGGCCTTCAAGGAAGGTATTGGCCGGCAGGGGGCTTACCTGCCAGACGACCTCCCGCCCGCTTTTGATGCTTACCTCGCCGTACAGGGGCCCGTGTCCCCAGGCGCGGAGCTCTTCGCGCCGGGCCCCCTCCGGCAGCAGGAGCCGCACAGATACCTCGTCGCAGGCTACGCTCCACTCGTCACCCACAAATTTATAATAAAGCTCCGCCACGTCGTTATGCACCTGCACGGCGTTAAGCACGCGGTAACGCAGGGTAAAAGTGCGCACCTCGTCCGTAGCGTTAAAACTCCAGTCCACAAACAACCTGCCCGGTTCGTCTTTGAGGTAGTACGTGCCGGGCGGTCCGTAGCTGTCGCCGGGATTAAAGGTATAGGGCTTACCCTTTTCTTCTACGCTCACCTCTACGATCTCCACGCCCGGTTCTTTGTAGATCCACTGGTAGAGGCCCGAGTAAGTGCCGCTGAAGGCGGCGGTGCGCTCCTCGGTGACAGCCATAGAGCCGTCTTCCCGTATTTCCGCCGTAATCTCCAGCTTGGGAAAACTGTAGGAACGGGCTGCGGCGCGGCCGCCCTCCGTGTTAAAGCAGATCAGGCCAAAAATAAAAATGAGCAGCAACAGACGCCAGAACGACCGCTGAGAGCAAAGCATACCTTAGATCACCGCTCCCTTTTAGGATTTAAAGTTTATGTCAGCTGGAGAGCCTTCTTTCATCTTTCCCTTTACCTGGCCAGGACAAAGATGGCAGCGATTACCACCACTACTACAGCGATTGTGACCGCCAGGATCTTCTTCGTCTCCTTATCCATGGTATCCTTACTCATTACCGCAGTCCACCACCTTCTTTATCCCGGCAGAAAAACGCTGCCTCCTGCTGCCAGTTTAGGGTACAAGGGGCGGGCAGTCTATCACCCCTGGGGGGTGATTTTTGCTGCAGGGCAAAAAAAAGCCCGGACGGGCTTAGAGCTGGAAGGGAATCCCGTTATTCTTTCAACCGGAGGGCTGCTCGCCCCGGACCAGCTCCAGGAGCTCCTTTTTCTGCCCCACGCCAAATTTGTGGTAAATATTCCTAAGATGGGTCTTCAGCGTATTCTCGCTGATATAAAGCCCGGCGGCGATCTCCCTGTTTGTCCTGCCCTTGAGCAGCAGGGCGGTAATCTCCATCTCCCGGGGTGTCAGTTTTTGCCCGGGGAGAAGGGAGTTTAAAGCCCTGTCCAGGAGCTCTGCGCCGCCACCAGGAACGGCGTCCTCCTCCCCGCCTTTTTTTTCGGCAGCGCCGCCGGGCGCCGTCTCGGCCCCGCCGGTGCTGCCGGCGAGGAGGCTGCCATACTCCCTTTGCATACGCCCGCTCAGCCAGGGGATCACCGTGTACGTTAAATAGAGGGCCGTAGCAGCAAAGAGGGCGGTGACGAGGCGGTACTGCTCGCCGATTTTCAGCAGCTCGGCGCCGATAAGCTCCCCGGAAAGGATACTTAAAAGCATGGCGGAGAGGGCGTAGCCGAAAAATGGGAAAGGAGCGCCGTAGATAAAGGCCAGGTCGCCGAGCAGCGTCCAGATATAGAGATCCAGGAGAGCAAAGGAGGCCTCTGCCAGCACCGCCGTCAGGAGCACCCCGGCGGCGCTCCGGTAGAGCAGGGCAAAGGAGACAAAGGCCAGCCCCAGCAAAGAGGCGCCCATATAGATTAGGAAATAGCGCTGCAGACGCTCCCCATAGAACCAGATAACGGCAAGGGCAAAGACATAGGGCAAGTAGCGGTAAGAGACAAGGAGCTGGCCCAAGGGGTCGGGTAATTCAAAAGCACTAAGGTAGGGCTGCATGACCTTGTACATAAAGCCGCTGCTCAGGTAGAGGCCGGCCACAAAGAGGCAGATGATGAGCAAAAGGGCCGCAGGGAAAGGTTTGGCCCCTTTCTCCGGCGCCGGCAGGAAAAGCCCGGGCGCCGCCGCAGGGGGGAAAAAAAAGAGGAGCAAAAGGGTAAGCCAGAGGGGTACGGAGCTGAGGAGCAGCAGCGGCAGGGGAGCAAGGTACAGGGATAAATTGTTCAGGACGATATAGATCAGGTTGGACCCGATAATCACGGTAGCCATGACTTTAAGGCGCTCCCCCATGGCAAGGAAGAAGGTAAAGGGGAAGGACCAGCCCATGGTAAAGAGCGCCGCAGCAACCCCCAGCACGGCCAGGGCCCACGGCCAGGCAGCGGGGGGCGCAAAGGGGAGCGCCGTCACCGTAACGAGGCTCAAGCCCAGGCCGAGCCACATCAGCCCCTTCCAGAACTCGCCCTGCCTGAGCAACAGCCCGGCTAAGGAAAAGGAGAGGATATGGAAAAAGATAAAAACGGCAGGCAAAGAAAAGCCCCTGTACTCCCCGGCCGGAGCCACAGCCTCCAGGACAGGTCCATAAAAAGGAAAGGAAAGGAGCCAGCCGAAATAAAGGGCCAGCGCCAGGACAACACGCCGGTTTCCCCGCAGCAATTGCAAGATTTTGCCTCCGCCTAACATCTTTTCCTTTCCATTGTATCACCAACAGGAGTAAAAAGTGTAGTAAAAAATGGTTTTCCGCAACCCAGAAATATTTGACCATCGTTCAATTCTCAGGTATAATATTCGGCAATAGGCCCAAATATGCCCCTTGTCTTAAAGGAGCGGTGGTAATCATGCCCAGACCCCCGAAAATGCGTAAAATCGCCTTTATGCCCCGGCTCACTTTTTTCAAACCGGCCGGCGTACCCTTGAAATACCTGGAGGAAATCAGCCTAGGCTTTGAAGAGCTGGAAGCGATCCGCCTCAAGGACTTAGACGGGCTGGAACAGGAAGCCTGCGCCGCCCAGATGGGTATCTCTCGCCCCACTTTCCACCGCATCATTGTGCAGGCGCGGCAAAAGCTGGCCCAGGCCTTGATCGAAGGGAAAGCCATCCGCATCGAAGGCGGCCATTACCGGCTCCACCCAGGGCACAGCCGCACCGAAAGCCGGAAAAAGCCCAACAGATAAAAACAGGGGCCACAGAAACAAGCAGATTAAGCATAAAAAAACATAAAAAAAGTAGCTACGAATAGGAGGCCAGTGCAATGAAATCTTACAATATTGCCGTCATCCCCGGAGACGGTTCGGGCCCGGAAATGGTGGCGGAAGGAGTTAAGGTCCTGCAGGCCGCGGCAAAGGGCTTCGGCTTCGGCCTTAATTTTACGACCCTGCCCTACGGGGGAGATTATTACTTGCAAACGGGAGAAGTGCTGCCGGAGGGGGCCGTGGCCGAGCTGCAAAAATACGACGCCATCTTCCTTGGCGCCATCGGCCATCCTGAAGTCAAACCGGGCATCCTGGAAAAGGGCATCCTCCTGCGGCTCCGCTTTGAGCTGGACCAGTACATAAACTTACGGCCCGTCAAGCTCTTCCCCGGCGTAGATACGCCCCTTAAGGACAAAGGGCCGGACGATATTGATTTTGTCGTGGTGCGGGAAAATACGGAGGGCCTCTACGCGGGCAGCGGCGGCTTCCTGCGCAAAGGCACGCCCTTTGAGGTGGCCGTCCAGGAATCGGTAAACACGCGCCTGGGCGTAGAAAGGTGCTTGCGCTACGCCTTTGACTACTGCCGGGAGTACGGCAAAAAGAAGAAACTTACCCTCTGCGGCAAAACAAACGTCCTTACCTACGCCTTCGACCTCTGGGAAAGGACCTTCCATGAAGTAGGCGCCGAGTACCCCGATATTGAGCGGGATTACGCCCATGTGGACGCCATCTGCATGTGGATGGTCAAAAACCCGGAGCAGTTTGACGTCATCGTCACAGACAATATGTTCGGCGATATTATCACCGACCTGGGGGCCATAATCCAGGGCGGCATGGGCATCGCCGCCGGGGGCAATATCAACCCCCGTGGCACCTCCATGTTTGAGCCCATCGGCGGTTCCGCTCCGCGCTATGCGGGGCAAAACGTCATCAACCCCCTGGCCTCCATCTGCGCCGGGGGCATGATGCTGGCACACCTCGGGGAAAAGGCTGCTGCCGCCGCCGTGGAAAAGGCCGTGATGGAGATCTGCGCTACGAAGATCCAGAGCCTGGCGGCAGGCCGCATGGGCTACAGCACCAGTGAAGTCGGCGACATGGTGGCAGAGCGCCTTCTTTAAAACAACCGGGACAGCATCCCTAAAAAGGGGGCGGCTACACAGCCGCCCCCTTTTTAGGAGCAGGAAAGGGCTAAAATATGTCGAATGTAAACAAAAATATCTTTAAGAAGGTGAATAAAGTGTCAAAGAAATACCGTCAATATATCCTTTTTATAATCTTCTTCGTCATCGGGATCTGGACGCTGGTCAGGGTATTTACAGATACAGGGGGGTTCCAGTTCATCCCTTTCCTCATCGGCGTGCTGCAAATCCTGGCCTCGCTGCTGCTCCTCAAGTGGAATGTCTTTGACAACTGTTAAGCCCGGCTTCCGGCGGCGAGGCGTTTACCTAGCACCTTGAAGAGGAAAAGAGGTATAACATAGACGCGAGCCAGGCGGGAGGGTTGGCGCAGCAGGCGATACAGCCATTCCAGGCCCGCCCTTTGCATCCAGCGCGGCGCCCGGCGCGCCTTGCCCGCCAGCACATCCAGGCTGCCTCCCACCCCCATGGCCACGCAGGGAGGCAGTTCCCTTTTGTGCCGGTAGATCCATTTATCCTGCCGCGGCGCGCCCAGGGCCACAACAAGGAGCCGCGGCCGCCGCAGCTTTATTTCGGCGGCGATGGCCGCCTCTTCCTCCTCCCGAAAATAACCGTGGTGGCTGCCGCAGAGGAGAAGATGGGGAAAAAGCTCGCGGATACGGGCCAGGGCCGCCTGCAGCACCTCGGGGCGGGCGCCCAGAAAAAAAACGGATACCCCCTGCCGCTCCGCCTCCTTTAAAGCCGCCAGCAGCAGATCATAACCCGCCACCCGCTCCGGCAGGGAAAAGCCGCTGAGCCGGGCAGCCAGGAGCACGCCGGCCCCGTCGGCCGTGACCATCTCCCCTTCCCTGATCAGGCGGCCCACCTCCCCGTCTGCCAGCCCGGCCGCAAGTATCTCCACATTGGCCGTAATTACCTGGAAGACCCTTTCCTCCTGCCAGGCGCGGCATATTGCCGCCACGGCCCCTTCCATGGTCAGGGGGTGCACCGGCAGGCCCAGGATCTCTACGGGACGGCACAGGGCAGCCGGCCCCTGTCCATTCGTTTCCTGGCCGCCCGCGGCATCACTGCTCCTTTTCATCTTCAGCCCCGTCCACGTTCCCCTTGATATAGCGCTCTACCAGCTCCCGGATCTCCTCTTCCCGGGGCAGGACATAACTGATCCCCTGCACGCTGCCCACCCTGCCGGGCAGGGTAAAGGTGTTAATTTCCGCTATATCCACGCCCTTTAACCTGTTGGCCAGCAGGATGGCCTGTCCCAGCTCCAGATCCGTCTTCATATTCTGGACCAGCTCGGGCAGGATACGGTGAAATTTCAGCACATTGCGCAAAGCAATAAGCTCCTCCAGCAGCGCTTTGAGGAATTTCTGCTGCCGGCGCACCCTCCCTAAGTCCCCTTCCCCGTCATTGCGGAAGCGGACATATTGCAGGGCTTTCTCCCCGTCTAGCCGCTGCAGCCCCGGATCCAGCTCAATGGTCACGTCAATGCCGTAGTAGCGCATCTTGCTCTCCACTTCCAGCTCGATACCGCCCAGAAGGTCGATGATATTTTTAAACCCCTCGAATTCCGTGGTCATATAATAATCTACCTTAATCCCCAGGAACCTCTCCACCACTTCCCGGGTCAGGGCCACGCCCCCAAAGACATAGGCGTGGTTGATCTTGTCCTTGCCCCGGCCCGGTATCTCCACGCGCATATCCCGCGGGATGGAGATGATATTGATCTCGTTGTTGCGGTTGTTCAGGCTAAGGAGCATGATCGTATCGGCGCGCATGGCCGACGCCTCCCGGGAATCAAGGCCCAGGAGCAGGATATTCATCACCTCCGGCAGGGGCACAGGCTCGTCCCCCCCGGCCGCTTCCCCCGCCTGCGTGCCGGGAGGCACAAGTTCATAGGCCTCGCTCCAGGTCGCCTGCAGCCACATCCCCGCGAGGACCAAGACCACGGTGAGGAAAAGGGCGGCGCCAAACAGCACATAACCGCCCCGGCCGCCTTTTTTCCCGGCCTTGCCGCCGTTTTTACGCTCCTTTTTGCTTTCCTTTTCTTTTTCCCCGTTTTGTGCTGACATGGTTGTACTCCGGCCTTTCTTCTATATTTTCTAGGTTATTGCCTTTAGTTATTCGTTATGGCCCTGCTTTACGCCCCCTTATTATACCCCATACCCTCCCCTTTAACCAGATCCCCAGATCGTCAAGGAGGCTGTAGACCACAGGGACAAAGACCAGCGTAACGACGGTGGAGACGGCCAGGCCGCCGATAATCACTATGGCCATGGGGGCCTGGGACTGGGAGCCCTCCCCCAGGCCCAGGGCCAGGGGCAACATCCCCAGGATAGTGGTAAGGGTCGTGAGGAGGATGGGGCGCAGGCGGACGGGGCCGGCCTGCCGGATGGCGTCGTCCCGGCTAAAGCCCCGTTCACGGCGCAGGATATTAATATAATCCACGAGCACGATGCCGTTGTTTACCACAATGCCGCTGAGCATGATCACCCCGATAAAGGCGGGCACGCTAAGAGGCTTGCCCGTAATGACCAGGGCCAGGATAATGCCGATAAAGGTCTGGGGCAGGGAAAACATGATAATCAGGGGAAAGAGCAGAGACTCAAACTGGGCCGCCATAATCATATACACAAGGACAACGGCCAGGAGCAGAGCCAGGGCCAGGCTGGTAAAAGACTCGATAATATCGGCCATCTCCCCGCCGTATTCCAGGGTAAAGCCTAGGGGAAGCTCCAAGCGGCCGGCCTCCTTTTGTATCTCCCGCATCACGCTGCCCAGATCCCGCTGCCAGAGCTGCCCCTGCACATGGGCGGTGCGCACCTGGTTTTCCCGGATAATGGTGCGGGGTCCCGTCCCCATCTCCACCTGCGCCACCTGGCCGAGGGAGACGACCTGGCCCCGGGGCGTAAGCAGGGGCAGGGCGCGCAGGTCGCCGGGGTCCGCCACAGGCGGGCCGGCGCTGCCCTGCAGCCGCACGTCGTACTCGCTGCCGCCCACCCGGTAGCGGGTCACGGTCCGGCCGTCCAGGGCGGTGCGCACCGCCGCAGCTACCTGGGCCGTGGTAATGCCTAGGGCCGCCGCCCGCTCCCGGTCCAGGCGCACCTGGACTTCGGGGCGGCCGTGGACAAAGCTGGTGGAGACCTCCCGCGTTCCCTCCACGCCCTCCACTAGGGCCGCAAGCTGCAGCGTCAGCTCCTGCAGCAGCTCCAGGTCGTCGCCCTTGACGGCGATCTCAATGGGGGTCGCGCTTCCCGCAACGCCGCCGCTAAACATATCCTGGTCCTGCACGTTTATATCGGCGCCGGGGACCTGTCTTAAGTCGTGGCGCAGCCTTTCGGCTACCTGCCGCGTGGTGGCGGCCCGTTCCTGCCGGCCCACCAGGGTAAGGTAAATAAGCCCCCTTTCCGGCGTGAGGCTGTCAAAAAAGCCGCCGCCGCTGCCGATAAAGGAGAAGACCGTTTCGACCTCCGGGTAGCCGGCCAGGATGATCTCTTCGATCTCCAGGGCCGCTGCCATCGTCTCCTTTAAGGAGCTGCCCACGGGCAGCTCGAGGTTGACAAAGATCATGCCGCTGTCTTCGTCGGGCAGAAATTCAAAACCCACCAGGGGAATCAGGGTCAAAGAAAGGAGCAACGCTCCCACTACTACGGCCACGACCAGCCCGCGGCGGCGCAGCGCCTTCTCCAGGAAAAGGCCGTAAAAGCTGTATGCCCGCGCCAGCAGGCCCTGCACAAACTCTATGGGCGCCCGGAAAGGGCCCTTTCCTCCCCGGTCCAGAAAAAGGACGCGGGAGCAGAGGACGGGCACAACGGTAACGGAGACCGCCAGAGAAGCGATTAAGGCAAAGGCCACCGTCCAGGCCAGGGGCACAAAGATGATGGCGGCGATCCCTTCCACAAAGACCACGGGCAGGAAGACAACGACGGTGGTCAGGGTCGCCGCCGTAATGGCCCCCGTGACCTCCCGGCTCCCCGTGAGGGCTGCCTCCACGGCCTCCGCGCCCTCTTTGCGGTAGCGGTAGATATTTTCCAAGATCACAATGGAGTTATCCACCATCATCCCCACCCCCAGGGCCATACCCGCCAGGGTGACGATATTCAGGGTCATTTTTTGAAAATACATGAGGGCAAAGACGGCAATTACCGAAATGGGGATGGCCGTGCTGATGATCATGGTCGAAGAAAGGCTTCCCAGGGCCAGGAAAAGGATCATCACGGCCAGAAACGCCCCGATGAGGATCACGCGGATGACGTTATTGATGGAGAGGACGATATATTCGCTGGTATCCACGGCTACGACAAAACGGACGTTGCCCGGCAGCTCCCGCTCCAGCCGCTGCAGCTCCCGTTTAACCGCCGAGGCCACCTGTACCGTATTGGCGTCGGACTGTTTGCGCACGTTAAGGGAGACAATATCTTCCCCGTTCATGCGGGAGATTACCTGTTCGTCCCGGTAGGCCAGCTCCAGCGCCGCCAGGTCCCGGAGGTAAACGGGCCCCCGGGCGTCCTGGCCGACCACGATCCCCCCCATCTCTTCCAGGGAAGCAAACTGGCCGATGGTGCGCACCTGAAAGCGCCGCCCGCCGGCGGAAAACTGCCCGCCCACAAAGTTCAGATTTTCCATGGCCAGGGCCTGTTCGATCTGGCTCAGGCCGATACCGTAAGCCGCCAGCCGCTGCAGGTCCACGCTGACCTTTACCTCAGAGACAAGGCCGCCCTCCACGGCCACCGCCGCCACGCCGGCAATGCGTTCCAGTCGGTTTTTAACCACGTCCCGGGCCAGGCCCGTCAGCACGGCCCGGTCCATCTCCCCGCCCATCCCCACCTGCAGCACGGGCACCATAGAGGGATCAAAGCGAAAGATCATGGGGCGCCCCGCCTCTGCCGGGAGCAGGCCCCGCACCAGGTCCACGCTTTCCCGCAGCTCCAGGGAAGCAAAGTCCATATCCGTCCCCCAGTTGAATTCGGCCATGACCACGGAGGTGCCAGCAGAAGAACGGGAGCTCATGCGCTTGAGGTTCCCCAGTGTCCCGATGGCCTCCTCCAGGGGGCGGGTGACCATGCTCTCCACCTCCGCGGGACCGGCCCCGTCATATTCGGTCCAGACGAGGGCCATGGGCAGATCCATATTGGGAAAGAGGTCCACAGGCAGCCGGGAAAAAGAAACAGCGCCGAGGACCAGCACCACAAGTACAGCCATGAGCACGCTGATGGGGCGTTTGATCGCCAATCTGCTCAGGTTCAAAGCGGCAGACCTCCTGTCCCCTGTTTCCTTGCCGCCTAGCGGCGGGCCAGCACCGGATCGCTGTCATTTAAACTGCGCGGTGCCCGGACAATCACAGGCATGGCGGGGAAATCACCAAAGACCTGGATCATCCCTTCCAGCTGCTGCCCTGTAGTTACCTCCACAGCCCGGGCATAGCCGTCATCGTAAAAGAAAATATAATCGCGGCCGTCACGCTGCTGCACCGCCGTGGCCGGGACGATAAAGGCCCCTTCCCAGCGCCGCGTGCGCAGAACAACGCGGGCAAACATACCGTGTTTGATCAGCCCGTCTTTGTTGGGCAGCTCCACCCGCACCTGAAAAGAACGGCTCCCGGCCAGGGCCGCCGGGCTTACCTCCCTGACGACGCCGGGGAAAAACCCAGCCCCGGCCCCTCCGCCGCCCTTTCCCGCTCCGGGAAACGGAGCCGCCCCGGCGGCAGGCACTTCGACCTGCGCCTCGTCCCCCGCCCTGATTAACCCCACGTCCTTTTCATCCACAAAAACATCAAGGTACAGGGGATCGTCATCGACAACAACAACAGCCGGCGTCCCGGCGCCGGCCAGCTCCCCGGCCCGCAGCAGCACCGCCGCCACCTTGCCAGAGATGGGCGTACAGATAAAAGTTTTTTCATACTGGCGCCTGGCAGCGAGGAGAGCCGCCTCCGCCTGGGCAACTTGGGCCTCCAGGGCTTGCAGGGTATAAGGGGTAGGCCCTGCCTCCAGCTTCTGCAGGGCCGCCCGGGCCGCCTCCAGGGCGGCAGCAGCATTGGCATACTGGGAACGGGCCAGCTCCAACTCCTGCAGGGAGACAATACCTTCGGCATAAAGGGCCTCCATACGCTCCCGCTGCCGGGCCGCCGTTTCGTAGCCGCTCTCCGCCTGGCGCAGCCCTGCCTCTGCCTGGGCCAGGTCCTGGGGCCTAGCACCGGCCCTAGCTTCCCCCAGCTGGGCCCGGGCGGCCGCCAAGGCCGCCTCCGCCTGCAGCAGCTGCACCTCCTGGTCCTTGCCCTCCAGCCTTACCAGCAGGTCCCCCGCCTGCACCTCCTCGCCCATCTTTACCAGGACTTCCGCCACGCGCCCAGGGAGCTCCACAGGCACGCTGACCTCCCGGTGGGCGCTCACCTGGCCGCTTAAAGCGATGGTCTCGTAGATTTCGCGCTGCTCCAGAGAAGCAAGCTCCACCACCGGAGCCGTTTTCTCCGTTTCCGGGGTCGGCGAGGAACACCCCGCCCCTATCCAAGCCCCGCAGGCCAAAAGCAAAAAGGGCAGCAGGAGACGGGCAAGATGACGTACAGCTGCAGCCTTTCCCATAGACAAGCTCTCCTCCCAGGCAGCGCCTTTAAAATCACCACCAGTATATAAGTCTTTACCCCTCCCTGTCAAGCAAAGAAAGGGGACAAAGGGGAAGCTCCCGCCTGCCTTCTCTAGGGGCGCACCACGTTGAGGACGCGCTCCTCCAGCCCTGCCGGCATGGGGTGGGCCCGGCCGTCCAGCAGGGTCACCACGAGGGTACCCTGGAGCAGGGGTACTGCCCCCTCCCGGGAAGCCACCGCTTCGATGACGACAAGGGTACCGCGGGGAGGCAGCGACGGCGGGGCACCCAGGGTGGTCAGGGTATAGCGCAGCTGCCCTTCCCTGTTGTTGATCTGCTTTAAAGAGAACTCCCGACCCGGTTGGAAAGAGGGGTTATGTACGTCCCTGACCTGAATAAGGGCGGGGTTGTAGAAAAAGCTCACTTCATAGGCATAGATGCCCCGCACAAAGGGGGCAGCCAGGCGTATCTCAAAGGCCTCATCTACCCTCACCCGCTCTCCCTGGGGCAAAAGCAGCTCCACAAAATAAACGGGCTGCTCCCGGGAGCCCGTTTCCGGGGCAAAGGGCTGGCAGCTAACACTGAAATAATAGGCCCCCTCCCCCTTTGCCTGCAGCACCAGGCCCACGGCCTTTTCCAGGAGGTCGGGGCTGACAAAGGTCCTGCCCTGCAGCAGCACAGGAGGGTGGGCCGTGCGGTGCAGGATGCCGTTTACGGCGTAGAGGGGGTTGCCGGGGTAAAGGGCCGCCTCCCTACCCTTCCCCTTGAGCGTAACCCTTTTTAGATCGCTCTCCCAGCGCACTTCAAACCCCGCCTGCTCGGCCAGGGCCCGTAGGGGAAAATAAAAGACCCCTTCCTGCTGCAGGGGCTGGGAGTGCCCCTGCAGGGGGGCCCCTTCCACATAAATAGGCCCCCCGACGGCGGTATAGGCTGGGGAAACACCGGCAAAAAAACAGGGCGCGAAGCAAAAGAAGCAGAAAAAGCAAAAAAGGGCCGCCGCCAGAAAACGGATGGCAAACCGTCGACCAAGGTTTTTGTGTTTCAAAAAAACAGTGCAGTCCAAAACAAGCAACCTTTCTTACGTTAAGCGCTAATTCTCACGGCAACCCGGGCTTAGTGGGGCAAAAAAGGCAACCCCAGGCCCTCTGCCAGGAAAGAACGGGGCACATAGGTCGTCCCCCCCTGCAGCACCACAGGGAAAGCTGCTTCGCCGGGCGGGGCCTCTGCCCGATACAGGAGACCCTGCTTCAGGTCCAGCAGGTAATCCCGGCCCTCCCAGGTAAAGCTATAGATGCCTGGCTCCCCCTGCGCCAGGATGGGCCTGCCCGTAAGGCCGAGCAGCCGGCGCAAAGGATAAGCGGCAGGAGGCAATAAAGCCGGCTCCCCCTCCTGCAGCCGCAGGTAGCGCGCCAGGTAGCTCTCCCCGCTGCCGAGCTCCTGCGCCAGCACGCTTTGGAGCAAGGACCGGGCCCTTTCCTCCTGCTGCCGGGGTTCGGGAACAAGAAAATGGGGCTCGACGCCGACGCCTTCGATCCTGTTCAGGCGCGGCGAAGCAAACTCCGTGGTGGTCAACTTTAGATAAGCACCGTTGCTTAACGGTATCAGCGTCTGCATCGTCCCCTTGCCAAAGGAGTTTGCCCCCACGAGGAGGGCCGCACCGTTGTCCTTCAGCGCTGCCGCCAGGATCTCCGCCCCGCTGGCCGTCCCCCGGCCCAGCAGGACCACAAGGGGCAGGGAAACAGCCTGCGCTCTCTCCCTGCGCACCACCTGCCAGCCCGTGTCCTTTTCTCTCACCTGCAAAAGGGGCCCCTCTGTAAAAAGGGCAGCCACAGCCAGGGCTTCCTCCACGTAACCTCCCTGGTTGGCCCGCAGGTCCAGGATTACCCCCCGCACCCCCTCCCGCTGCAAGGCCTCCAGGGAGCTGGATACCTCCCGGGCAGCCCCGGCACCGAAGTTATAGAGGCGCAAGAGGGCCATCTCCCCCGGCAGGAGGCTGTACTCCACGGCGGGCAGTTTAATACGCTCCCGCACCAGGGAAAACTCCCGCAGCTGCGCGCCGCGCCGCACCAGCAGCTTCACCCCGCTCCCTTCCTCACCCCTGAGCAGGGCCACCACTTTTTCCAGGGGAAAGTCTAGGACCAGGCGCCCGTCCACCGCCACAATCACGTCGCCCTCCCGGATCCCGGCCCGGGCGGCAGGGGAGCCGGGCACAGCAGAAACAACGGTTACGGCAAAAGAGCTGTCCTTCTCCAGATAAACGCCGATCCCCGTCAGGGAACGCTCCAGGCTCTGCGTAAAAAGCCTGAACTGCTCCCTATCCAGGTAGGCCGAGTGAGGATCCTGCCAGAGCCGGGGCAGCTCCTCTAGGGAACGGAGCTCCACGCCCCCTTCCGGGGCAAAGAGGTAGTGCCGCTCCACCTGTTCGGCAATCTCCTGTAAAAGGCTCTCCGTGCCGGCCCCGGCCGCCGCCTGCGCGGGAGGGGCAAGGACGGCCAAAAAGAGGAGCAGCGCCAGGCCGAAGCCCAAAAGCGCCCCGGCCCGCCGTTTTAATTTAAAACAGGGTTTTCCCCTCGTCATCTCCGCATCACTCCTGGATCCAGAATTTAGACGTTTTGCAGCCGCCTGCGGTTCATCCCCTTACTCCAGCTTGCGCAAAAATTCCAGCAGGAAAACAAAAAGTTCGCCCCGCTGCACCGGCCGCGCCAGGCTGTCCAGGCCATGTTTTTGCAGCAGCGTCTCCAGCTCCCCCTGCAGGTGCTCTGCCCCCCTTATGCCCCCAAGGACGCGGCGCAGGTCGTCCACATAAACAGGCCCCTGCCCGACGGGGAGGTGGCCGGCCCGGTAGTCCCCCGCCGGCACACGCTCCAGGTAGCTGCCCACGATGCGGGAGAGGGCGGCCAGCTCCGCCGCCTCCTCCAGGCGGTAATTATTGTCATAACCTCCCCTGACCAGCCCCAAGGCACGCAGCTCCCGCACCACGGGGTAAAGGGGATGCCCCTCCAGGCTGTAGGGTATAGCAAAATCGGCCAGGTAAGCGCCCTGGGCCCGCAGCCGTTCCTGCAGCAGAGCCACCAGCTCCCGCTCCGCGCTCAGCTGGTGGAAGTCCACCTCATACTCCAGGGAGAAGGCCGCCGCCACCCCTGCCGCCTCGGCCACGGCCATGCCCACGGGCACCACCCGGGCGCTGCCGTGGGCCAGGGAGTCGTAGCTGGCAGCCCGCCCCACGACCAGCAGGTTGTAGAGCTCCCGGGGCACCAGGCAGCGGAAAGGGATGCTGTAAATAGCAGGATTGCCGATCACGTTGCCCCAGTCATCCATGGCCGTGGCCTGGATGTCCACCGGGTAGGAAGCCAGGGCGATCTTGTCCCAAAAATCCCTGTGCTCCAGCACGTCGTCGATGGTGAGGCGGTAAAGGCCCTGCAGATGGCGCGTCTCCCGCACATAGAGCTCAGGCGCCGTAGCCACGAGGTAAGCCCCGGCAAAGCCCGGCAGCGCCTCCCGCATGTAGGCCACCATGTTTTCCGCCTCCCTTTGCCCCCGCTGCTGGGCCTGGCGGCGGGAAAGGGGATCGAGGCCGTCCACTCCAAAGATATGCATGGCATTAATGAGGACGTGGCCGTTATTCTGCCGCCCCATATTTAGGCCTCGGCTGCGGATCTGGGGGTCCAGGGGGCGGTAAGCGCGCATCTCCTCCAGATAACCCCAGGCCGACGTGCCCGCGGCGCCGTTGTAGCGCCGGTCCCGCGCCGGGGAGTTGAGGGCCCGCGTCACCTCCGCCCAGTCCACACCCCCCACCTCCAGGACCAGGGTAACAGCCTGGCGCCGCTTGCTGCCCAAGTCCTCCATCCCTACGCTGAAAGAAGCTCCAGCCAGGAAGGCCAGGTCGCCGTCTTGCGTAGCATCTATAAAACGGCGCGCCTTTACCTTTTCCCCCCCCGCAAGCTCCAGCGCCAGGACAAAACCCTCCGCCGCCGTCACCCCCGTGATCTCCGTCTCCAGGCGCAGCGTCAGGCCCTCCTGCTCCGCCAGCATCTGCGTAAAAACCTGCTGCGCCGTGTTCACGTCAAAGGAGATACCCTCAACCTGGCGGAAAAATTCGGCGAAGATCCCCTGCGTCAGCAGCTCCCCACCGGGGCCGTAGTTCATATCCAGGGTATTGAGCCAGCCCAGGGTAAAAAGCCCTCCGGGGCGGTCACGGTTGTCCACCAGCAATACCTTCAGGCCGCTCCGGGCCCCGGCAAGGGCCGCGGCGATCCCCTCCGGGTCGCTGCCCGCCACCACAAGGTCATAGTCATAGCCATAGCCATAGGCGCGGTCAGCATCGGCGTCGGCGTCAGCTGCCTCTGTATCGTCATCGCCGGAGGAGGGGCCGGGGAAAAACGGGCCGTCGCCGGCAGGGGTATAGGCGGCCAGATATAAGACCAGGCCCGCCGCCAGCAGGAGCAAAAGGCCCCAGTACAGATACCGGTATTTTTTCTGTTTTTTGCGCCTGTCCAAGCTGGTTTTTTTACGCCTTTTTCCAGCCACAGCCCTTTGCTTCTCCTCTCCCGTTTCTTTCAGGCAAAAAACCTTTAACAGAATTATAACAGAACCCTTCCCCTCCTGGCAAAGCGATCTGCTGCCTCTCCCCCGGGAAAAAAGCCGGGAAAAAACCGCCGCCGGGCAGGAAAAAAAGTATAGCTAGAGAAGTAAACTTCCCAAGACCGTTAACAAAAATAAAAATATCTTCCGCCAGAACCAAGAGCTGCCATGCTGCGTCTTGTACCCAGGGAAGGAAAGCAGGGAAGCCAGGAGAAGGACGTGGGGATGCCACAGGGGATGCCACAGCCGGTGAAACCTATGCTGCAAACCAAAAACGTAATTAAAAAATACCGCCTGGGCAGCCAGGTAGTTCCCGTCTTGAACGGGATCACCCTGGAGATGCTGCCCGGGGAGGTCGTAGCCATTTTGGGCACCTCTGGCTGCGGCAAGACGACCTTCCTCAATATCGCCGCGGGCCTGGAGCGCCCCACAGGGGGCGAGATCTTTATCCACGGCCATGCCCTGAACAAGATCAGCGAAAAGGAGATGGCGGCTTTCCGCCGCCGCTACATCGGCTTTGTTTTTCAGCTTTACAACCTTATCCCCTCCCTCACCGCCCTGGAAAACGCGGTGCTGCCCCTTATCTTTGAAGGGGTCCCCGCCCAGATCCGGGAAAAAAGGGGCCGCGAGCTGCTCCAAGCCATGGGGCTGGGCGACCGCCTCAGGCACAAGCCCAACGAGCTGAGCGGCGGGCAGCGGCAGCGCATCTCCCTGGCACGGGCCATGATCAACAACCCCCGCCTTATCTTTGCCGACGAGCCCACAGGCAACCTCGACTCAAAGACTACGGGGGAGATCCTGCAGCTGCTCCTGGCCTCTGTGCGGGAACGGGGCCAGACCCTGCTACTCGTGACCCACGACCCGGAAGTGGCCGCTTACGCGGACCGCATTGTGGAGATGGTGGACGGCCGCCTCCTTTTTCCACAGGCGGCGGCAGAAAATAATTATCTTTAAAAAGGGATCAACCCCGGGAAGGAGCATTACCACCCATGTTTGTTACACTCTGGCGCAGATCTTTTTTCCCTTTTCTTTTCTTTTTATTCTTTTTCACCCCGCTCTTTTACGCCGTTACCGCTTTGCTTTTCCCTTCCCCGGCACGGGGCGCAGCAGAGGTCCAGCCCGTGCTGGTAATCGAAAGGGTGGCGGCAGAACGGGCCCTGGCCGGCGACCTGTTTTATCTGACCCTGACCGTGCATAATATGGGCGATTTCCCCGCCTTTAACGTCTTTGCCGAAATCAGCTCCCCCAAGCACCAGGGCGAGGATATTTTCACCATGGAAACGGCAGCCAGCGAAGACAACCCCCACCTCGCCTTCCTTGAAGGGGGAGAGCGGCGCGGCTTCAGTTTCCCCGTGCGGGTCAGCAGCAAGGCGGAAAATACAGCTTACACCCTGACGGTCAACCTTAAATCCCAGGACGCCTACTTCCAGGCCGCTGCCCCCCGCGCCTCCGCCAGCACCAGTATCCAGGTAAACTACGAGCTAACCCAGCCCCGCCTCTCCGTGCGCAAAGTGGCGCTGGATCCTCCCCACCCGGCAGCAACGGAGCCTTTCAACGCCGTCTTCTACCTGGAAAACCACAGCGGGGCAGAGGCCCAGAACGTTACTGTAGAGCTCAGTGGCAGCGTGGGCGGCAAGGAAAATTTCCAGGTGCTGGAGACCACCCACAGCAAGTTTCTCCCTGCCATCTCCCGGGGCAGCGACAGCTTTGTAGTCTACCGCCTACGCGGCGTCCCCAACCGCACCGCAGACAGCGTCTCCCTGAAATTTAACTACGAATACCGGGGGCAGGCCAGGGAGGCCACCCACGTGGTCAACCTCCCCTTAGAAGCAGCAGCCCCAGGCACCGCGCCCCGGCTTACCGTTGACTCCTTCACCCTCAGGGAAACAGCCCGCGAAAACGAGTACCTCCTGCGCCTGATCCTGAAAAACATGGGCGAGCAGACAGCGGAGGACGTCCGCCTGACCTTCGACGGCGGCGGCAAAATATTCGTCCTTCAGGGTTCCAATATCGCTTACCTGCCGTCTGTCCCCGGCAAAGGCAGCCTGGAGCTGGAATACCACCTGGGCATCAACCGGGCGGCGGGGGAGACGCACCTGCCCCTTAATGTTAAACTGGAATACAAAGACCAAACCGGCAATCTCCTCGGCCCTGTCAGCGAGACCCTGGGCATCTCCGCCGCCGACCTCGGGGAGCGGGAAAGCTCCCCGCAGGGCAAACCCCGCGTCCTCATCAGCAAGTACACCCTCTCCGAGGAGAAGATCCTGGCCGGCAACGTGGTGACGCTGGAGCTCTCCATCGCCAACACCCATACGCGGCCCGTGCAAAACATCAAAGTCTCCCTCGGCGTCTACCAGGTAGAGGGGGGCAGTGGCAGCGGCACGGCGGGGGGCACCGTCTTCTCGCCCATCAACAGCAGCAACAGCTTCTTTCTGGAACGCATCCCGGCCCGCACCACCCTGGAGCTCAGCGTGGACCTGCTGGTGGACCCCAACGCCGCGGCCAAGACCTATATCGTCCCCGTGACCATCGAATACGAAGACGAGGAGGCCAAGGGCTACGAGGTGCGGGAGATGGTCAATATCCCCGTTACCCAGGAGAGCCGCCTGCAGGTCCTCTCCGTGGAAATACCGCCCGTGGCCTTTGTGGGGCAGCCCCTCTTTGTGAGCGCCGAATTCGTAAACGTGGGCAAGGTGGACCTAGGCAATTTTATCGTCATGCTGGAAGGGGAGTTCCACAAGGAGCAGGCGGCCTACTTCGTGGGCAACCTGCAGATCGGGCAGAGCGACTACTACCAGGGCATCATCTACCCGGACAAAGAAGGGACGCTAAAGGGGGAGCTCATCTTCTCCTACCTGGACAACAACAACCGGGAAGCCCGGGTAATTAAGCCCTTCCAGGTGGAAGTGCAGGCGGGCCCGGAGATGGGCGGGCCCTTTGAGCGGGAGATGCCGCCTTACCCCGGTGGGCCCGGCAGCCCCTTCCCCGGCGGAGCAGGGGGAGGCAAGAAGTTATTTTACTACCTGGGGGGCGCGGGGCTGCTCCTGGCCGCGGCTACAGCCTTTGCGCTGCGGCGCCGCGCCCGCAAAAAAGGAGAGGAGTACCTCGATGCTTAAACAGGACGTCCTGATCCTGGCCAACCGCAACCTCTGGCGGCGCCGTGCCCGCACCATCCTCACCTGCCTGGGCGTGCTCATCGGCACCGCTTCCATCGTCGTCATGCTTTCCCTAGGCCTGGGCCTGCGGGAAAGCATGGAAAAGAGCCTCGCCCAGTGGGGCAGCCTCAATATCGTCCGCATCTACCCGGGGATGCATTTTGACCGGGAGGGGAACCCCACCGGGGAAGCGCGGCGCCTCCACGACGACACCCTGGCCGAGCTCCGCGCCATCCCCGGCGTGGTCGCCCTCTCCCCCACCTATACCGTTTACGGCGAAGCTACCCTCGGGCGCAAAAGGGGCTACCTCACCCTCGTGGGCATAGACCTTGGCGCCATGCCGGAGCTGGAGTTCACCCTGGCCCACGGCCGCCTCCCCTCCGCGGAAGAACGTTTCACCGTGGTGGCGGGCTACCAGGTAATCAATAATTTCTGGGACGAGCGGGCCATGCGCCGCCAGGGCATGTACCACCAGTACGAACAGCAAGACCCGGCGGAGCTGCTGGACCAGCGCCTCAGGCTGACCATCAACAACCAGGCCAACTACGAAAGGAAACAGTCTTTTAATATGTTCGTAGTGGGCATCCTGGACGAAAAAAATATGGAGCGCTCCTGGGAGGTCTACGGCTCACTCCGGGACATCAAACGCATGCGGGACTTTATGCTGCAGGGGGTAAACAACCAGCAGGAACCCTTCTACGGGCCGGGCATGGTGGCCCTGCAGCCCCGCCGCGCCGTAGAAGCCGTCTCCGCCGCGGCACCGGCAAGGGGCTCCCGCGGGCGGGACGACCGGCAGGCCGACTACGACTCTATCCTGCTGCGCACAAAGGACGTGGCCGCCACCAAGCGCATCTCCGCCGCGCTGCGGGAGCAGGGTTTTAACGCCTGGTCCATGGCCGATGGCTTAGAAGGGATCGAGCGCACCTCCCGCACCATCCAGGCCATCCTGGGGGGCATCGGCGGCATTACCCTCTTTGTGGCCGCCCTGGGCATCACCAACACCATGATCATGTCCATCTACGAGCGCACGCGGGAGATCGGCATTATGAAGGTCATCGGCGCCTCCTTCGCCGACGTGCGCGCCATGTTCCTTACTGAAGCAGCCCTCATCGGCCTTTTCGGGGGCATCTTTGGCCTGGGCCTCAGTTACGGCGCTTCTGCCGTGGTCAATAAAATCAGCGCTCAGTACATGCAGCACGGCATGATGATGGGCATGGGCAGCGGCGAAGCCCTCCCCATCTCCATCATCCCGCCCTGGCTGGCCCTCTTTGCCGTGGTCTTCGCCGTCCTGATCGGCCTCGTCTCCGGTCTCTACCCCGCCAACCGGGCCATCAAGTTGAGCCCCATCGTGGCCATCCGCAACGAGTAGGCCGGGCCCCTGCCCCTTTAGGGCGTTACTTGACCGTCACTTCCTTCTGGCCCGGCCGCCACTCGATCTCGATCTCAAACTGCTGTTTCTCCCCCTTGGCCTTATACTTCAGCTCCAGCTTGGTGCTACCAGCGGGGGCGACCTTTAGCTCCTCCTCGCCCTGCAGCAGGGTAAAAAAACCCTCCCGCTGCAGCTTCTCTCCGCTTTGCACCAGAAAACGCCCGATCTCCTCTGTGCTCTGCAGCGTCTCGCTGGAAAAAAGGACTTGTCCTCCGGACATTGCTCTTTGCGCCTCCTTTACATAAAATTTTTTCCAAAGGCCTGCCTTTAGCTGCCACGCGGAGCTTCTTTTTGGGCCGTTGTCCAGCATAAATATTCAGTATGAGACAGCCCAGGGCCTGCAGGCCGGCCCGGCAAGGACGGTGCAGGAAAAGTGGCGGCGCAGCCGGATCTGGAAAGGTTAATGCTCATCTGCCTACTCACAGGCGTCATCCACGGCATCGAGACCCTCTCCTACAGCGCGCGCCTGGCCGGTATCCGCAAACGGCGGCTCTACCTCGCCGGTTCCCTTTTCAGCCTCCTCGTGCTCCTGGCCCGCACCGCCAACCTGATCCAGGCGCCCCTGCTGGGGAACCTCGTGGATACAGCGATCATGGCCGGGACCACCCCCTTGCTTGTAGGCTCCTTCCGCCTGATTATCTTCTCCGCCACCACAGGCAGCCTCCTGGCCGCCCTTTTGCTGCCCACGGGCATCAACCTCTTTGCCTTCCTCATCACCGCCCTGGAGCGGAGCGAATCCCTGGGCCGCATGTTAATGAGCATCCTCCAGACGGACAATTTTTTGAAGAAGTTCTACCGCCGCCTGGAGAAAAGCGCGCGCCGCCCCCGCCTTTACCACTTCCTGCTGCTGCGGGAAAAACGCGTCCCTAAAAGCCTTCTCCTCTTTACCGTCTTTGTCGCCTCCATCAACACGGTGGGGGTCCTCTCCGCCATCTACGCCGGCGCCCTTGTTCCCCCGTACCGCCTTACCGCCGCGCAGCTTTCGGGAGTCCTCAACGGCTTCAGCACCGTTGTCCTCACCTTTTTCATCGACCCCTATGCTTCCCTGGTCACGGACCACGTCATGGCCGGGAAACGCCGCCCCGTGGAGCTGAGCGCCCTTATCGCCTGCCTTGTCACCGGCAAGATCCTGGGCACGGTCCTGGCCCAGCTCATGCTGCTCCCCTGCGCCCGCCTCGTCGTCTTTTTTACCCTGCTCCTGCGCTGAAAGGGAGCTGGCAAAAGGCCGGAAAAGGGTTGGAGAAAAGGGCTAGAGGGAACCTTTCAAGGCGTCCAGCTTTTCCAGAAGCAGCAGGGTTACCTCCCCCGGCCGGCCCTCCCCCACAGGCTTGCCGTCGATGGCCAGGAGGGGGGCGATCTCGTCTGAGGAGTTGGTAATAAACGCCTCCGTAACCAGGGGCAGCTCCGCCGGCTGGAGGTAGCGCAACTCCACAGGAAGAGAAGCCGCTGCGGCCAGCTCCAGCACCGTCGCCCGCATAATCCCCGACAGGATGCGCTCCCCTTCCGGCGCCGTCACCAGCCTGCCCTCCAGGACAGCAAAGAAATTGCTGCTGCCGCATTCTGTGAGGCCCAAGGGGTGGATAAAGATCCCCTCGTAAGCCCCCTGGCGGCGGGCCTTCTCCCTGGCCAGCACGTTGGGCAGCAGGTTCACGGACTTAATATCACAGTGGCCCCAGCGGTCGTCGGGGAGCAAGATAGCCTTCACCCCCTGCCGGTGCTCCAGCCAGATCCCCGGGTCCATAGCCGTGATCTTTACCAGGAAAGTGGGCTGGTAAGAAGCGGGGAAATAGTGGGTGCGGGGGGCGGCGCCGCGGGTGACCTGCATGTAGACAAGGCCGTTTTTAATGCCGCTCCTTTGGCGCAGCTCATGGCAGACGCCGGCGATCTCCGCCTCCGTATAAGGGAGCTCCAGCAGGATCTTCCCCGCGCTGCGCCGCAGCCGCGCCAGGTGCTCCTGCATCTTAAAAAACTTCCCGTCATAGCACTTGATTACCTCATAAACCCCGTCGCCAAAGAGGAAACCCCTGTCGTCCACGGAAACCAGCGCTTCCTCAGGGGCGCAGTAGCGGCCGTTCAAAAAAACACCGCTGGCCATGGAGCTCTCACCACCTGTCTTTTTTTTGCCTTTTCCATTTTAGCATTTTTCGCCTTTTGCTGGCAACAAAGGCCCAGGAAATTCACGGAAAAGCAATTAAATGATGGAACGGGCACGCCGGGTATGTTAAAATAGCAGTAGCTACCCGAGCTAAAGAACAGCCCGCTTTAAGGAGAGGAACATAAAAAATGAGCCGCAAGGCCCGCCGTTTTCCCCTGACCATCTCCCTGCTTATGGGCGCAGGCATAGGGCTGATCGCCGTCGTCCTTTCCTATCTCAACCTCGGCGCC
>CALJJZ010000030.1 GCA_937973635.1 uncultured Bacillota bacterium | reverse complement strand
TCCTTCCCCAAATAATACACCAATAAAATTAATATTTCAAACATAACCGTTTATCCCTTTTTTTCACAAAAAAACACACCCCAAAGAGTGTGGTTTTTAAATAATTATTAATTTACTCCAGCCCCTCTTCAGAACAGTATTAAGATAAACTGAGGGGATTAACGCGGCTCTACAATTAATTTAATTGCCGTTCTTTCTTCTCCGTCAATTTGAATGTCCGTAAAAGCAGGTATACAGATTAAATCCATACCACTCGGAGCAACAAAACCTCTGGCAATGGCCACAGCCTTAACTGCTTGATTTAAAGCCCCGGCCCCAATTGCCTGCATTTCTGCTCCTCCCCTTTCCCTTAAAACCCCTGCTAAAGCTCCGGCCACAGAATTAGGATTGGACTTTGCTGAAACCTTTAAGACATCCATTAATATATATTACCTCCTCTTAGAGAAGCTTGAGTTAGTTTATTTTATTCTACGTTATCGAAATATTTCCTTCCTTATTAAAAATATTTTAATAAATATTTTATTGAAATTTCATTTAATTTTAAACAAAAAATATCCCTTTAGCAATCTTTATTCAAGCTAATTAGGCATAATATGCATAAATGAAAGCTACTTATCAAAAACATAGACCCTTCCTGCTTCACGGAAAGCAAAGAGATTTTCTTCCTCCTTTTCCTTACGGCGGGGCGGCAAAAGCTCAAAGCGCCCGCCTTCTTCCTTTTCCAGGCTGTTAAGCTGAAAGGGGCTCTCTTTACGCGTTTCTATGATTAGGTCACGGTGAAACTCCTTTAATACAAGGGAACTGACCAGGTTCACCTCTTCCATGGAAATATTTTTATCTTTCCATGTTACCTGTAATAAGGTCCGGCCATTAATATTCTTACGTATAAGGCGCGGCATATTGTTTTTACCAACCATATCCTGATAGATATGTAAGCACTCTGAAAAATATTTTCTAAATCCCAGATAGCGCTCATAATCCAATTTAATCTTAAGCATAAAAGAAATGCAAAACAATTCTTTGGCCAGATTAAAATTGATGATAAAGATTTGCGGATAGCGTAAAAGCAAAAAAATTAACATATTTGCATGGGAATTTTCTTCTGATATTTTTTTAATACTCAAAGCTTCCATCACTCCCTGTAAAGATTTATTCAAGATCAAGCGGCAAATTCCTTCTATAAAGAAAAAAGTGCCCTCCGGCACTTTTTCCCAAGCTAACCTTTTATTTACTAACAACTTAACGAGCGTATTCTATAGCTCTCGTTTCGCGGATCACTACTACTTTTATTTGGCCTGGATATTCCATCTCCTCTTCGATCTTTTTTACTATTTCTCTGGCAACCTGAATCGCACTAAGATCATCAATTTTTTCAGGTTTGACCATAATGCGGATCTCTCTGCCGGCTTGAATAGCAAAAGCCTTTTCCACTCCTTCAAAGGAATCGGCAATATCTTCCAGTTTTTCCAGGCGCTTAATATAAGATTCCAATGTTTCTCTCCGTGCTCCCGGCCGCGCTGCGGAAACAGCATCAGCAGCCTGGATCAGAACGGCTTCTAAAGTTTGGGGTTCATAATCACCATGATGAGCCAGAATTGCATTGACTACCTCCGGCGATTCTTTGTATTTTTTAGCTGCTTCAGCACCGTGATAGATATGAGGGCCTTCTGTTTCATGATCCAGGGCTTTGCCTATATCATGCAGCAGCCCTGCCCGTTTAGCCATTTTAACATCAAGGCCAAGCTCGGCTGCCATAATTCCGGCCAGATGTGCCACCTCAATGGAATGTTTCAGCACGTTTTGTCCGTAACTTGTACGAAACTTAAGGCGGCCCAGCATTTTAATCAATTCAGGGTGAATACCGTGCACATTAACAGAGAAAGCAGCCTGCTCACCCTCCTCCCTGATTTGCACATCTACTTCGTGGCGCGCTTTCTCTACCATTTCCTCAATACGGGCAGGGTGGATCCGCCCATCCACAATCAGTTTTTCCAGGGCAATACGGGCAACTTCCCGTCTAATCGGGTCAAAACCGGAAAGGATCACCGCCTCCGGCGTATCATCAATGATCAGGTCAATACCCGTTAGTGTTTCCAAAGTACGAATATTTCTGCCTTCTCTACCGATAATGCGTCCTTTCATTTCATCATTGGGCAAACTGACAACAGAAACAGTAGATTCAGAGACATGATCGGCAGCGCACCTTTGAATAGCCTGAGTAATTATTTCCCTGGCTTTTTTATCCGCTTCCTCTTTGGCCTGTTGCTCTACATCCTTAATCAGCTGAGCAGTTTCATGCTGAATTTCTTCTTTTACCCTGCGTAAAAGAATATCTTTGGCCTCCTCTGTTGTCAAACCGGAGATCCTTTCAAGCTCAGCAACCTGCTGGCGTAAAGTATGGTCAAGTTTTTCCCGCACAAGGGAATTTTCCTTTTCCCGGTTTTTCAGTTCCTCTTCCTTTTTCTCCAGGTTGGCAATTTTCCTATCCAGAGATTCTTCTTTTTGCAGGATCCTCCGTTCAAAGCGCTGCAGTTCGGAGCGGCGTTCTTTTACTTCTTTTTCCAGTTCTAGCCTAAGCCTGTGTACTTCCTCCTTCGCTTCAATTACTTTTTCTTTTTTTACAGACTGACTTTTTTCTTCCGCTTCTTTTATTATTTTCTGTGCCTGCTCCTCAGCAGAAGCAATTTTAGCTTCTGCCAGGTACTTACGTAAAATATACCCGCCGCATATTCCCAGTAAAAGGCCGACAATACCGATAATGATATTAATCAACAATGATCATCTCACCTCCCGCAGTGTTTAATTACATAAAAATAAGCTGTAGAATCACAGCTTAAAATAGAAATGGCCATTTTCCCCTCATCAGGATTTATATTTGAAATTTATCCTGTTTTATTTATAAAGCCTGTTAAGGCGATATTATATGGTCAGATCTATTTTAAGGGACCCGATAATTAATAATAACTGATAGGGTTTCCTGTACGACATTCTATCCTTTTAACAGATATTATGTCAAGCAATAAAAAGTTGGTCTTACTCTTTAGAAACTGTACCGGCAGATTGCTTGGATTCATTATTATCCTTATTATCCCTGGGCTGTACAGGATAAGGCATATTATATTGCAGGCGGATATTTTCTTCAATAGCCTGGCAAATCTCCGGATTCTGTTTTAGAAACTCCTTTACATTTTCTTTTCCCTGGCCAATCTTCTCTTCGCCATAAGAATACCAGGTGCCACTTTTTTTAATGATCTCCTTTTCCAGGGCCAAATCTAAAATACACCCTTCCCTGGAGATACCCATACCATAAATAATATCAAAATCTCCCTGTTTAAAGGGCGGAGCCACTTTATTTTTTACTACTTTAGCCCTTGTACGGCTTCCAATAACGTCGTTGCCCTGCTTTAGTGCTTCCTGTTTACGTACATCAATCCTGATCGACGCATAAAACTTTAATGCCCTTCCACCTGGCGTTACTTCCGGATTCCCAAACATGACACCTACTTTTTCCCGAATCTGATTTATAAAAATAGCTGTTGTGGAGAACTTGCTTACTGCCCCTGAAAGTTTACGCATAGCTTGGGACATTAAACGGGCCTGCAGTCCAACGTGCATATCCCCCATCTCTCCCTCAATTTCCGCCCGTGGCACCAGAGCAGCAACCGAATCAATAACAAGGACGTCTATCGCGCCACTGCGTACAAGCGCTTCAGCTATTTCCAGCGCTTGTTCCCCCGTATCAGGCTGGGAAACCAGAAGTTCATCAATATTTACACCCAACCTTTTGGCATAAAGGGGATCAAGGGCATGTTCCGCATCAATAAAAGCAGCAAAGCCTCCATTCTTTTGGGCTTCAGCTATTACATGGAGGGCGACTGTTGTTTTCCCGGAAGATTCAGGACCGAAAATCTCAATAATACGGCCCCGCGGCAAACCTCCAACCCCCAAAGCAAGATCCAGGGTTAAGGCTCCAGTAGGAATTACAGCAACATTGGCTTTTGTATCGGAGCCAAGCTTCATAATAGAACCTTTGCCAAATTGTTTTTCTATGTTTAACAAAGCCATTTCCAATGCTTTACTCTTTTCCATTTCGGCCTCCCTGCATTGTCAAATTATTGATAACCTTTATTTCTTCTACTTTTTGAGGTAAAATCCTTCCATCAACAAGCTTTAAAGAAAAAGTTTTTTAACTCTTTATAAACAGGTCCGGAAGGGAATAAGAAACTTTCCATCAGAGAGAAGCCAGCTACCTGAGATGTGTCAATGCCGGTCCAGCTATTACCTATTAAATCACGGGGGAAATATTGCTTTTCGTTCTTTTTCGCCCGGCCAATGGTAAGATGGGGTATAAAAGATGAGCCACCCTTTTCCTCCAGGGCCAGGGCTACATCCTCCGCCAGTCTGGCAAGCTCAACCGCCCCTTGCTCCAGACCAACCCAGATAACCCGGGGCTTGCTAACGCCGGGGAAAACACCCAGACCTGCAAAAGAAAGATTAAAAGCACGGGTCCTCCGAGCGACATCCTCCAGCTTGTCAGCAAAAGAGGAGATAACAGTTAAATCTATTTCCCCAAGAAATTTCAGAGTTATGTGTAACAACTCTGCTTTTGTCCATCTAAAACCTTTAACTTTTTGCCCCAGATCCTGTTGTAGCTTAGTAATTTCTTCACGGATTGGCCTGTCCAAATTAACCGCAACAAAACAGCGCAACGGGATTACCCCTTTTATAAATTAGATCAATTAACTTAATATTATATATATTATTCCCTATAAAATTTAATTTACCTCCAAATTTTCCATGTACTTTCTCGGAAACTCTTACATAAGACTCCATGCTGCTTCTTACTCATGGAGTTTTTCATTTTACCTCCAATTTTGGTGACAACTTCACATGGCGATATTTAGTGATATTGAGCGTTATATAGAGATATTGCATGTAAATCAGAATACAGGGTCAATAATGTGACTTGACATTTTCGGTATCGCCCCAAAATCGACTTAGAGACATTTATTTCCAGTCTCTAATAACGACAACGGAGGCGATTTTTTATGCTCGGTCCGTGGCGAGAGCATGCCCGGTTTCAAGCCTGGCTGGAGGAGCAGCTTCGTAATTTGCTGCCCCAGTATGTTGTTAAAATCAAGTTCCATGCTGCAGCTCTGGAAAAAGTTTATACTTTAGCTTTAGACCCCTTTATGAAGCTTA
>CALJJZ010000029.1 GCA_937973635.1 uncultured Bacillota bacterium | reverse complement strand
AGGGAAGGAGGACTGCTTTAGCCTGCCGATTATTGGTGTTTTCAAAGAGCATTAATGGCATTATTTAGCAATAATGGTATGGTCTGCTAAATTATTTATGGCTTGCTACTTACTTCACTTGGAGACTTTCTGAACACACTCTAAATCTAATTAAAAATTAAAAAAACAGGTAAGGTTCCTTACCTGCTAATAACAAAGTGTTCAAAAATTAGCTGCAAGTAACCTTGTGAACAGCAATCAGCGTTGCAAGGTGAGAAGCAAAGCTTCTACTTTAGCGAAAAATAATATAACATATCCAGGCAGCAACGTCAATTCCTTTTTCCATTTTCCGCCGTTTGTGTTTTTATTTTTGCTGGCCCTAATGTTTTTCCGCAAGCTCAATTTTAAGCTTTTCCCTAAAGATGTCCAGCATAACTGGACCCAAATCTCCCGTATCCCGTCTACGAACGGCGACGGTACCTGTTTTCTCCTCCTTTTCCCCGGCAATGAGCATATAGGGAACTTTCATGAGCTGGGCTTCCCTGATCTTATAGCCCATCTTTTCCTTGCGGTCATCCGTGCTGACCCTGATACCATCATCCTGGAGACGCCGCTGTACCTCCCTGGCATAAGCATGCTGTCTCTCCGTTATGGGGATGACTACTACCTGTAGCGGTGCCAGCCAAAGAGGAAAGGCGCCTGCGTAATGTTCTATCAATAAAGCTATAAAACGCTCCATAGCACCGTAAACAACACGATGAATCATAGCAGGGCGGTGTTTTTGCCCGTCCGCACCAATATAAAATAAATCAAATTTTTCGGGCATCTGGAAATCAAGCTGTATGGTGCCGCACTGCCAGGTACGCCCCAGGCTATCTCGCAGATGAAAGTCTATTTTAGGCCCGTAGAAGGCCCCATCCCCTTCATTAACCTTAAAAGGAATACCTTTTTTTTCTAAAACGAGGTGTAATGCTTTGGTGGCCCGCTCCCACATCTCATCACTGCCCATGGACTTTTCCGGTCTGGTACTTAATTCCACGTGGTAAGGAAAACCAAAAACACGATAAAACCTGTCCACAAGTTCAATGACACCGCTAACCTCTTCTTCGATCTGTTCCGGAAGCATAAAAATATGGGCATCATCCTGGGTAAAACTGCGTACCCGCATCAATCCATGCAGCGTGCCCGATTTCTCGTGGCGGTGTACCAAACCCATCTCTGCCAGACGCAACGGCAGGTCACGATAGCTGTACATGCCAGACTTATAAACAAGCATGGCCCCCGGACAGTTCATCGGCTTTATGGCAAAGTCGTTCTCGTCAATCCGGGTAAAGTACATATTCTCCTGGTAATGCTCCCAGTGTCCCGATTGCTCCCAAAGCTGCTTATTTAGAATAACCGGTGTTTGTATTTCCTGATAACCGGCACGGCGGTGCTCTTCCTGCCAGAAACGCTCTAACTCCCGCCTAACAACCATCCCTTTGGGATGATAAAAGGGAAAGCCAGGCCCCTCTTCATGGAAAGAAAAAAGATCCAGCTCTTTTCCCAGTTTACGATGATCCCGCTTCTTCGCTTCTTCCAGCTTATGCAGGTATTCGTCCAGCATCTTCTTGCGGGGAAAAGCCGTGCCATAAATACGCTGCAACATAGGCCGTTTTTCATCACCACGCCAGTAAGCTCCCGCCAGGCTTAACAATTTAAAGGCCTTCAGACAGCCCGTGGAAGCGAGGTGTGGACCGGCGCATAGATCTATAAAATCCCCCTGACGGTAGCAAGAGATAACAGCATCTTCAGGCAGACCCTCTACAAGTTCTACTTTATATATTTCTCCGCTTTCCCTAAAAAGCTGCAACGCTTCTTCGCGGCTGATTTCCTCCCTGCGTAACGGTAGATTCTCCTGAATAATCTTTTCAGCTTCAGCTTCAATTTTAGCAAGCTCTTCCACACTTAAAGGAGTTTCAAAATGGAAATCATAATAGAACCCGTCTTCAATGGCCGGGCCGATGCCCAGTTTCACATTTTCATACAGCCTTTTTACGGCCTGGGCCAGAACATGGCTGGCAGTATGGCGGTATATATCTGCTCCCTTTTCATCCTCAAAGGTCAATATTTCAAGCGCAACATCTTCCTGCAGGGGCGTAAAAAGATCCACTGCTTTCCCATCAAGCTTGGCGGCAACAGCTTCCCGCGCTATTTGCCCTCCCACCTTCTCCAATAATGCAGCGATGGTTGTCCCCCGGGGGATCTTAAACTCCTCCCCTCCTGCCAGTTGAACTTTTATTTCTCCATTTACATCTTCATGCTGATCGAACATGGGATATCCGCCCCTTTCTTGCTGCCTGCTGCTAAAATCATAATAATCTACAACAACCCTGTCAAGCAAACTTCTCCAAAACCAATAAACCCCTGCCAGCGCAGGGGTGTTAGCCAAAAATGGTGGGTCCTGTGTGGATCGAACACACGGCCTCTTCCGCGTCAAGGAAGCGCTCTCCCACTGAGCTAAGGACCCGTTTTCTGGCTATATTTTAACAAACCGGACAAAGAAAAGCAAGGGAAAAGATGTTTAAGGGAAAAGATGTTTAAGGAAAAGGGTTTAGTAAGGTTTTCTGTTTTTATTATCGTCAGATCTGTCTCCTCTACCTTTGTTTGTAGGAGGCCCTAAGCATATCAAGCGCTCCTAGCAGGATATGTCCCAGACCAAAACCTTTTATGCCGGCCCTGAGCCTCTCATTTGACTTCAGCATCATGTAACTTAATAATGTTACCAGGACACCAAGCCCAAACAGAACCAGGCCGGTAGACTTTGGATTCTCCGTAACGCTTTTTGACGGCCAAAACAACAACTTCTTCACCCCCCTTTAAAACTATCATTCCCAGGGGAAAGCTTTATTCATTCCTGTTAAAAACAGGATTATAAATAAAGTAAGGACAAACATAAGATCTTGCTTTCAAGCAAGCCATACCCAGTTATCGTTGAATATGTTATTATATAAATTGATTGCTGGGTATGGGATTACCAGGCGGACTTTGGAAAAGTATCGAGGTGAGTCCACTAAACAATGAAACGTTATGACAGAGTTCTTTGTCTTATATTGCTCTTCTTATTCTGCTTAAGCCCTTCGGCCTTTGCTGAATATTATGACGAACCCATGTATTATTTCCGCGGCAAGGTTATCTCCGTCCAGGATATTGCCCCCTCTCATCCCTTTGCTACCCTGGAACAGAAAGCGGAAGTACTCATTACAAGCGGACCATTTCGGGGGCAATCAGTTTCTATCATGAGCACTTATATTGAAAACGACTATTTTTTGAATATATACCTGGGAAAAGGCACAGAAATAATCCTCATAGCCTCCGTCGAAGACGGTGAAATCAAGGAGGCTTATCTCCACGACCTTGCCCGAGACCGGGGTCTGTACTACCTGCTTATGCTCTTTGCCCTGGTCGTGCTGCTGGTTGGAAAGATGCAAGGGTTAAAAACCTTAATCACCCTGCTCTTTACAGGGGTAGTGATCATAAAAGTTATCCTTCCCCTGCTGCTACAGGGTTACGAACCCATCCCTGTGACCACTTTGTCCGCCATAGTAATTATCGTTTTTACTCTGCTTGTTATCGGCGGGGTTAATGCAAAAACCCTTTCTGCAATCATAGGAACGGTCTGCGGCGTCACCGTTGCCGGTTTATTGGCTTTATGGGTAGGAGAAATATCCCACCTGACCGGATTTAGCAGCGAAGAAGCCCAGATGCTTTATTTTATGGAACAGGAGATCAACATCCGGGGGCTTCTCTTTGCGGGGATCATCATCGGCTCCATTGGTGCGGTTACGGATGTGGGGATGTCGGTGGCTTCTGCTACAGCGGAAATTAGTTGCGTAAATCCGCGAATCGGCCCTTACCAGCTAACACGGGCCGCCCTTAACGTGGGGCGCGACATTATGGGAACCATGTCTAACACGCTGGTTCTAGCTTATACCGGCAGTGCCTTGCCCCTGCTGCTTTTGCTTGTAGGCTATGAAATGGAATGGCTAAAAATTATTAACCTTGATCTTATTGCCACCGAATTTGTGCGGGGTATTGCCGGGAGCATTGGGCTCATCATCTCCATCCCTGTAACCGCTGCAGTTGCCGGTTTCCTGATGAGCAAAAAGAAATAATTTAAAATTTAAATATGGGCAAACATTATTGGCCCACTTTAATCTAAAGGCAGAAAATGGAAAATATACTGGAAATACTGGAAACAAAAGGACCATTAACAGGAAAAGAGCTTTTACAAGAGACATCCTTGGATAGTTTTGCGCTCTGGGTTGCCTGTAACCGGATAAAGGAAATATTTATTGAAACGGTTGGCAAACGATACCTGCGCCTAGACCGGCAGATTGAGGGATATGCACGGCTTTCCCCTTCAATTATGCGGGAGTTTTACGGTTATACAGTCATTGGCAGCCGCAACCAATCTGAGGCAGTAAGGCAAAAAGCAAGGGCCTTGCAAAACGAAATTAGGGAGATCAGTAAAAAAAAGTTTGCGCTGGCCCAAAAAACCATTTCCCAACTGGTAGAAACACATGAAGATGTCGAAATCATTAAAAAAAACGCCTGCTTTATGCTTGCCGGAGATGTAGTTTATGATATGGCCCATGCCGAACCAAGACCTGAAACATCAACTGGAGAACTGGTCAAGGGTTCAGATCTCGATATTGTTGTCGTCCTTGAAGGCGTTTCTGAAAAGGTTCAACGCCGCCTGGAGGAGGCGATTTATGCCCAAAAATACAAACTGCTGGTTAATCCAGCCATCAGAGAAGAGGTAGATTATATCATCAAAGATTTATCCAGGGTCCGGGAACAACTAAAATTCATTGATTTTAAATCTATGGTTGCCGTAAAAATATTAAACGAAGCAATTTTTCTCTATGGCAGTATCGAGCTCTACAATAAAATAAAAATAATGCTTAAACAAGCAAGCATACCTAAAAAAATTAGATCTCTGGAAAAAGAAGCTCAACGGAACAGGCAAAATGCCGAAACCTATCTGCTAAAAGCACAATATCCCCTCTCTAATGAAGAGGCCATGAAATTTTTCTACACTACTGAGGAAAAAGAGGAGATATTCTAAAACAAATTTTTCCCAAACCGCAGCTTCTCAAAAAGATAAAGAGATAAAAAAAGAGGTAGAGAAAAGGAGGTCTTTCCCAGGGTGAAAAAGTTGTTTGGGACAGACGGCGTAAGAGGCGTTGCCAACCTCGAACTTACTCCGGAGATGGCCTTTCGTATCGCCCGTCTTTGTACCAGCCTTTTAAAAAAAGACACCGTGCAGCCCTTTGTCCTCATTGGAAAAGATACGCGAAAGTCAGGTGACATGCTAGAAGGCGCTCTTATCGCCGGCATCTGTTCTTCGGGAGCAGATGCTAGATGCCTGGGCGTTTTACCTACGCCCGCTCTGGCTTATCTGACCAAAAAACTTGGTGCCATAGCCGGAATTATGATCTCCGCTTCTCACAATCCCATTGAAGATAATGGACTAAAAATATTTTTACCTTCCGGCTATAAAATTCCAGATGCTCTGGAAGCCGCCTTAGAGAGAATGTATGGGGAAAAAGATAATCTGCCCCGGCCTCAAGGAGCGGGAATTGGCCGTGTCATTGAAGACAAGGGGGCCATTGAGCTTTACGCAGATTATTTACAAAAAATCGCCACGGATTTAACTGGAACAGATATTGCCCTGGACTGCGGCCACGGCGCCGTTTACAGCCTCGCCCCCCGGATTTTCTCCTCCCTGGGGGCCCAAACAACAATCCTCAACAATGACCCCAACGGATTAAATATTAATGTTAAATGCGGATCTACAGATCCTTCAGCTTTACAGGCAAAGGTGAGGGAAAAGGGGGCGCTTCTGGGTTTTGCTTTTGACGGGGATGCGGATCGGCTTATCGCTGTAGATGACAAAGGAGAAATTGTTGACGGCGATCTGCTCATGTTAATCTTCTCTCTCTTTTTAAAGAAAAAAAAGATGTTAAAGCATAATGCCTTTGTGACAACGATTATGAGCAACGGCGGACTTGATCTTGCTGCCGCACAACACGGTTTGAAAGTAATCCGTACTGTTGTGGGAGACCGGTTTGTCCTGGAAAAAATGCTGGAAGGAGGCTACAATCTGGGGGGAGAACAATCAGGTCATATTATTTTTGCCGATTATGCCACTACTGGAGACGGCCTGCTCAGCGCTTTAAAACTTGCCCAAATAATTAAAGAAGAAGGCCGCCTCCTTTCCTCCTATGCTTCACTGATGCCCCGTTTGCCCCAGGTAATGGTGAATTGCCGTGTAAGCCGCAAAGATGGATGGGAAGATATCCCTGCCTTTAAAAAGGCGCTGCATGATACTTACGCCAAAATAGGCCCTTACGGCCGTGTGTTTGTCCGCCCTTCTGGTACAGAACCAGTAATGCGTGTAATGGTTGAAGGAGAAAAAGATGAACAATTTCTACAAAAATTAGCAGAAGAACTCGCCGCTATCCTGAGTAAAGAATTAAATTAATAGAGGATTGTTTTATAAATGTTCAAGAACAATACGTACAAGTCCGGCAATAAAATCTCCCACTAGCGGCAGGTTCAAAACAACCAGTTTTTGTAAAATCATAATAATAATTGCGCCTAGAATTGTTGCTCCCAGAATTGTCCCTACCCCCCGGGAAAGGCCACTCCAGAAATTAATTAACAGATAACGGCGCGAATTTAAAAGGAGCATGTTCTCAGCCAGGTTGTACTTCCCCATCTGTTCAGATAATTTTTGGATTTTGTTTATTAAATGCTCTTTCACAGTATCAGCCTCCAAGACTGTGCGCTTTTCTTAAACACAAAAGAACTAACCTTTTGGTTTAAAAATGAGTGCAGCGAGAAAGGCGAAAATAATCGCAGCAGAAATCCCGGCGCTGGTTACTTCAAAGATACCGGTAAGCACCCCTACCAGGCCCGTCCTCTCCGCTTCCCCCAGGGCCCCTTTTACAAGGGCGTTTCCAAAGCTGCTGATCGGTACCGAAGCTCCCGCCCCGGCAAACTGGATTAAAGGTTCGTATATTCCCAGGCCCCCCAGCACGGCACCGCCGACTACCAGCGTTACAGTCATATGGGCAGGCGTCAGCTTAAACACGTCCATTAACAGTTGCCCAATCACACAGATGGCCCCACCTATCAGAAAAGAAAAGATAAATTGCTGCACACTTATGCACGCTCCTCATTCTCAATTACTACGGCGTGAGCAATGCAGGGAATGCTCTCCTTTTGCTGATAAGAAAGGGGCGAAAGCAATGCTCCTGTAGCTACTACCAGGATCTTCTGCAGTTCTTTGCGGTGCATGCGCTGAAAGAGATGGCCATAGGTTACCACAGCGGAGCAGGCGCAACCGCTGCCCCCGGCAATAACCGGCTGCTCTGGCTTATAAATAAGCATTCCACAATCTACAAATTTTGCTGCAGGCATGGCAATACCGTTTTTCTTAAGCAGTTCAAAAGCAATCTCGTATCCAACCCGGCCCAGGTCACCGCTGGCAATAAGATCATAGTGGGAATGGTCAACGCCCAGATCCCGAAAATGTGCTTGAATTGTATCTACGGCCGCCGGAGCCATGGCTGCACCCATATTAAACGGGTCGGAGAGCCCCATATCTACGACCCTCCCGATAGTGACTGCTTTCACCCGCAAGCCTGTTCCTTCCCTTCCAAGCAGAACAGCCCCTGCCCCCGTAACCGTCCACTGTGCAGTGGGAGGTTTCTGGGAACCGTATTCGCTGGGGTAGCGGAATTGCTTCTCCACAGCAGCGTTATGGCTGGATGTAGCTGCCAGCACCAATTCGGCAGATTGGCTGTCAACCAGTAGCGCGGCAAGGGAAAGTCCTTCCATGGAGCATGAACAGGCACCAAAGATGCCCAGGTAAGGGACGGCAAGGGTACGGGCAGTAAAGCTGCTGGAGATGACCTGGTTAAGCAGATCCCCGCTGATGAAGAACTGAACATCTTCTTTTTTCTTGCCCGCTTTATTTAACGCCTTGCTGCAGGCTTCTTCCAGCAGCCTCTTCTCCGCCTTTTCGTAGCTGCTCTGGCCCAACCAGAGATCGTCAAACAGAATATCGAAATCCTCGGCAAGGGCACCTCTAGCTTCAAAAGGACCGCCTACGGCAGCCGAAGCCAGGATTACCGGCCTGTTGGCAAAAATCCAGCTTTGCTGCCCCTGCAACATCTAACTCCCACCCAACCCTCTGAGTACGACTGCAATTAAGCCGATGACAAAGGCGGCAAAAACGCCGAAAGTAATTACAGGGCCGGCAATTTTAAACATGTTTCCTCCCACCCCCAGGACAAACCCTTCACTGCGATGGTCTAACGCCGCAGAGGCCAGAGTGTTGGCAAAGCCAGTTACGGGGACAATAGAGCCACCGCCGCCAAACTGGGCGATATGGTCATAAACACCAAGGGCGGTAAGAATTACTGCGATAATAATCATTGTGGCCACAGTAGGGTTGCTGGCTGAAGTCTCTGTAAAGTCAAAATAAGTCATATAGAACCACTGAAACACCTGGCCAATAGTACAGATGATCCCTCCCACCAGAAAAGCCCGCAGGCAATTTTTAAGTACCGGCCGCTTGGGCTCTCTTTTTTTGACAAAAGCCTGGTATTCTAGCTGGGCTGGTGTCAATTTTTTCTGCGCATTGCTGGACAAACACTACTCCTCCTTTAAAACTTAACTTCGTAATGCACAGGTATTGGCCTCCCGTTGTATTATCTTTTCAGCACCGGTTTTTTATTCTGCACCCTAAAATAAAAAGGCGAGATCTCACCTTTATGGACATCAGGGCTATGTCGAAACCTGCGCTTGCCCGGGAAATAAAGATCTCCGGCAAATAATCATAAATCTGTAATAGCCACAACCAATATTCCCGCCAAAAGAATAATAATTATCCAGAGCTTTGTAGCAAATTTCTCGAGATGGGCATTAATCTCCAAAACTTTTTGCTAAACACAGTATCACTTTGGACCAGATTTCCATTTTTGCCTTTCTCCATAAGACAACCGCTCCTTTAAATAAAATA
The DNA here is from genome assembly GCA_937973635.1 of uncultured Bacillota bacterium. Lineage (GTDB taxonomy): Bacteria > Bacillota > Dethiobacteria > DTU022 > UBA8154 > UBA8154. Next base: position 88,135 of record CALJJZ010000029.1, on the reverse strand, counting down.
CACTCTTAACCCTTGCTATTATGCTTATTTATTTGTAAGCAAGATTAGACACACTATCTTTCCCCGAAATTGAGCACAGCAGGATTTTTTATGAACAAAGTCTAACTTACTTTTTATAAACCAAAAGGGTTATTTTTGTTATGACAGATAAAATCTGGCTAAATAAAATTTATTTGGAATATCAAAACCTGGTCTACAGCGTTGCCGTCACTATTATCAAGGACGCCCAGCTTGCCGAGGATATCATGCAGGAGGTTTTTGTAACCCTGTATTTCAAATATGACACTATCCGGGACCAGGGCAGCATAAAGCCCTGGCTGATCAGGACGACGGTAAACCGCACCATGGATTTTACGCGGAAATTAAAACGCTCCGTCGCCCTGCCCGATAATTACTTTGCACAGCTCGAAGACGCCTCCTTGGCCGATCCAGCAAAAGAAATAGTTGACCGGGAGCAGGTACAGGCTTTACATCTGGCCATGGAGAAGCTGCCTGCAGAATTAAAAACGCTTGTCGTCCTTGCTTATTTCCTGGAGATACCCCTTAAAGAGATAGCCGCAACTCTAGACCTGGCCCTGGGAACGGTTAAGACCCGCTTAAGAAGGGCGCGCCTTTTTTTGAGGAAACAGCTCTTACAACAGGAATTGCAAGCACTTTCCCCTGAACAGGGGGTGTCACAGCATGAATAAGGACCGCTGGGATGACTTGATTCAAAAAGCCATTAAAATGGAGTTGGAAAGCTACCCGCAGCCCGATAGGGAAAGATTATGGCAGCGGATTGAACGCAACATCGAACTTATCGAGACAATAAATAAACTGTCTCCAAAGAAAAGACGGGGCAGGTTGTGGCTTAAAATTGCCGCCGTGCTCATAATGCTGCTGTTATCTACGACGATTATTGGAACCACCACGCAGGTCGGAAAGGCCCTGCCCTTCGGCTGGGTCTTCCAGGGGTTAAAGCAGTTTGCCACAGGCGAACAGACCCTCATCCAGTTCAACGTTGGTGGGGATAAGACACCTGCCCGGCCAAAGCCACCGCCACCGCCTGATTTTGACGTAACAGAGATAGAGGCGCCCCAAAGCAACTTAACGGATACCACCCTGGATGAGCTTATCCGACTTTATCCCGGAGTGTTGTTTTTCCCGCAGGGGATGAGCATAGCTACGCTGAAGGCCACCCGGTATTTGCAATTTGGTGAAATGTGGACGATCATCATGGACTTTTCTTATGACGGGTATGACATTCTTTTGAGCCAACAGGACATCGTGGGTGAAGGTTCTATGGGGATGGGATTTGGGGCAGATACGGAAATATCCTTTCACCGTCTGGACGAGGTGGAGTATATGGTGGCTAAATACCGTTATGGCATTGTGGGCGTTAAATGGAATAAAGAGCGCAAGTTCTTTGAATTAACGAGCAATCTGCCCGTTGACGAGGCCCTGGCGCTTGCCCGCTCCGTGGCGCCGCATGACAATGACCAATAATTCTTTCCGGCGTGGCGGTATATTTACCTTGGCTCACCTTTAAGGCTCAAGGAAGTGCCTGAATCTAAGTCCCCCTTAAAGGGGTATTTTTTTATCCTCACTTTAGCAGCCCACAGGGATTTTGTCATGGCTGAAGAGCACTGCCGCCGCTTCGCTCTCGTTGTTCACGTCGGGGGGGAGCGGATGATATAGTTTAGGATCTCGTTCACCAGCACCCTCACCGCCTGGCTCTTGGTGCCCTCGCTGGGCTGCCAATTAGCCAGAGCCGAGGAATCAAAATAAAACTTGGGGTAGCCCTCCAGCTTCACCCACAAAAGGGGCGAGCGGTAACGCAGCCCCGCTGTGGCCCGGGTGGCCGTAACGTAGAAGTCGAAGCAGACAAACTTACCGTCTTGGTCGCTGTAAGTTTTGATATAATTTGAAAATTCGGCTGTCTGCCGATTTTTCCCTGCCTGGTCTGCATCTTTAAACGCTTTCTGACAAACAAAAGAACCGCCTTTGAGGCGGTCTTTCAAGAAGCCATGAAGCTCGATTTTCTGGTGCCGGAGACCGGACTTGAACCGGTACGACCTTTTTAAGATCGAGGGATTTTAAGTCCCTTGCGTCTGCCCGTTCCGCCACTCCGGCAAAATAAAAAAATGGAGGCGACACCCGGATTCGAACCGGGGATAAAGGATTTGCAGTCCTCTGCCTTACCACTTGGCTATGTCGCCTTAAAAAATGGAGCGGAAGACGGGATTTGAACCCGCGGCCCTCGCCTTGGCAAGGCGATGCTCTACCGCTGAGCTACTTCCGCAAAATATGGTGCCGAGACCCAGAGTTGAACTGGGGACACGCGGATTTTCAGTCCGCTGCTCTACCGACTGAGCTATCTCGGCATGATGGCGGAGCTGACGGGACTCGAACCCGCGATCTCCGGCTTGACAGGCCGATATGTTAACCGACTACACCACAGCTCCCCTTTCGTAAGACTTAGTATACACAAGAATACTGTAAAAGTCAACTGGACTTTAATTTTTCTTCCAGCATTTTGTTGACCAGCTGCGGGTTGGCCTGCCCTTTCGTTTCTTTCATAATTTGCCCTACCAAAAAACCGAGGGCTTTTTTCTTGCCGCTATGGTAATCTTGCACCGACTGGGGGTTTGCCGCCAAAACAGTATTAATAATACCATCAAGGGTATCTTCGTCCGAGATCTGCGCAAGTCCTTGTTTTTTAATGATAAGCTCGGGATCTTCTCCTGTGGCAAACATTTCTTCAAAGACAGACTTGGCCATCTTGCCGCTTATTTCCCCTTTACCCACCAGCTGCAGGAGTTTGCCCAGATCTTTAGCTTTAATTTTAGCCTCCGTTATGCCGATACCGGCCGCGTTAAGGTGGCCCATCAACTCACTCATGATCCAGTTACTTACCGTTTTCGGTTCTCTATAACAGGTAAGAACCTCCTCGTAAAAATCAGCCAATTCTTTTGTGCCCGTAAGCACTTCCGCATCATAAGGCGGCAGGCCGTATTCTTCGATAAAGCGGTAATATTTGGCGTCAGGCAATTCAGGAATGGAAGCCTGAATGCTTTCTACCCATTTTGTATCCACCGGAAATGGGGGAATATTGGGGTCAGGAAAACAGCGATAATCGGCAGAAACGAACTTGCTGCGCATCGCCCTGGTTATGCCTTTGGCTTCATCCCAGTGCCTGGTTTCGGGAATAATGCTGTCACCGGAGAGGAGAATGGTGCGCTGCCTTTCCACTTCGTATTCGATGCCACGAAAGACGGAGCGAAAAGAGTTCATATTTTTTAACTCTGTTTTTTTGCCCAGTTCACTGCTGCCTACTGGCCTCAAGCTGATGTTGGCATCGCAGCGCATGGAACCCTCTTCCATTTTACAATCGGAGATACCCAGGTAACAGAGGATAGTCCGTAACTTCTGCAGATAAAGCCGCGCTTCTTCTGCAGAACGGATATCCGGCTCGGATACTATCTCCATGAGAGGCACGCCTGCACGGTTGAAGTCCACCCGGCTATAGGGAGAGGAGATGATATCTCCAAAATGTGAAAGCTTGCCTGTGTCCTCTTCGAGATGAAGCTGACGGATACCTATTTTTTTGCTTTCTCCGTTATGGTGTATCTCCAGATAGCCATTGGTACCCATGGGATAAAAAAATTGCGATATCTGAAACCCTTTGGGCAGGTCGGCATAAAAATAATTTTTACGATCAAAGGTAAGATTAGGCGTAACAGTGCAGTTTAGAGCCAGGGCGGCCTTGATGGTATATTCGGCAGCAGTTTTGTTTAAAAGGGGGAGCATTCCCCCGGGCAGGCCGAGACATACAGGACAAACCTGAGTATTGGGAGCCGCACCAAAAGCGGTGCTACAACCGCAAAATAGTTTTGTCCGGGTAAGTAATTCGACGTGAACTTCCAGGCCGATAACTGTTTCAAATTCTTGCAAAAAATTTCCCTCCAATTTAGCCTCTTTTTTTACAGCAGCTCCTCCTCCAGCAACAAGGAAACTTGCAGCAGTGTTTTTTCATCCCAGGCTTTTCCGATTAGCTGTAATCCTGCTACCGGCAGCCCCCCCTTTTGTGCGGGGTCCTTTAAAGGAAAGGTTAAAGCCGGAAGCCCGGCCAGGCTTGCCGCAGCAGTATAATAAGCAGCAAAGTCAGGCAGCAAAGGGGAAATACCGCTGCCTAAAAGCGGCGCCTTAAAGGGGACAGTAGGGACAACAAGGAGATCATACTGAAGCAGGCATTTTTCCAGCTCGTCCTTAATCAGGCTGCGCATTTTCTGGGCTTTTAAAAAGCAATCATGGTAATATTTTCCTGATGAAATAAGGGCGCCAAAAGTAAGGAATTTTTTCAGGTTACTGCTAAAACCTTCAGTGCGGGTTTGCCGGTACATATCGTGAAGGTGCTTGCTTTCTCCCCTAAAGCCAAAACGCACTCCATCATAATTAGACAAATTAGAGAACGCTTCCACAGCACTGATCATAGCTGCTGTTGTGGAGGCATGGTGGAAATATTCCAACGGAACGGTTTCTAGGGAAAAGTAATTACCTTCCAACCGGCACAGCAAGGCGGCAATAGCGTCTTTTACTTCTCCCTCCAGGGCAGCCAAATCATCCCAGAGATACGGCAATGCAATTTTAACAGAGCGTGGTTTTTCTTCTATTAATGCATTAAAATCGGGAACACCACAGGAAGAAGATGTGGGATCCTGAGGGTCTGCACCGCAAACAATACTCAGGGCTGAAGCAAGATCCTTTGTTTGCCTGGCAATGATACCTGCCTGTTCCATGGAAGGAGCACTGTCAATGAGCCCCTGCCGGGAAATTCTACCATAGGTAGGCTTTAAACCAAGCACTCCACAATAGGCAGCAGCCTGACGCAATTCGCCGCAGCGATCGGTAGCCAGGGAAAAGGAAACCGCACCGCTGGCAACGGCGGCGGCAGCACCACTACCCCCTGTATGCTCCGGGTTGCAGGGGTTTTTTATGGCGCCAAAGAAAGAGTTTCTCCCCCCGGCTCCAATACCGAACTCATCCATATTCCCCTTTGCTGCCAGCAAGGCTCCTTTTTCTTTTAACCTGCGGACTGCGCCATCCTCGGTAAGGGGCCGGTACGAAGCAAGCATACGAGAACCACAGGTTGTTTTTAGCTCTAAAGTGCAAATATTATCAGCCAGGCAAAAGGGCACACCTGCAAGGGGCAATTCGGCTCCACTCCCTACCTTTCCGGCAAGACGCTCACTTTCCTTTGTAATATCGTTTGGGTTGAAATTTATAAATATGTTAAATTCAGACTGGGCTTTGGTGCATAACCTGGAAACATTTTCACCATGTTCCGTTAGTTGGAGAGCGCCCTCCTTTATGCTAGCAGCCAGTTCAGCAGCCGTTAATTTATCTCCAGACAAAATCAAGCCTCCCTTCGGCTGTTATTCAACGATCTTGGGAACATGAAAGAAATCAGTATCAGCATCAGGTGCGTTTAACATTACCATTTCCAGTGGCAAGGAAGGCCTAACCAGATCTTCGCGCAGGATATTCTCCTGGGTATGGGGATAATATGTCGCTCTAACCTTTTCCAGTTCAGAGTATTGCAAAAAAGTTACCTGTCTGAAAAAATCTGTTATTTGATTTTTTAGCTCGTTTTCTTCTTGAGGTGTTAAATTAAGCCGGGCATCTGAGGAAGCTTGTCTGATCTCTTCCAGGGATACTTCCAATTTACCCACGTCCTTCCCCCCTTGGTTGCTTTAGAGATTATACCATAAAAAATTATTATCATAAAGTGGAGGCAGTATCACAATGTAGAATTGCTTTACCTATCCATTGTCTTGCAGATAGCCTTCGAGCAAGTCTGCCAATTCTCCTAGGTTATCTCGCATAATTAAGGGGACATTTTTACCGTAACAATGTCCCTTAACTTTTTCACTATCTTCTTTTTTGTAGACAAGGGCAAGGACCTCCGCTTCCGGCAGGTAGGGAGGCTCTTGAGCAGGAGACCAGAGAATCACCCTGGGGTAAGGCATGCTCTTGTACCCCTCCAGGATTACGCAATCTACTGCTCCGCACAGGGAGAGGAGTTCGGAAAGGGGAAGCTCCCCCTCCGTGCGTCGAAAAAGGGCCAGGCGGGACGGCGAAGCCAGCATAACCGCGGCGCTGCCTGCCTCCCAAAAAAGGTCTGTGTCGCTGCCTTTTTTGTCTACAGAGCCATGTTCTTTAGGATCATGCTTAACTACGGCAATTTTATAACCACGCTTTCCCAGCTCTTTTACCAGTTTGTAGATTAAGGTTGTTTTGCCGCTGCCGCTGTAGCCTACTACGGAAAAATATTTCGGCATTAATTCACACCTCCTGGATCAACTTTTCAATAGCCAGCAGTGACGGAGGGTCGTTAATTTGGTTAAGCATACGGTAATGCATAACAGTATAACTGGCCTGGTTGAGTTTGCTGCAAAACCCGAGCAAAGACTCTTCTTCTTCTTTTCCTCCTGAATGTCCCCTGTAGATAACCACGGTAACCACTCCGCCAGGACGCAGCTTAAGCAAAGCTGCTTCCAAGGCAAGGAGAGTAGTATCGGGGCGGGTAACAAGGGAACGATCCCCTCCCGGCAGATAGCCGAGGTTAAACATCACAGCACCAACATTGTCATCCACATAACGGGCAAGATCTTCATGACCACGGTGTATGAGGGTCACACGGGAAGCTAGTCCCTCTTTTTCCAGGAGCTTGGCTGCTGCAGCAAGGGCCTGCTGTTGAATATCAAAGGCCCAAACTCTCCCCCTTTCTCCCACCAGGCGCGCCAAAAAGACAGTGTCTCTACCGTTTCCCACAGTCGCATCAACTGCCGTATCGCCAGGTTTAAGAACAACACTGACAATTTGTTTGGCCATATCAAGGGAACGATGAATAACGCCCACTATCGAGCCTCCTGAAAAAAATTAAAAAAAATAAAAGATGCTAAGCCAAGCATAAGTAACGACCGGCACATAAAATATTGCCGTCACTTTCTCCCTGTACTTTTTTGTTCTTTTTCGCTGAGGTAAAGTTTCCCCTCACAGTCCAGGCCGGCATAAAGAACATCTTTAATTTTAAGATTATGTTGCTGCAGTATCTCTTCGAGCCATGGCAAGGAGAGTCCATGAAATTCCAAACTTTTTTCTATTATTTCCCCGTCGAGGATAAATGGCGCCGGTATAGACTCTACCTTGGGGTTAAGCCCCAAGTCAGCAGGCATAATCGGCCTTTTGGCAGACTTGGTCATCACACTGAGCTTCCCTGACGTTTCTAAAATAGCATACTCCACATCGGCAACATTAAAGATATTCTGCTGGCGCAGCTGCCCCAGCAGATCATTAATATTATAGCGCTGCCTGCGCATCTCCCTGTCCATTATTTTACCACCACTGATGAGGACACTGGGACTTCCTTCGATCACACCACGCAAAAACCTGTTACGCAGGAGCAGGTAAGCAATCAGGATCTCCATCCCCACAAGAACAAACATGGGTATAAGCCCCATATAAAAAGGTATGCTCAGATCCTCCAGTGGAAATACGGCAATCTCTGCAATCATAATGGCCACAACCAGATCAAAGGTGGACAGCTGCCCCACCTCCCGTTTGCCCATGAGGCGCATAACCACCAGTACCGTTATATAAATCATTATCGTCCGGAGAATAATATTGAAGTAAACCATCAAAACACCCTTAATAATATCCCCGGAATCAGAACATAATAAAGGGTGTTTTTAGAGGAATTCCGTATCTATATTCTCAATTTCTACGCGGCCATCCAGTTCAATAAAGTTGATTACCTTCTGGATCAAAGTTTCCAGGTATGCGGTTTCGTTGCTGACCGCGGCAAATCCTATTTCCACACGGCGCAGGGCTTCATGGGCTCCCACCTCGGCCACGGAAATGTTAAAACGGCTGCGCAGCCTCTGCAGGATACTTTTAACAACATTTCGCTTCTCCTTTAAAGAGCTTCCTTCCGGCAAGATTAAGTTTAACTGACATGCCGCCACAAACAAATCAGCTCACTCCTCTCCCACCTCTTTAAAATTACTTAGACAGCTCAAATTATGGCCCCGCCTGGCATATCTGCATCTAGAGGCAGCATTAGCCCATCGCTTGCAGCAATTACCCTGGTTTTAAGTTCTTCTTGCAGCTGTCTGGCAAGGAGATATGGTTTTTCTTTAAGCATGGTCAAACCAAAATGGGTAAGGATAGCCAACCTGGGTCTTATATTACGGATCAGTTCACGGGCCTGGCTATAGTTTAAATGGTATATCTTTTTGGGCATAACATCCTGGAAAATTACAACGTTAATAATTAAGATATCAGCATCCCTGTAGTGGTCTATAAGCTCAGGGAAATAGGCAGTGTCGGCAATTAAAGAGATATTAAGATGGGGCAAAACGAACTTTAACCCGTAAGTTTCCACCGGATGGTGATGCAACACAGGTGTTTTCAAGCTAAAAGAGCAGCGTTTTAATTCCCCACCAGGCTGCAGAAAGGCCATCTCCCCTAAAAAAGCACGCACATATAACTGGACAACGGGATCAGGCCCCTCAAAAGCATCGCGGGGCGCATATAAAAAACCGGTTCTCCTGCTTCCGCCGTCACTCATCGCTTCAATGACAGCATTAACATCATTGCTGTGATCAAGATGGCGATGGGTGAGAATAATACCGTCCAAACCTCCGGGATCTAACTTGGGACGGGAAGAAATGCATTTCACCAAAGAACCGGGCCCGGGATCTACCAGCACTCTTTCTCCGCCCAACTGAAACCAGATACCGCCCGAGGCCCTTAATTGCCTCGAAACCACAAAACGCGCCCCTGCCGTACCTAAAAATTTAATAAAATCCCCTTTTATCTCTTTAGGCAAACCGTCTCACCTGCCATGGAATAAAGTTAAGGCAACCACAGATAAAACTTACAAGATCGTAATATATATTCAAAATATTGCCCTCCCTGCCAGTATATTTTGCTCCAAGGTGGTTAAGCTATTGGTCGAAAGGAGGGGGAAAATATGATGACAACTTTTCACATTATCCATCTGATTGTGGGCATCTGGTTGGCAATCGTAAACTTTACGCCAATTATGGCCCCGACCACCCTGGCTGCAAACAACATTATCCTCGGCATCATCGTCGCTCTCTACAACGCTTATTACCTCTTCGCCCGCAGGAATGTTGAAATGCGCGGCGGCGGCGGTGAATCTTAAAATTTTTTCCAGAATCTCTATAGCATCAGACAAGACAGTCAAAAGGCTGTCTTGTCTGCTTTCTGACCTTCGGGCTTATTCAGCACATCCCCGGAAATCCCTGCTGGCGCAAAGCCTCATAGAGGACCACTGCTACGGCATTGGAAAGGTTCAAAGAACGGGGCACCTCCTCAACCATAGGAATACGCAGGCAGGCCTCTTCATGTTTATACAGTATTTCTGCGGGCAAGCCCGACGTTTCCCTGCCAAAAACAAGAAAATCTCCATCTTTATAGGCAACTTCTGTATATATTTTTTTCTTTATCCTGGCAGTAAAAAAATAAAAATTACTTTTACTGAAATGAGCCTGCAGTGTAGGCAAGTCGTCATAGCAGTAATAACGCAAGTACGGCCAGTAATCCAACCCGGCACGACGCAAATATCGATCCTCCAGAGAAAAACCCAATTTTCCCACAAGATAGAGGACAGACCCTGTCATAACACAGGTCCGGGCAATATTTCCTGTATTTTGGGGAATTTCTGGTTCAACAAGGACAACATTCATGGACGTTCCTCCCGCTGGATTATATAAAAAATATTGCGTTCTGTTGGCGTCGGCTCTGTTAGAGTAAACGCCTTAAAACATCCCCGCAGGCCCCAACCGGTCTCCGCCAAAAGGGCTTCGACCTCTTCCCGCGAATGGGAGCGTTCCAAGTGCTTTTCTTCAATTTTCCTATACAAACTACCTTCTTCCTGTAAAAACGCTATTAGATGTATCCTCCAGATGCGCTCCTCTTCTGTATAGGCGCTTTCCCAGAGCAGCGTAAGGGACGGTTCGTCCAGAAAGGAGAGTTGAGGAGTATGGCTGGTTGGCAGGTATTCAAGCATATTCAGGTTAAAAATAAAAAAACCACCGGGATAAACACAGTTACGGATACTGTAAAAAGCCCGGCGCAAATCGTCTATGCTGAGCAAGTAATTCAAACCGTCCTGATAAAGGAGGGCCACATCTCCCCGTTGCGGCAACTGCAGAGAGCGCAGGTCCTGTTTCAAAAAGGTGACGTTAAGATTACAATCGAGGGCTTTCTGCCGGGCCACCTGCAACATCTCTGCAGACAGATCTACCCCCACACAGGGATAACCGCGCCGTACCCAGGGCAGGGTGGAATTGCCGGTGCCACAGGCCAAATCAATGATATAGCGCGGCTTAACATGGAAAAAAGCAAACAACTTTTCCACATAATCAGCCCATGCTTCATAGTCCACGCCGGTCAAGAGATAATCATAGATTCGCGCCAGCCCGCTATATGCCTGCATCATTTTCCGTCAGTGTTGCCTCCGTCTTTTTCTCCATTCTGCTCCGCCGGTTTTTCTTCTTTATCACCGTTTTTCCCTGACTCTTTATCCTGCTCGCTCCCCTGTCTGTCAAGCAGATCGTTATATTCCTGCAACCTTTTTAATACCAGGTAATTTATGGTGCCCTCGGGATAATTGCCGTCAGCGTCCGGTTGCCCCGCAGGCATACCCGTAAGGATCTCTATCCCCTCTTCTACTGTTTTAACGGCATAGATATGGAACCTGTTTTCTTTTACAGCCTGCAAAACTTCCTGATCCAACATCAAGTTAACAATATTTTGATGGGGAATAATTACCCCCTGCTTTCCTGTAAGACCGTTAACCTTGCAGGCGGTGAAAAAACCTTCGATTTTACGCGTAATTCCCCCTACAGGCTGTATCTCCCCTTTTTGGTTTACAGATCCGGTAACAGCAATGCCTTGCTTCAACGGAACATCGGCAATGCTGGAAATAAGAGCATAAAGCTCAGCGCTTGAAGCACTGTCGCCCTCCACCCCATCGTATGACTGCTCAAAGCAGATACTGGCAGACAGAGTCAGCGGAATCTGCCGGCCGTATTTCTGGCCCAAATAACCGCTGATAATCAATATTCCTTTATCATGGATACGGCCGCTCATTTTACTTTCCCGCTCAATATTCACGATACCCCGCCTTCCCAGATATGTGGCAACTGTAATACGTGACGGTTTGCCAAAAACATAATCACCAATATCAAGAAGAGCCAGACCGTTGACCTGGCCCACTTTTTCCCCGCTAAAGTCAAAGAGTAACTGCCCCTCTCGCACCATTTCAAGGAGCTTCTGTTCATACTTATCCGAGCGAAACACTTTTTCGTTGATCGCCCGCTCCACCTGGGCTGCGCTTACAATCTCCCGACCCTCGATCTCTGCCCAGGCATCAGCTTCATAGAGTATTTCTATAATTTCATTAAAACAGGTGCACAGTTTTTCCTGGTGCTCTGCCAGACGGGAGCTGTATTCCACCATACGTGCAACCCCGCTGCGGTCAAAATGGCGCAGGTTTTCCCGCCGGCAATGGGCTGAAATAAAATTAGCCATTTTGGACATGTGTTCCAGAGACCTGTCCATTTCAATATCAAAGTCTGCTTTAATTTTAAAAAGCTTGCGAAAATCTTCGTCATAGCGATAAAGGATCTGGTACAGAAAGGGATTACCAATGATAATAACCTTAACATCAAGGGGTATAGGCTCCGGCTTTAAAGTAGCCATGGTAAGCAAAGAGTACTGTTCGGCAAGGGTTTCAATACGCAGCTCTTTTGTTTTCAGGATACGTTTAAACGCTTCCCAGGAGTGGAAATTAAGTAACAGGTCCTTGGCCTGCAAGATAAGGTAGCCACCATTGGCCCGATGAAAAGCCCCCCCTTTAATCATGGTAAAGTCGGTAGTAATCATACCAAATTTATTTTCATATTCAACTCTGCCCACAAGATTATAATAAGTAGGATTTGTTTCTATTACTACAGGGGCCCCCTTGGTATCTTTGTTGTCAATAACGAGGTTTACCATGTACTTGGTAGCAGTTGCTTCTCGTTTTAACCAGGGGAAGGGTAACTGCTTTTCATCCTCATCATCACGGAAATCTGCCAGGTTCTCCAGCACATCTTCCTGTAGCTCCTGCAGATAACCGGCCACCTTGGGAAAATCGGCATATTTCTCTTTCAGTTCATCAATAAGGTGCCCCACCGCATGCAGCCCCGTTTTGTGCTCCAGTTCACGGAATTCCTCTTTAAGGCTCCTCTCTTCATTTTGTACCCGCCGCACAATCTCCATGGATTTAAGCTGGACTTCCGTAGACTTCTTCTCCAGCTCTTCCCGTTCTTCCGGTGCCAGCTGATTAAATTCTTCTTCGCTCATCTCCCTGTCGTCTTTTACCGGGACAGGCGTTAAAAAACCCGTGGCAGTACGCTTAAGGATAAACCCATTCTCCTGGGCCACCCTGTTAAGTTCCTCCATAAGCATACTGCGTACTTCCTGGAATTTTTTAATCAGGGAGGCCTTTTGCCGTTCATATTCCTCCGTGTTGAAAACCTTAGGAATAACCTCTTTTAAATCCTCCAGAAGATCGTGTATATCACGGGAAAAAATGCTGCCCATACCTGCAGGCAGGTTGAGGGCAAGGGGTTCCCCCGGGTTTTTAAAGTTATATAAATAGCACCAGTCATCGGGAACCGGCTCTTTTTCTGCCATCTCCTGCACCACGGCGCGGGCATAGCTTATTTTCCCTGTCCCTGTATGGCCGGTAAAAAAAATATTATAACCATACTTTTTGATATGCAGACCAAATTCTGTGGCCCGGACTGCCCGCTCCTGCCCCAGAATTCCTTCCAGGGGAGGGATTTCCGCAGTAGTCTCAAATTTAAACATTTCCGGATCACACTTTTTATAAAGCTTCGCTGCTTCTACCCTGTACTTTTCCATAAGACGCCTCCTTGCCCATTTTTCTGCCTTGGACTAACAGTAAAATACCTGGCTATTATTATTCTTGATCAAACAGGTATTTCCTCTCCTGGTAACCTCCTGCTATTTTTTTCGCTGTAATAGCGGCATTTTCCCGCCAGCGGGCAAATATGGCAGAAGGGCCTGCGTGCCCGGCAATACTTTCTCCCATGGGCAATTAAACGGTGATGGAGATCGGCCCAGCATGACGGCGGAACAATGCGGCAGAGTTCGGCCTCCACGGCATAGGCGTTTTTCCCCTGTGCCAGCCCAAGCCTGCGGCTGACACGCATAACATGGGTATCTACTGCCAGGGCGGGAAGGGCAAAAGCCGTGCTCAAAATGATATTGGCTGTTTTCCTGCCCACCCCCGGCAAGGAGATAAGGGCTTCAAAGTTACCTGGAACCACGCCCCCGTATTTCTCCACAAGGATCCGGCAGGTCTCTATAATCTGGCGGCTTTTCTGGCGGTAAAGGCCGCAGCCTTTTATTTCTTTGGCCAAATTTTCCTCTCCCATAGCCAGCACAGCCTCAGGTCCGGCTTTTATTTTAGGGAATAAGCGGGCTGTAATACGATTGACCTGACGATCTGTAGTTTGGGCAGAGAGCATCACAGCAAGCAAAAGCTCAAATGTATTTTCATAATGCAGCGCAGTTTTAGCTTGGGGATAAACCTCTTGCAGGAGAAATAAAATTTCCTCTACATCGTTATTATTTACTGTAAAGATCTGCTTGTTTTTATCTATGAAAACCATCACCTTTAAACTTATGTTCAAAACTTTAGTTTTCTATCCTTCACCCTCATAACTCTTTTTAATATTGGCAATTACCTCTGCATCCAGCAGCGTGCTGGTGTCCCCAAGGGCCCGGCCTTCGGCAATATCCCTGAGTAAGCGGCGCATAATCTTGCCGCTGCGTGTCTTGGGCAGTTCGGCCGTAAAATAAATGTCATCGGGCCTGGCAATGGCACCTATTTCTTTAACTACAAGGTTCTTCAGTTCTTCCCTGAGCTCCTCTGTGCCCAGAACCCCTTCTTTCAATGTCACAAATGCAGCTACAGCCTGATTTTTAATCTCATGGGCTCTGCCGATCACTGCCGCTTCCGCCACACCTGTATGGCGAACCAGGGCGCCCTCAATTTCCGCCGTACTCAGCCGGTGTCCGGAAACATTGATCACATCGTCCAGACGGCCCAGTATCCAGATATAACCGTCTTCATCGCGCCGTGCCCCGTCGCCCGAATAAAAACATCCAGGAAATTGCTTCCAGTAGGCCTTTTCATAACGTTCAGGGTCGTTATAAAGTGTCCGGAGCATGGCCGGCCAGGGGCTGGTAATTACCATATGCCCCGCTTCATTGTCAGGCAGCGGTCTGCCTTGATCGTCCACAATCTGCACTTCAACCCCTGGGAAAGGCAGCGTAGCCGATCCGGGCTTAAGGGCGGTAATACCCGGCAAAGGGGAGATCATAATCATTCCCGTTTCTGTCTGCCACCATGTATCTACGATGGGGCAACGCTTTTGCCCTATATGTTCATAAAACCACAGCCAGGTATCAGGTTTAATTGGCTCCCCAACCGATCCAAGGAGACGCAAACTGGAAAGATCATGTTTTTTTACCCATGCGGTGCCCCACTGCATAAAAGTGCTAATTGCTGTAGGTGCAGTATAAAAAACAGTAACACCATATTTCTCAATGATCTCCCAGAAACGGTCACGTTGGGGATAATCAGGCGTACCTTCAAAAATAACAATGGTAGCGCCGTTGGCAAGGGGACCATAAACAATATAACTTTGTCCCGTGATCCAACCGATGTCCGAGGTAGACCAGAAAATATCTTCCTCATGGTAATCAAAAACATAGCGGTAGGTAGTATAAACACCTACAAGGTAACCCGCGGTTGTATGCAAAATACCCTTGGGTGTTCCCGTAGTACCGCTACTGTAAAGCAGAAAAAGGGGATCTTCAGCATCCATCTCTGCAGGAGAGCAGTAAAGGGGGACCTGGCCCACCAGTTCGTGATACCAGTAATCCCGGCCAGGCTGCATCTGGACAATATTGCCGAGTCTTCTGACCACCAGAATTTTTTCTATACACCCACAAGCCTCAATGGCCTGCTGGGCGTTTTCCTTAAGGGGGATAAACTTCCCCCGGCGCGTAGCCCCGTCTACTGTGACGAGCAGCTTGGCTCCCAAATCGTTAATCCGCTTATATAGTGCCTCCGTGCTAAAACCGGAAAAAACAACGCTATGGATTGCCCCGATGCGGGTACAGGCCAGCATCGCCATGACCGCCTCGGGGACCATAGGCATATAGATAACCACACGATCCCCTTTCTGGACACCCATTTGCTGCATTACTGCAGCAAAGCGGTTAACTTCACGGAAAAGCTGATAGTAAGTCAGCGTAACGTTGCTTCCGTCCTCTGCTTCAAAAATAACTGCCGCCTTGTTGCGGCGGAAGGAGTTAACATGCCGGTCAAGGCAGTTGTAGCTAACATTAAGTTTACCTCCAACAAACCAGCGATAGTACGGTGCATCGGACTCGTCCAGTACCTTGTCCCACTTTTTAAACCAATCCAGCCCTTCGGCCATCTCTGCCCAAAAATTTAACCTGTCGGCGGCAGCCCGCCTGTACAATGTGTCATCTTTAACCAGGGCATTTTCTTTAAAGTGCTGCGGTGGCGGATATACAAAGTTATTTTCCACAAGTATCAACTCCTCTGCTCAGAACTTAAAGGGCCGTTTTTTCCATTTTAGTTCTGTTTAAATTTATTCTCCTATTTTTGCCAGTTTTTCTTCCAACAGGGCAATTACCAGCTGAGGGTTGGCTTTACCTCCTGTAGCTTTCATTACACTTCCCATCAGAAAAGTAACAGCTTTTTTATGGCCTTCCCGGTAATCGCGGACAGCAGCCCCATTCTCCCGCAGCACCGTGTCCACAACCTTTTCCAGCTCATGGCTTTCGCTAATCTGCCCCAGGCTTTTTTCCCTAACAATTAGCTCGGGCATCTTCCCGCTGTTGAAGGACTCCTCCAATACCTCTTTGGCTGTGCGGCCGCTAATCTGCTCTCCGTCTACAAGCTTTAGCAACTGTGCCAGGTGAAGGGGAGTAAAAGGACTTTGTTTAATTGCCCCGGGAAACTGTTTAAATAGTTTTAAAACATCCCCCAGCAACCAGTTGGCTGCTTTCTGCGGCTCGTAATAGATCCTGACCGTCTCCTCATAGAAATCCGCCAGATCCCGATCCCCGGTGATAATTTCTGCCTGATAAGGCGTTAGCCCGTACTCTGCAAGCAGGCGACGGTAACGTGGCAGGGGCAACTCCGGCAGCTCTGTACCAATCCTGGTGAGCAGTGAGTCTTCCACAATTACCGGAGGCAGATCAGGCTCAGGAAAATAGCGGTAATCTTGTTCCCCCTCTTTACTGCGCATCTCATCGGTCATACCTTTATCCTCATGCCAGCGCCGTGTCTCCTGGTTAATACGACCGCCCCGATCCAGAATTTCCGCCTGGCGTTTTACTTCGTACTCCAATCCACGTTGCACCGCTTTAAAAGAATTCATGTTTTTAATCTCAACTTTCTGCCCCAAAGTTTCACTTCCCCAGGGCCGCAGAGAGATATTCGCATCGCAGCGCAGGCTTCCTTCCTCCATTTTACAATCGGAAATACGGGTATAGAGCAAAGTGCGACGCAAGGTCTCCAAAAAAATACGGGCTTCTTCGGGGGAGCGCAGGTCAGGCCCGGTAACTATTTCAACAAGGGGTACACCACACCGGTTGTAATCTACATAAGAATACGCCTGTCCTTCGTCATGCAGCAATTTTCCTGCATCCTCCTCCAGATGTAGCCGCTCAATTTTAACATTACGTAACAGTTCCCTATTTTTATATACAGCCAGTTGTCCATGGGCCGCCAAGGGAAACTCATACTGGGAAATCTGGTATGCTTTAGGAAGGTCGGGATAAAAATAATTTTTACGGGCAAAGCGGCTATAACGGTTGACCCGGCAGTTTAGGGCCAGGGCAGCCCGCAGCGCCAGTTCTAAGGCATTTTTGTTGAAAACAGGCAGGGATCCGGGCAGACCAAGGCATACAGGGCAGGTATTGGTATTTGGTTCTGCGCCAAAACGGTTGGGGCAAGCACAAAACATTTTACTGGTCGTGTGGAGCTCCACATGTACTTCCAGCCCGATGATAACTTCATAGGCAGCCGGCATGCTTATTCCTCCTTCAATTTCATCTCCGCCAGACGGCCTTTAAGTCCCAGGAGGCTTTCCAGAACATAACAAAACTGCAGCATCCGCCCCTCGTCGAAAGGCCGGCCGATAACCTGTAAGCCTACAGGCATCCCCTCTACAAAGCCACAGGGGATAGAAATTGCCGGGAAGCCACAAAGGTTTGCTGTAATGGTATAGATATCATTTAAATACATGGTCAGGGGATCGTCTTTCTGTTCTCCAATCTTAAAAGCAACTGTAGGCGATGTAGGAGTAACGATAAAATCATGGTCCTTAAAAATGCTTTCAAATTCTTGGCGGATTAGCGTACGCATTTTTAACGCTTTAAGATAATAGGCATCATAATATCCCGAACTGAGGGCATAAGTGCCCAGCATAATCCTCCTCTTAACCTCGGCTCCAAAACCTTTACTGCGCGTGGCATAATAAAGGTCAAGCAAATTGCTGCCACTGCGTATGCTTAACCCGTACTGAATGCCGTCGTAGCGTGCCAGATTGGATGATGCTTCGGCCGGAGCCACCAGGTAATATGCAGGCAGAGCGTAAGCGGTGCTGGGAGCCGATGCTTCATAGACGCTTACCCCCACCTCTGTACATTTAGCCAGTGCCCCCATTACCAGCTCCTTTATTTCTTTTTCCAACCCTTCGCCAAAACATTCCACCGGTAAAGCAA
Organism: uncultured Bacillota bacterium; assembly: GCA_937973635.1. GTDB lineage: Bacteria > Bacillota > Dethiobacteria > DTU022 > UBA8154 > UBA8154. The sequence goes on along the minus strand of CALJJZ010000029.1, from coordinate 70,219 downwards.
CCCTTTGCCCTTTTATTTCTTTTCCCAGATAAGCGGTATAGCGCTCTTTTTCTCTGGAGACAGAAGTCGAATCACGCGGGTCGTGGCCGGCAATAATCTCGAGCACATAAGCGCAGTCCTGCACATCCCGCGTCAGAGGACCAATCTGGTCCAGGGAGGAAGCAAAGGCAATAAGCCCATAACGGGAAACAAGACCATACGTGGGTTTAAGCCCAACCACACCACAGAAAGAAGCAGGCTGCCTGATCGAACCTCCTGTATCCGATCCCAGGGCAAAAAAGACCTCACCAGCTGCAACGAGGGCAGCCGACCCCCCGCTGGAGCCCCCCGGCACCCTTTGCAGGTCCCAGGGGTTGCAGGTAAGATGATACGCCGAGTTCTCCGTGGAAGACCCCATGGCGAATTCGTCCATATTGGACTTTCCAATAAGGATAGCCCCGGCTTCACGCAGGGCTGTAGTTACATGGGCATCATAAGGGGGACGATAACCCTTCAGGATAAGGGAAGCGCACGTCGTAGGAATGCCGTTTGTACAGATGTTGTCTTTTAGCGCCATGGGGATACCGGCAAGGGGAGAAAGAGAAACCCCTTGTTTTAGCATTCTGTCCACATTTTCTGCTGCTGCGAGGGCTTCTTCCCGTGACAAAAGAGAAATAAAACCACGCACCTGCGGTTCCACGTTATCAATGCGATCATATATATCTCTGACAAGTTGGACTGAGCTAATTTCTCTACGTTGCAAAGCCTGTGCTGCTTCGACAGCAGTTAAAGTAAAAAGGTGCAAATACTATTCCTCCCATCTTCCTCCCGTTCAATCAATCACTGGAGGCACTTTGAAAAAGCCGTTCTCCGTTTCCGGAGCTTCTCTTAATACCGCTTCGAGCAATGCTGAATCACCGGGGACAGCTTCGTCTTCCCGTAAAACAGTATGCAAGGGCTGGACATGACTCGTGGGCTCAACATCTTCCAGGTCTATCTCATTTAATTTATTAATATAATCAAGTATATCATTAAACTGCCTCGTAAATAGTTCTACTTCCTCAGGAGAAAAAGCGAGCCTGGCCAATGCAGCAACATGTTCAACTTCTTTTCTGCTAATTTTCATTTTTTCACCTCCCCGGCAAAACAAAGCAGGAATGCTAATTTTTATGTAGAATACAAGTGAAAATGAAAAATTTTAACAAGGAGGAGTTAACTATGCCTGTAATGCATAACCTGCTCGAAGACATGGTTCTGGACACCGTTAACGAATTGCTGCAAAAAGAAGGTGTTTGTAGCTGTGAGCAGTGCAAGCTTGACGTAGCAGCCATTGCCCTGAACAGCCTGCCTCCCCGTTATGTCGTTACAGCCAAAGGTGCTTCTTATGCCAAAGCAGATATGCTGGATATGCAAAAATATATTGATATTATCGGAGCTGTAACCAAAGCCATCAAGCTGGTAAAAGAGCACCCGCGCCATTAGTTCTAAATGGTCATCATGATCTTGCCCGGGCTGATCCGTCCAGCATCTGTAGCATTTCTTCTTCTTTCAATACTTTAATCCCCAGTTTAAGTGCTTTTTCCAGTTTGGAGCCCGGTTTCTCCCCGACTATAAGGTAGTTTATGTTTCTGCTTACACTAGAAAGCACTTTTCCTCCCTGTGCTTCAATCATCTCCCTGGCCTGTTCCCGTGTCAGGTGTTGAAGCGTGCCCGTGAGCACAAAGTTCATCCCTTCCAGGTTTCGTGTTAATAGCTCTTCCTCCCCCTGCGGCTCCGGCTCCCTGAAATTAACACCGGCTTTTTCGAGCTTTTGTAAGACATTTTTTGTTTCCTGCTGCCCGAAAAAGTCCTGCAGAGAAGCAGCAATTTGCGGACCTATCTCCTTTAAGGCAACCAGCTCTTCCCATGAAGCAGCGGCAAGCCTGGGCAAACTGCCAAAATGGGCAGCCAATAGACGGGCCGCTCTTTCGCCTACAAGGCGGATACCCAGTGCATAGATAAGGCGATGCAGAGGGTTCTCCTTGCTCCGTTCCAGGGCATTTAACAGATTCTCCGCCGATTTCTTTCCCATGCGTTCCAAACGGCTCAAATCATCTAAAGTCAGCGTGTAAAGGTCACCTACGTCTTTAACCAGACCGGCGCGGTAAAGATTGATGGCCAGTGCTTCCCCCAGGCCGGAAATGTCCATCGCTCCCCGCGACGCAAAATGGACGATTCGCTCCACAACCTGGGCAGGACAGGCAGGATTTAAACAGCGCAAGGCTGCTTCTCCGGGAAAGCGGTATATTTTCTTCCCGCAGGAAGGGCACTGTTCCGGCATACTAAAAGGACGTTCTTCTCCATTGCGCTTTTCTTTTAAAACTCTGACAATCTGGGGTATCACTTCACCGGCTTTATGTACGATTACCGTATCACCGATCATCACATCTTTTTCCCTGATCATTCCTTCGTTATGCAAGCTGGCCCTTTTTATCACAGAGCCGGAGAGCAATAGAGGTTCCAGTTCGGCAAGGGGAGTGATGACCCCGGTGCGCCCTACATTGACAGTAATATCAAGTATGCGCGTTATACCCTCTTCTGCCGTAAATTTATAGGCAATGGCCCAACGTGGTACTCTGCTGGTATAGCCCACTGCCTGTTGATAAACCAGTTCATTAACTTTCAATACTACTCCGTCTATCTCATAAGGCAAGGTGGCGCGCAGAGCACGCATATATTCATAATAATCCATTGCTTCCTGTAGGTTGTTTAGTATTCTGACATGTTCATTAACTTTAAAGCCTACCTCTTTGAGCAAATTTAAGATTTCCCACTGGCTGTTGAGCCTTTCTCCGTCAAGCTGCACCATCCCGTAAACAAATAAATCCAGCGGTCTCTGGGCCGCCACAACAGGGTCGAGCTGGCGCAATGAACCGGCAGCAGCATTGCGGGGATTGGCAAAAAGGGAAAGGCCCGCCTCTTCCCTTTCCCGGTTTAAGCGCTCAAAACCCAACAACGGCATATAAACCTCGCCCCTGACCTCCATGGTGAAATTTTTCCTCAGGCGCAGGGGTAAGCTGCGGATCGTCCGCAGGTTGGCGGTGATCTCTTCGCCCCGTTCACCATCACCCCTGGTCGCCCCGCGAACGAACTTACCTTTTTCATAGTACAGGGATACTGCCAGCCCATCTATTTTAGGCTCACCAACAAGTGTTATCTGTTCCAACCCGAGGTTTTTTTGCAAACGTCTGTAGAACGCCTTTACCTCCCCCTCAGAAAAGGCGTTTTCCAGGCTAAGCATGGGAACAATATGCCTCACTTCAGGAAAAGTTGCCAGAGGGGCGCCTCCAAGGCGTTGCGAAGGGGAATCATCGGTAACCAGTTCAGGATAAAGCTTCTCCAGTTCCAATAGCTCTTTCATCAGCATGTCAAATTTGGCATCACTGATACGCGGTTCGTCGAGCACATGGTAATAGTAGTTATGCTCATGAATCAACTCCCGCAACTCGGCCAGCCGGGAGGCTGCGGTTTCCTTATCCAAAACTGTCACCTCCTCTTAATCCTCATGGTTAAAATATTATTAACCACAAGAGCTCAGAAGAAACATCCCGCCATATATCAGCGGGAAAGGGCACGGTAACCAATGTCACGCCGATAATAAGCCCCTGCAAAATTTATCCTTTCCACAAGTCTATAAGCCTGCCTGATCGCTTCCTGCAGATTATCGTCCCAGGCAGTAACACCCAGTACCCTGCCCCCACTAGTAACAAACAAGTTGTCACGGCGGGCGGTGCCGGCATGGAAAACCATTGCTTTTGCTGACCGTGCTTCTTCCAGGCCATAAATAACCTTGCCCAGCTCATACTCTCCAGGATAGCCCCCCGACGCCATCACCACACAAACCGCTGCCTGCGCAGACCACTGGGGAGGCTCTAGGTTGTTCAGGGTACCATTAGCCGCATGAAAAAGCAGCGGCAAAAGAGGAGAAGTCAGGCGCGGCAGAATTACCTGGGCCTCCGGGTCGCCAAAACGAACATTAAATTCCAGCACTTTGAGCCCTTCCGGGGTAAGCATGCAGCCGGCATAAATAACACCGCGGTAGTCAATTCCTTCCTGCTGTAAACCTGCCAGTACCGGGGCAAAAATCTGTTTAGACGCCGCTTCCCGCAGTTCCGGTGTTAGGATGCCCGCTGGCGAATAAGCACCCATACCCCCTGTATTCGGCCCCCGATCTCCTTCATAAATAGCTTTATGGTCCTGTGCCGAGGGTAGCATAAAGTAAGTCTGACCGTCAGTTAAAGCAAAAAGGGAGACTTCTTCACCCTGCAGGTATTCCTCTACCACAACTCTGGTGCCTGCTTGCCCAAAAGCTTTTTTCACCATCATCCCCTGCACGGCTTCCAGGGCAACAGGGTAGTTTTCGGCGATAACAACGCCTTTCCCCGCTGCCAGGCCGTCTGCCTTAACAACGATGGGGTACTTTGCTTGCTCCAGATAATTACCTGCAGTCTGAGGGTCATCAAACACTTTAAAACTTGCACTGGGGAGATGATACTTTTGCATAAAAGCTTTCGCCCAAGCTTTACTTCCCTCCAGCCTGGCGCCGTTCTTATCTGGCCCAAGTATAAGCATCTTTGCTTCCCGGAAAAGATCGACTATCCCTTCTACCAGCGGCGCTTCCGGCCCCACGATTGTAAGATCAATCTTTTTTTCCCGAGCGAAGTTAAGCAAGCTGGAAATCTCGCCCGTTCCAATAGGGACGCACTCGGCCATTAACGCTATACCGGCGTTTCCCGGCGCGCAAAATATTTTTTCCACCCCGCCGCTGCCGGCCAGCTTCCAAATGAGGGCATGTTCCCGGCCGCCTCCGCCTACTACCAGTACACGCACCGGCAGAACCTCCTCTAATGCTTAAAATATCTTTTTCCGGTGAAAAGCATGGCGACATTATACTTTTCACATGTCTCAATCGCTTCAGCGTCACGCTGTGAACCACCGGGCTGCACGATAGCCGTAACACCATGGGCTGCGGCATGCTCCACCCCGTCTTTAAAGGGGAAGAAAGCATCTGAGGCCATAACACTGCCTCCTATATTGTTCCCCGCCTGTTCCACGGCTATCTTTACTGCGCCGACACGGTTCATCTGACCCGCACCAATTCCCAGAGTCTGCCCTCGCTTGGCGATTACGATGGCGTTGGATTTAACATGTTTGACAACTTTCAGGGCAAAAATAAGGTCTCTTAGCTCCTGCTCCGTAGGTTTCCTGGTAGTCACTGTTTGCCAGCTGTCGGTAGCATAAATTTCTTTAAGATCGTCCTGCATCAGTAACCCGCCGCTAACTTTTTTATAGTCAAAACCCTTTATTTTACGTACACCTGAGGGTATCTCCAAAAGGCGAACGTCCTTTTTTGTGGCGAAAACTTCCAATGCGCCAGGGTGGAATGAAGGCGCCACCACCACCTCCAGGAATATTTTAACCATCTGCCTGGCGGTCTCCTCGTCCACCTCACGGTTAAAAGCTACAATCCCACCAAAGATGGAAACCGGATCCGCTTCGTAAGCCCTCAGGTAAGCTTCCAAGAGGTTATCGCCAATTCCTACCCCGCAGGGATTAGTATGTTTTACTGCCACAGCAACGGGTTCATCAAACTCTGCCGCAATTTCCCAGGCAGCTTGCAGATCGTTTATATTATTAAAAGAAAGCTCCTTTCCTTGCAGCTGTCTGGCCTCCGCCAAGCTGCCCCGGGGTGCCAGTGGTTCTTTGAAGAAAGCGGCCTTTTGATGGGGGTTTTCTCCATAGCGCAGATCCATGACTTTACTAAAGGGCAAGGTGATCTCCCGGGGGAAAATAACGCCCTTCTCCGCGCCATAGTTATTTCTAAGATAATTGCTGATAACACTGTCATAATAGGCCGTATGGGCAAAAGCTTCGACAGCGAGCTGCAAACGGTGCTCCTCTGAGAGATCACCATTGCTGCGCAGCTCTGCGCTAACATTATTGTATTGAGAGGGATCTACAACCACGATCACATCCTGATAATTTTTAGCAGCTGCCCTGATCATGGTAGGACCGCCAATATCAATGTTTTCGATGGCTTCCTCCAAAGACACATCTCCCCGGCTGACCACTTCAATAAAGGGATAGAGATTGACAGCGACAAGGTCAATATTCTCAATGCCGTGCTCTTTCATCTGCCTGCGGTGCAGTTCTTCCCCCCGTCGCCCCAGTATGCCGCCATGGACCAGGGGGTGAAGGGTTTTTAGCCTTCCCTCCAGGATTTCCGGGAAACCTGTTAATTCGCTAATATCCCTGACCTTGCACCCCGCCTCCCTCAAACTGCGGGCTGTTCCTCCGGTAGAGACAATCTCCCAGCCCATGCTCTCCAGATCCTTTGCAAACTGCACAACCCCCGTCTTATTGGAGACACTGATTAATGCTCTTTTAAGTTGCACCTAAAAAACACCTTCTTCCTTCCAGACGTAATTTCCCCTCAATTAAAAGCTGGATTGCCCGGGGATAAAGGCGATGTTCCACCGCATGGATACGCTGATGCAATGTTTCTTCTGTGTCGTTATCAAAAACAGGAACCGCTTCTTGCAGGATTATTGGCCCTGTGTCCAGACCTTCATCCACAAAATGGACTGTACATCCGCTGACCTTTACCCCATAGTCAAGGGCCTGCTTTACCCCCTCTAGTCCCGGAAATGCCGGCAAGAGGGAGGGGTGGATATTCATAATTTTACCCCGAAATTCTGCCACAAACCGAGGCGTTAGAAGCCGCATAAACCCGGCCAGGATAACAAGATCAACCCCACGTAAGCGCAGCTGTTCTATAATTCCCCTATCGTAGGCATCCCGTCCGGGATAATCACGGGGGTTAAGGAAAAGGGCCTCAATACCGTGATCCTTTGCTCGCTGCAGAGCGTAAGCATCTTCTCTGTCGCTGATGACCACAGCCAGATTCGCCCTGATTTCTCCCTTATGTATAGCGTTGATAATGGCCTGCAGATTACTGCCGTAGCCCGAGGCGAGGACAGCCAGGTTCATGTTTTTCCCTCCATTCAACGGATAATGACAGCAGCTTCTTTTTCTCTGTTATCCTCAATTGCCCCAATGAACCAGGCCTGCCAACCCTTTTCCCTCACCCTGTCCAGGATTGCCGCGGCAATCTCCGCCGGAACAACCATGGCCATACCAATACCCATATTAAAAGTACGGTACATCTCCTCTTCCTGAATATTCCCCCGTTCTTGCAACAGCTTAAAGATCGGCGGGACCTCCCAACTTTCCTTTTTCAGGACAGCCTTTGTGCCATGGGGCAGGATACGCACCAGATTTAGCTCCAGGCCGCCGCCCGTGATATGAGCAAGGCCCTTCAGGGGATACTGTTGTAGCAGGGGAAGCACCAGCGGCACATATATAACTGTAGGTTTTAGTAATTCCTCTCCCAGTGTGCCTTCCAGAGGAGAACAGACAGCAAACGGATCAAGGGAGGCATGTTCAAAGAGCACTTTGCGCACCAGGGAATAGCCGTTGCTATGCAGGCCGCTGGAAGCCAACCCAATCACGATGTCGCCAGGCACAATTTCTTTACCGCTTAATATTCTTTCCTTTTCCGCAATCCCCACGGCAAACCCCGCCAGGTCATATTCACCTGGAGGATAAAAACCGGGCATTTCGGCCGTTTCACCACCAAGGAGCGCACAACCGGCCTGCCTACAGCCCTCGGCAATACCGCTGATGATCTCTGCAGCCTGGTCCACGTTTAACTTTCCCACAGCCAGATAATCAAGAAAAAAAAGGGGGTCGGCCCCCTGCACCAACAGATCGTTGACGCACATAGCTACCAGATCTATGCCGACTGTATCATGTTTGTCCATCATAACTGCGATCTTCAATTTTGTGCCTACACCATCGGCTGCCGCTGCCAGGACAGGTTCCCGGTAACTGCGCCATTCAGGCTGAAAAAACCCGGCAAAGCCTCCGACCTCCGTAAGTACACCTTGCCGAAAATTACGGCCAATAATTTTCTTAATCCGTTCTACCAGCGCATCGCCGGCTTCGATATTGACTCCGGCCTTTTTATAATCAAAGCTTTCATCTTGCAAGCTAAAAACTCCTTCCCGACCAGCAAAAATTGATTAAAGATTCCGCCTAGCGGAAAAACCGGCATCTATATATGTGAACCTGTCTGGTAATGGTCAGAGAGATAACCGTATGCTGCATTAAAGCGCATCTTTATTTAAATGGGATATTCTCCACTGAAACAGGCCACACAACAGTGATTGTCGGGCAGGCCCACTGCTTCGAGCATACCCTCATGACTTAGGTAGCCGAGGCTTGTCGCCCCGATTTGAGCGCGGATTTCCTCCACCTGCCGGTGAGAGCCGATTAATTCCTCATAAGTTGGGGTATTAATGCCATAATAGCAGGGCGAGATTACCGGCGGCGAACTGATGCGCAGATGGACCTCCTTTGCTCCAGCACGGTAAAACATATCCACAAGGCGTTTACTCGTTGTCCCCCGCACGATGGAATCGTCCACCACCACGATCCTTTTCCCTTCCACCACCTTTAAGACAGGGTTTAACTTTAACTGCACGCCAATATCCCGTCCTTGCTGGCTCGGTTGGATAAAGGTGCGCCCAATATAACGGTTTTTGATCAGGCCAATCTCATAGGGGAGGCCGCTTTCTTCAGCAAAACCGGAAGCCGCTGCCATACTGGAATCGGGAACACCAGTCACAATATCTGCATCTGCCGGCTGTTCCCTGGCAAGGCGGCGTCCCAGTTCTTTCCGTACCAGGTGCACATTCTTCCCCTCAATATTACTGTCAGGACGGGCAAAGTAGATAAATTCAAAAATACATAAGGCCGGACGGTGTGCAGGGAGCACCGGCACACTCCTTAAACCTTCCCGGTCAATAACGATCATCTCCCCCGGCAGGACGTCCCGAACCATCTCCGCGCCAATCGTATCAAAGGCACAGGTTTCCGAAGCCAGAACATAGTAACCCTGCCATTTCCCCAGGGAAAGGGGCCTGACCCCGTGGGGGTCGCGTACGCAAATGAGCTTGTCTTCGGTAAGGAAAAGGAAGGAAAAAGCGCCGTGCAGGTAAGGCAAAACCCCCTTCAGGGAGGACTCAAGGTCATTATAACCATAACGTGCTACCAGGTGGGCAATCAGCTCGCTGTCAGTAGTCGTCTGGAAAATAGAGCCCTCCTTTTCCAGCCTCTCCCGTAGCTCTTCCCCGTTCACCAGGTTGCCGTTATGGGCCACAGCCAGGCTGCCATAACGATAACTGAGCAAGAGCGGTTGCGCGTTCTCCGGCTTTGAGCCGCCGCTGGTAGAATAACGTACATGCCCAATGGCAGCAAGACCATTGATATTCTCCAAATCCTTCAAATTAGGAAGCAGGTCCATTACCAACCCCGGGCTCTTGCGCAGGTGTATTTTTTTCCCGTCGCTGACAGCAATACCCGCGCTCTCCTGACCCCGATGCTGCAAAGCATAAAGGGCGTAAGTCGTTACCTTGCTGAGCTCGCACCCGGGGGCAAAGATGCCAAAAATACCACAGTGCTCTTCCATCTTTATCTCCCCGCCGCATCTAAGGTAATAGTCCATTTTATTTCACCTCCTGCAGGCGGCGCAGAACTTCCGCATATGCATCCGTTACCCCGCCCAGATCCCGGCGAAAGCGATCCTTATCCAGTTTCTCACCGGACCCTGCATCCCAGAAACGGCAGGTATCTGGAGAGATCTCGTCACCCAAAAATATTTCCCCTTGCGAACGACCAAATTCCAGCTTGAAATCGACCAGAATAATATCCCGCTTTTCCAAAAAGGGACGTAACAAGTCGTTGATGCGCAAAGCCAGTTCTTCCATGCGCGCCACTTCCTGAGGCGTTGCCAATCCCAGGGCCTGGATATGATAATGATTGAGCATGGGGTCATGTAGCTCATCGTTTTTGAGGTTAAATTCCAGGACGGTGCAGGCCAGCGGTGCCCCCTCTGCCAGGCCGAGTCTTTTAGAGAGGCTGCCGGCTGCAATATTCCGCACAATTACCTCCATAGGGATAATTTGCAGGGCCTTTACCAGCATTTCCCGCTCATTTAGCTTTTTTATAAAATGGGTAGGAACACCGGCGCCTTGCAACATTAAAAAAAACAACGCGGCAATACTGTTGTTTAAAACACCCTTGTTGGTAAGTTCTTCCTTTTTCAGGCCGTCAAACGCTGTAGCCGTATCTTTGTATTCCACAATATAAAGGGTCGGATCATCGGTAAGGTAAACCCGTTTTGCTTTGCCTTCGTAAAGGAGATCACCCTTTTGCATTTGTCCTCCCCCTACTTTAGAATTCTACCATTCTGCCCGCTGATTACTTTTCCGCTTCATTGATCCCCAGTCTTTCGAAGATATACGGGACAAAGCGCAAGCTATACTGGGGTGTAAAACATGCCGCCAGCTCCTGAGGCGATAACAATTTACTTACTTTTTCTTCCTGAGCTAATAGCTCCTGTAAAGGAAGCTTCTCTTCCCAGGAACGCATGGCCAGCCGTTGCACAAGGTCATAGGCTTCTTCACGGCTGACACCCTTTCCCACCAGGGCGAGGAGTACCCCCTGTGAATAGATTAACCCCCCCGTCAATTCCATGTTTTTTTGCATCTGTTCCGGGTACACATGCAAACCTGAGATAATACGGTTGGCCTGATTAAGCATATAGTCAACAAGGATCGTGGCGTCGGGAAAGATCACCCGTTCCGCCGAAGAATGGGAAATATCCCGTTCATGCCAGAGGGGTATATTCTCCAGGGCCACCTGGCTGTGTGCCCGCACCAGGCGCGCCAGCCCGCACAATTGTTCGCAGGAAACAGGATTGCGTTTGTGGGGCATAGCCGAGGAACCTTTCTGGCCCTGGTAAAACGGCTCCTCCACTTCCCGTACTTCCGTTTTTTGTAAGCCACGTATCTCCACAGCAATTTTTTCTATAAAGGTAGCAATGATCGCCAAAACCATAATTAACTCCGCGTGCCCATCACGCTGCAAGATCTGAGTGGAAATGGAAGCTGCTTTCAAGCCGAGGCGCCGGCAAACTTCATCTTCAATCCAGGGGTCAAGAAAGGCATATGTTCCTACCGCCCCAGAGATCTTGCCGTAAGAAATCGCTTCTCTGGCTCCCTGCAAACGTCTCTGGTGCCTTCTTGTCTCGTCCCACCAGAGAGCAAATTTTAATCCCAGCGTAATGGGTTCAGCATGAATGCCGTGGGTACGGCCAATCATTACCGTGTCCCGGTAACGCAGCGCCTGTGTGCGCAGAGAGGCAGAGAGCTGCGCCAACCCCTTTTCCAACAGGCTACACGCCTCCTGTAAGAGGAGCGACAGCGCCGTATCTACCACGTCATAAGAAGTAAGGCCATAATGAAAATAACGGGACTCCTCTCCCAGGCTTTCCGCCACACAACGGGTAAAAGCTACCACATCATGACGGGTGATCTCTTCAATTTGAGCAATACGTTCCACAGAAAAAACAGCTTTCCGGGCAATGGTTTCCGCTGCCTCCCGAGGGATAATTCCTTTTTCTGCCAGGGCAAAACATACCGCCAGCTCAATGTCCAAAAATTTACGGTAGCGATTTTCCAGCGTCCAGATACACCCCATTTCCGGCCTGGTATATCTTTCAATCATTTCCCAACCCCCATACAGCGGACTGTTAAATATCTAAATATCGACCCAATTATTATACACCCGTTTCCTTTAAGTAAGCAAGATAGCCCTTTGCTTCAAGGCTGGCCGCCTTTTCCTCGACCATTTTGTATTGCTGTTCTCTGAAAGATAAATATTGCTGCTGTAAACTGTTGTCACTCAAAGCCAGAATTTGTACTGCTAGCAATCCTGCATTCCTGGCACCATTAATAGCCATCGTAGCCACAGGTACACCGGGAGGCATTTGCACAATTGAGTAAAGGGAGTCCAGCCCACCAAGAGAAGCTGTCCTTACAGGAACGCCGATAACAGGCAGCGGACAGAGGGAAGCAACCATACCCGGCAAATGGGCAGCTCCACCGGCACCGGCAATGATTACTTTAAGCCCCCGTTCTTTAGCTTCCAGGGCATAACGAAAAAGCCTCTGAGGCGTGCGATGGGCAGAAACAATAGTAATTTCGTAAGGAACAGTGAATTCATCCAAGGTGGCAGCTGCCTGACTCATCACCGTAAGATCCGAGTCGCTGCCCATGATAATGCCGACCTGTGGTTTAAGTTCATCCATTTCCCATACTCTCCTTTTATTCTTTCCTCTCAGATACGACGCGCAGATACTTTTCAGCCTCCGCCGCGATTGCCAGAGCCTTTTCCAGTGTATCAGCCGTTACTGTAAAATGCCCCATCTTACGCTGCGGCACTGTTTTATGCTTACCGTAAAAATGCAGGTGCACACCGGGCAGAGCAAGGGCGCCGGCACATCCTTCAAGTACTGCAGGACCATAATGTCCCTTTTCGCCCAACAGATTTACCATTACCGCCGGCTGAAGCAACGATGTATCACCAAGGGGCAGGCCGCAGGTAGCCCTGATATGCTGCTCAAACTGGGAAGTAACACAAGCTTCAATGGTATAATGTCCAGAATTATGAGGGCGAGGCGCCACTTCATTGACCAGGACCTCTCCTTCCCGGGTAACAAACATCTCTACGCCAAAAACCCCTACTCCCTCAAAAAGAGAAATTACAGCAGCAGCTACCTCCTGCGCCTTGCGCCTGACTCCATCAGACACCCTGGCAGGGATAATGCTGCGGCGCAAAATATTCTCCCGGTGTTCGTTTTCACTTAAGGGGTAAGTCCTGATTTCCCCGTGCCGTCCACGGGCAACAATTACGGAAACCTCACAACTGAAAGGAACAAATTGTTCTACCATCAGTTCCGCCGCACCAAGGGCAGTAAAAGCCCCGGCACAGGCAGCGGCGTCCTTTACCAGGAAGTTCCCTTTCCCATCATAACCTCCGCTGCGGGCCTTTAACATGAGAGGATAGCCAAAAACAGCCGCTGTCTCCTGAAGCCCTTCAATATTGTTAACACCCTGAAAAAGGGGAACAGGTATCCCCGCTTCTGCCAGGAACTTTTTTTGTCTGAGTTTATCTTGAATGATCTCCAGCGTAAGAGCGGAAGGGAACAACAAACAACCCTGAGCCTCCAGGGCCCGCAGGGCTGCCGTATTTATATGTTCAAATTCATAGATAATTACATCGGCCGATGTCGCCAGAGAGCGTATGGCTTCACCGTCGTTAAAGCCGGCAATTACCTGGCGATCCGCAACTTGAGATGCCGGGGATCTTTCCGTGGGGTCTAACACAGTTACATAAAAACCCAACTGTTTGGCAGCTACCGTCATCATCTTGCCCAACTGCCCTCCGCCTACAATGGCAATACGGTAAGGCGGGTAAAGGGGTATCCTGTCAAGCATATCAAATTAACCTCACCCTGATTATTCCCACTCAATTGTTGCCGGGGGTTTGGAAGTCAGGTCATAAACAAAACGGTTGACCTGAGGCAGCTCATTTACCAGGCGGCTGGAGATGCGGCCCAGTACTTCATAAGGAAGGGGATACCAGTCCGCCGTCATACCATCCTGACTGGTTACAGCCCGTAACACAATCGTATGGGCATAAGTACGGCGATCACCTTTCACGCCGACACTGCGAATATCAGGGAGGACGGCAAAGCACTGCCAGATCTTCCGGTAAAGGCCAGCTGCTTTGATCTCCTCAATAATAATGGCATCTGCTTCCTGCAACACAGCCACCTTTTCAGGTGTAACTTCACCCAGCACACGCACACCCAGCCCCGGCCCGGGGAAAGGATGGCGCCAGACAATTTCTTCAGGGAGCCCTAATTCCAGACCTACCTCACGCACTTCGTCCTTAAAGAGGTAGCGCAGCGGTTCAATCAGTCCCAGACGCATATCGGGAGGCAACCCCCCTACATTATGGTGAGACTTGATTACAGCCGCCGTAGAAGTACCGCTTTCAATAACATCAGGATATAAAGTCCCCTGCACCAGGTATGAGATCTTGCCCAGCTTCTCTGCTTCCCGCTCAAAGACACGGATAAAATGATTGCCAATGACCTTTCTTTTTTCCTCAGGATCGGTAACGCCACGCAAACGGGCAAAAAACTCTTCCCTTGCATCCACTGCAATAATATTCATCTTTAATTCCCGGGCGAATGTCGCCAGTACCGCCTCTTTTTCTCCCTTACGTAAAAGGCCATGATCTACAAAGATACAAATCAGCCTCTCTCCAATCGCCCGGTGTACCAGAGTGGCAGCCACCGCCGAGTCCACGCCGCCGCTTAAGCCGCAAACAACCCGTTCCTCAGGCCCAAGCATCTCTCTGATCTCAGCCGTAGTGCTGTCAACAAAATTTTCCATCGTCCACGTCCGCTGAAAAGAGCAGATCCGCTCAAGAAAATTGGACAGTATCAACTTTCCACATGGCGTATGAATTACTTCTGGATGAAACTGTAACCCAAAAAGCTTCCGTTCCGCATCAGCCATCGCCGCCACCGCTGTATTTTCAGTTTCAGCGATAACGCTAAAACCGGGAGGCACCTTAACAACCTGGTCACCATGGCTCATCCAGGCTGAAAATTCCTGCTCAACATCGGCCAGCAGCTCACTGTCGCCCTGGACAAAAATGGTTGTTTTACCATACTCCTGACGGCGTCCTTCTTTAACCACGCCTCCTAAATCCATAGCCATCAGCTGCATACCATAACAGATACCCAGAACGGGTATCTGCAGGCTGTAAAAACGGGGATCACAACGGGGCGCCTCCGGTGCATAAACGCTGGCCGACCCGCCAGAAAAAATTAAGGCATCGGGAGCAGAAACGCGCAGCTCATCGTAAGAAACATTATAGGGCAATATTTCGCAATAAACATTTAGTTCACGCACACGCCTGGCAATTAATTGGGTATATTGCCCGCCAAAATCTAGAATTATTACTTTTTCCCCGGTTTTCATTATCTTCTGATTTGCTCCTTTCCAGCATCTACGCCTACTCTAATTCGTCAAAAAAGATATTATTTCCTTTCAGCCCCCTACTTTAAACATAAAAAAACCGGGAAGTTTGCTCCCGGTTTTTTTAGTCTTAAAAAATTACATCCCCATATCGCCCATGCCTGGGGGCATCCCCATTTTCTTATCTTCCTCTGGCTTCTCCGCTACTACGGCTTCCGTGGTAAGGAAGAGAGCAGCAATGCTGGCAGCGTTCTGAATAGCCGAACGTACCACTTTGGCCGGGTCAACAATGCCGGCTGCCATCATATTAACATATTCGCCAGTAAGAGCGTTAAAGCCCATACCATTTTCCATCGCTTTTACCCGCTCCACCACGATAGACCCTTCTGCTCCGGCATTTTCAGCGATACGACGCAGCGGCTCTTCCAGGGCACGGCGCACAATACTTACACCTACACCTTCATCTCCAGGCAGTTCAAGATCTTTGATCGCATCTATGGCATTCAGATAAGCCACACCGCCGCCGGGGACAATGCCTTCTTCCACAGCAGCCCTGGTAGCAGAGAGGGCATCCTCAATACGCAGTTTCTTCTCTTTCATTTCTGTTTCTGTGGCCGCCCCTACCTCAAGCACTGCCACCCCACCGGCCAGTTTGGCCAGACGTTCCTGTAACTTCTCCCGGTCAAAATCAGAGGTAGTGTCTTCAATCTGCACACGGATCTGGTTAATACGCTTTTTGATTTCCTCCTGGGAGCCCCCGCCGTCCACAATAATCGTCTCATCTTTACCAATAATTACCTGGCGAGCCCTGCCGAGCATATCAATATCTACATTTTTCATATCGATACCCAGATCCTCAGAAACAACCTGACCGCCGGTAAGGATGGCGATATCCTGCAGCATGGCTTTACGCCGGTCACCAAAACCAGGAGCCTTAACCGCAACACAGGTAAAAGTGCCGCGAATCTTGTTGACAACAAGGGTAGCCAGCGCTTCCCCTTCTACGTCCTCTGCAACCAGGAGCAGGGGTTTACCCCGCTGGACAATCTTCTCTAAGAGGGGGAGTATCTCATGGATGTTACTGATTTTTTTGTCTGTAAGCAGAATCATGGGGTCATCCAGTACCGCTTCCATCTTTTCCGTATCCGTTACCATGTAGGGGGAGATATAGCCCCGATCGAACTGCATCCCTTCCACGACTTTAAGGTCGGTAACAAAGCCCTTTGATTCTTCTACAGTAATGACGCCGTCCTTGCCTACCTTCTCCATAGCATCGGCAATAAGGTTACCAATACTTTCATTGTCTGCTGAAATGGAGGCTACCTGGGCAATGGCTTCACGGCTCTCCACAGGCTTGCTTTGGTTCTTGATATGCTCCAATACCTTTTCTACGGCCTTTTCAATGCCCCTTTTCATCAACATAGGGTTGGTGCCAGCAGTAACATTTTTAATGCCCTGCTTAATAATTGCCTGGGCCAGAATAGTAGCACTGGTGGTGCCGTCTCCAGCGACATCCTGGGTTTTATTGGCCACTTCTTTAACAAGTTGAGCTCCCATGTTTTCAAAGGGATCAGCCAACTCAATTTCCCTGGCAATTGTCACCCCGTCGTTGGTAATCTGGGGCGAGCCAAATTTCTTATCCAGGACTACGTTCCTTCCTTTGGGTCCGAGGGTAACCTTTACAGTATCAGCCAGCTTATCTACTCCTCTTTCCAATGCCTGGCGTGCTTCCTCACGAAAACGGATTTCTTTTGCTGCCATCTGGCATAAACCTCCTTAGACTTATTTAAACTTATATTTATTTAGACTTATTATGAGACTTATATGGCTTATCTTTCTAGTTATTAAGTATCATTTTTTACCACTCATAATTTAAGATTTAAGCATAAACAGCAAGAATATCATCCTGACGCAGGATCAGATATTCTTCACCATCAATCTTTACCTCCGAACCTGCGTACTTGGAGAAGATGACTTTGTCTTTGACCTTGAGCTCCATCTGTACTTTCGTGCCATCATCAAGGATTCTCCCTGTACCAACCGCAACAATTTCTCCTTCCTGGGATTTTTCTTTAGCCTTATCGGGGAGGACAATCCCGCCGGCTGTCTTCTCCTCCTTCTCCAGTACTTTGACAATGTAGCGGTCACCTAATGGCTTGAGATTCATCAGCAAAGACCTCCTTAAAATGTTAATATTTTTTACGTTTATTTGTTAGCACTCTTTTTAATTGAGTGCTAATGAACCGTAATATATATTACCTCTGGGAAAGTACAAAGGCAACTCTTAAAAAACGTGAAATTAAGCCAATCTTAACACTTATCCTTAAATATGCAATTAATTACCTTAAAAATCAACAAAATGCTTTCTGTTTCAATCTAAACCAAAACGCACATCCTAATTTTTCCCTGAAGATAAATATTTATACATGACACTTTGCAGCTTTAAAATATTATTCTACGGGTTAGGTGAAGCGCAATCAAAGACGCCGCCGCCAAGTAAATCAACAGCATGGGGGATAGCGGGAAGAATTACATTAAGACATTCACGTACAGCGCGGGGGCTGCCG
The DNA here is from genome assembly GCA_937973635.1 of uncultured Bacillota bacterium. Lineage (GTDB taxonomy): Bacteria > Bacillota > Dethiobacteria > DTU022 > UBA8154 > UBA8154. The sequence goes on along the minus strand of CALJJZ010000029.1, from coordinate 52,674 downwards.
GGGAGGTTTACAATAAGCGTGCTGCCCCGTGTACCACTAACAGCCCGCGAGAGCATGGCATGGGGGGTCTTTTTTATGCTTTCCCGGCGCATCGCTTCTGCCAATCCGGGGACAACCCTATCAATAACTTCCAGTGTGGCGTCTGGTGTATAATCACGGGGGGCAAGGCCTGTTCCGCCAGTGGTGAGGATAAGATTTGCTTTTAAAGTATCAGACAGCCTGATCATTTCTTTTTTCAGCATTTCTTTGTCGTCGGCCACAATTGTATGGGATACCACTGTCCATCCAGCTTCAGACACAATTTTAATGATCTCCAAACCGCTAAGGTCTTCCCGCTCACCACGGGAACTGCGATCGCTGGCCGTTAACACCGCCACACGCACATTTAGCCGTCTGTTGTGTTCATGGGACATTGTTAAACACGCACCTTTCAAATCTTTAACTGCTAACTGTCTGTTGTCAACAGTTTCCCGCTATCTTTCAGGTCATAACCGCCCAGGCTTTCAACAGCGTTACGAAACTCCACCGAAGAAACAACTTCCAGCAGAGCATCATAGGGAGGCGTTTGGTAAAAGGACGCGCTTATAGCCAGGTCATAATCTTCCCAGGCCAGGGGGATAAAATCCAAACCTAGAGTGCCGGCAGCAGCACGTATGCCTATGCCTGCATCGGCACTTCCTCCTTTAATTGCGGCAGCCACTGCCAAGTGGTTAAATTCTTCCCGTGTATAACCTTTAATCATTCGCGCATCAAGACCCTGCCTGGCAAGATTATAATCCAGAAAGACCCTGGTTCCGGCTCCTTTTTGCCTGTTTACGAATAAAATATCTTCCCGTACCAAATCCTCGATCTCTTGAACCCTTTTGGGATTACCAGGAGCAACAATAAGACCTAGCTCCCTTCTAGCCAGATGTAAGAGACAGATCTTTCTCCCTGGAAGATAACGTTCCAGGTAGGGTATATTATAACGTCCGCTGTCCGGATCCAGCAGATGCAAACCGGCAATATGGGTTTCTTCCCGCTGTAGCGAGAGGATCCCTCCCATACTGCCTACGTGGGCGGAAGAAAGGGTAAAGGGGAAATCTCTCCTTTTTAAATAATCCGCAAGGAGATCCAGACTCAAGTCATGGCTGCCCAGACAGACAATGGTGTTTTCCACATCTTTGCGCCTGCGCCAGAGTCTTACACAAAGTTCTTCCCCCGGTTCCACCCCCTCCTTATCCTGGGGGATTGTCGCCACGCCGTCAGCCCGCACCAAGGACATACTGACGCCTGCCCCCCTGGAAAGGGGTGTAGCAATATACTTTTCCTTAATTCTGCCTATCTTCAGGCGCAAAAATTCTTCGTCTTTTAAAGAGGAGAGGATACGACGCGAACTGGAAGCCAAAAGTATTTCTTCTTCTGGCAGAGGTTGTTTTTGCCAGGCATACAAAAGAGGTTTAACAAAATGTTCCAGGATCATATAGGAAGCAACGGGATAACCGGGCAATCCGGCGACAGGCACGCCATCAACAAGGGCCAGCACCACCGGTTTGCCCGGCCGTATGGCTACACCGTGGACAAGGACCTCTCCCACACGTTCCAGTACACGAAAAGTATGATCGCGACGCCCGGCTGAAGAACCGGCGCTGATCAAAACAAGATCGCTGCAGCGGACAGCACGGCGTACGGCGCTCTCCAACATCTCAGCCTCATCTTTAACAATGGGCTGACGTGTATATGCACCACCCCAGCTTTCAACGGCGGCCGCTGCCGTAAATGTGTTTGATTCGATAATTTCACCCGTTTCTGGTACGCGCCCCGGAGGAATAATCTCCGTGCCGGTAGGAATAAGGGTAACAAGGGGCTTTTTCAAGACACGCAAGCTGAAAACCCCGCCGCTGAGTAGGGCACCCAGATCGAAGGGTCGGATTAAATGGTAAGAGGGAAGAATCATTTCACCTGCCACCACATCCTCACCAATAGACCGCACATGCTGCCAGGGAGCCGCTGCTTCCCGGATCTCAATCACTCCGGGATTTTCCTTCTCCGGAAAAGTAACATCTTCAATCATAATTACAGCATCACACTGGGGAGGCAGTGCGCCCCCCGTATCCACAGGAAAAGCGTTTTGCCCAAGTGTCAGGCGCTTGGCTGAAGTAAGGGTGGCGCCAAAAGTATCTGCCGCTTTTACCGCAATACCATCCATAGCTGCAGCATGATAGTGGGGCGAAGAGATACGCGCAAAAGCTGGCTCAGCAGTTATCCTGCCTGCGGCGAGGCGCGTATCCAATTCCTCAACAGCCAGACTGCGCCTCAGTGCAGCATGCAAAAAAAGTTCCTTTGCTTTATTTAGGGGAATATTGCTAAGGTATATTTTTCTATCCACTTTGTAAGGGCCTCCATATCCTTAGAATAAAAACACTTTTACTCTGCTGCCCTCGTCCAATCCTTCCACATCCCTGGGAATTACAATATAGCCGTCTCCCTGGACTACCGTATGCAAGAGCCCGGGGCCACCATATACAGGACGTGCCCAAAGAATTTCACCTTTTTCTTTAACCTTTTTATCTTCACAAGCATATTCCAGAGATACCCTTACATAATCTTCTCTCCCCCCGGGGGAAGCAATATTCGTTAGCAGCAACGCCTCCACCGTTGGCGTAAAGGGTGCAAGGGGGGAGAGGCCACACATAAGGCGCAATGCAGGCTTGACAAATAAAATGAACCCAAACATGGCCGATACCGGGTTGCCAGACAGCCCAAAGATTGGTTTGCCTTTGCTTTTGCCGTATAGAAGCGGCTTACCCGGCCGCATTGCTACACCATGGAACAGCACTCCTTCTCCGGGCAAGGCGTTAATGGCATCAATGGCTACATCCCTGGTTCCCACAGAGCTGCCCCCCGAAACAAGCACCATATCCACATCATCCTCCAGCGCCTGCTCCAGGGCGGAGCTGAGCGATTCTTGGCGATCAGGGATAATACCGCCATAAACTGGTTCGCCGCCGCTTTCCTGCACCTGGGACGCCAGCAAATAACTGTTTACATCCCTTACCTGCCCAGGCTCTGGCTGTCTTTCAGGGGGGACAATCTCATCGCCGGTAGAAAATATTTTAACCTGGGGCCTGGCTATAACACTAAGCTGCATAATACCTTGGGCCGCCAGAATGCCAATATCCTGAGGTCGCAGGTAATGCCCCGCAGGAAAAAGAAGGTCCCCACTTTTAAAATCATCGCCAGGTTGGATAGTGTTTTCCAGGGGGGCCACGGGGCGGAAAACAGCTACGTTATTGCCCAGCAATTCACAATATTCGATCATTGCTACGCTATCGCTGCCTACAGGCAACATGCCTCCTGTAGGTATAGACATGGCTTCACCGGGAAAAATTGGTCCAGGTGGTTTCTGGCCCATAAGGATGTTTCCTCTAAGAGAAAGAATGGCGGGCAACTCTTCAGAAGCACCAAAAGTGTCGGCGCTGCAAACAGCAAACCCATCCATGGTAGAACGGGGGAAAGGAGGCAAGGTTTCCGGCGCAAAAATATCCCCGGAGGTAACCCGTCCGGGTGCATTTTTGAGGGAAACGTTTTCTACTTTTGCCGACCAACCACGTAGTGAAGAGATGATCTCCTCCCGTGCACGGTCCACAGACAAAACTGTCAGCAAGTTTTTTCACCCCAAAAAGTAGATAAAAGGTATTTTATATAAAAAAACAGGGAACAGAGTCCGCCTTTTCCGACAGCATCGCCGTTCCCTTAGGCCCTGGGAAAAAGATTCCTCATTTACATTATTTACATTACATTAAAAACAACCAAGCTGGCAACTAATTATTTTTATTTCCATCTCATTACATAGCTTGCCTACTTCGGCTATGGCACAATCATGCTCCCTGGCAATTTTGAACGCCATAACACAGGGGATTTTACCCTGGGGAGCCATCTCTTTAAGTGCTTTTTTTACCTCTTCCATTCTTCTTCCTCCCGCTTCAAACAATGATTTCACGATTCTTCTATCATGTTACATTACTTCTTCTTAACTGTCAATGAAGCCGAGCAAGGGAGGGTTCAGTTTAATATGGACTGAATGGGACAAGTGCAAAAAATAGCAGACGACATAGATGTTAAAAATTAGTTAATTTTAACATTCCTTCCTGGGGGTCATAGCTTACCTTTATTTTGGAATAATTCCGGTCAAAACGATAGATCATTTTGCCTATCTGTACCGTAGTGTCTTCATGAACAAGGTCAAAATAAACTGCCGCCTTCTCGGGTACTTTCACGCGGATGGTAGATCTTTTATCAAGGCCCTCCGCAGTAGTAGTGATGCAGATGAACTCTTTAACCCTGACATTGCCTTCAGCCCTGATACTGCCCCCGCGGAAGACCCCGGTTACCCTTACTTCGCCTCCGGACTGCAGTGTTGAAAAATAGCATCCGGGGCCGTTGATCTCAATATCACCACTGTGCACCAGATTACAGTTTTGCACATATGAAGCTGTAAGGGGCGGAATCTCCCGCAAAGCTTCAAGATAACCCTGGAGCAAGTCATTAAATTTTGCTAACAGAGCTTCAAGCTCCTTTGCACTGCCAATCCGCACTTTTAAAGAAAGGATCTGTTCAAGCTTTTTAAGAGACTCAAGGGTCTCATGAAGATAAGAATAATCATTGTTCGCCAGTTTTTGTAAAAGGAGCTTAAGGTTATCCTGTAAGCCTGAAGACTTGTCTGTTAAAAGCTTTACAATGCGCAGTATAAATTCATCGTTAACCTGCTGCCCTTTTTGGGCCAAACCTTTGAGTATCTGGTTAAAGTTATTAATAAAGCTTTCCAGCTCTTCCGCAAGTTGAGTCATTAAAATATAGATCTCACGTAGCAGCGTATAAAATATACCCCCTTGGGCCTCAGTTTTAATCATATTTTTACTGATATTAATACCACCGCCTGCTTTCAATACGGCACCATAGCAACTGCCTTCAACGATGAGGGTATCTCGTGCCTCCACCAGCATTCCTTCTGTAACATTGCCAAAAACACGGATATCCCCGTTAAAACGCAGGTTCCCGCTCTCCAGGTTAACATCGCCATTATGCAACAACAGGTTGACAACTTTAATATTATTGCCTGTTACTATTAACCGCCCATCTTTGAGGGCAACAATCTCTCTCTGGTTTTGGGCCAGAGCGGCTCCTTCACCGCACCTTACTTTGGCCCCTTTCACCGGTTTGGGTATAATAGGCTCGCCGGTAACCTTCATGCCGGACTTTCCCTCTTGAGGAGGGTGCAGAATAGCTATAATATCTCCCTGTTTTACCGCGGGATAACGGTACTTTTCACGAAAATCAGCTTTTTGATAACTGTCATCGTAACTAATAACCTCAACCTGGGGATTGATAATAAACTCTAGGCGGCCGTCCACTCCTTCTTCCATGGCGCGGCCCCGAGCAATTGTTTTAAACTCGCCGTCTGCATTAACCACAAGCTCTTTCAGTGCCGTAATATTAAGGCCCGTGACAATATTATGCCTACGTATTTCTTGTTCTGCCTGTTCTAGGGTAAGGATTTTCTCAACCTTTTCCTGCCTGGTAAACTGCGGTTTTAAACTGGGAGCCATGGGCGCCTCTTCTAACTGGTAAGAGGTAATAATGCGAGGGAATACAGCAGCGAGGGCATAAAGTCCGTCAGGGGAGATTTTTACTTCAATACGGGGTTCTTCCATATAGACAGTTGGTTCAACAACAATTACATCGTTTGAGCTACACGCAATAGGCTTTTCCAGCTCTATTCCGTTTACATATATAATCCCCCCCTCATCTGGGGGTATCAACACAGCAGCTTTGCCACCTTCTGCCGGGTCGGTTATCTTAATCTTCCCTTCAATAACGCCAATAAGGCCATCCCTCTCCTTTTGTGTCAAATTCCTCTTCCCCCCACTGCCGGTTTCTTCTCTGCATTTATTTGGTATAGCTATTTCAGCCGCGGGGAAACCTGTTTGGTTCCCACTCTTACTATTGCGTGTACCGGCATATAATAGTCTGTGGAAATCAACTCCCTGGCAACTTTCATCTCATTTTCGTAAACAATACGGTATACATTAACCTTATACCCTTCTTCTCCTTCCCGCACAAGCTGCCTTACCCCCAGGGGCAAATTTGGATCTGGCTGCTCCAGCAGCTTGGGAGACAACACTTCTACCTCTTCACTACTTAATTCTACCCTCCTGTTGCCATCCTTTGCTGCGCCGAAAATTTTAAAATGCAAGTTTAAATCGTCCATTTCGCCTACCAGCATGACAGGGGACTTCAGATTATTTCTAATCTTCAAATCAAGCAAATTATAACTTACCGTGGCATCCTGCCCCAGAGGAACGTAAAAAACAGGCCGACTGTGGGCCGAACGCTGGACAATTTCCAGCTCTGCTTTAAGGGCCGCCTGGTATATGGTTGTAGCTACCTGGCATATACCGCCGCCGACACCGGGAACAAATTGGCCGTTTTGAATCATCAATACTTGAAGAAAGCCTTTTTCCAGAGTAGCAGGCCCCAGTGTCTCATTAAAAGAAAATATCTTGCCCGGCTCAATTTGTAATAAATTGAACGTTTCTGTAGCAAGGGCAATATTATGCCTGCGGTCAGGCTCACTTTCCCCCAAGGGTGTACTGCTAGAGCCAAGGAGATTACTAAAATCGGGCAACTGATCGCCGGAGATTTGCGGAGGGATGCGCGTAACCTGTAGCGGTATATCCTCTGTCATCCCCATAGCCAGGTATTTTAAAATCGTCTCCTGGCTGCCCTCAAGATCAAGGCTTATGCCCCACCTTTCTGCCACAACCCGGGGCACACCTTCTTCCACAATGATACGGGCGTCCTCTGCTTCCTGGTCAATTATTTCTTTAATTTTTGTTAACTCCTCCGTAATCAACAAAGGAGAAACCTCCACTGCCGGGGTCAAGCGATAAGCATGGGGAAACCACCTGATAATGTTAAATAACGTAAAATCATCTTCTACCCTGTCAATTAATTCCTCAAACAGGTAACGGCCGGTAGATGGCTCAAGGGGAATAACAAATCTTTTCCCCTCCCAAACAAGGCTTATCTCCGGAGGGAGCTCTAGGGAAGATTCCAATAATTCCAGAGCCTGGATTCGGGTCAAACCATGGAGGGAAACGCCAGACACTTCCACACCAGGTACAATCCGATCACTCCTGGCATAGTACAAACCCGCAGCCAGGATACCTCCGCTTATACCAAAAACGAACTGCAAAAGCACCAGTAACAGTAGAGCCAGTTTTAAAGGGTATCCTGCTTTAAATAATGGAGAGAACCGCATTTTAATCCCTCACGGCCAACGCCAGCTCCATAATTTTTTGTGCTCCTAGCTTATAAACTTTTTCAAAGAGCTCTTCTGTAATTATATCATTTTCCCAGGCCAACACCTCTCCGTCCTTGGACTGAAAATCTTTGACCAGGGTTTTGCCAATTAAAAATTGCCTCTGCCTTCTGATAAAAGCGTCTGCGGGATCCAAATCAGCATTAGCACGGTTTGTAAGCAGTTCTCTTTCTGTAGGGAGCTTGTCCAATAGGGATGCATCCTCTTTAGCAAGGATAGCTGCATCTTCACCGGAAGATTTTTCATTTCCCGCTTTAAAATTTAAGTTACCTCCATCAGCTATAGATGCATGGACAGCTCCGGCTGGCAACGCTAGCGCAGAGTCTTCCACGATGAGAACTTCTTGGCCAATGGTAATGACGCTTTGTATAGGGATACTATTTTCCTTCTCCTTATCTTGAAAATAAATATCTGCTATCCTTCCAGTTTCTGTATCCACGGAAAACTCACAGGCATCTCCCAGGTACTTACCTTTACGGGTAATGACCTTGCTACCAATAATATTAATGCTTTTTTCCAATAGTTCCCACAAAACTCCGATGCGGGAAAGCTCGATAATAAAATTTTCGTTTTCCACAGTCACAGCATATTCGCCTACTCCTTCAGCATAACTGAAAGGCAGGCCCTTAACTCCTTCCTTTGCTTCTGTTTCGCTGAGAAGTAAAAACTCAATAGTTTTCTTTTGAGGATTGATGAGCAGGTTTTTAATTGTACCAACCTGCGCTCCGGCTGCAATACTAATGACAGGCACACCAATAATCTCCTTACTTCTTTTCATGAACATACCCCCCAACAAATAATATAAAATTTATCATCCCTTTAATATTTTCTCTGCGCGGAGTTTGATTAAACGGGGAACCTTTGAATAAGGTATACCCGGTTGATCCGCCTTAATCAACAATTGGTCAACTGTCTTTAAGAATTCCACGAAAAGGGTGAATTGACGATGTAAAGCCGGGGAAAGCACAGTGCTATTCTCGGAAATAAAGCTTTGGAGCATACCTGCCGCCTCCATATATTTCCCCATTTCTTTATAAAGAAAGGTCAGTTCTGTGTAGATTAACCCCTTCATGGCAATATCTGTCGTCTTTGCCAGAGAAAGCTTAAGCTTTTCCGCTGCCAAAGCATAATTTCCTTCCTGCCTAGCCATAAACGCACTTTCAATAAGTTCTGCCGTGGAAAACACCCGTTCTGGCAATAAGAGGACCTCCTTCTCCAACTCCTGGACATACTCGCTTCCAAACATTAAAAGCGGTTCTTCTCCTTGCAGTCCTGGCAATTCTGCCTGCTCAGGAAATTCCACCTGCTCAGGGAAAACTGACGGAACAGGTTGCTCCGCCTCATTATCTTGTCCCTGTTGTGGTTTTACAGAGGCAGGGATGCGGGCAGAAATTTCCGTTCCCCGCCGATTTTCATCACTGCTGGTATAATTGAGAATTAAAATCCCGCCTGCCAAAAAAAGAAAGAGCAAAATAAGAAAAGTAACCCCCGGTAAAATAACGCTTATTAGCAATGGTAGAGAAAAAGAAAGAATCAACGCCCAAAGCACCACATATAAACTTAACCGGGCAGAGAGCCCTGGAATTTTTTTTTTAAGTAAAAGGAGCACCCCATAAAAAAAGAAGGCAACGAGCAAAACAACACCATAGTAATAAAGCAATTCTTTGTCTCTCCTAACACCAAACCGCTTGTACCAAGTTATATGGTAAATAATTCGTTACAAAACATCATTTTCCTTTTTTTTTGAACCGGGATTAAAAATTTTCGCATAATATTTAATCACGCAGAGGCTTTTAAAAGAGGCATTTATCAATAAATAATAGAAGAGAACATGGGAGGGAGTAATTTAAAATTATCTAAAGATTTCTAACCAAAATGCCGGGAGATGAAATGCTTTCTCCGGGCAAAGATGTTCGCAGCGTCGACAAGCCGTCCCGCTGCAGCGGTCCATAGACATGGCAATAGCCAATTGCCCATCAAAGGAAAGGGCACCTTCAGGGCATTCCTCTACACACTTGCCGCATCTGCTGCATCCTGCTATCTCTTTGTGTATCTCTATGCCAACTTTTTCAATGCTTTGTATGCCGCCTGGTCCAGTATCATCAATGTCTCGCAGTACTTTCCTCGTTACCTGCACTTGGTTCCAGGGTAGAGAGATGGAGGGGAGATGATACATGGCAGAAAATTTTACATAATCCTCCCAGGGCAGCCCTTCTGTCCAGTAAGATATCTCCAACAAATAGGCCTTTTCAAAAACTTTGGAATTGCCAAACATGCAATGGTTGGCCCGCAGTTCCTTTGCCTTTTCTTCCAGGAAAGCAAGCAGCTGCGGTTCCTCTACCAGCATGCGCGCCAAATTGAGGGATGTATTGCCTACCTGGTAGATTTCCCTGACCCGGGGTGGAACAAGACCAACATGCATAGCTTTAAGGGCGTCCACAAATGTACCAGAGGCGCCGGCCATAAACGCCACCTCAATGTCATCGGCGTTTATACCTGCTTCTGCCGCTAGCGTGAGGTAGCCGGCCCTAATGGCGCCAATAGCTTTTCCCGCTTCAGCCAGGTCATCTTCACCGAAACGCAGCTCATCAGCCAAGCGAATATAGGTGCTGGGGCTGTTAATCCGCGGCAGCTTAATCAGGCCCGTTTCCAGGCCGCGGGAAACGACAGCGATAACACCTGTACCTGTGATGCCCTTGGCCCTGGTCCTGCTCCGTGTCAGGACAGCCCCCGTATCGAGGCGCACAATATCCCCCTCCGCAGGCATCATTTTTTCATCAAGTATCAGACAGCGGTCTCCGTTTCCCTGTGGTAACAGATCAGTAATAGCTCCAGGAGCGGCCAGCATACCTCTATGAATATGCTGCCCTTCCAGAGCAGGGCCTGCAGCACAGGAGCCAGTAATTATTTTATCTCCAACCTTAAGGGCAATCTCCGCATTTGTCCCATAGTCAGTAGCCAAGGAAATCTTTTCCTGCTCCAGTATCCCGGAAAGGAGCAGCAGCGCCAGGGCATCGGCACCAATCTCATGCTTTACCGCCGGCGGGAGCAAAACAAGGGATCCACAGGGTACGTGCAATTCAGGAAAATGTTCCCCCTTGTACTCTTTGCTTCCCCGATTCGGAGGAATCAGGCCCAAAAGCTGCTGTTTTCTTTCTCCGGTAAAGGCCAGGTCCCGTATTTCCATATTCTCAAAAAGAGAAAGCTGAATAGGGTTACCGCAGACCGCCAGGCGTTCTACCTTTGTTTCCCTGCCTGCTACCAGTAAATCGATAAGTTGATTAATGGCGGCGATCATGATCTTTTGCGCTGCAGCCGTGCCTGATTCCAGGGCGAAGTTAAGATGATCGATAACATTAGCTCCCGGTAAGGGGTGACGCGCTGTAATTGCTGTAGCTATTACCCGCCTGTCGACAAGGTCAATTAACTGACCACGAAAACCGCTGGTGCCAAGATCAAGGGCAATGCCTGCCTTTCTCAAAAATTACTCCCCCTGCCTGTATGTACATTTCTCCAGACGGGTGAGGATAGGCTCCCGCTTGAGGTTGTGGCCGGCCACAAAAAATTTTCCTTCCGGCTGCGCCTTTATAAGCGGCGTTAGTGTCAAGTGACCTGAGGCAAGGTTAAAAAGAACCCAACCCCTTTGCTCCAGGTGTACAATACCTTTGGCCCGAAGCACTTCGCCAAACTCCCCGTTCTTAAGTTCCTGTAAAAATATATTAAAATCATATTCGCGGTAAGAAACATCGGCCGCAAAAGAGATCCTTTCCAGATCCTTCAGGGAGGGAAGGTCGTCCACCGGAGCGTGCTGCCCATGTTCCCTTTTTACAGCCACGGCGGCCTCCTCCGCCCATTGTTCCGCCATGTAATAATCTTCGGCAGATACTTTGCAAAAGCTAGTCGTCACAATTCTGGCCCGCCGGTTATATGCCGCTGCCATAGAAACAATATCGGCAATAACCTCAGGCTCCTCCAAATCCGCTTTATTGATAACGATAAGGCTGGCTGCATCCAGCTGTGCTTCCACATATAAGCGGCTCTGCTTGTATAAATTAAAAAAATTCACAGCGTCAATAATGGTAATGATGCGTACCTGCTCCACATATGGTTCTAGCCTAAGGCTGCCCAGGACCTGTAAAAGGCTTTTTACTGTGGCTACGCCGGATGGTTCAATGATTAAGCGCTGCGGCGCATACTTTTTGGCCAGCATCTCCACCTGACCTACTAAGTCCCTGCTGAGGGTACAGCAGATACAACCACTGGGTAGTTCTACAACCTCTGTATGCTTTTGCCCGAGAACTGCGCCATCAATACCAATATCACCAAACTCATTGACAATAACAGCAAGTTTTTCTCGGGGAAGAAGCAGATCCATAAGATGCAAAATAAAAGTGGTCTTGCCACTGCCTAAAAATCCTATTAGCAAATCAACGATCACTGCCCAACCTCCTTCAGAAATTAAGGGGACAAGGAACGGAGGAAAGGTGAGGTACCCCCTCTGGCAACACGAACCGTAAGGGTCCTCACCTGCCTCCCTACCCTGTCTCTAGTATAAAAATACTCTGTCTGGAAATAGATTTGCCTTAACTGTTATATTTTTCTCGCATCTTTGTCCAGCTCACTCCAGCTACGGCATCGCTAGCCATCGGTGGTGCCTGCTGTGCTTCCTTGCCCCAGATACCAAGATCAAAGCTGGTTACATACTCCAGGGAAACCGCCCCCCCGCCACAGACAAAGGGTACCTCTATGCCATCCCGCCGCAGCCGGTTGGCAATTTTATTAAAGGCGGTCATAGTTGTGGTCATGAGGGCAGTACCTGTAAGCATGGCAGGCTTATACTGCTTCACGGCGTTGACAACGTCATCGACAGGGACATCTTTGCCCAGGTCTATAACTTCAAAGCCATTGGCACGCAAGAGGGCATTCACAATCTGCTGGCCCAGATCGTGAATGTCACCTTCAGCAGTATGGGTCACGACTACACCTTTTTTCTCCACGGCATGCCCCATCTTCTTCTCACACTCTTCGAGACCTGCCAGCATGGTATCAGAGGAAATAATTGTCTGCGGAAGGTAATAGATGCCTTCATCCCAAAGGCGACTTACCTCATCCATGGCCTTAACCAGCCCTTCTCTGATTACCACCAGGGGATCATGAACCGTTAGGGCTTCGTTAACATAAGCCACAATATTATCTTCATCTCCGTTTACAACTGCATCCATTACTTTTTGCAGCAGCTCATCTTTACCTGCAGCCACCTTTTTTTCAGCCAGCTCTTTTTTCAGGTCATAGCGCACAAACACTTCGGCAGTAGCCATATCTTTTCACTCCTTATCGGACGTTATTGTAGGTAAAACCATTTTAGAGGCCGTAATTGGCCAGCTTGAACCCGGGGACAGCTTTCGTGTAAATGGCCGCACACTGCTCGATAAAATCTCCCTCGTTATCAGGGAAACTTTCCAGTTCACGGAGTGTTTTCTGCAACACTTCCGTTTCAAACTTAGAGAGAAGCATCTTGGGATCGCCAAGGATCAATTTGGCCGCGCAGATCGCCCCTGCCCTGGCACGGGAATAATAATCCGTATTATTGGTTACGATGGCCTTGCCGATCTCATAAGCCTGAGCAGGTGCCACAACAAAGCTGTGTACATCGCGGTACAGGTCAGAGTAGATCATCATCTCCTGCAGGTCCTTGGCTTTGCCCAAGGCAATGGCGGAATTCATCAACGCCACGTCATAACCCAGTATTTCTGTAAATACCGCTGCCGTCGTGCCCCCGAACATATCGTGGTATTCTACGGCCTCATTGCTCCAGAGATCAGTAACAGCCATAATCAGGTTGCCCTGAAGATCGGCATGGGCGCAAGCGCATGTCTTACCCTCGGTAGCGATGGGAATGCCTGTAATAGCCTTAATAATGGGATCCTCGTAGCCACAATCCTTGGTTGGCCCCTTGGCCCCCATTTCGTAGGCAGTCAGCGTCCTAGCTGCCCCGATAGCCCTGGTAACGGCGGCAAAAGTGTGAGGTACAGATTTGTCCAGCATCCCGCCGGCCATGAACATGGCCACATTGGCTTGGGCGCAGTTGGTCTCACCACCAGGCGTTGCACCATATTTGTTAGCAATCTCTACAATCTGTTTCCATAAAAACTCTACATCTCTGCTACCTAGGACGCCGATGCCAAAGAGCACGCCACGTATATCCTGCCTGACAATGCTGTAATCCGATATCTCCTTGCCGCCCACGCTTTCTATGGAAAGATTGTCAGCTCCGTTTTTTGCGCTCAATTCAAAGGTTTTCAGGGCCAGTTCCAGAGATTTACAATCACGGATATTTTCCTGTTCAGGCTTGCGGTTATCAGCAATGGTGGCTCGTACAGCGCTCTTGATGCCATATTTTTGATACCAATCCTGCTGCTGGCGCACCGTCTGGCCGGCAATATCCCCGCCCCAATCGGGATTTTTAGTCATCTGCCAAACGTGCTCCAATTCGATCTGTAGGCCGGGAAAACCAAGGGTAACAGCCCTCTCTAAAGAATCGTTGGTCATCTTTTCGTATTCACGCATAAGGCTCTTTTTTGTTTCTTCACTACCTGGCCTGGGGTGATTGACGATCTCCGGATAAACCATACCACCACCAACTTCAAAGTCTCTACCGTACTTAACCGGTTTTTTTGCTGTCCCAAAGATCATCTCATCGGCACTACTATAAGCCATACTGGTAAATTTAGCCATGAGCGAACGCCTCCTTAATTAATTTTAAAGCCTTAAAACTTAAGCTTACCTTTAACAACAATCTCTGCCTGTTGCTTCTTAACTTTAACTTGCTGCTTCCTTTCGGGATCACCTCCTGCCCTGCAATATAACCGCAACACTCTACTAGAAATAATCTAGTTGCAAATCTTACTTGCAAGAATTATGCCACAATAAAAAAGAGGTCAATTTATCAATAAATTGCCTCAAATTCGCCGTTATCTGTCCCTACATAAGAGTATAAGTTTAACTAAAAAGGTGGGTAACTGTACCAAAACAGAACAGCTGCTAGAATCTTCCCTCAGCCAGCCAGTTATTGCTCTTACGCTTGTGGCGTTCCATACCGGAACACTGCTCCATAATAAAACACTTTAATTTAATGATTATATTTATCTTTAATCTCCTCCCATCCCAAACCACGCCGTGCATCTTCAGCCATGGGAGGTGCTAGTTTGGCGTCTTTTCCATAGATACCTAACCTAAAGTTAATTAACTCCAGACTGATACCGCCCCCGCCGCCGCAGGCAAAAGGGATTTCTATTCCTTCTTTGCTCAAAAGCGTAGAAATGCGGTTAAAGGCATCTACATTTACAGTAAGGCCGGCCGTCCCGGTAAGCATGATAGGCTTATGCTTTTTCACCGCCTCCACCACTGTCTCCACCGGCACGTCGTTGCCCAAATCGAGAACCTCGTAACCCTGAGCCCGCAGCAGGGCATTCACAATCTTTTGTCCCAGGTCATGGAGATCTCCCTCTGCCGTATGGGTAATCACCAGGCCTTTTTTCTCAATAGTTTTGCCCATTTTTTTTTCGCAGAGCTCCAGCCCCACCTGCATAGCATCGGAGGCATTCATAGTCTGAGGCAAGTAGTATATCTGCTCCTCCCAGAGCTTGCTTACGTAATCCATGGCAGGGATCAGCGCCTTATAAATGATTTCCAAAGGATCTTTTGTCTGCAGGTATTTTTTTACCAAGGCAGCAGTCTCAATCGGATCCCCTTTTATGACACTGTCAATTATTTCTTGCAGGGCAGGGTCGGGAGAAAGAAGCTGGGCAGGAGGTGCTAGATCACTTAGGCGTAAATCATAGCGCACAAATACATCTGTGAATTTCCTATTCACCAGGACGCCACCTCCCTTCAGGTTTACAAGCTAAAACAGCGTTTATCAGCTTTATTTAGCAGGGAAGTATTGAATATTATGCCTCCTTATTTTACGATAAAGGGTATTCCTGCCTATACCAAGCATCCGGGCACATTTAGAAATATTGCCCTGGCAAACTTGTAAAGCCACAGTTATATGCTTCCTTTCCTGCAGCTCCAAAGCTAAAGGACTCTCTTCTTCAGGCTTGGGGCCGGAGCTGCGTAAAATTTTCTCCGGCAGGTGCCTTACCTCAATGACACTAGCGCCATTGGCATTAAACACTGATTGTTCGACCAAGTTTTGCAGCTCCCGCACATTGCCTGGCCAGGAATATGCCAGCAACATCTTTTCCGCTTCCCCTTCAAAAGAGGGAGGAGCCGCAAGGCCCATGCGCTGCGCCGTATTACGCAGAAATATATTGGCGAGGGGGAGGATGTCCGTTTTCCTGCTGCGCAAAGGTGGAATCTGCAGGCTGATTACATTAACGCGGTAAAACAGATCCAAGCGGAAGGTCCCTTCTTCCACCATGGATAAAAGGTTTCTATTTGTGGCGGCAATGACCCGCGTATCCACATGCATAGGATATTCTCCCCCCAGGCGGGTCACATGTTTGTCCTGCAAAACGCGCAGCAACTTTGCCTGCATTTCCAAGGGCATATCTCCAATTTCATCAAAAAAAATCGTCCCTCCATGGGCAAGTTCAAACTTACCGGGACGTCCTTCTTTCCTAGCTCCGGTAAAAGCTCCCGATTCATAGCCAAATAACTCGCTTTCCACCAGGTCCCGGGGGATTCCTGCACAATTAACGACAATGAATGGCCCCCGTGCCCGTTCCCCTGCATGATGAATCGCCTGGGCAAACATCTCTTTTCCTGTACCGCTTTCACCCAGGATTAACACTGTCTGCTGGGAATTTGCAGCCCGCCGGGCAACAGAAAGGGCATGTTGCAGTGAAGGGTGGGTGCCGTAAATATCGTCAAAAGAAAAAGAGGCCTGAGCACCAAAAGCTTTGCTGGCCAGGCGCCGGATCGCTTTATATTCCCACAGGCTGATGACCATACCTAAGATCTTCCCTGTTTTGTCTTTGATAATACGCAAGGCGGAAGAAAAGCGGAGGGGGACACCATTGACGATTAAGTTCACCTCCTTGTTAGAAAAGTCCCTGCCTTCCCTGAGCGCCTGCATAAAGGCGCATTCCTCACCCCATAAAGCAGCAATGCTTTTGCCAACCCAATCTCCAGGGGCAATGGATAACATTTTGCAAGCAACACTGTTGAGGATGGTAATCCTGCCGGCGGCATCGGCAGAGATAATTCCCGAAGAGATCTCCTCGATAATCGTTGTCGCCTCTTTATAGGACCTCTCCAGGGAACGAGCAGCCTCCATATAGAGAAGCTGGTTTTCAATTGCTTTCACGCAGGCAACCACCATGCCCAGGGTATGGGGATGAAAATCAG
The DNA here is from genome assembly GCA_937973635.1 of uncultured Bacillota bacterium. Lineage (GTDB taxonomy): Bacteria > Bacillota > Dethiobacteria > DTU022 > UBA8154 > UBA8154. Next base: position 35,960 of record CALJJZ010000029.1, on the reverse strand, counting down.
CGTAGCTTCCTATCATGGCAAGAACGCCCAAAATATCACCATCTGGACTAAAAAAAGGTGCAGCTGAACCAGAGAGAAAATGCAATTCCTGCATAAAGTGTTCGGTGGCGAAAACCTGTACAGGTTTTCGCTCCCTTATAGCCAGGTCTATACAATTCGTGCCAAAATTTTCTTCACCCCAGTTAATACCCTCACGCAGGGGGATACTCTTAACTTTTTGCCTAATTACCTGATCCCCGAGCACTTTTACAATCGTCCCCTGACCATCCGTGAGAATAACCATAAAATCCGAGCCTTTGACCAATTCATAGAGGTTATCGAAAAAAGGCCTGCTTTTTTTTATCAACTCCCGCTGTCCCGTCACTTTTCCCGTTTTCGCCGCGTATGCCAAGCGGAGATATGGGTTTAACCCTTGCGATAAGCAACGTTGCCAGGAGACAGCTATGCAATCCCGGACCACGTACGATTCAATAGTGCCCAGGACAATAAACCTTTTCCAGGATTCACCAATTCTTTGGGCACGTTTTTCCAGGGTCAGGCATTCCTGCATTAAGCACACCTCCAGAAAGGAAGCAACCCTGTATTAAAAAATTCTTGCAGATAGCATCTGTAATAGACGATGACGATGAAGAAAACTGCGGGAAACAAAGCAATCCACATAGGTAACCCCTAAAGGTGCAGCCACAGCCTTTACAAGTGTTGCTAATTAAGATTTTAACAGAATCTTCAGAGCAAAACAAGGGATAACTTGGAAATTACGAAATATTGCAAATTATAACAACAAAGCCTCTCTCTGTCTTTCAGAAAAACGTCACCCCAAAGTTAGACCAAACTATCCCTGGCCTCTCCCCTTGGGCAGGCTAAAATACAAAGGCCACAAGTTGGACTTCCGAATTTCTTGAAGTTCATTTTTAGTTGCTCCGCGCACTTTTTAGGATCAATCATCGTCTGGTAAGAATCTCCCCTTACCCAGTACATATCTTTAATCGCACCAGCAGGACAGGCCTCCACGCACCTGCGGCAGTCTCCACACTGGCTGGACAATATAGGCTCGCTACATGTTTCCAGGGGTGCATCGGTAAGCACAGATGCCCAGCTTACATAAGGCCCATATTTTTTACTTATTAACAGGCCACTCTTCCCTACCCAACCCAGACCTGCACATGTCGCCGCCGTCTTATGGGGGAAAAGGGGATAAAGTCTGGAAATATAACTATTATCATAACGATTGGAATCGGGGGGGATAGCCAGTGCTTTCCAGCCTCCGCTCCTTAACCACCGGACAAGCAGGTTTTGAATTTTTAAAAGTTGTCTGTCAATGGCGGCATAAAATGGAGAATACAGCTGTCCGCAAGCACAGTCGTGCTTGCTTAATGGATGATGAATCCCTATAGAGATGGCCCTGGGCATATGGCGGAATTCCTTTGCCAGGCCCACAGAGACATCACCAACGCCAGATAGGCTTGCACCCATTTTTTTTAAGTAAGTTAATACCTTATCACGTTTGTCTTTGTCAAGGAACGATGAAGACTCATAATTGTCAGCCCTATTCAATTCTGGTCACTCCAATGAGGTTGAGTATTATCTTTAAGCATCTTTGCTGTTGTTTAATTTGAATATTTAAATAATAATACATAAGGCCAATTAGTGCTTTGCTTCTACTAAACAGACCAAACAAAAAAATTAAAGCTCATGTTTACTGTATTTTTCAAATTTCATGTTAACATCCACGGGAACCATACCATCTAACTCGATCTGTATTACCTTTACAATGGCGCTAGGGACCGGGCAATCGGTATGCATAAGGTGTTTGTCTGCGGAACGATAAACAAGAGAATTACAAATACTATTAAAAATGTCCCTCTGCCAATTCAGATGCTCAAGGTCTTCATTCATTTTCTGTAGCATTTTACATGCAGAGATAATCTTAACGTTGATATGGCTTTTATCTACACGTGTTGCTCGGACAACACTCGTGAACCCACAAGCTCCGGCAAACACTTTTGCCCTAGACGTCATTTTTTTCTTTCTCCTAAACCCTGCTTTAACTTATTTGAGCAGACCATTGTTTAAAACAATCAAATTTAACACTTTAAAAAAGAAGTTCTTAGTCAAGAATATCATAACCGCTACGCTTGTCAATAATCTTCCATCTATCTCAGATTTATGGTTTAGCGGGTACCATTCTGCCCCTATATTGATTTTGACTTTATCCAAAATTGGGAGAGATGAAAAACCTTTTCAGGGCAGATATGCTCGCAGCGGCCACATGCTGTACCGTTGCAAAGGTCCATGCGCATGCATAAACCCAGCTCCTGATCAAGGGTAAGGGCCTTCTCAGGACATTCTTCTACACATTGGCCACAGGCAATACAGCCGGAAACAGCTAGAGCCCTTTCTTCTCCAACCTTTTCTATTGTCGTCAGCCCACTCTCTCCAAGATCACTAATGTCACGGGAAACTATTCTTACTATTTTTACCTCATTTTTGAGGGGAGGCAACTCTGGCAAAGAATACATTCTGGCGAATTTAGTAAAAAGCTCCCAGGGCATACCTTCTGTCCAGTAAGAAAGCTCCAGCAGATAAGCTTTTTCAAATACCTTTGAGAGAGCAAACATACAATGGCTTGCCCTAATCTGCCCTGCAATATGATCGAGATATGCTAGGCGATCGGGCTGCCTAATGATCTCTCTCGCCAGCATCAATGAAGTATTACCCACTTGAAATATTTCTTCAATCTGAGGAGGAACCATTCCCACATGCCTCGCCTTCAAAGCATCCACATAAGTGCCGGATGCCCCGGCCATATAAGCTGTTTTTACTTCTTCAAGGTCTATGCCCGCCTCCATTACAAGGGTAACGAAACCAGCCCGCAAAGCACCTATTGCCTTACCTGCCTCTGCCAGATCTTTTTGACTGAAAAGTATATTACTGCCTAAATGTAGGTGGTGGCTTTGCGTAATTATGCGCGGGAGCTTTATTAATCCTGTAGCCAGGCCCCTTGATATTGCAGCAACAACACCTGTACCTGTGATTCCCTGAGCTCTGATCCATCCCTTTTCCAAAATTTTACCGTCTTCCAAGGCAATTAAGTCACCCTTTTCTGGTTGCATCTCATTGTTTAGAACCATACAGCGGTGAGCAGCTTCCTCAGGCTCAAGATCAGAAATAGCCCCTGGGGAAGCTAACATCCCATGCGTAATATGCTGCCCTTCCAAGGCGGGACCCGCTGCCGCTGATCCTGTAATAATCTTATCCCCTACTTTCAAGGCCATCTCTGCATTAGTACCATAATCTATGGCCAGCGCAGGTTCCTTTTTCTCCAGGATACCGGAAAAAACCATCATAGCTAAGGCATCAGCACCAATTTCGTGTTTAACAGCAGGGGGAATGAAAATGCGACATGATGAAGGCAACCTTAAGGCAGGCAATGCCTCGGCACGTTTTTCCTTGGCCCCCCGGTCGGGAGGTGTGATGCCTGCTTTTTGTTTATATCTTTCCCCTGCATACGCTAGATCGCGGATCTCAATATTTTCAAAAAGGGACAGCTGGATAGGATTGCCACAAACAGCCAGACGCTCTACTTCTCCTCCTGGAGGCGTAAGTAGATCAATTATTTTGTTTAATGTAGCCATAATTAGCTGGTGAGCAAGCTCCACTCCGACCTCAATGGCAAAGTTAAGGTGGTCCATTACGTTAGCCCCAGGTAGCGGGTGGCGAGCTGTAATCACCGTTTTTAGCACTGAGCCATTGTACAGGTCTATGGACTGGCCTCGAAAGCCGCTCGTTCCCATATCTATAGCTATACCAATTTTTGCCATAATAATTCCCCTCCTGCTTATATACCGTACTTAACAATATTTTCCAACATGGCTTCCCGTTTTCGCCATGCTTCTTCTATGTTGTCTGCTGTGACAATTACAGTAGCAACCCAGGGCTCTTTTTTCTTCCGGGACAGGTAATTTGTAATCGCTTCGTCAGCGCCAAAAAAGTCATGCTGCAGGCAAAGGTCCCTGGATACAGCCATTACATGCTCGCCGGGGAAAGCAATCTTACCGTTACAGCAATACAGATGTTCATAGATCACTGCCTTTTTCTTCTGATGCTCCTCTTGGCGGGGGATCTTCCCATACAAAAAAGCCTCCAGCAAACAGTGCACAAGGTTGACGCCAGAAGCATGGTAAACTACAGTAGGCGTCTGGCTGGGAAGGCGGGCATCGATCTCCAAAATTTTATATTCTCCTGCCGTATGGATGACCTCTAGATCCATAATCCCGGTTAACTGCAGCGCTTCGGCCAGCTGCAGTACCATCTCCCGGAGAAGAGAAGTGCCCGCCATCCCAATACCTGCAGGGCATACAACCCTGTTGCAATCAAACAATTCATCAAAATGTAACAGAGTTACTTCCAGAGCTGTGCCTTTACCCTTTACCGCTATAACTTCGATGGAGTAAGATGGTCCTTCCAGGAATTCTTCAACAACTATGTCTTTGTCAAGGATATCATCCGCCCCCAGTGCTGCTTTAAATTCCTGGGCCGTTAAAAAAACCTTTACGCCTCTGCTTCCGCTGCTTTTTGCCGGCTTACAGAGCACTGGGAAGTTTGCCTTTGGCCAGGATAGCGGTTTCGGCAGGCCCAACCGTTCAAAAAGCCTGTTAGAAATAATTTTATTGCTGGAAATCTTATAAGCAGCCATATCAAAACAAAACACTTTTTCGTATCTTTTAGCTAACTTTCCCATCTGCGCAAGGGCAGTTAAGTTTTCCGTGGCTGGAATAATCACCTCTACCCGGTTAAAAAACTCATCAAGCTGTCGTTTTGTCGCTTTTAGTAAGTCAAAGCAAAAATAATTATGGGCTAGACCTTTTGCAGGGGCATGGTTATTTTTATCCAGCATAAACACCTGGTGCCCTGCTTTAATTAAACGGATGCGGCAGGCACCGTTTTTAAGCAATGCAATCTGCTCTTCCTCCCTGATTCCAAGCAGATAGCGTATTTCTTCAGCGGAGAGTGCTATATTTTCCAAAGCTTTTTCCGTTAAGATCTCCAGACTGCATCTTTTATCTCTCAAATTTTATAACCCCCGCCGGCATAATTAAATATTTAAGCGTGCTCCATCCAGGTAACTCAGGCTCCTGCCAACCCTGCGAATATTACCATACCCTTGCAAAACCATGACAATGCGCTCCAAACCCAAACCTATCCCGTACCAGGGGCCACTGACATCCCAGTTTTGATCCAAAGGATGTGGCCCTATAGCAGCAGAGGCAATTTCCATTTCTCCGACGACAACATCAACAGTATAACCATAAACTTCGTTTTCTGTTTCCAGAAGTTTGTAATTTAGGGCAAAAAGTGACAGAAGCTTTTCTATCGTTTCCTGCAATTCCTGCAGAGGCTTGCTACAACCCAGACATACCAGGTTTAACATGGTAAACTCTTCAAGATGGTTTGAACCCTTTGACTCTTTGCGGAAACATGGCCCTGCTTCAAAAATCTTCAGCGGCATGTCCCAATGTTTTTTTAGCCGGCGTAACATATGGTAAAGGTGAGGTGCCAGCATAGGACGCAGACATTTTTTTTCATCAACCCAAAAAACCTGTCCCCATAGTGGCATTTCCTCCGTCAAGCCCATTTTTTCCAGCATCCCCTTAGACATCATCACAGGGGTTAAAACCTCGATAAAACCAAGCTCTGTCAACCCTTTAACCAGCTTCTCCTCTACAAGCCTTAATTCAGGACGCCTTTTCCCCTGCAAGTTTTGCAAAGTAGCTCTGTTTTTCTGGATAAGCTTTCTCTCCCGCTGTCTGAAAGAGCTATCCCTTTCTTCTGCGCTGGCGAAGTAAGCTTCCAATCCCGTATTTTCTCCCAGTTCAATAAGCCTCTGCACCTGAACTTTTGTATAATACATTAGCTCACCGTTATTTGAATAATGTGTTGGCAAACTTGGCAATCTTCCACGCAGGTATGCGACAACCGGAGCAAGCCCTCTCCGCCCACTTATTACGCAGCCACCTGGCAGCGCGGCTATTCTTGGAAATGCGTACTTTGATCACTTCATGGCAATGAGTCTCCATGATCATGCAGTTTCCCTCTTTTACAATGGTTTTTATGCCATGCAAAATACCGGAACGGGAAGGCCATAATTTGATTTTTTCCAAAATTTTAAATATAGGCCTGCGTTTTTGTATATACCTCATCTTTTTTTGCTCTTTCTTTGCCGCTGCATCATCTGTTTTCATAGCAACTTTCAGGGCCATTTCGCCACATCCCCTTTATTAAAAACAAAAACGGTAATAAAACTGTAACCAGCATTAATACCGTTTAAGCACAAAAACATAGTGTCGGTACACGCTTTCTTTAACCAAAGAGATTGCGCTCCCAAAGCTATATCTGTCTCTCAGTATGCATTCGGGCACTTTTCCATTCTTCTCTGCTGCCCAATTCATGATTTAACCACCTTAACAATAAAGGTAAATCAAGGATTAACAGAACAGTAAAAGAACCTGCACCCCTTCCTTCAAGCGAAGAAGGCTTGAAAAGTGCTTCCTTCCGGCTGGTATCCTGACTTACACATCATTGTGTATCCTCGCCTTCCCGGCAACTCCGCCAGTGGCATTACCAGAATACACTCCCGTTTACAGTGGCGCGACCGTCCTGGATTTGCACCAGGTTCCCATTTCTTTACCTTGGACGGCAAAGCACCGGAAGTTTTTATAGTTTAATTTTTATCCCTAACAATTAACTTGCTTGTTCGGCTGCCTTCACCATGGCTCTTAAGTTTGCCAGGGGGGAACCGGGAGCGATGGAACAACCGGGAGCGATCATATCGTAACCCATTTCCATAGCTTTCAGGGACTGCTGGAGCACCTCCTCCGCACTCCCGGAGAACAGCGTAACAATAGCATCAACCCCTCCCACAATAGGAATGACACGGTCAAATTTTTTCAGTTTTTCCTGTGCTGCAGGAACATCGACTACCGGCTCCACACTCAGAATGGCTGCTCCGGTGTTGGCCATATCCTCAATGATGGGGTCTGTTTTCCCACAGATATGCAATATAGTGGGGACAGACAAAGCTTCTATCTGCCTCTTTTCCCAGGGGAAGACAAGTTCACGGTAAATTTTGGGGCTGATCATATCCATGGAGGCCATCATATCTTCTACGCAAATAATATCAGCACCGGCCTCAATCAGGGCCTTTGCCAGAACTGTCCCCGCTTCCTCTGCAAGATCCAGATAGGGTTTAACCATCTCCGGTTTTTTAAAACTCGATTTGAGGATATCTGTAATCCCCACAAGGCTGGCGGCTATGCTGAAAGGGCCAATAATGCCACCCATAACAACAACCTTGTCGCCTACCTCCTCTTTGAGAATTTTTACAGCCTTAATTAATTCAGGAATGCGCCCTAACTGGAGATAATCTGGCGGCAAGGGTTTAACTGGATCACCAAGTTTAAAAGGATGAACATTAACGCTGGGAATTCCTTCTCGCCCCGCATATTTAATTCCCGCACCCAGGGCCTCCGCCTCAATAGTCTGGCAAAAAGGTACGCGCACGGCATCAAAACCTGCCATAGTATAGGCAGCCATGGCGAGCCTGGCCATATCTTCCCCCTTTTGATGAGCCTCCGGCCAAAAAACCTGAAGTTCCTCCATTTCTTCATAAATGCCTGTCTGGTCCGCACAAAAAACAGGCGTCCGGTCGACTTCTTTCCCCATCATTTTATTAAAGAAACGTTCCCTGGCATTCATTGCAGACATTATTTCCCTCTCCTTAAAGGTTTAAAATATGTTACCCTTGCTAGCTTCAATCCCTTTTTTGTTTGAATTCGTTAAGTAGCAGTTAAATATTATTTGTATCATTATACTAAGGTTTTAAATTTTTTGCAATATATATTTATCTAAATATTTTCATAAACTCTCATAACTATAGACTACTTTTTATTTCTTTTCTTCACGGATAGATTCATATACGCTACGACAGGTTGGCGAACCGGCGCCTTTGATCCCTGGAGGCAAAAAATATCCTTCAGAGGATTTCAAAATTTTATAATAAGCCGCACAATCAACCAATAGGGGGAGTGTCTCTTCTAGGTTTTCTATGTGTATCTGGGCCAGCCAGCTTAAATCCATCTTTGCAAAACATTCCACCATATTTTGCTCCAGCTCCCTGTTTAATTTAACAACAGTACCGCTTGCCGGTGTTTCTAGATACTTAATCTTTGCTGTAACGGCCACAGCAATAATCTCTCCAGCCTTAACCTTGTCTCCTTCTTTTACTGTAAACTCCAGATGGCGAAAGCCTCCTTCCTTAACAGGAGCTGCTGGAGTCAAACCAAAGAATATCTCTTTTTTTCCCCTATCAAAAGCAACCCAGTAATCCATGGCAGCATAATAGAATAATTGATCATCGAGCTCCAGCTCTGTTCCCCTAAATGAAAAGCTAACGAGCATAAACCTTCTCTCCTCTAATTTAAACTTCAATGATTTTAGCCATGTAAAGGCAAGCTTTCCAGGGAAAGACAAGCTTCCCATAGAGCTTCATGCATTGTGGGATGAGGATGGATAAGACGGCTGAGTTGCTGTATGTTTAAACCTTGACTTACGGCAACGGTACCCTCCATAATCAGTTCCTGGGCATGCTCTCCCAGTGCCTGCATACCGATAATCATGCCGTCCTCCGCAGCAACAATTTTTACGAAACCTTCCTCTGCGCCCTTAATCACAGCACCGGAATTGGCAGCAAAGGGGAAATATCCTGCCCGTGTTTTTATGCCCTTTTCTCTAGCCTGGCTTTCCGTAAGGCCGACCCAGGCCAGCCCTGGTTTAACGGAAAGACAGAAGGGGACAGGTTTAAGAGCTGCTTTACGGTTAAGGCCCATGGCATTTTCTGCCGCTGCTATCCCCTCATGATATGCCAGATGGGCCAACAGGGGGGGGCCAGTAACATCCCCCGCGGCATAAATACCTTTAATACCGGTTTCCATATACTCGTTTACAACAATGCCGCCGGAATGCTGCCTAAGGCCTTCCATATCTGCAGCAAAGACATCCAGCCTTGGCCTTCGTCCTGTTGCATTTATGATCCGCTCCGCAGTAATAGTGTGAACTTTCTTTCCTTGAGATAAAGTTAAGTTGAGCACTGTTTTGCCATTTTCGTAATCTCGGTCAAGCCGTTCCGGTATTGTCCCCGTTAAGATCTTAAGCCCCCTCTTTTTTAAAAAAAAGGCCAGCCATTTGCTTGTTTCTTCGTCTTGCAGGGTAGGTAAGATTACCTTATCCTTTTCTACTACCGTTACCGTAAAAGCAAAAGAAGCATAAGCACCGGCGAGTTCCAGGCCCGTTACCCCTCCACCGATAACAACAATACGGCAGGGCTCATCTGGCAGAGTCAGGCTTTCTTCAGCCCCGCTTAACCATTGGGCTCCGGGAAAATCAAGCTCCTTTTCCACAGATCCACTGGCAATCAGAAGATTGCGGGCAACGTACTCCTCCTGTCCTGTATCCACTGAAACCAACACTTTCCCCGTCCCTTTTACCCTTGCGCGGCCTTTAATGACTGTAACACCTTTCTTTATAAGCAGATCTTGCAGGCCGCGATGCAGCTTCTCTATAACCTCTTTCTGCCGCCGGGTAACAGCAGCAAATACAGGCAAGGGTTCATTTAAAAACAGCCCCTCCTTTATTGCAGCACGGCATGAAGCCAATAAGGCGGCCTGCTCATAAAGGACCTTGGAGGGAACGCATCCCCGGTGCAAGCAGGTGCCTCCTACTTCAGCCATTTCCACCAGCAACACTTTGCCTCCTAGTTGTGCAGCACGCAGAGCTCCGGCATAACCGGCTGCTCCACCACCGATAACAATTAAATCAAGCACCTAATTTAACCCCCTCTTGCGGTCTATCCGGGCCCGGTCATCGTTCAGCAGTTTTTTTGCTTCTTCTGCCCGGTAAGAGCTGCGCACATAGGAACCGGCAAGCACATAGCGGAAACCCATTTGCAACGCTTTTTCTCGAAAATAATTGAATCCTGTTTCCAATATGAATCGCTGGACCGCCGTTTGTTTCGCCCCCGGCTGCCTGTACTGGCCAACGGTCAGGATATCACAACCCGCCTCCAAAAGGTCTTGCATAGCAGTCAGTACTTCTGCGTCTTCCTCGCCCAAACCCAGCATAAGACCACTTTTGGTGATCATCTTAGGGTTTATTTCCTTGATTGCGCACAATACTTGCAGAGAACGGCCATAATCACCCTGCGGCCGGATACAGTTTTGCAGCCTTGCCACTGTTTCTAAGTTATGCGCTATTAAATCTGGCTCTGCACCGACCACCTGCTCCAGCGCCTGCCGGTTACCACCAAAATCAGGAATAAGTACCTCAACGCTTGCCTTTGTTTTCTGTCTTAAAACATTAATCGTCCTAGCATAATGAGAAGCACCACCGTCCTCCAGATCATCACGACTTACAGAGGTAATTACTACATGCGCCAGTCCCAAATGCAAAACAGCAGCAGCAATGCGTTCTGCCTCCTCCGGATCTACCGCAGTTGGTTCACCATGGGTTACAGCACAAAAATTACATTTACGTGTGCATATATTTCCTAAAATCATAAAAGTAAGCTGTTTCCTGGCAAAACATTCAAAGATATTGGGACATGCTGCGCTTGTGCAGATAGTAGGCAAATCTCCAAGGAAACGGGCTGTTTTATTTAAATCAGCCACGCAGGGAGCAGGCCTTAACAACCATCGGGGATAATTTACTTTTTTTACCATAAGCGTCCCCCCTGTTTTATAAAGGGAAAGAGTAGAGGGATAAAAGGACGCTCTCCTTTTATCCCTCTTTGCGTTGACACATTTTTAACTAACTTTGCTCAGACCTTACTTTGGCAATCTCTGCTTTCAACGCTTCAGGAGCTCTGGCTTCAAGAGCATCGAGTAGTTCTTCAAACGTAGGAATAATGCTTTCAAAAACCAGTTCTCCTTCAATGGCTATAGTTGGCAGCACTCTGCCGTTAAGTTCCAGGAATTTATTGATTCCGTCGGGATTTTTTATTGTCCATTCTTTGAATTCAACGTGTTGCCTGATGTTTTCCGGCAAAGCTGAAATGGCTTCAAACATATACTGGCAGGCAGCACATTGCACAGCATCAAGGGTAAGGACATCCACAACCAGCTTCTCGCTCACTTCATCTCCTCCCCCTTATTTCTTTAGATCTTCCATGGTTAGATAACCACGATTGACATGAGTAGGATACTTGGCATAAAACTTCTCGTACCATGCCTTGGCTTCCAATACTTTATCTACGTTCTCCACGGGAACGTCGTAAGGCATGTCTCAGCCGGGGGCCAGGGTAAAGCCGGTCATGCCGCCGGCAGCCATGCTTACCAAAGTGTCCTCCCGTGGATCAACAATCCCCAGAGAAAGGGCCAGGGTCAACTTGAGGTTGCCGCCAAAGCCCAGCCCGTACTTCATTGCCAGGTCGCGCACATAAACCATATTCAACTGCTCGTCAATGGCAAAACCATGTGTACCCACCTGACAAACTTCTTCAAGGACTTTGGTAGCATCACCACAGATAAAGAAACTGGAAACACGGTTTGCTTCATGAATCACTTTTATTGCTTCCTGGCAGGCCGGGGTTACAAACTCCCGGAAAGTATCGGGACGAATCTGGGAAGCAACAGGGTCTACAATAGCAATGATTTCGCAGCCAATATCCCTGTAAATACGGGCCGATTCAGCACAAACCTTACTGCAAAAACCAATGATCTCATGCGCCAGCGCTTTATTTTTAACCACATCGGTGAAAATCTTTACTCCACGCAGGTGAGAGGCCAAGGTCAAGGGACCACAGAAAAGACCCATTAGCGCCCAATCGCCTTTTTGAGCCACCACTTTTTTCCCCGCCTCAACAATAACCGGCCAGCGTCCGTCTGTTGCGGTGGGGATTTTTAGATTGGCTTCTGCCAACGTCTTATCAGCTAGGGGATGTCCGGTAATAGCCGGTGGGTTATCGGGATACCAGGTGGCTTCGCAACCCATAGACATCCCTTCTACGTTTAGATCAAATACCAGAGGAATCCCGTCTGCTTTATAACGCTCAGCTGCATAAAGCACTCCTTTGGCAATGAGATCCGGATCCTGGAGATATACATCTGCCCTTTCGCCGATCATATAAGCACAGTGCACACCAGCATAGGGAACCCAGGGGACTCTCGGTGTCTGCTTGCCCTGATAGGCATCAAGCAACAACTGCATTGCCATATCTTTCACTCCTCCTTGTTAATCTCGTACCAATTACCACCTGCAATCAACACTTCCTGCCCTCTAAAAACCAAAATTGATAATATCCTAGCTTATACCACCTCCCCAGAAAATATTTTTTATTTCATAGCCGCTCCGTGATGGCCTGCAGCAGCTCATCCTCTGCAGGGATAACACTGGCAAAAAGCACATTACCGTCAATGGCAATGGTGGGGAAAGTGGTAATACCTAGCTCATTGTTACGCTTAATCCCCTCAGGCGTACGTAGGTCCCATTGCTTGATCTCTACATGATCTTTAAGCTCGCCAAGAATATTGGGGATATTTTTAACTGCTTCCAGCAGATAAACACAGGGAGTTCATTGCACAAAGTCGTTTATAAATACTTCGACTAATACCTTGCGGCCTGGGTGTTCCATGGCCATTTTCCCCCTTTACCTGTTTCTACGCATAACTCTTGCTCCGGCCCCGCAATGATCCGCGTCGCCGCGCAGCAATGCTTCCATGTACTGTTCCCCTGTTAAAAATATGGCCAGCAGTTCCTGTGTATCGCATTTAAGCTCATATATGTGTTCTTCAAAATATTTTTGCTCAAGAACTTTTATTCCCTCGCCAGCCAACTTCTCGTTTATGGCAATTACCTCGCCCGCTATGGGAGTAGTTACATTAAACATAGCCTTAAACGTCTCCAGGAAAAGGACACTGTCCTCCGCCGCAAGCAGGTCACCGGGCTCAACGGCAAAATCCATATATTTAAAACCATTGACCAGGATCACCCCTGCATGGGAAAAACCAAAACGATAGATGCCATTTCCCCTTTCTTCAGCCCAAAGATGCTCAGGAGGATAATAATAGTACCTGTCTTCCACTGTTACTTGCTGGCCATAAAATTGATCTGATATAAGCAAAGCCACACCCTGCACCTCCTTGCCAGGTAGTTTTTCCAGAAACTTATAGCTAAGGCTCCAAACCGCTCAACTTAGGCATTTCTGTCGGCCGATAGATACCTTCCTTGACTTCAATATAATTAAACTCTAAAGTAGGATCATCAATATATTCGCAGATCTTTGTCTTTTCAGTATTAACTCTTTGTTTCTTATAATGATATGGGGGGTTGAGCATAATTAAGGCAAGGGTTTTTACCTGAACAGCTATCTCCCTGGCTAGGTTCTTACCCGATTCACTGGGAACACGACGTTCCCTACCGGGAGATAAATTTATCTCCTTTTTTGTGCATCCTGCAACAAAAGTGGGTGGCAGCTTAGAAATTACTGTTGCCAAGATCCTCGCTGCTGGCTTAATGCCAAGCAAGCGAAAGAGGTTGGAACCACAATGGTAACCACAACCATCAATTATAATGGTAGGGTTGTTTTCCACCAATTCCACTTCGTCAGGGAAACCGTTAATCAGCCTTACAGCATCCACAATCTCCGTTTTCCCGGGCAGCAGGTCTTCAGTAACAACAAAGGCGGCATAACGAGCTACGCTGGAAAGGGGGAAACCAATCCCGCCGCAAGGATAAACAACTACTTTTTTGACTTTTTCCATTAGTTCTCACTTCCTTCTGGGAAAAAGTCCGGCATCTTGCGGGGGCGGTAAAGGCCGGGAGCCAACTGTACATAGTCAAAAGGATCAGGCGGCAACTCACTTTGTGCCAGGTAGGTTTCCGTCTTAATCTGCTGTTTTGCAAACTTATATGCAGGATTTTCCAACATAAACGTCGCTACACGGGCTGTCTCTCGGGCCACTATTTCTGCTAGTGCCTTTGCCTGGGGCTCCAGTTCCCGTCGCTGTTCACCATAAGCAAGGCCTTCCCGTGCGGCAATATCTGGAATGAATAGCCGTGCCGCAGGGGTTATACCAGCAAGATAAAGCATTTTTGTTCCGCAGTTTTCTGCATGACAATCAATAACCACAACAGGATAATCTTCTGCCATAACCAAATCTTCCTCTACGCCTCGCAAAAAAGCAGGAACACAAAGGATCATAGTCTGGCGGGGCAGCAAGTCTTCATTAACAATATAAGCAGCGATACGCGCCACTGTCGCCTCTGGTTTTTTTATGCCGCCACATGGGAAAATGCAAACGCGCTCTACCATAGGCATCACCTCTAAACCAGTTAACTGGTCAAAAAGCTATACACTTAATTAATAAGGATTATGGCAATGTTATATTAATTCTGACAATTGTCTTTCCCTGCCCCCCGAAAGGGGGCAGGGAAAGAATACAATATTTATTTCCGCTTACGATGCCATTTTTCTGCACCGTATTTCTTAGTAGCTTCTACCAGAGCTTTTACATTTTCCAGTTTTGCCTCCGGCCAGATATCACAACCGGGCCAGATGGCGTCAACTCCGTCCTCCAAGCATTTGATTACTGCTTTTTCCACATCATCCACGCTGTCATGGACAAGGAGTTTATAAGCATCGTGGTTGCCAAAAACAAGGGGTTCAGGACCAATTTCCTGCCGTGTTTTAACCATATCATTTTTTAATTCCACACTGATGGAATCGGCACCGCATTCCACCATGTTTTTAACGATCAGATTCGTTTCACCGCAAATATGCAGGTTGTTGGGAAAATTCATCTCTTTCAGGGCACTGATTATCTTAATCAGGTGCGGTTTAATTAATGTATTCCACATGCGCGGGCTAAGCAGGTCTGTGCCGCTCCCCATCTCCCGCACCGTAAGATAATCGGCGCCGGCCTCTTTATAAATTTTGGCCACCCTAATTAGCACATCGGCCAGTCTGTCAAGCATAGCATAGATAAGTTTCTGCTTTTTAAAAGCGTATTTAAGCAGTAGATCCAGGTCGTAAATCTGACCTCCAAGGGTAAAGGGACCCAAAAAATATGTGCCGATGGGAAGCTCATCGCCAAACTCCTTTTTTAGGCGTTTGATTGCTTCTACTACTACAGGGATGCGCCCAGCATTGGCCAAGTCCTCCGGAATGGGGAAGCTGTCCAGCTCTTCCTCGCTGTGAAGAGCTTTTTCTTTAATCGTAGGATAAAGGAGATGCTCCACATTTTCATAGGCATTCATCACACAACCCAGCGCTTCTGCCTCCACACAGAAATCAAAGGGTACCACGGCACACTCATAACCAAACATCTTATAAGAAGTTGCCGCCAGGTTGGCCATCATCTCCGCATCCCCGTGCACCAGGGGAAACTTATAGCCCAATTCCTGCAGGCCTGCCACCGTTACATTACCCATACCGCTATAACAGGGAACTCGGTCGATCTCTTCGCCGGCGAGCTGTTTTAATACCCTTTCTTTTGGCGTCAACGTCATCTGCCACACCACCTTATTGCTTATTATTTAAAGATAAATTTTCTAAATCCTGCTTAAAAAATTATATTATTTTAATTTTTCTGCAAAGTCCCCAAAGAACTTATAAAGAGGATGGTTGGGATTAGAGGGAAGCCTGCCCGTTTCGTTATAAACGAAGGTGGACAGCATCAACGTGGCGCTTACTACTGCCGGGAATATCCTCGGCGCGATTACCTGCGGCCCATAAAAGATAACGTCGCACCAAAACATGGTGGCAGCAGCCTGGGCAGCTACATTCATGCTGGAAAAGCCTTCGCTACCCCACATCTCCCGGGCATCCTTCCACATAAAAGTACCGTTGGAAGAAGCCAGGCCAGCAGGCACACCAAATTCTTCTTTAATCATGCGGTTTGCCACTGAAGAAAATGAGGTGGCAGGCAAGTTCATTACAGAGGTATCCACCAGGATGGTTTCAAAGGTATTCTCGCCGATCATCTCCATCATTTTACGAAAACTGTTTACACGCCCCTGTGGCGTCGGATCCTGGTCATCATAAACCTGCACTACCACGTGCTTTACACCCAATTCCTTGAGCTGTTCCACCTGTCCAGGAATGTCTTTATCCCAGGGGGTAATGCTGTTATAGACGAGACGGTCCATGAGGCCAAGCTCAGAAACATATTTTACAGCCTCAATGCGGGGATCCTGCATCCACATATCAATGGCGAAAGGCTTATCACTCAGGCTGGTATAGAAGTCAACATAGCGTTTCATCTCGTCTGCCGAATTAGCCACCATAGCCGTTAGCGCCGGTATACCGGTCTGCTCCGAAAGCTCTTCCTGCCGCTTAATATAGGCGGTGGCTTTTTCCCGGTCAAACTCTCCCGCTTTCCTTTTACCAAGGATGCGGTCACCCTTGTGGAACATAGAGGCAATAAGCAAAGGCGGATTGTCTCCCGGCTGACCGCCTACTTTCCATGGTCCTATCTGACAGACCTTTTGTTCACTTTTGAGGGTAAACATCTACACTCCTCCTTTCATTTCGCTGCATACCACTACCCACTTAGACAAACCTGCATTTATTTGGGGATCTTATCCAGGATATGCTGTATACTGGGGAATTTGTGGCTACGATGGGGAAAGGCCATCGCTTCGGCAAAGCGCATCTGGAAATCTGGTTCCGTAGCAGTTTCAATAAACTCCACTTCCCTGGCAACCCATTGAGCTTCAAGGCGTTTCGCCTTGCTTACAAGGGCCAGCTTGGCTCCGTCACCGGCAGCATTGCCCACAGCCTGAACATTGTCCAGGTTGCAGTCGGGGATCATCCCTATGACCATGGCGCTTTCCTTGTTGATATAACTGCCAAAGGCACCTGCCAGCACAATCTTATCAGGTTTGGGGATACCACGCTTCTCCATGAGGTATTCGGCACCGCAATAAAGAGCCGATTTAGCCAGCTGGATAGCCCGCACGTCTCCCTGCGTTATGGTAATATCTTTGCCAATGGAAGTTTGCTCAGCATAACAGAGGACATACTCCATTTTGCCGTCACTGCCTTTGCGTATGCGGGGCGTTTCCAACTTTTGATTGAAACGGCCTGATTTGTCAATAATCCCCGCCTTGAACATCTCGGCAATTACGTCAATAATCCCAGAGCCGCAGATCCCTTTAACGGCAGGCTCATCCCCTTCCTTAAACCAATCCTGCTGCCCAATAATCTTGATTTTCGGCTCCTTAGTTTCTGGATCAATTTTTACCCACTCGATAGCGCCGGGGGCCGCCCGCATACCAAAGCGTATCTGTGCGCCTTCCAGGGCGGGACCAGTAGCACAGGAAGTAGAAAAAAGCTTTTCCCGGTTGCCAAAGACAATCTCTCCGTTTGTCCCAATGTCGATTACCAGCATCATCTCGTCCTGGTTATATGGCTCTTCAGCAATAAGCACAGCTACGTTGTCTGCACCCACAAAGCCTGCTTCAATAGGAAGCCAGTGTACATATGAAGCTTTGTTTATCTTTATGCCCAGATCCCTTGCTTTAAAGTCCACACTGCATTTAAAGGCCGGGGCAAAGGGAGCACGCCCCACGTACTTGGGATCAATATTTAACAGCAGATGGTGCATGGCTGTATTGCCAACCAGGGTCATATCCACCACATCTTCCGCCGTCAGGCCGGCATCATCTACCATACCTTTCACCAGCGAATTTATACCGTCTATCATCGCCCTGCTCATCTTCTCCAGGCCATCTTCGTTCATCATGGAATAGGTTATACGGGAAAGAACATCTTCGCCGTAAGTAATCTGAGGGTTCATCATGGAACGTTTAATGGTGGACTCACCGGTACGCAGGTTGCAGAGATAAGCAGCTACCGTAGTGCTGCCCACATCAATGGCCACCCCCCAGGGGTTCTCTACAAAGCCGGGAGAAACCTTGATGATCTCTTTGCCGTCCCATACCGTTACCGTAACCTTCCAGTCAGCGGCACGGATCGTCTCAGGCAGGTTAACCGTAACAAAATAGTCAATATAATCAATGCCCTGCAGTCCATATTTATCTGCCAGAGCATTTTTGATGCGCATAAAATCGTCCGTCTGGTCCTCCAGGGTGGCAGGAACCATTTCAATATAATAATTCTTTACCACCGGATCAACGGATATTTCCCGCTCTCTCCCTGTTTCCAGGATTACCTGCTGTGCACCGCGAGATTCCTCAGGCACAAAAATCAAGACATTCCCCTCAACGCTGGCGCAGCAGGCAAGGCGGTAGTTATTTTGCAACTCTTCTGCTTCTAGCTCATCCCTCTCCTCCTCCATCAAAGGAGACAGATGGCTCATCCGGGACTCAATACCAAACTTTTCAAAAAACCCTTCTTGGACTTGTACTTTGCATTTGCCGCAGACCCTGGCCGCACCGCAAGGCGATTCAATGTCCACTCCTAGCTGGCGCGCTGCCTCTAGCAAATTTAAGCCTGCTTCCACTGTTCCACGACGTCCGGAGGGCTGAAAGATAACCGTATATTCCATCATTTATCCTCCCTTATGCTACAGTTCTCAGGCCGACTCCGCCTCATCTTTAAGTTTACGCAGGGTGGTAAGCATATTGATCGCATCTTTGAGGGCGTTGCTGGCGTCTTCAGCAAAACCGTCAGCACCAAACTTTTCAGCAATATCTTCGGTGACGGGAGCACCGCCAATCATTACTTTGGCATTGGGGTTTTTTAATTTAATTTGTTTAATGATATCTTTCATCCCTACCATGGTGGTGGTCATCATAGCGGAGAGGCAGACCAGATCCGCATCGGTACGCAGTTGCTCCTCCACAAACACCTCTAGGGGCACATCCCTCCCCAGGTCGTGCACTTCAAAGCCGGCCACGTCGAACATCATCTTCACGATATTCTTGCCGATATCGTGGACGTCACCCTGCACCACCCCCATTACCACTACGCCCGTAACGCCTAGATCCGTACGCTCCATGTGGGGGCGTAAAATATCCAGACCCGCATACATGGCATCGGCACACATTAACAGCTCCGGCACAAAATATTCTTGCTGCTCATATAACTCTCCCACATACTCCATCCCTGGCACCAACCCCTGGAAAACTGCATCTACCGCGCTAAATCCTTCTGCTACCACAGCATTTGCCGCTTCTTTGACCAGGTCTTCATCAAAATTGATCACACCCTGTTTCAACTGCTCAAAAAGTTCCTTTTTCCTCTCTTCCGACATTTTGACGCCTCCTTTTATGTAATCGGCCTCAAAATAAGGCCATAAATGCCCCTTTAAACAGGGATAGATATTCAATAGATGGCTATGTTCGATCTATATAAAATAAATTTTACTAATACTAAACAAAGGGTAAAAATAAATGTCTTATTATGATTTATCCCTTACTAAAAACAAAAATATAACAACCTCTTCATCTATCCGCATCCCTTTTCTTACCCCCCGCTTTACAATTTAACACGAAACAATTGTTGTGTCAAGTTAAAATATATTTAAAATTCCTTATGTTTATTATGTTTATAAGGTGTATTCCTTTTAAGTTGAGGCCTATAAACTAATTTACTTTTTTGCCCTCCTGAGAGCATTTACGCATTTCACGCAGCATGCTTAAAATCTTAATTGCATCTTTAAGGGCCTGTCCTGCGTCTTCAGCAAAAGCATCAGCCCCATATTTCTGGGCAATCTCCTCTGTGACAGGCGCTCCACCAACCATAATTTTGGCGGCAGGATTCTTTTCCTTGATACGCCTAATAATCTCCCGCATCCCCACCATGGTCGTAGTCATCATGGCAGACAGGCAAACCATATCGGCATCGCAGCGCAAAAGTTCATCTACAAAATATTCGAGGGGGACGTCCCTTCCCAGGTCATGGACCTCAAACCCGGCAACCTCAAACATTACTTTTACAATATTCTTACCGATATCGTGAACGTCACCATGCACCACTCCTATGACAACAACTCCGTTCACACCGTAATCCATTTTTGTTACATGGGGGCGTAAGATATTCAATCCGGCATACATGGCTTCGGTGGACAAGAGCAACTGGGGAATAAAGTATTCTTGCTGCTCATAAAGCTCACCTACTTGTTCCATCCCCGGAACCAGGCCTTCAAAGATCGCTTTGCTGGCATCTATACCCTCCTTTACAACGGTAAGCGCAGCGTCAATTACCATATCCTCGTCGCAGGCAATAACGCCAGTCCTCAGCCTGTCCAGAAGCTCCTTCTCCCGCCACTGCGTCATAATAATAACCTCCGTTTGCCTCTTAAGTAAGTAGGATGCATCGGATTATTAAAAATATTATAAACCTTTTACTAACACTTTAGCAACAAGAAGATTGTTTGCCTTGAGCTTAAATTTATGGAGTAAGTTGCTTCAAGAGAGAATTTTCCTGTTGCGTTTGAAAAATTGCAGATAATTGAGCACATAGCGCAGTTCGGCAGAGTCAAAATCCTTGATATAACGCAGCACCGTTTGCACCTTGTGGTCGCTGAGCAGCTCCAGCAGATCAGGACCAAGGCTGGCAAGGAGGTTTTCCACGTCCCTGCTTTCCATGAGCAGATAATGGAGGGTAATACCCATTGTAGCAGAGATCTTTTCCAGGGTATCAAGGGAAGGGATGGTATAATTGCCTTCAATCTGACTAATTAAACCCGGCGAAACACCTGCTTTAGCAGCAAGGGAAGTAACTGTTATCCCCTGAGATTCCCGCAGTTGCTTAAGGCGCGCGCCAATATTGGTTTTGTAGTGGCTTTCCTCCACAAAGCAGCTAGGAGTAATATTTAAAGCTGCGGCAAGCCTTTCCAGCTGCTCATAGTCAGGTAGGGCTTCTGTCTTCTCAAATTTTTCAATCAGGGAGACGGACAGCTCACTAATTTCCGCAAGTTCCTCTATCGTAAGGCCTCTGCCTTCCCGCAGGAAACGTAATTTCTCACCGGTAAATTTCTCCTCCTCAGAACGTACCAATAAAGCGGGAGAAACATGCAAAGCCTCACTAATCTGCCTGAGCACAGGGATAGACGGCTTTTTCAGGCCACGCTCAATTGTACTTAAATAAGAAGCGGAGATGCCCGCCTTCTGTGCAAGCTGCCCCAGCGTAAGCCCCCTTTCCTGACGGAAAGACCTAATGCGGTTACCGATCATGACACCACTCCTTTATTTAAAATCTAATGGTCAGGCAGCAAATGGCTAAAAACCATAAATTGAATAAAGACTATAAAAAGGTATAGCCATAGTTGTATTTACTAAAACTCCATTCCCGCCCTTGCCTTTATACCATTCTTCAAATGATGCTTAATTTCCTTTACCTCACTAACAAGATCTGCCACCTCGATTATTTCCCGGGGTGCATTACGGCCTGTAAATATTACATCTACATGGGAGGGACGCTCCGCCAGCATCGCCAAAACATCGGCAACGGGCAAAAGTCCATAATCCATAACCACGTTAATTTCGTCAAAGATGCAGAGGTCGTATTGGCCGCTAAAGAGAGCTTCTTTGCCCGTTTGAAAACCCTCCTGTGTAACTGCGGGATCATCATCTTTGAGTACTCCCTTACACATCTTGTTTTTACCGGCCTGATAAACGGTGAAATTGGGCAAGTACTTACGGATCGCCTGGATCTCCCCGTAATTTGGATCTCCCTTCTTGAACTGGACCATAAAAACACGGGCGCCGTGGCCGATTGCCCGCAAGGCCAGCCCCAGGGCCGCCGTTGTTTTACCTTTTCCTTTACCTGTATATACCAGCACCAGGCCTTTTTTCTTTTCCATGGAGATTCTCCTTCCCCGGGGTTGTTGTTCGATTACGCTCATATCTCATCCCAGCGAATCTTCTGGTAAGAATGCCCGTTAAAAAGTCCCGCATTTAAACAGCCTCTGTGCTCGCCTGGTATGGCGGCGCATAATTTGACGCGCTCTGGACAGCTGTGCTTTTACAGCCTGCGGCGCCGTCCCCCCCCTGCTTCGGTGCGAAGCTACAGCATGCCGGGGGTTCAAAATTTGGGACATCAGCTCGTTGTCCAACAGCGGGTGGAAGGCCTCCAGCTCACTGCGTGTAAGCTCCACAGGATGCTTCCCTTCGTTCAAAGCATAACGAACCAGACGCCCCACAACGGCATGGGCCTCGCGGAAAGGCACGCCTTTGGCCGCCAAATAGTCAGCCAGCTCTGTAACTGTAGAAAAATCGTGCCTTAGCATTTGCTGTAACTTATTTTCATTCAGCTGCATCGTTGCCAGCAAAGGAGGATATATTTCCAGTATCTGTCTTATAGTGTCGCAAGTATCAAAAAGTGGTTCTTTATCCTCCTGCATATCTTTGTTATAAGTCAAAGGCAGCCCTTTGAGCATGGTCAGCACGGCTACCAAATTGCCATAGATACGTCCTGTTTTACCGCGCACCAGTTCAGGCACATCGGGGTTTTTCTTCTGCGGCATCATACTGCTTCCCGTGGTAAAAGCATCAGCCAGCTCAACAAAGGCAAACTCCTGTGAGGACCAGAGGACCAGCTCTTCGCTGAAACGGCTTAAGTGCATGGCCAGTATAGCGGCACATCCCAGGAATTCGACAACAAAATCACGGTCACTTACTGCATCCATACTATTTTCATAAATGGCCCCAAAACGTAATTCCCGTGCCACCATTTCCCTATCCAAAGGAAAGCTTGATCCGCTCAGGGCTCCTGCTCCCAGGGGCATTAGATCGGCCCGTTTATAAGCATCCAGGAAACGTTCCCGGTCCCGCTGCAACATCCAGAAGTAGGCCAGCAGGTGGTGGGAAAAAAGGACCGGCTGGGCCCGTTGCAGGTGTGTATAACCAGGAATAATCACACCAAAATATTTTTTTGCCAGCTCCAGTAAAACTGCCTGCACATCTGCCAGTAAGCCATCTACTTTAGTTATCTCTTTCCGCACATACAGGTGCAGATCTAGAGCTACCTGGTCGTTGCGGCTGCGTCCCGTATGCAGCTTGCCCCCTGACGGCCCTATTTTTTGTATAAGCCTTCTTTCCACATTCATGTGAATATCTTCCAGGGAGAGGTCAAAAGGAAAAGTTCCCGTTTCTATCTCAGCGCCAATTTCCGCCAGGCCGTTTAAGATTAACTCCCCCTCCTGTGCAGAGATTATTCCCCTTTGCATAAGCATACGACAATGGGCTGTACTGCCTTCTATATCTTCCTGCGCCAGGCGCCGGTCAAAAGGCAAAGAGGCGAGAAATGCTTCCGCTTTATCGTCCAGGACAGCGTCAAACCTGCCACCCCAAGGTTTGTCCTGTTGTACCGGCAGTTGCCTCCTCTCACCCGGTGTTTTTTCCCCTTTGCTCACTTTTCCTCCTCCACCTCACCTTTCCATCTGTTGCGCAGCAACCCCTCCACCTGCAGAGGAAGGCCGAAAAGATTGATAAACCCGCCCGCATCTTTCTGGTTGTATAATTTATCTTCTTCAAAAGTTGCCAGATCCGGACTGTACAGGGAAGAAGGTGAACGGCGGCCGAGAACAATAATATTACCTTTGTAGAGACGCAATTTAACTTCCCCTGTTACGTATTGCTGCGTTTCCCGCACAAAAGCGTCCAGGGCCAGGCGCAAAGGAGAATACCAGAGGCCATAGTAAACAAGTTCCGCATACTTAACCGCTACCATTTCTTTAAAGTGCATGGATTCCCGGTCAAGCGTCAGCTGTTCCAGTTCACGGTGGGCATAGTAAAGGATTGTGCCTCCCGGCGTTTCATAAACACCCCGCGATTTCATGCCCACAAGGCGGTTTTCCACGATATCCACCCGGCCTATGCCATGTTTGCCTCCCAGCTCATTAAGCTTCTCCATTAAAGCAACACTGTCCAGTTTAACTCCATTTAGCGCTACTGGAACACCCCTGACAAAAGAGATCTCCACCTCTTCTCCTTCTGCAGGCGCCCGTTCAGGAGAACACGTTAAAAGGAACATATCTTCAAAGGGAACATTGGCCGGGTCCTCCAGCACTCCCCCTTCATAGCTAATATGTAAAATATTGCGATCCATGCTGTAAGGTTTTTCCACCGTTACAGGAACAGGTATTCCATGTTTTCTAGCATAAGCTATACAGTCGCTCCGGGAACGAAGATTCCAGATGCGCCAGGGTGCAATAATTTTCAGCTGAGGAGCCAAAGCTTTTACCGTTAATTCAAAACGAACTTGATCGTTCCCTTTTCCCGTGGCTCCATGGGCTACGGCATCCGCTCCCTCCTGCAGGGCTACCTGGACCATGTAACGGGCAATAACAGGACGGGCAATGGCTGTCCCCATCATATATTTGCCCTCATAAAGAGCTCCTGACTGGAGCATGGGAAACACATATTCTTCCACAAACTCCCGGCGCAAATCCAGCACTACCGCTTTGGCTGCCCCTGTCGCCAAGGCCTTTTCCTCCAGGCCGTCCAGTTCGCCCGGCCCCTGACCTACATCGGCGGCAAAAGCAATTACTTCATAACCGTATTCTTCTTTCAGCCATTTCACGATAATGGAGGTGTCCAGACCTCCGGAATAAGCCAGCACAACCTTGGCCATAATCAATGCACCTTCCTTCCCCTTTTTTACCCCATTAACATAGCCAATAATGCTTTTTGTGCGTGCATGCGGTTTTCTGCCTGATCCAGCACCACAGATTGAATCCCCTCAAGGACATCGGCACTGATTTCCTCTCCCCTGTAAGCCGGAAGGCAGTGCATAACGATGGCTTCCGGCTCTGCCAGAGACAATTTTTCCCTGTTCAACTGGTATGGAGCAAAAATCTTTTTCCGCTCTGCTTTCTCCTGCTCCTGCCCCATACTGGCCCATACGTCGGTATAGAGCACATCTGCCCCTTTTACCGCCGCCAGGGGATCGGAGGTAACAGTCAGGCTGCCACCGGAAAGCAAGGCGTTTTGTTCCGTTTTGGATCTGACCTCCTCCCGTGGCCAGAAACCTTGGGGAGCAGCCACAGTGATATGTAAGCCCAGCTTTGAACAACCCAGCATCAAAGAGTGGGCCACATTGTTACCATCCCCCAGGTAGGCGACCTTTAGCCCCTGCAACATCCCCTTTTTTTCTTTAATCGTCAGCAAGTCAGCAAGGGCCTGACAGGGATGGTAAAGGTCGGTTAGGCCATTTATGACTGGAACTGTAGCATAGCGGGCCAGCTCTTCCACGTTGCTATGGGCAAAGGTGCGAATCATGATCCCGTCAACATAACGAGAAAGAACTGCTGCCGTATCCTTAATCGGTTCACCGCGGCCGATTTGCAGCTCTTGACTGCTGAGGAACAGGGCATACCCTCCCAGCTGCCACATACCAACTTCAAACGATACCCTGGTTCGCGTAGAAGGTTTTTCAAAAATCATGCCCAGGGTCTTGCCGGCCAACAACTGGTGCGGTATTTTTTGTTGTTGTTTTAGTTTCAGGGCTGCAGCTAAATCCAGTATGGCCGTGATCTCCTCTGCCGTATAATCCTGTAGCGTCAAAAAGTGTCTGCCGCTTATGCCGGCCATTGCTCCCACCTCCGTTTTTAAAAGGAATCAGCATTCAGCAAGTCGGGGTTCAAAATCTTTAAACTATCCGCCATCAGGCATCAACCTGAGTGTCTCTTGCAGAATAGCCAGAGCACGGTCAATTTCTTCGGCCTTAACGGTCAGGGGCGGCAGAAAACGCAGGGTCTTGCCGGCTACACAGTTTATCAACAAGCCGCGTTCGGCACATTTACGCTGCACAACAAGGCCGTCCCCTTGTAGCTCCACGCCCAACATCAGCCCCAGCCCCCTTACTTCTTTTATTAGCCCCGGAAAATCTCTTTGCAAGGATAAAAGGCCTTCTTTGAAATAGAGTCCTTTTCTCTCCACCTCTGCTAGAAAGCCCTCTTTTGTAATCTCCGTCACTACAGCAATAGCAGCAGCGCAGGCCACAGGGTTGCCTCCAAAGGTAGAAGCGTGATCGCCAGGCGAAAAAGCTGCCGCCACTTGCTCTTTACAGAGCATCGCCCCTGCAGGCAGGCCGCCGCCCAGTGCCTTGGCCAGGGTGATAATATCGGCGGTAACCCCATAATGATCCGCAGCAAGAAATTTACCTGTTCTCCCCAGGCCGCACTGGACCTCGTCGAAAATTAGCAACAACCCATGTGCATCGCAAAGCTGCCGCAAGCCTTCAATAAAATCTTTCCTGGCGACATGGATACCCCCTTCCCCCTGCACCGGTTCAAGCATTATGGCACAGGTACAGGCGTTTGCCAGGGCACGGAAAGAATCGAGATCGTTAAACACAGCATAACGAAAACCGGGAACAAGGGGTTCAAAACCCTGGTGAAATTTTTCCTGTCCCGTAGCTGTAAGGGTGGCCATTGTCCGGCCGTGAAAAGATTGATAGGCGGTAATAATTTCAAACCGCTGTAAATCTTGCATCTTTGCATATTTTCTGGCGATCTTTATCGCTGCTTCGTTTGCCTCTGCCCCGCTGTTACAAAGAAAAAGCCTGTCGGCAGGCGTATGCTCCACAAGGAGGTGGGCCAGCTTAATCTGCGGTTCCGTATAGTAAAGGTTGGAGGTATGGATAAGCTTTGCCATCTGCTCGCAGGCCGCCTCCACCACTGCTGGGTGACAGTGTCCAAGGGCATTTACAGCCAGGCCTCCGACAAAATCAAGATATTCCTTTCCTTCGTCATCAAAAACAAAACTGCCTTTGCCCCGGACAAGCACCGGGGTAATGCCCGCCTGACGAGCATAGGTATTAATTAAATATTTTTTCTCTGCTTCCGGCAGCATGGTAAGGGCCTCCTTACAAAACCTTATATCTTGCTTACTGCCCCTTGCTTTGTGCACTTCTTGCCTCCTGTTTCTTGTTTCCTGCCTCGTGTACTTATATTACCATAGTACCAATACCCTGGTCAGTAAATATTTCCAGCAGCAAGGAATGATTGATGCGGCCGTCGATAATATGGGTGCGCTTCACGTTGCTGTTCAGTGCGCCTACGCAGGCTTCAACCTTGGGAATCATACCACTCGATATTTCACCTGAGATAATCATCTGCCGCGCTTCCTGGCGTTTGAGGGAGGAAATAAGTGTTGTGCTGTCACCCTGTTTTTTCATAATACCCTCCACGTCCGTAAGGATGATCAACTTTTCCGCATTAAGGGCCGCTGCCAGTTCCCCGGCTACATGGTCAGCATTAATATTTAAACCTTCTCCCTCCTCGCTGACCCCGATAGAAGAAATTACAGGGATGTAATTCTGACTGCTCAAGGTGTGGATAACAGCAGGGTTTATGCTCAGAATATCACCGACATAACCCAGGTCAATCGTTTTCTCCACTCCGTCCACGGAAATGTTTTTAGGCGGTCTTTTTACAGCCAGCATCAGATTACTGTCTTTACCGCTTAAACCAACAGCTTTGCCTCCGTGCCTGTTCAGCAGGGCAACTATCTCTTTGTTTATCTTGCCTACCAGCACCATCTCCACCAGCTCCATTGTTTCTCTATCCGTCACACGCAGTCCGTCTACAAAACTGGCTTTTTTACCCAACCTTTCCATGAGCAAAGTGATCTCCTGGCCGCCGCCATGGACAAGGATGGGGTTAATACCAATATATTTTAACAGCACTATATCCTGGGCCACGGAATTTTTCAATTCTTCACTGACCATGGCCTGCCCGCCGTATTTGATTACAAATGTTTTCCCCGCAAATTCGCGGATATAGGGCAAAGCTTCGATTAATATCTCCGCTTTGCCGATAAGTTTTTGCATAGCCTCGTCCACCCGTGATTCCTCCTCTTTTCAACTCTAGCTGCGGTAAGAGCTGTTGATGCTAACATATTCATGGCTGAGATCACAGCCCAGGCCGGTTACTTCCTCCGTTCCAAGCTTTAAATCAATCAGGACGGGCACTTCTCGCTGCATAAGCACTTTTTTCGCCGCAGCTTCGTCAAAAACAAGGCCTTTGCCTGCAGCCATGACCTGCACATCGCCTAAAAAAATATCCACCCTTTCAGGGACAAAATCTACACCGGCGTAACCCATGGCCGTGATAATGCGCCCCCAATTTGCATCCTCTCCAAAAAAAGCGGTTTTAACCAGGGCGGAATTTAAAACTGAGCGGGCCAGCCTGCGCCCCATGGTATAATCAAGGGCTCCTTTAACCGTCAGTTTAATCACCTTGGTTGCACCTTCACCGTCAGCTACAACTTTATAAGCCAAATCACGGCAGATGTACAGCAATGCATCCTTAAATACAGGCCATAAAGGTGACTGCCGGTTAAGCCTAGGCCCTCCTCCCTGCAGGGACAACAGCAGCGCCATATCATTGGTGGACGTATCTCCATCGATACTGATCAGATTAAAAGAAAAGCTTACTGCTTCTTCCAGGGCTTCCTGGAGTAGTTTTTGCTCTATTTCCAGGTCCGTTGCCAAAAAAACCAGCAATGTGGCCATATCAGGACAGATCATGCCCGCCCCTTTAGCCATTCCAGCAAGGATAAAAGAGCCGCCATCATCAGCAGTAAAACGGGCAGCGCTTTCCTTCTCTACCTTGTCTGTGGTCATAATGGCCTGTGCTGCAGCACGCCCCCCCCTTGTAGAGAGTAATGCAGCAGCTTCCTCTACACCTGCTGCAATTTTTTCCAAGGGGAGGTAAGCACCGATAACGCCTGTGGAGGCTACCAGCACCTCCTTTTCCTGCAGGCCCAGCCTGTCGGCCGCAAGCCGTACCATGGCCCGGGCGTCGGCAATGCCCTGTTCGCCCGTACAAGAATTGGCATTTCCGCTGTTAACTACAATGGCGCGGACAGTCCCTGCCAAGTGCTGCTCCGTTACCACAAGGGGCGGTGCCTTAAGCTTGTTCGTAGTGAATACGGCGGCAGCAACGGCAGGCACACAGCTATAGATTAAGGCCAGATCCTTTCCCCCATTTTTCTTTAGGCCGCAATGCACACCGGAAGCCTCTATCCCCTGTACGGCAGTAATGCCGCCCTGTAAAATCTCCATTTTGTACTTCATTTTGTTTCTTGCCTCCCTTTGTGGATACTCCCACAACTGCCTTTTGGTTGCCATAACCAAATTTTAACTGCCGTATCGCTGTATCTTATTGTTCCTGCGTTATTTATGACTGCGTTCAAGGGCGCAGCGGCAGCATCTCCAATCCTTTAGCTTCGGCAAAACCGAGCATAATGTTCATATTTTGCACAGCTTGACCTGCCGCCCCCTTAACTAGGTTGTCGATAGCCGAAAAGATAATCACTTTTCCTGTACGTCTATCTTTTCTCAAAGAAAGAGCACAGTAGTTGCTGCCATAAACATATTTGGTCTCCACCAGCAGAGGCGGAGCAAAGAGGCGCACAAACTTCTCGTCCCGGTAAAACTCTTCATAAAGACGCCATAAATCCTCTTCCTGCAGATCTGTGTTAAGCTGCAGGTAAATCGTGCTTAAAATGCCTCGGATCATAGGTAACAGATGCGGCACAAAAGTAAAGCAAACCTTTTCCCCGGCCAACCTTCCCAGTTCCTGTTCCATCTCCGGCGTATGCTGGTGTACAGCTACACGGTAAGCCCGGAAGTTTTCCGCACATTCGGGAAAATGTAAGAGTTGTGAGGGGTTTCGCCCTGCTCCTGAAGTTCCCGACTTGGCGTCTACCACCAGTGTCTCCCAGCGAATCAGTTTCTTACGTGCCAAGGGGGCCAGGGCCAGTAAAACAGAAGTGGGATAACAGCCCGGGTTGGCCACAAAAGATGCCTCTCTTATTTCCTTCCGGTACAGCTCAGGCAGTCCATAAACAGCCCTACCCAGATAAGCAGGACAGGTGTGTTCTTTATTATACCACTCCCGGTAAAGGTCTCTATCCAGAAGACGAAAGTCAGCGCTCAGGTCCACTATTTTTATCCCTGCAGCCACAAGTTGCGAAACCGCATCCATGGCTTCGCCGTGGGGCAGGGCACAAAAAACTAAATCTGTTTTCTCTTTGGCCTCCTCTGCAGAAAAGGGACGGCAGATTAAATCTACCAATCCGCTGTACTGAGGGTGGACCTCTGCCAGCTTTTTCCCCGTAAAAGAATGGGAAGTAACGTAAGTAAGCGTTACCTGGTCATGGGCATACAAAAGGCGCAGCAGCTCGCTTCCGGTATAGCCGGTTACACCAACAATGCCGACCCTCATAAGATTCGCCTCCTAAAAGATTAACTTAGGTAAAAAGAATAAGCCCCTCTTCCTAAAAGGACGAGAGGCTTTCTCGCGGTACCACCTTTTTTGACCTTGCAACATAGGTCCACCTCTATACCGCCATCTTAACCTTTTGTTAAGACAGCACCCTTTAACGGTGGTTAACCGGATAAGGCCTACACACTGAACATCTAACCTCTTGCCTCCACAAGGCAAAGTTTCCGCTTCAGCCTTCGCCTCCAGGGCCCGTTTCCAGGGCAGTTCAGGACCGGGCTTACACCATTCCCGGCTCGCTCTGCCTGTTTGCTGCTCCGTACTCTTCCCATCAACGGCTTAGGTATATACTTTGTTTTTCATCTTATCATCGGAAGAAAATAAAGTCAATAAACTCCGGGCGTCAAGCTAAAATAATTCTTTAAACAGGGAAATTGCCATGTTTTTTGCGTGGCCTTTCTTCATACTTGTCTTTAAGAGATTCCAGGGCCGCAAGAAGATAGCGGCGCGTTTCCACCGGTTCGATAACATCGTCCACCCAGCCGCGGGCTGCGGCAATATATGGGTTGGCATAGCGTTCACGGTATTCGTTTACCTTTTGCGCCCGCATTTCCTCCGGTTTATCTGAGTTTTCAATTTCCCGGCGATAAATAATATTGGTTGCTCCCTCCGGCCCCATCACGGCAATCTCTGCCGTGGGCCAGGCAAAGGCGAAATCGGCTCCCAGGGCGCGGCAGTTCATGGCAATATAAGCACCACCGTAGGCCTTGCGTAAAATTACACTAATTTGCGGCACGGTGGCTTCCGAATAAGCATAAAGGATTTTCGCACCGTGGCGAATAATGCCTCCATATTCCTGGTGTACGCCCGGCAGATACCCAGGCACATCCACAAAAGTAATAAGGGGGATATTGAAACAGTCACAGAAACGGACAAAACGTGCAATCTTATCGGAGCTGTTAATATCAAGGCACCCTGCCATAAACTTGGGTTGGTTGGCGATAATCCCCACCGAACGGCCACCAAGACGGCCGAACCCTACCACAGCGTTTTTGGCAAAGTGTTCATGCACCTGAAAAAATTCACTCCCGTCAACAATACGGGTAATTACTTCTACTACATCATAAGGTTTGTTGGCATCATCGGGCACCAGGCGGGACAAATCTTCTGCCGGGAGAAGGGGTTCCAGCGGGTCGGCCAGGGGAGGATCATTTAAATTATTGGAAGGGAGATAACTGAGCAGTTTACGCAGCTTGGCAAAACATTCCTGCTCATCTTTAGCCCTGAAATGGGCAACACCGCTGGTTTCATTATGCGTGGCCGCGCCACCGAGCTTCTCCGGCGAAACGTCTTCCCCCGTGACCGCCTTAATCACCTGTGGCCCGGTAATAAACATATAGCTGGTCTTGTCCACCATAAAAACAAAATCGGTAAGGGCAGGAGAATAGACAGCCCCTCCAGCGCTTGGACCCATAATTACAGAAATTTGGGGGATTACTCCTGAATTAATTGTATTGCGGTAAAAAATATTGCCGTAGCCATCCAGGGACATAACCCCCTCCTGAATACGGGCACCACCAGAGTCGGTAATACCGATAAATGGGGCTCCGTTGCGGGCGGCCAGATCCATGACACGACAGATTTTGGCAGCATGGTATTCGCCCAGGGACCCGCCGGATACGGTAAAATCCTGGGCAAAGACATAGACAAGGCGGCCGTCAATAGTACCATATCCTGTAACTACCCCCTCACCAGGGTTGGGGATCTCCAAGGTGCTGGCATCTTTCAGGTCTCCCTGTACAAAAGTGCCAACTTCCACAAAACTTCCTTCGTCCAAAAGCTGTTCCAACCGCTCCCTGGCAGTCTGTTTGCCTTTGCTGTGTTGGTCGGAAATTCTTTCTTCTCCGCCGCCTTTACGGATGATCTCCCGCCTCTGTCTTAAAAAGTTTATTTTTTCTTCCACCGTCCCAACCTCCCATCAATATACCGTAATAATGTAGCCGATGAGTAAAACCTTTTACAGTATATCAATCCTTCATCGCTTTTTCAATATCCTTGCCCCTATCATCCTTGTTAAAGGCTAATTTAGGTGATAAAGAATCTAAGAGCCCGTTTTGTCGACAGATTCCAGATATTGTGCTATACTTGGGGTGAAACGGGGAGGATAGACGGCAGTGGAAGTATACGCCTTAATCGGGCCCAGTGGTACGGGCAAAAGCCATCATTCAGCCATGGTTGCATACCAGGAAGGCATTGAATACATCATAGATGATGGCCTTTTTATCGGAGGCAACCAGATCCTGGCCGGCCGTTCCGCCAAACGGGAAAACACCAAAATGGCCGCCACCAAAAGGGCTATTTTTCTAGATCCAGATCACGCGGCACAGGTGCGACAAAAGATAAAAGAGGTCCAGCCCAAAAACATTCTTATTTTAGGGATCTCTGAACGCATGATCGCCAAAATTACCAGCCGCCTGGAACTGCCTCCTGCCCAGAAGATTTTCCATATTGAAGAAGTATCCAACCCTACCGCCATAGCCAAAGCCATGGAAATCCGCCAGAGGGAAAATCGTCATGTTATCCCTATTCCTACCTTCGCCCTGGAGCGGGATTTTCCTGGATATTTTATCGATTCCATACGTTCTTTTTTTCGGGGGGTCAAAAGCCATCCTGCCGATATGTACGACATACGCCAGTATGAGCACTCCATCGTACGGCCCCTTTACAGCTCCCTTGGCAATTACTATATTTCAGAGCATGTAATCGAACAAATTACCATTTATGAAACAGAACAGCTGGAGGGAATCAACCACTGCAACCGGGTTAGTGTTAAATATGGACGAAAAGGCATGGTTGTCAATATAGAAGTTGTTCTAGATTTGGGGAGCGGCAAGTTTTTCTTTCCTCAACTATTGGAAAACCTCCAGGTTAAGGTTAAAAATAAACTGGAAAGCATGACCGGACTCCAAATCTACCAGGTCAATGTCACAGCGCGTCGTCTTGCAGCCCCGCGTTAAAAAAAGATTAAACTTCCCCGTAAGAAGGCATCATCTATGGTTTTGTCATAAAAAAACCCTTCTTCCTTGTAAGGCAAGGTAAAAGGGTTTTTTTACTAAGTAATGGGCAGATATCTCCTGCTCTGCTGCTGTTTATTTTGCCGTAAGTTCTTCTTCCTGACGGAGATTTTGTCCGCAGCTTGCTGTGCAGCTTTCATTGGCTATAATATATGCGTTTGCCAGGGAGAGCCACTGGCGTGAAATTGTATCCAGGTGGTCGGCAACTTCTCCCTCCAGCACATGTTCTGCACCAACATGGGTGGGGTAAGCCCCACAATCATGGATCATCTGGCGCAGTGCAGCCGGAGCATCAATGATAGGGCAGGGCGCAAGGTGATTCTCATTAAAAGGTTGTTTTTGTTGGTAAGCCTTAAAGAAGGGGTTCTGTAAAACCTCGCGCAGGCTTTTATGCTTGATATTGTCCACAGCAAAATGGACAAAAGCACAGGGCTCCACATCCCCTGCAGCATTGATATGGAAATACTGTTTTCCTCCGGCAATACACCCTTTGGTGTAACCCCCGTCATTCCAAAAATCAGCAATAAAAATGGGACGTGTGCTCCGCAATTCTCTTACTCTTTTAACCATCCAGAGACGCTGTTCCGGGGTTAACATTAAATCCAGGTTGGGATTGCGCCCTACAGGTATATAATGGAAAGACCACATATAGGTGGCTCCTTTTTCCACCAGAAAATCTATAAAATCATCGCTGAATAACTCTTCAATATTATTGCGCATAGACGTTACGGAGACGCCAAAAAATACTCCCCGCTCTCTTAACATATCCATAGCCGCAGTTACCTTGTCGAAAGTTCCCGGACCCCGCCGCTTATCCGTCTGTTCACGCCACCCCTCCAGGCTAAAAGCAGGCGAAAGATTAGCCAGCTCAGCCAAACGATCAGCAGCTTTTTGATCAATCAATGTCCCATTAGTATAGGCCATAAAAACTGAATCAGGGTGCTTGGCAATTACTTCGTAAAGATAAGGATAAAAGAACGGCTCCCCTCCCGAAAGGACTATCCAGTGAATTCCTAATTCTTTAGCTTCATTTACAATGCGGTGAAAAAGTTCTGGTTCAAGATAATCGGCTTTGCGATATTCACCGGCCCAACAACCATCACAGCGCAAGTTGCAAGCAGCGGTTGGGTCGATCAAAATAGCCGTAGGAACAGAAGCACCAATTTCTGCAGCAATCCTCTCGCGAACAGGCCTACCTAACAGCGTTGCTTGAATTACCCAGGAGTTAAAAAGATTGTAAAGCATTTTGGGGTTTCCGGCTACGCGCCTTGTTTGTTCCATAATCTGGGGACTATTTTGAAAATGGGCTCTAAGCTTACTGATAGCTGTTTTATGTTCAGGGACTACTGCTACTTTTTCTATAAAGTTCATTAAAGTTATAAGGTTTTTTTCGGGATCTTTTGTAATATAATTAATTGCTTTTTCCAAAGCATATTCCGCCGCTATTTTTTTCACCGCGTCAAAGGCCATATAATATACCCTCCCTCCAAATAATGATAGCGAAAAAATTACTGCCATCACACCATAGAGGCCAACCCCTTTACGCAGGAATTAATGATATACTAAACCCTCCTTATAAGAAACATTTTAGGTAGCATCTCTTATGTTAATTATAGCATACCAGCCTTAGATTTAGCAAAACATGGTAAGCATTAATTAGCAGAATTGATAACAATATTGTTGGTTTTTTAAAGCTTCTGGCATTTTAAAGCTCTATTACGTTGTTTTTTTGCTTATCTCTCCTCTTTTCTTTCCTTTTTATCTGTCCAATCTTCCCCTCAAGCTTTAAACCAATGCCTTTTGTATATTAATATTCTTATATTAATATTCTCCTAAACCTTAAAGAATACGTTCCTCATGGGCATAGATATTAAAACGACCTCCCCTAAGGAAACCAACTAACGTAATACCCATGCGCTCTGCCAGTTCCACAGCCAATGAGGTAGGAGCAGACCGGGAAACAATCAGTGGCAAGCCCATTTTAGCCCCCTTTAAAACAACCTCTGCAGATAAACGACCGCTGCTGAGCAGGATCCGATCCGCTAATGGTATGCCTTTAAGCAGACACTCTCCCACGACCTTGTCCATAGCATTATGGCGCCCGATGTCCTCATTGTAGATGATTATCTGCTCCTCATCTGCCAGGGCGGCGCTGTGCACACCCCCGGTACTTTGGAAAAGCAAAGAACGCTCCTGCAAGGCACGCATGAGTAAAAAGAGGCTCTCTCCTTTAACCTTGAGCGTAGAAGTAACCGGTTTGCCCTGCAGTGAATCAATAGCATGGAAAAAGATTGTCCCTTTGCCGCAGCCAGAAGTAATGGTCCTTTTCCCATATAATTTTTCTGCCAGATTTTCCTGCTCTTTTGTTTGCACAAAAACAATATTACGCTCTCCATCAACGGAAACAGAAGCTAAATCATCTGTTCCATTAATCAACCCTTCTGAACGTAAAAAACCAAGGGCAAGATAATGGATATCCCGAGGAGAAGAAAGCAGGGTTACCAATTCCTGTTCGTTTAAAAAAATAGTCAAAGGCGCTTCTACTGCAACCTGATCCTTTTCAGCCTGACGTTGACCTTGTTTAACGCGGCAAATTGCAAGTTCTTTTAATCCTTTCTGCTCCATAATTATCTCCATCCACCTCTATGTTTTACAAGCGCCTATGATTTAATTGGGCAGCTGTAACAGCCGCCCA
>CALJJZ010000028.1 GCA_937973635.1 uncultured Bacillota bacterium | reverse complement strand
ACCGGCAGGTTGCGCAGCGGGCCGATGCTGATCTGGTTGTCCTTCAGGTTGAGGGACTGCAGGCTGCGCAGCCCCGCCAGGGGAGCGATGCTGTGGATGCGGTTATGGGCAAGGTTGAGCTCTTTGAGCCTGGTCAGCCTTTGCAGGGGCGTAAGGTCGCCGAGGCGGTTTTCCGCCAGCTGCAGGCTTTCCAGGCTGGAAAGGTTGGCCAGGGGGGCTAGGTCGCTGACCCTGTTGCTGTTCAGGTCCAGGGAACGGAGTCTTTTAAGCCCGGCCAGGGGCGTCAGGTCTTCGATGCTGTTGCCGGGGAGGGAGAGGACCTCCAGGTTGGCGGCCTGCTCCAGGCCGGTAAGCTCCCTGATCTGGCGGCGGGCAGCGTCGAGGCGCACCAGGCCGCGGAGCTGGGCCGGGGTAAGGACGCCCGCAGGCAGGCCCAGGGCTTCCCGCACGGCGGCTTCCAGGTTGCGGTCGGGAAAGTGCAGGACCTCCGTTGCCGGCTGGGCCTGGGCCGCGGCGCAGGGGAAAAGGAAAAGGGCAAGAAAAAGGGCAAGAAAAAGGGCAAAGGCAAGGAAAAGGGAAAGGAGCAGCGCCCCCGGCAGCCCGGGCCGCAGGGGAAATGCGGCCGGCCGCAACGCCGGCGGCAGCGCCGGCTGCACTGCGGGACGCCGCGCCGGGCTCCCTTTAAATTTTCTTTTTCTTTGTCCGGGCAGGGGGATCATCGTCTATCGGCCTCCTGTGCCGGTGATTTTCTTTTTCTCCAGTTGTCAGGCCTGGCAGCCGCTCAGCCGCTCAGCGCACGGAAAATTCCATCCAGACGGGCTTTGCCAGGGCTTCGCCTGTCCGGGAGCGGAGCCCGCGGCCGAGGAGCAGGTACAGGGTCTCCCCTGCAGGGTAAGGGGCCGTGGGGACGACGTATACAAAACGGCTGTCGTCGCCGGTATGGACGCGCACGGGGTAGAGGTTGGCCCGGCGGTCGGCCACGAAGATCTGCCTGTTGTGCACGGTAGCCGGGTTGAGCTCCCGGTCAAAGCGGATAACCCAGGTTTTGTCGGCGGGCTGGCTGCCGGGCGGGGCCGGCCACCTCTCCCCGGCGTAGGCGGTGAGGATGGCCGCATCCAGGCGCATACCGGCGGGGGCGCGGTACGGCACCGCCGCTGCCGGGTATTTGTCCTGCTCCCAGGTGTGCGTGGCGGCCATGGCGGCGTCGGTGCGGTTGTAGTAGGCGTAGAGCACCCGGCCCGGCACGTCGGGAGTGGGGCTGTTCCAGGTGGCGTCGAGGTGGTACCAGTTCCCCTCCAGGCGCACCAGGTTCCAGGCGTGGTTTTCCCCGCCGGCCCGGCCGGAGATGATACGGCTTTCCACCCCTGCTGTCTCCAGCATCTTGTGTATGAGGAGGGCGTAGCCCTGGCAGACGGCTTTGCCCTGGGCCAGGGCTGCGTAGGCGGAGCGCCCTTCCAGGGCGGTGTCGTAGGCTACGCTGGCGACGACGTAATCGTGGATGGCTTTGACTTTATGGTGGTCGTCCATGGCCGGGGTGATGATGCGCCCCAGGATACGGGCCACTTCTGCGCTGACAAAGGCTTCCTCTTCTCCGGTGGTGAGGTGCTCAAAGAGAAAGCTCAGGCGCAGGTCGCCCTCTGTCCCGGACCAGCGCCAGCGCCAGCCGCGGAGGGAGTAGCGCAGGTAGTCGTCCTTTTGCAGGAGGCCCTCTACGAGCAGGGGGACGGCCGCGGTAAGGTTGGCGGCGTCGCCCAGGTAGCGGACGTGCAGCCCTTCCACCCTGTGGGCGAGGCCGGCGGCGAGGGCCTGTTCCAGCTCGTCCAGGGAGTAGAGGGCCTGCAGCTCCGCTGCCTGGACGACCCCTGGACCCGGGCCGGGGTCGGAGCCGGAGCCAGAGAGGGCGGCAAAGGTCCCGCCGCCCGGCGGCCCGCCCCCGGGCGGCAGGGCAAAGGAGCCCGCCAGGGCTGCCAGTAGCAGGGCCGCCGGCAGCAGGCAGAGGGTTTTGGCAAGCAGGCGGCGGGGCTTTTGCTGGGGCAGCCGCAGGCAAAAGGGGTGCGAAAAATAAAAGGGGCGTACCCACGGTACCATGGACAATTTTCCTCCTGCTCTAGTTATCGGCGCCGGGGGCGGCAAAAATAGGGTATTTTTTGTCTGGGTAAAGAGGAATTCTCCAACAGATTGGAGAATTATGACTGCAGGTGAAGGGGTTTTTCCTACGTGACGAGGTTTCCCCCGCCCGGGGAGATAAAGGTCAAGCAAAGATAAACACAAATAAACGGAGAGAAGATGCAGCCTTTTTCTTTTTGGCAGAGGTTTTTCCTAGGGGCGCTGCCGAAACTTTTTTTTGTGCTGACGGCCTTGCTGGCCTTTGGGGGCCTTTTGTCTGCCCTTTTCTTGGCGGGGCCGAAGGTCTGCCTGGCCGGGGGCGCGGCTCCGGCCGTTGCCGCCGGCGGCAGCCATTCTGTCTTTTTACATGAAGACGGGACGGTCTGGTGCTGGGGAAGCAACGCTTACGGGCAGTTGGGCAGCGGCGAAGGGCCGGCGAGGGCCGCGCCCCGGCGGGTAGAGGGGCTGAGCGGCATCGTGGCCGTGGCGGCGGGGGAAAACCATACCCTGGCCCTGCGGGAGGACGGGGCGGTCTTTGCCTGGGGGAGAAATAACAACGGGCAGCTGGGCAACAATACCCTTGTCCCTGCATCCCTGCCGGTGCAGGTGGCCGCGCCGGTAGGGGGCTACCTGACGGGTGTAACGGCCATAGCAGCGGGGCGGGAGCACAGTGTGGCCTTGAAAGATGACGGGACAGTCCTGGCCTGGGGCGCCAACCTCTACGGCCAGCTGGGCGACGGTACGGGCAGCCGCCGCCTCCTGCCGGTGCCGACGCTGCTCTCTCTGGCACCGGAAGCGGTGCCCCTTGCGGGGATAAAGGCTGTAGCGGCGGGCTATTTCCATACGGTGGCTTTAAAAGACGACGGGGCGGTTCTGACCTGGGGTGCCGGCGCCGGCGGACGGCTGGGCGACGGGACCACGGCAAACCGCTTCCTGCCGGTGCAGGTAATAGACGGCGGTGTGGCGCAGGTGGCCGCGGGAGGAGCCCATACCCTGGCTTTACGGGAAAACGGGACGGTCCTGGCCTGGGGCGTCAATACCTACGGGCAGCTGGGCGACGCTACCTTCGGTTCCCGCACGACGCCGGTTTCCGTAGTTCTGCTGGAGGGCGTGGCCGGCCTGGGGGCCGGCGAGGACCATTCTCTGGCCTTCAAGGCCGAAGGGACGGCCTGGGCCTGGGGCCGGAACAGCTCGGGCCAGCTGGGCGACGGCACGACAAATAACCGCACGGCGCGGGTCCAGGTGGTGGGGCCTGCCGGGGGCGGGCCGTTTCTCTTGGATATTGTTGCCCTCTCCGGGGGGTCTTTACATACGTTGGCCCTGCAGGGAGAGGGGGTGCTTTTGGCCTGGGGTGAAAACAGCTCGGGCCAGCTGGGCGACGGCACCTTCAGCTCCCGCAGCGTCCCCGTGCAGGTCCAGCTGCCCTCTCCGCCTGCGGTGAGGGGCACGGTGCCGGAAGACGGCGCCGCCGCTGTGAGCGTGGGGGTGGAGGTAACGGTTACTTTCGGCGAGGCTGTGCGCCCGGGGGAAACTTTCAGCGAGATCGTCTGGCGTGACGACGCCGGCAGCGCCGTGGAAGCAGATATGTCCATAGAAGGGAACACACTTTTTCTCCGTTCCCGGGAAGCCCTGGCCCCTGCCGCCGCCTATACGGTGAGGGTGCCGCGCTGGGCGGTGCAGGGGCTGCCCGGCAACCTCCTGGCGGCAGACCTTGTTTTTAGCTTTACTACGGAAGCTGCAGCGGGCACTCCGCCCCTGGATCCAGATCCCCATCCCGGTCCGGAACCAGATCCGGACCCGGAACCTGACCCGGCCCCCGGTTCCGGCGCTGATCCCGGCCCTGTTTTCGGTCCCGATCCGGACGTAGATTCTGACGCAGGTGCAGCTCCCGGCGGCTTCTCCCCTGGGACGGCTGCTGCCGGCGGCGGTGCGGCGCCCCTGTTCCCTCCCTGGCTGGCGCCTCTGGCGTCGGAGCTGTATCTGCTGGAAGTTTACGGCGTAAGGGAGGCCCTGCCCGGCGCTCCGGGCGGCCCCGCCGCTCCTGCCGCCGCTCCTGCTGCTCCGCCGCTGCGGCTGCGTGCGGCCCTTGACGCTGCAACGCTGGAGGAGGCGGCCGGGCGGGCCCGGCAGGCGGGGAAAAAGGCCCTGGCCTTGGTAATCGCGGCTCCGGCCCCGGCCCAGCACCAGGCGGCGGGGGAGCCGTCCCTGGTGGAGGTGGAGCTCCATATCCTGCCCGGCGGCAGCCGGCTCCGGCATCTTAGCCGGCTGGAGCTTTACCTGGTGACGCCGCTGCTGGCCTTGCACTTTCCGCCGGGGAGCCCAGGGGCTTTTGTTGAAACGGCGGGCGCAGGGGAGCTTTCTTTCCGCTTTGCCCCCTTGAAAGACGCCCGGGAGCAGGCCGCCCTGGAGGTCCTTTTTGCCGCCGCGGTGCCTTACGGTGGCAGGCTGGCCGCCGCACCGCTGCAGGTGGAGACTGCTTTTTCCGGCCCGGTCAGGGTCATCGTCCCCCTGGCGCCGGCAGCTTCTCCGGAGAGGCTCCGCCTCTTTGTGCGCCGCAGCGAGGGGGAGACGGCTCTGCCGGCAACGGAGCTGCTGCATGGGGCGAAAGGGGCGGCGGCCCTGGCTGCCCAAGTTGATCGTTTTAGCGTTTTTGCTTTATTTGCCGTCCCCTATGCCAAAGTGCTGCGCTTTGCTCCCGGCTCTGCTGCTGTCTTTTTAAACGGCCGGGAGACGGCCCTGGAGGCCGCCCCCTATATCCGGCAAGAGACGGGCAGGATGATGGTTCCGCTCCGCTCCGTGGCCGCAAAGCTGGGGGCCACCGTTGTTTATCTCCCGCAAGAACGGAAAATCGGTATTAAAACGGGGGCGGGCGCCCTGACGCTGCAAGTCGGCAGCCAGAGGGCCGAGCTCAACGGCCGGGAGGTGCTCCTGCCCTGCCCCGTGGTTCTGGAAGGGGGCAGGGCCTTTGTGCCGCTGCGCGCCCTGGGCGAGTTTCCGGGGCTGGAGCTGAACTGGGACAGCCGGGAGGGCAGGGCGGAACTAAGAAAAAGGTGGGATCATTAAATGCAGAGGGGCAAGGAGATGCCAGGATGGAGTTATACCCGCATCGCCCCCTTTT
The DNA here is from genome assembly GCA_937973635.1 of uncultured Bacillota bacterium. Lineage (GTDB taxonomy): Bacteria > Bacillota > Dethiobacteria > DTU022 > UBA8154 > UBA8154. Next base: position 8,356 of record CALJJZ010000028.1, on the reverse strand, counting down.
ACGGGCGGCCCGCAGCCCGGACTGCCGCCAGCGGCGTTGTTTTTGCCGCTGGGGGGCTGGGTTACGGCGAACCCGGTTATGTGAGCCGCGGTTATGACGGCCTGGGCCGTCTGGGGTCGCACCGGAGGCGCCGCTTCCGGCCGTGGGCCCTTTTGCTGCTTTTAGTTTTGCTTTTACTTTTGGCGTATTTTTTCCGCGCGCCCCTGCTCACCGCTGCAGGCCGCGCCCTCATCGCCGAGGATCCCCCGCAGCAGGGGGACGTGATCGTGGTGCTGGCGGGGAGCCTGCCGGACCGCATGGTCAGGGGGGCGGAGCTGCAGAAAGAGGGCCTGGCGGAGAAGATCCTGCTGGTGCGCGGCGACGATATTGCCTGCCCGGAGCTGGTGACGGCGCTGGCCCTGAAGGTGCCGGATATGGCGGAGCTAAACCGCGAGATCGGGCTGCAGCTGGGTGTGCCGCCGGAGAGTATCCTTATCCTGGAGGGGCGGGCCGGCAGCACCTGGGAAGAAGCCCTGGCGGTGCGGGATTACCTGGAGGCCCACAGTTTGCGTACCCTTTTGCTGGTGACCTCCCCCTACCAGGCGCTGCGGGCGAAGAAGACCTTTGCCCGGGTGCTGGGCGACGCTTACCTGGTCCTCTCCCTCCCTTCGCCCTATGCGCCCTGTAACCCGGAAAACTGGTGGCGGGAGCGCTCCCAGAGGCGCGCTGTCCTGGCTGAATACCGCAAGCTGCTGGGCCTCTCTCTGTTTGGGCGCCGGGGGCTGGAAAGAAGGGAGTAAAGAGAGTATGGCTGCGGTGGTAAAGAGTTTCGGCCTTGCCGGGGTGGACGCCTACCCCGTGGAGGTGGAGGTAGACCTTTTGGGCGGCCTGCCCGCCGTTTCCATTGTCGGCCTGGTGGATACGGCGGTGCGGGAGGCGCGAGAACGGGTGCAGGCGGCGCTCCGTTTTGCCGGTTATAAGTTCCCCGGGGAGAAAGTGGTCATAAACCTGGCGCCCGGCGATGTGAAGAAAAGCGGCGCCCATTTTGACCTGGCCATGGCCGTGGGGGTGCTGCTGCGCTCGGGGCAGTTTGCGCTTAAAGAAGACCCCGGAGGTTACGCCTTTGCCGCGGAGCTCTCCCTCAACGCCACGCTGCGCCCCTGCCCCGGCGTGCTGCCCATGGCCATGGCAGCCAGGGAGGCGGGAGCCGCAGGCTTGATCGTCGCCCCGGAAAACCTGCGCGAGGCCGGCCTGGTGAGGGGTTTAAAAGTATACGCCTTTACGACGCTGCAGGGCGTTATTTCTTTTTTAAAGGGGGAGGGGCCCTATACGCCGCCCCCGGAGGAGGAAGCAGCGGCGGGGGACGGAGAAGGAGAGGAGCTCGACTTCAAGGACGTGCACGGCCAGGACGCCCTCCTCGAATATGTTGTCGTCGCCGCCGCAGGCGGGCACAATCTGCTCATGCTCGGCGCGCCGGGGTGTGGCAAGTCCATGGTGGCGCAGCGTATCCCCACCATCCTGCCGCCCCTGACGGAAGCAGAGTCCCTGGAGGTAACGAAAATTTATTCCGTGGCGGGCCTGTTGCAGGAAAAGGGCCGCCTCATCTGCCGGCGCCCCTTCCGTGCGCCCCACCACAACGCTTCCATCAACGCCCTCATCGGCGGCGGCACCGCCGCCGGGCCTGGGGAGATCTCCCTGGCCCACCACGGCGTGCTCTTTCTGGACGAGATCGCCGAGTTCGGCAAGAAGACCCTCGACGCCCTGCGCCAGCCCATGGAAGACCGCCGCGTGACCATCTCCCGCGTCAAATACAGCAACGTTTATCCCTGCAGTTTTATGCTCGTCTCCGCCATGAACCCCTGTCCGTGCGGCTATTATGGCCAGGAACGCTGCCGCTGCAGCGACTACGAAGTGCTTAAATACCGCCAGCGGCTCTCCGGCCCTCTCCTCGACCGCATGGATATCCAGAAATACGTGCAGCCCGTCAACTTCCTCGACCTGTCGGGCCACGGCGGGGGGACCACTTCGGCCGCCCTGCGCGCGCGGGTGGAGTTTGCCCGGGAGCAGCAAAAGAAGCGCTTTGCCGCCCTGCCCGGGGTCAGCTGCAACGCCCAGATGACGGCGGCGCAGGTGAAGGAGTTCTGCTCCCTGGAGGAGGAGGGGCGGCGGCTGCTGGAGCGGGCGTACGCGCGCTTCCGTTACAGCGCCAGGGCCTACCATAAGTTTTTAAAAGTGGCCCGGACCTTTGCCGACCTGGAGGGGGCGCCGCGCCTGCGCCGCCAGGATGTGGCCGCTGCCCTCATGGCCCGGGATATGGACCGGGAGCAGGCGGGGCTGCTGGTAATTTAAGGGTGCCCGGCTGCTCTGCTGCGCAGGGAAGCAAGGGAAAATGGGGAACCTGTCCTTTAAATTTGCGCCAGGTGCCCCCTTGATCTTTAAGGCGAAACGGGGTTAAGCTAAAGATGGAGATCTACTGGCTCTGGCTGAGCATGCGGCCCGGTGTGGGGCCGCTGCTGCAGAAAAGGCTGCTGCAGAGGTTCGGCAGCCCCGCCGCCGTTTACCATGCGGGGGAGGCAGAGCTCCGCAGCGTGGAGGGGCTGGGCCCAAAGCTGGCGCGGCATCTGCGGGAGGCGCGCTGCCTCGACGGGGCAGCAAGGCTGCAGGAGGAGGTACAAAAGGCCGGCGCCCGCCTCCTGACCCTGGATGACCCCCTCTACCCCGGGCTGGTAAAATCCCTGCCCGAGGCGCCCGCTCTGCTCTATTACCGGGGGACGCTGCGGGAGAAGAGCTGCGGCGTGGGCATCGTGGGGGCGCGCCGCTGCACGCCTTACGGCAAGGAGGTGGCCCGGGAGGCCGCCGCTTTCCTGGCGAAAGCGGGCGTCCCTGTCATCAGCGGCATGGCCCGGGGCATCGACGCTTACGCCAACACGGCCTGCCTGCAGGCGGGGGGCTATACCCTGGCTGTGCTGGGCTGCGGGGTCGATCTCTGCTTCCCCGCGGAACACCGGGAACTGATGGAGGCCATTGTGCAGCACGGCGCTGTCATCTCCGCCTATCCCCCGGGCACGGCGCCGCGGCCCGAATATTTCCCCCGGCGCAATTACCTGATCAGCGCCTGGTCTTATGCCCTGCTCGTGGCCGAGGCGGCCCCCCGGAGCGGCTCCCTGATCACGGCGGGGATGGCGCGGCAAATGGGGCGCCCTGTCTTTGCCGCCCCCAACGGCATCTTCAGCCGGGAGAGCAAAGGGGCCAACGCCCTCATCGCTACCGGGGACGCCGCTATCTACCTGCACCCGCGGCAGCTGGTGCCGTGGCAGGGGACGCCGCCGGCGGAGGAGCAGGCAAAGCCGGCGGAGGAAGCGGTAAATTTCCCCGCCGCCACAGCCGCCGCTGCCCCCGCCGCCGCACCGGCAGCAGGCAAAGCCGGCGGAGACGCAGCAACCTCTCCCGCTGCCGCGCAGCAGCTCCTGGATCTCCTGGCTGCCGCCGGAGGCGAGGCTGCCGCCGAGGAGCTGGCCCTCCGTTTTCCCGGCGGGAAAAAGCATTTCTGGGAGACGCTGGCCGAGCTGCTGCTGGAGGGGAGGGTGGAGAACCTGCCCGGCGGGCGCCTGCGGCGGGCCGGGAAAGGCGGCCCGGGACCGGGGCGGTAAATAAAGAAAGCATAAAATAAAAAATAATCGGAATAATTGTCTGGGGCTGAGGCATGCCTTGCCAGTAGATAATTTTTATTATATAATAACAAATAAAAATTTGGCGCCAAGCCAAAGAATAAACTTAAAAGGAGAGTGATGTAGATGGAACTGAAAGGGTCCAGGACGGAGAAGAATTTATTGACAGCTTTTGCCGGTGAATCCCAGGCCCGCAACCGTTACACCTATTTTTCCAGCCAGGCCAAAAAAGACGGTTATGTGCAGATTTCCGCCATCTTTGAGGAGACGGCCAACCAGGAGAAGGAACACGCCAAGCGGTTGTTTAAGTTTCTGCAGGGCGGGGCGGTGGAGATCCAGGCGGCTTTCCCCGCAGGGGTAATCGGCACCACGGAGGAAAACCTGGTGGAGGCGGCGGGCGGCGAAAACTACGAGTGGTCCGAGATGTACCCCACCTTTGCCGCCGTGGCCCGGGAAGAAGGGTTCGAGGAGATCGCCGCGGTCTTTGAGGCTATTGCCGTGGCGGAAAAGCAGCACGAAAAACGCTACCTGGCCCTCCTGAACAACATCAGGTCCGGTACTGTCTTTAAGAAGGCCCAGCCGGTGGTGTGGAGCTGCCGTAACTGCGGCTATCGTTATGAGGGCACAGAAGCACCCCAGGAATGTCCCTCCTGCGCCCATCCCATCGACCATTTTGAGCTGATCTGCGAAAACTGGTAAGCTCTGTGAGAACTGAGAACAACGTCAATGCCAGTGTCAACATCAACATGAACAGGATTTAATTTAAAAAGGAGAGGAGAGAAAAAAAATGACGGAACGCCTGCAGGTTTACAAATGTAATGTTTGCGGCAATATCGTGGAGATGCTCCATGCCGGCCAGGGGGAGCTCGTCTGCTGCGGCCAGCCCATGCAGCTGCTGAAAGAGAACACCGTGGACGCCTCCCGGGAGAAACACGTCCCGGTGGTGGAGAAGAAGGAAGGCGGCTATAAGGTCATGGTGGGCAGCGCTCCCCACCCCATGGAGGAGAAGCATTATATCGAATGGATCGAGGTCATCGCCGACGGGGAGGTCTGCCGCAAGTGGCTGCAGCCGGGCGATGCGCCGGAGGCCGTCTTTAAGTCCGGCGCCGCCGCGGTCACGGCCCGGGAATACTGCAACCTCCACGGCCTGTGGAAGGCGTAAAAAAAGACAGCTCCAGGCAAGGCAAAGGCAGGGCAAAGGCAGGGGGCTTGCCTTTGCCTTTGTTTTTTTTGGGCCCAGGCTTTGGGGGGCCTTTTTTAAAGGCGGGGCGGGTTTAGGGGGCGGGGGCTAGCACTTTCTCCCAGAGTTTGCTGCGGGTAAAGAGCGCCATTAGCTCCCCGTCCAGCTTGCCTTCTTTGACCATGAAGCCCATGATCTTGAGGGCGTTTTCGGGGGGCATCCCCTTTTTGTAAGGACGGTCGCTGGCCGTGAGGGCATCGAAGATGTCTGCGATGGCGAGGATGCGCGCCTCTAGGGGGATGGCTTCGCCGTTTAAGTGGTAAGGGTAGCCCTTGCCGTCCAGGTGCTCGTGGTGCATGCAGGCAAAGCGGGGGATGGGGGCCATTTGCCGCGTAAAGGGCATCTTTTCCAGCATTTTTGCTGTGACCAGGACGTGGTCTTCCATGATCTTGCGCTCTTCTTCCGTAAGGGTCCCCTTGGGGATAGTCAGGCAGGCTAGCTCTTCCGGGGTCAAAAGGGGTGCCGTTTCTCCCGCTCCGTCGCGGTAAGTGAGGCGGGAGACGGCTTGAAGCTGCTCTGCCAGCTCCCCGTCGATAAAGGTCGCCGGGTCGTCGGCCCTGACGATGAGGGCCCGGGCCTGCTCCAAAAGGGCCAGTCTTTCTTGCAGCTCCCTTTGCTCCTCCTTGGCTTCTTCCTGCCGCCCCTCCTGCCAGAGTGCCAGCTGACGCTGCAGTGATGCGGCGTGGGCGCGCTGCACGGCGTAATCTAGGCGCATGAGCACAGCGGGAAGCCGTGCGTCGAGGCGGGTGGCTTTGTTCATCACCTCCAGGGGCGTGGTTATCTTGCCGATGTCGTGCAGCCAGGCGGCCATGGTCAGCTGCTTCATACGGTCGTTGTCAAAAAAGACGCCGGCAAAGGGGCCTTCCCCGTTGTTGCTGTTAATCTCCTCTGCCAGGAGCCGGGCATAGAGGGTGACTTTCTGGGTATGGGTGGCGTTGTAGGGGGTGCGGGCGTCGATGGCTGTGACCATGACCTGGACGAAGGACTCAAAGAGGTTTTCGATCTCCTGGAGGAGCTGCATATTGGTCAGGGCGATGGCCGCCAGGGAGGAGAGGGCTTCGATTACTGTCTGGTAGCCCGGGTCAAAGGGGACGACGTTTTTTTGCTTGTCTAGGGCGTTGATCAGCTGCAGCACGCCGATTACTTCCTCGAAATGGTTCTTCAGGGGGATCACGAGCATGGAGGTGGTGCGGTAGCCGGTCATGCTGTCGTACTTGCGCGGCCCCGAAAAGTCGAACCCCTCTGCCGCGTAGACGTCGGGGATATTCACGGAGGTGCCAGTGGCGGCGACGTAGCCCGAGACGTAAGCGGGGGCGATGGGCACAGGGGGGAGGTCTACCTCTTCCCCTTTGCCCCCTAAAAAGGTCTGCAGGGAGGCGTTTTGGATGATCTTGATCCTAAGGTGCTCTCCTTCTACTAGGTAAAGGGTCCCCGCGTCGGCGTTGGTGATGCGCCGGGCCTCTGTGATGATGGCTTCCAGGAGGCGGTTGCGGTCCTTCTCTGCCGAGAGGGCGATCCCGATAGCCACCAAATTTTCCAGCTGCTGGGAGGCCTCCTCCAGGCAGGAAAGGGGCGCTTGGGGCCCTTTTGCCTCTCCGGTCATCTCCATCCCTCCTCTTTCCCTTCCTCTGCAATGTCCGCGGCAATGCCCGTGCGTGCTCTAAGTGTGCAGGCCCGGTCTCCGGTGGCGGCGCTTCGGCGGCGCTGCTCAGCTCTCCCTGGCCAGCTGGTACACCTTTATGGGCTGGCTCTTGCCCTTGACGGTAATCTCCCCCATGGGCTCCAGGGGGAGGCGCCCGGCCACCTCCTGGTAGACCGTTTCGCTGACCAGTACCTGTCCGGCCTTGGCGTTGGATTCGAGGCGGGCGGCTAAGTTCACGGCGTCGCCGATGGCCGTATAGTCCATACGGTTGACGGAACCGATGTTGCCCACCACGGCATCGCCGGTGTTGATGCCGATCCCGAAGTTGAGGGTTACGCCGGAGGTCTCCAGCACTTTCCGCTGCAGGGCGGCTCCCTGCTCGGTAATGGCTTTGCCCGCCCGCACGGCCCAGAGGGCGTGGTCTTCCAGGGGCAGGGGGGTGTTAAAGAGGGCCATAGCTGCGTCGCCGATAAATTTGTCGATGGTGCCTTTGTTTTCAAAGATGCACTTGGTCACGATGTCAAAGTACTCGTTGAGCACGGCCACCACCCCTTCGGGGGGCAGTTTCTCCGACAGGGGGGTGAAGCCGCGGATGTCGATGAAAAGGATAGTGATGCGCTTTTTGGTCCCGCCCAGCTTCAGGTTTTCTTCGCCTACGCTCAAGATCTCCTCCACGACGGTGGGCGCCACGTAGCGGCCGAAGATGCGCGTGACCCGCTGCCGGTCCCGCTGCTCTACGATGAAGTTGTAGGCGAGGGCGGAGATATAGCTCGCCCCCAGGGCAAAGAGGGGGTAGAAGGTTTCCACATAGAGGGAGCGGTGGTTGAAGAGGCTGAGGGTGACCAGGCAGAAAGAGACTGCCAAGAGGGCGAGGCAGGCGAGGCCCCAAAGGGGCTGCAGCTTCTGGTAGAGGAGCATGGAAACCAGGGCCAGGAGAAAGACCAGCAGGAGGGTGGCGGCGAGGGGGAGCTCCCGGATCGGCCCGGCGTGAAGCAGGGTGTTAACCGTATTGGCGTGGCATTCTACCCCGTACATGGGCGTATCCCGGGCAAAGGGGGTGAAGTAGTAGTCGCCCAGCCCTTCGGCAAAGTAGCCTACCAGGATAACGGCGCCCTCAAAGAAGGAAGGGGGGTAGGCGCCCTCTAAAACCAGGTGGTAGGGCAGCACGGGGAAAGTCTGGGGGCCGCCGCTGTAGTTGATCCTGGTGCGCCCTCCCCCGTCTAAGGGGAAAAGGCGGCCCCCCAGCTCTAGGACGGGCTGGCTGGGGGGGAATTGCCGGTCGAGCTCGCGGTATAGGTCCCCTGGGCCTAGGCCCTTGGCGTAAGCGTAAAGGAGTAGGTCAAAGGAGGGGACAGGCTGCCCTCCCAGTTCCATCCAGAGGATGGAGCGGCGCAGGATCCCGTCAGGATCCGGGGTCACGTTGATAAAACCTGTTTCTGCCAGTTCCAGCAAGGAAGGCAGGGGCAGGGTGAGCTGGCGGGGTGTAAGGAGCCCTGGGATTTCGCTGCGGGCAGGGGGCAGGTCTGCGGCATAGACCACGGGGACGGAACGGGCTGTGGCTGCGGTCAGGGCCTCGTCCATACCCGCTTCCCTGGAGGGCTCGGCAAAGATAATGTCCATGCCGATGACGGCGGCATGGCCTGCGGTGAGGAGCTCATAGAGGCGGGCATGGACCTCCCGCTCCCAGGGCCAGCGTCCCAGGGTGGCGAGGCAGTCCGGGGTGATGCCGATGATGAGGATCTCGTGGGCTGGCTCCCGCTGGCCACGCAGGGAAAAAAGCAGGTCATAGAGGCTGCGCTCCAGGTTGGCGCCGAGGTTGAGATAGGA
>CALJJZ010000027.1 GCA_937973635.1 uncultured Bacillota bacterium | reverse complement strand
AAACATTGGGGTTTTGCACTTTATAGTCTTCCCAGGTACGGTAGTACTTGCTCTCCAGCTTCCTGGTGGTTGACGGGTCCACCCGGTAGTCCTCCTTGTTAAAAGCCAGTCCCGCTGTCTCCCCTGCGTTGCTGTAGACGCCGTGCTCGTAGATATATTCAGTTACGGCACAGAGGTTTTCCAGCTTAATATCCTTGATCGTCAGGGGGTTTTTGTCTAGGTTGAAGTAATATTTCCCGCCGGGGGCCAGGACGTCGAGCATCTCTTTGGCCTTATCCAGGCATTGTTCTTTGGTGTGGGTCTTGAGCATGGTCACGGGGTAGAGACCGGTGATAATATGTTTTTTGCCCAATTTTTCTTTGATCACTTTGGGGTCGCCGTATTCAAACATCAATCTTGTATCTACGGGCAGCTCGTAGAGGTAGTCCAGGTACCGCATCCAGTTGTCCTCGCAGAACAGCTGGCAATGGACTCCCAGGGAGGCATACTCGTCGAGCATCTTTTTAAAGGTGGGCCACCACAATTTGGCGAAATCTTTTTCCCGCATGAAAGTAGGCATATGCAGGGGCATAAAGACGGCGGCATTGTTGCTTATGGTTGTGGGCATACCTTTTTTCAGCACGATGGGGTAGAGGGCCTCGCATGCTTCGGCGATTTTTTCCGGCATTCTCCTTACGTCCATGCTGATATCCTTAAAGCCCCTGAGCTGGTCCGCCAGGAAGTCGAAAGGCGCCTGGGTAAACCCCCCTGCCCGCCGGTCTGCCCCTGAATAGTAACCGTATTTCTCTTTGAGCTTGGTGATAATTGCGCCTGTTTGCGCCATGTCATGCTGGTAGCAGAGAAGGCTCTTGGCGAAGTTGATAGCCATGGTGAAGGGCTCGTCCATTTTCAGGGCCTTGTACTGCCGGGGCAACACCCGTTCCAGCAGGCAGTCAAAGGGCTTTTCAATGAGGTAATCGTATTCCTCAGGCAGCATGCCCACCACTTCGGGATGCTGGATGAAGCCGTTTGAACCCATGACAAAAGACTGGGACTGCAGCGACTGGTAATATGAAGGGAAGCGCAGAGAACCTGAAAAAGGGCAGGAATCGGAAAAGAGCACCTGGCATATTTTATCCGCCGCTTCTTCCACCAGGGCAGGATTCCACTGGGCCACCATCAGGTCCAGGCCGCCGTATTGGGCTATGGGCTCAAAGGGCAAGGTAATGTTGACCGGGACCCTTCTGGGGATTTTGTTATTGAAAAGGTCCTCATAGATCTCCGTGCGCTCCTGTCGTAATGCCTCGACGTCAAACACTTTATTTCACCCACCCCTGGCAGATTTTTACGCCCTCGGCGGCATTGTTGGTAAAAGCGTCGGCGCCGATATAGGCGCAGGCTTCTTTGGTCACGGGGTTGCCGCCGATAATGATTTTCACGCCGTTTCGCAGCCCGGCAGCCTCAATGGCTTCAACGGTTTCCTTCATGGACTCCAGGGCCAGGGTCAATACGCCGCTCATGCCCACGATGGCCGGCTTTACTTCCTTGATTTTTTCTACAAAGGCGCTGGGAGGTTGGTCTATCCCCAGATCGTGCACTTCAAAACCCGCCGCCTCGGACATATTTTTAAAAATGTTTTTGCCTATGTCATGGATATCTCCATGGACTGTACCCAGTACAATAGAACCTATTTTTTCCGCAGTGGAACCGCTGATAAAAGGCTTCAGCATGTTTATTGCCCCCATGAGCAGTTCGCCGGAAAAAATCAGGTCCCCCACAAAATACTCCTCTTTCTCAAACAGCTCCCCCACCACGGCCATCCCCTCCTGGCACGCGCTGATTACCTGCATCGCCTCCTCCGCCGTCGGCTTGCCGGCCACAAAGGCGGCCAGGAGCTCTTTTAGCCGCTCCTCGTCCAGTTCGCCCATCGCCTGTGCTACTGCTTGCAAATCTACCATCGGCAATACTCCTATCTGTGAAATATTTTTCCAACCGTTTGTTTGGTCGTCGTCTCTAGTAATTCTACATTTAGCTTAAAAAACCCTTTTGCTCGGTCTTTAAAAAAAAATGATTATACCCTTGCAAAAAAAGAGGGATTGGAGCATAATATGGCGAAACAAGCACATGGAGAGTAAACAGAAAATACGAATTGACTGTAATAAAATAGCTGGAAACGGCAAACGCTTTGTTACCATTTTTGCCCCTTTTTAAGTTTAAATGGAGAAGATACCTGTCAAGGAGCTAAAGATGCCCCGCAAAGTCCTTATCCTGACCGTAGGCGGTTCCGACGAGCCCCTTGTAAGCTCGATCAAACACAACAAGCCGGATTTCATCTATTTTCTTTGTTCCGATGATACACCGGGCTCATCCCATTTGGGGAGCTATTACACCGTGGATGGTCCTGGCAAACCCTGCGGCCAGGTCTGTACATGTCAGAGTTGCGGCGCTCCAACAGGGGAAACCCGCCCCAGCATCGCCGCCCAGCTCGGCTTGGAGCCAGAACAATATACCATTGTCAGAATTTCCCGTTTTGATAATATTAACAACTGCTACCTGGAAGCGAGCCGCATTATCTGGAAAGAGCGGGCCAAAGACCCCTACGTGGAGATCCTGGCCGACTACACAGGCGGCACCAAGTCCATGACTGCCGGCTTGGCCGCAGCTGCCATGGACGATGGTAAGGTCACCCTCTGCGTCGTCTCGGGCCGTCGCCTCGACCTACAAAAAGTAGAAAGCGGTACCCAGAGTGCACGCCTCATTGACAATACCCCCGTCATGGTGGAAAAAAAACTGCAGCTCTTGCAGGTACTTTGGCAAGGCTACCACTACCAATCCTGCCTTTCTTTATTGAAGGAAATCAAAGCAAGGCCCATCTACGACGATAACCTTTACGACCGCCTGGAAAAAATCCGCTATCTTTGCGAAGCTTATGAGGCCTGGGACCGTTTCGACCATAGCAAAGCTTACGACATCTTCAAGCAGGAAAAAGACAGTGTCCCTAAAAGATATGTCCAGTTTTTGGGCCGCATTATTAAGAGCAAAACTATCTGGGCCGAGTTGCTGAAAGAAGAAAGCCGGGCCGCAGCCGCCACCGGCTACCGGGGCCGGCATCACCTCCTCACTTTCGATCCCGTCTTTGATCTTATACTCAATTCCCGCCGCCGCATTGCCCAGGGCCGCTACGACGATGCTGTGGCCCGCCTCTACCGTGCTCTGGAAATGTTCGGCCAGCTAAACCTGCTTCGCTGGGACGAACCCCTGCACACAGGGAACCTCAACATAGCCAAACTCCCCACCCACTTGCAGGGAGAGTACGCAGCCCTGCGCGAGCCCCGCACTGGCACCATCGACCTCGGCCTTATACAAAATTATACCCTCCTTGCCCGCCTGGAAACGCCCGTAGGCAAAATTTTTGAGAGGTACAAAAGTACTATGCTAAGCCACCTGCAAAAACGAAACAACTCCCTCATGGCCCACGGCATCACCCCCGTGGACGAACCTGCCTGCCGGGAAATGCTGGAGTTTGTGGAATGGTTTGTTGATGCTTGCTGCGAGGGGATAAAAGAGAAAAGCCGATTTGATGCGAGCTTGCAGTTTGGGGAGGTGGTGCCAGGGACATGATTAAAATAAAAATATGGCTCTGACTGGCTTTTTGTGATGAAGCGTTTAAATGGTGGGTCCGCATGCAGGTAAGGAAAGGGGCGTGGAAGGCAAAAAGGCTGTTCTGGATCCAATACCTTCGACTGCAGGAGCAAAGCCTCCAGAATTGCCCTTTGACCCGGTAAATGGATAAACTGCAATAAAAATAAAAAAGGTTTCGGTTTGTGGGGGTGTGGTTAGGGTCACTTGGGTAAGGTGTAATTTCAACAACAAAGGAGTAATTAATTATCAAGATGAAAAAAGCTAATATGAAAAAAACCAATAAGATGGATAAAAACGTGGCCTTAATTTAGGCCATATTCGTTTTCTTGTGGGCTTTTTCCCATCATACCTGTTCGTGGTGTTTTTAGCTTGATTTTAGCTCTGCACAGTGGTATAATAAACCCCGGAAATCCCGATTCTATCGATGTTTATGACTATGCGGGAGTAGCTGGCGGCCTGGTGGCGCCCCCGGACTTCAAATCCGGTGGTGGGCTGACGAGGTCCATGGTGGGTTCGATTCCCATCTACTCCCGCCATCTTATTTTGTAGAAAAAGAACCCTAAGGTATTCCAAGGCAAGGAGGAGATGGGCGTGGCCAAGTGCATTGTCTGTGGAAAAAAAGGGTTTTTTTTGAAGCTTAACAGAGAGAGGACCTGTGCCCCCTGTAAACAAAAGGAAGAGGAAATAGAGCAGAAATTGCTTCGCTATATCTCCGACCTTGAAAAGGAAGATAAAGCCAGGGAGTGGGGGGTAGCGCCCTGGCCCTATGAGATGCTTGCCTCCATGTACAGGCAAAAGAAGGATCACCGCAAAGAGGTGGCAATCCTGGAGCGCTTTGCCGCCCAGAAATATGTTTGCAGCCCTCAGGCGGAGCGTTTGCTGGAAAGGTTAAAGGAAGTAGATTAAAGCCGAGTTCTCTTTAAGTTCAAAGAGCTTAAAAAATCCGCAGACAGCATAGGGCCTGGTACGGCGCCAAATTGACAGGGGGCGTTTATGCCGATACAATATTGCTCAGAAAGGACAAAAGAAGGAGGCAGAAGATGAGCTCAGAGGAGTACATGGAGGAGTATGTTTCTGAAGTTATAGACAGCCATATCATCAAATGCCCCGTTTGCGACGGGGAGCAGGCCGTTGTCCTGGTATGGAACGACGGCGATGTGGATCTAATCTGCATTGGCTGTCGCCATAAGGAGCGCTTTAGCATTGATTGAGCGATAATTTAAAGCATACATATCATATACGCTTTATTGTTGCCGTTTCTCTCCGGGCCGCCTTTATTTTATTTATTTATATGGTAGTTTTCCGGGAGGGCCGGCTTTTTTGTTTTCCCGGGAAAGGTCTCGGGCATGAGCAGCGCCAGGAAAAAGGCGATGCTGATGGCGCCAAAATAAAAGATGAAAATAACGCGGTACGGCAGCACTGTAGCCGCTGCCTGAGAGAGGCCCAAAAGGTAGCCCGTTATTCCCTGGAAGACTGCCACTCCGCCGAGCATGAGGGAGTTTACCGCGCCCATGGCCGCTCCTGCCGTGCGCAGGGGGAAGTATTCTTTGGAGCTGCTGACCACCAGGAGAAAGACCATGCCGCAGAGGCCGAGCAGGAAATAAAGCAGGGACATCAGGAAAGTCCCCGGATAAACGTACATAAAAGAAGGAGCTCCCCAGAGCAAGAAAAAAGTGCCTGTGCCGGCAAGGACCAGGGGGCGGCGCGCCCGCACGAAGCGGTCTGAAAGGAACCCCCAGAAAAGGCTGCCCAGCAGGAGCCCGATGGACAAAAAGAGCAGGTGCGCCCCTGCAGCCTCGCGGCTGAGCTTAAAGGTGTCCTGCAGGTATGCGGCACCCCAGAGGCCGTTAAAACTGAAGATCGTCCCGTAAAAAAGGAAAGCCCAGAAGGCAAAGTACCAGAAGGCAGGGTGCCGCCAGAAAGGTTTTTCTGGAGTTGCCTGGTCTGTCCGGTCTGCCTTTGCCTCTGCCTCTCCTTTGGCGGGCGTGGTTTTGCCGGCAGGCGTTTCTCTGTCCGGTGAAGCGCCCGTAGAGGCCGAAGCCCTGCGCTGTTCGCCCCGGCCCATCAGGTGCCACGCGGCGATTACCAGGAGGAACATGAGCGCTGCCGCCAGGAAAAAGGGGAAGCGCCAGCCCCGCGCCTCCACCAGCAGGGCCAGGGGCAGGGTGCTGAGCATAAGGCCGAGACAGCCTACGGCGCTGATGATGCTTGATAGGGTGGCAAAAATATGGGGATGGAAATTAAGGGAGAGGTATTTAAGGGCCGGGATCCAGATACCTGCCGTTCCTGCACCGGTGAGCATCCTCCCCCAGGTGGCTGACTGGGCCCCGCTGGAAGAGGCAAAAAGCAGGGAGCCGGCTACACCCAGCAGGCCGAAAAAGAGGACTGTTTTCCGTACCCCGATGCGGTCGGAGAGGATTCCCACCGGCAGCTGCAAAAGGGCGTAGGCGTAAAAAAAGGTAGAAGACATGAGTCCGAGGGCGGCGGCGGGCAGATCAAACTCTCGGGTAAGGTCTTCTACGATAATGGCGATGCTGGTACGAAAGAAAAGGGCGAAAATAAAAAGTACGCAGAAAACAATAAAGACAAGGAGCTGGCCTGGTTTTAGGTTCATGATACTCCCCTCTTGTTAATGTGTTTTATATTTAGTGTATCTTTATATTATAACTACATTGTTATTAATACCTGTTGCCCGGCTGCTAGAGCCAGGCTGTAAGGACGACGCCCAGGATGACGCCCAGGGAGATGCCCAGGATGGGCAGGTGGGCCCCCCCCACCTGGTAAGCGTCCGGGATCATTTCATCACAGACAATATAGAGCATAGCCCCTCCGGCAAAGCCCAGGGAGAGGGAGAGAACAGAGGGAGAAATGCCGCCGATGAGGGCACCAAAAAGAGCGCCCAAACCCATGGGCGTGCCGGCCAGCGCCGTTATGCCCAGGACGCGGAGTGCGCTGCTGCCCGCGTAGTGCAGGGGCATGGCTACGGCAATCCCTTCGGGGAGGTTGTGGACGGTGATGAGGATGGCCAGGGTTAACCCCACGGACGGAGAGGCGGTATAACCTGCTCCAATGGCCAGCCCTTCGGGAAAGTTGTGCAGGGCAATCCCTGCGGCAATGAGCAGGCCCTTTTTGAGATAACTTCCGTTTGGTCTCTCTGCAGAGAAGAAATGCCTGTGCGGCAAAAAGTTGTCCAGCAGCCAGAAAATGACCAGGCCTACAGCCAGGCCCGTCAGGGCAGGTGCCAGTCCCCCTACCTCCAACCCTTCTTCCACCAGCTCCAGAAAAACGATGGAAAGCATGATCCCTGCGGAAAAACCGAGCACGGTCCCCATAAAACGGTCTGAGGGCCGTCTCCAAAATAAAATGGCCACGCCGCCGGAGCCGGTGCCCAGAACGCCGGAAAGCAAGCCGATAAGCGTTATCTCCAGCCAGTCCATTTTTATCCTCTCCGCCCCGGTCCTTTACGGCCTCGCCGGTCTTGTCCCGGGCAAAACTATGCCCTTATCTTATCACATTGTCTTTGCCCGGGCAATAAAACGGCCGCTAAAAAAGGATTTGTAGGCCTAAAGCAGAATTATGCAATTAATATTATTTTTGGATAAAATATTAATAAGGCCCCAAGGGCGCCTGCAGCCCGCGGTCCGGCGGTGCCTGGCGGATCACCGGGGAAAATTCAGCAAGGAGATGAAAAGGATGGAAGAAGCAGTGGGCAAGGTCAGCAATTTTTTTAGCAAGGTTTCTGTAGCTGTGGTAAAATTAGATGGCACGCTTAAAGTGGGTGACAGGATCAAGATTGTGGGTCCCGGCACCGCATTGGAGCAGGTTGTGGCTTCGATGCAGATTGATCACAATAATATTAATGAAGCAAAAGCAGGACAGCTTATCGGCCTGAAAGTAGACGGAAAGGTAAAAGCCGGGGATATGGTCTACCGCCTGTAAGGCGCGTTTTTTCAGGAAAAGAGAGGGGGAAAAGACTTGCCGGGAGACGAACATAAGCATTATTTGCGCCACTTACCCTCTGTAGAGAGGATTTTACAGGAAAAGATCCTGCTGGATTGCCTGGCTGCATTTCCCCGTTCCGTAGTAGTGGAGGCGGTACGGGATGTGGTGGCGCGCAAACGAGCGCAAATCATAAACGCTGCTACGGAAGAGTTAAAAGAGATGAACTTCACCCCTGCCCGTTTAGCCGGGGAAGCGCTCCTGTATATTACAGAACAAACTTCGCGCAGCCTGCGCCCCGTTATTAACGCTACGGGGGTTATCCTGCACACCAACCTGGGGCGCTCTCCCCTGGCACCGGCCGCGGTGGAAGCTATAAGGGAAATAGGAGCCAGTTTTAGCAACCTGGAATTGTCTTTAAAGACGGGGAAACGTTCCACCCGCTATGAGCACGTGGAGGCGCTGCTCTGCCGCTTGACCGGCGCCGAGGCGGCGCTGGTGGTCAATAACAATGCCGGCGCTGTTTTCCTGGCCCTAAACACCCTGGCTGCCGGGCGGGAGGTGGTCGTCTCCCGGGGAGAGCTGGTGGAAGTGGGCGGCTCCTTTCGCATACCTGAGGTTATGGCCGGCAGCGGAGCGCGGCTTATTGAGGTGGGGGCGACAAACAAGTGCTATGTCAAAGATTACCGCCGCGCGATTAACGCACAGACGGCCCTTTTGCTCAAAGTGCACACCAGCAACTATAAGATCCTGGGCTTTACCACCTCCGTCCCCAACCATGCTCTGGTGAAGCTGGCCCTGGAGTATGACCTTCCCTGTATGGAAGACCTGGGCAGCGGTGTCCTTATAGATCTGGCCCGTTTTGGCCTGCCCCGGGAGCCTATGGTCCAGGATTCCATTATGGCGGGGGTCGATGTGGTTACTTTCAGCGGAGATAAGCTGCTGGGGGGGCCCCAGGCCGGTATTATCGTGGGCAAAAAAAAGTATCTGCAGCAGATCAGGGAAAATCAACTGCTGCGTGCTTTGCGCATGGATAAGTTAAGCCTGGCGGCCCTGGAGGCGACGCTGCGCCTTTATCTCGATGAGCGGCGCGCGCTCAGGGAGATACCTACCCTGCGTATGCTTACCGTTTCCCAGGAAGAGCTACGTGACAGGGCAGAAAACCTGGCCCTGCTCCTGGCGGGGAGGCTGCCGGGGCATATCCGCGTGACCGTCTCTCGGGAAAAGGCCAGGGTAGGGGGAGGTTCCCTTCCCCTTGCCTCTTTGCCCAGCGTGCAGCTTTGTCTAGAGACAAACAGGGAAAATATCGGCCTGCTGGCGGCGAAACTGCGCCGTGCCGATCCCCCGGTAATTGTACGGGTGCACAAAAACCGCCTCCTTCTGGATCTGCGGAGTGTAATGGCCCATGAGGACAAGATACTCGGCGATATTCTGCCTGAAGCCCTCGGTTCAGGCTCTGGGGCATTGCGGCAAGAGGAAACGGGGTTAAGGTCATGATTATCGGGACAGCCGGACATGTTGACCACGGAAAGACGGCGCTGATCAAAGCCCTGACCGGCGTGGATGCCGACCGCTTTATCGAGGAGAAGGAACGGGGTGTCTCCATTGATATTGGCTTTGCCCCTTTCATTTTAAATGATGGCCGGATTGCCGGCGTAATCGATGTCCCTGGACATGAACGCTTTATCCACAACATGCTTGCCGGGATTGGGGGCATCGATCTGGTTTTACTGGTGATCGACGCCCAGGAAGGGATTATGCCCCAGACCCGGGAGCATCTGGATATTCTGGAGCTTTTACAGATCAAAAAAGGGATTGTGGTTATCACCAAACGGGACCTGGTGGACGGGGAGTGGCTGGAGATGGTTGTAGAGGAGGTGCGGGAATTCCTGGCTCCTACTTTTCTTGCCGAAGCCCCCATCATCCCCGTCTCCTCTGTTACCGGCGAGGGCCTTGAGCAGCTGCGGGAGACAATTAACGCCCTGGGAGAGACGCTGCCGGAGCGTGATGATAAAGCGCCCCTTTATATGCCCCTGGATCGGGTTTTCTCCATTTCCGGTTTTGGCACGGTGGTTACGGGCACTTTGCTCGCCGGGACGGTAAAAGTGGGCCAGATCGTGGAGGTCCTGCCCCCGGGCCGCGAATTGCGCGTCCGAGGCATTCAGGTGCACGGCGGCATGGTGGAGAAAGCCTCTGCCGGGCAGCGCGTGGCTGTAAATATCCCCGGCCTGGAGCGGGGGGAGCTGGGACGGGGCAGTGTCATGGCTGCTCCGGGTTACTGCCGCCTGACCCGTTTTTGTGACGCCAGGCTGCGCCTTTTACCCGGCGCCCGGCCCCTTGGCAACCTTGCCCCGGTGCACTTTTACCTGGGGACTTCCCGTGTGACGGCGCGCCTTTTGCTACTGGAAGGCGACGAGCTGGCACCGGGCACGGAGGGTTTTGTACAGTGCCGTCTGGATAGGCCCCTGGTCGCCCGCCGCGGCGACCGTTTCATCATCCGTTCCTATTCTCCCATGGTTACTATCGGCGGCGGGATAATCCTTGACGACCAGGCTCCCCGCCACCGCCGTTTCCGCCCCGAAGTCCTGGCCCGCCTGGAAGAACTGGAACAGGAGGACCCCCGGCCTTTTGTTCTGCAAAAGCTCAGGGCCGCAGGGGGGGCTTCCCTGGCGGAGCTCTCTCAGCTGACCCAACTGGGGACGGAACAGTTAAGGGATATGCTGGAGGCAGCTATACAGGAGGGAGACGCGGCAAGGCTCGGCGAATTGTACGTGGCCGGGGAGATGCGTGCAGCCTGGGAGCAGCAGATTAAAGAGAGGCTCGCTGCCTATCACCGGGAGAAACCGCTGCTGCCTGGCATGCCAAAATCTCTCCTGGGCGGGTTTTTGCCGCGTAAAATGATGGGGCGGCCCTATGACGCCCTTCTGGATCAGCTTAAACAGCAGGGGCTGGTTACGATTAAAGGGGAGATAGTTGCCCTGGAAGAGTTTTCGCCCCGCCCGGCCCCCGGGCAGGAGGAAAAGCTGCGGCAACTGCTTGATCTTTTGGAGCAGGCGGCCCTGAACCCTTTGCCCGTCCGCGAAATATGGACGCAGCTAGGCCTGAGAAAAGAGGAAGGCGAGATGCTGCTGGATTACTTGCTCTGGCAGGGGCTGGCCGTAAAGGTGGGGGAAGACCTTTTACTGCATAAGGATGCTGTGGACAGATGCCTGGAGGTCCTGCGGGAGCATTTCCGCAGCAACCGCAGCGTAACCCTGGGGCAGTACAGGGACCTGCTGCAGAGCTCACGTAAAAGCGCGCAGCTTATCCTGGAGTATTTTGACGGCTGTAAATATACCAGGCGTGTCGGCGATGAGCGGATACCTTTAAAGTTCCCCGGGCTGTAGCTGCCAGGTTCAGCTTTAATCGGGCTTAAAGTATTTTTTGGTGTAGCGGTTGATAAGCTTGTCCAGCTCGCGGCTTAATTCCAGGGTGCGGCTGTCCAGGATGATCTGGTTGTTCTCATCGACCTGTTTATTGAGCTGCTCTCTCAGATTTTGAATACGGGAGAGCAGTTTTTTCTGGGGCATGGTCACACAGATGCCTCCTTCGGCAATGATGACAAAAAATTGTCCCATTACATAAAATTTGTATTGCCTGGATATGTTTCGACATCTTGCCTGAAAAATCCTTCTTTTACAAAAAATATTATGTAAAATTAATGAATCGTGATGCTCGAGCTTATAACGACCAAATAATTATCTTTTTAGATATAAAATGGGTGGCAAGCAGGAATTTTTTTTACCTGTGTCGAAGTCAAAAATCAAGGCAAAGGCAAGGCAAAGAGCCAGGGTCATGCTCTTCCTTTGGAAATGTTGCTTTTTTCATGTTTAAGAACAATTTTATAGCAGGAGGTGCAGGAAGCAGAGCAAGGAGTAGAGACAACTGGTAAAGGCGGTACTCTTTATTTCCTGAAGTGAGGTATGAAGATGAATACACTGATGAACGAAGAACTGCAGGACTTTATCCAGAAGTATGATCTTTACGGGTGTGTTCAGTGCGGGCGTTGTACCGGCGGTTGCCCCGTAACTGTACGTACCAACCTGAATGTGCGCCGCTTTGTTTATAACTCCCTGGATCAGAGCATGCTGGAGGACCTGGCGAAATTGCCGGAAATCTGGGATTGCACGGCCTGTAACACCTGCGCGGTACGCTGTCCCAAGGGGTTAAAGCCGGTAGAGGTCCTAATGGGCCTGCGCAATATTCTCGTGGTTGACCAGGGGGTTGTCCAGCCCACAGTGCGGGACGCCCTGGAGAGCGTCTTTTTAGAGGGCAATCCCTGGAGCAAGCCGCGCAAGACCCGTTCCGATTGGATGGAGGGCCTAGAGGTCAGGATTGCGGAGCCCGGTGAGAAAGTGGAAAACCTGATCTTTGTCTGCTGCACCGTCGCTTATGACCCCCGCGTCCAGATCCTGGCCAAGAACTTGGTAAAACTGCTGAACAAGGCGGGCGTGGATTATGGTTTTGTCGGGGATGACGAAGCCTGCTGTGCCAGCGAAGTGCATCACCTGGGCGAGGAAGACCTTTTTATGGAGATGGTGGAAGGCAACACGGAACTGCTCAATGAGTTTAACGCGGAGAGGATCGTCACCATCTCGCCCCATTGTTTTTCCACGTTTAAGAATCAGTACCCCAGCTTAAAGCCCAAAGTTATCCATTATACCCAGCTTATCGCCGAGCTGCTGGAAGCCCAAAAACTCAGTTTTGACCGGGAGTTTTCCGGGAAAATCGTTTTCCATGATCCCTGCTTCCTGGGGAAGCAAAACGGCGTTTTCGACGAGCCCCGCGCCATTTTAAAGCAGATCCCCGGGGTAGAAGTAGTGGAGTTTGAGCGTAAGCGGGAGCGCAGCCTCTGTTGTGAGGGGGGCGGCGGCAAGATGTGGGTGGAGACAGAATCCAAGAAGGAACGTCTGGCCGAGACACGGGCCCGTGACGCCGGTGAGCTGGGCGCCGATATTCTTGCTGTAGCATGTCCTTTCTGTGTCTTGACCCTGGATGACGCGATCAAAGCCAAAGGCCTGGAGGAGCAGCTGCGCGTGGCCGAGATTCTTGAAATCATCGGCGACCTTGTGGAATAGCTCTTTGGCAGGCCGGAGCTGGATGTAAAACAGTAGGAGGTGGAGTAAAGAATGAATATTTTTGTTTGTATCAAAAGGGTACCCGATACCTCTGAAGCCATTGTAAAGGTGGACGATACGGGCCGGGGCGTAGATAGCAGCAAGTTCTCCTTCGACATTAACGAATCCGACAACTATGCCGTAGAGGAAGCTGTGCTGCTTAAGGAAGCAAAAGGGGGCAATGTCCAGATCGTCTGCGCTGGGACGCAGGATGCGGATATGATGATCCGCATGGCCCTGGCCAAGGGCTGCGACAGCGCCATACGCATCGACGACCCCCGGATCAACGAAGTCGACCCCCTGCAGGTAGCCAAGGTGCTTGCTGCAGCCATAAAGGGGAAGGAGTTTGACCTTGTCCTCACCGGTTGTATGGCCAGCGACGACGGCAATATGGCGGTAGGTGTAGCTCTGGCTGAAGAACTGGGCGTGCCCCATGCGGCCATGGTCAAAAAAGTGGAAGCCGGTGACGGTAAAGTGAAGGTTTACCGTGAGCTGGAAGGCGGTATCTCCGAGGTCGTGGAGATGGATCTGCCCGCTGTAATTACCATTCAGACCGGGATCAACGAGCCCCGCTATGCGCCGATTAAAGGGATCAGACTGGCGCAGAAAAAGGAATTGACCGTCCTGAAGCTGGAAGATCTGGGTGTAGCTCCGGAGGAAGTAAGCGAAGCAGCCTCCCTCATTGCTCTGGAAAACTTCTATATTCCCGAAGTGGAATCCAAAGCGGAGATCTTGGAGGGCGAGCCGGAGGAGAAAGCGGCGCTCCTGGCGGAGAAATTGGTAAAAGGGGGGCTACTATAAATGGGTAACGTATTTGTGCTGGCGGAGCACCGCCAGGGAGAACTCAGGGATATTACCCTGGAGATGTTGACCAAAGCTGCGGCGGTAGCCTGGCAAACGGGCGGCGAAGTAGTGGCTGTGCTGCTGGGCAGCGGCGTCGATGCCTTCGCCGAAAAACTGAGGGGTTATGCCGACCGCGTCCTTTATGTGGACGATCCCCTCTTTGCTGACTATAACTCGGAGAAGTATCAAAAAGCCCTGGCTCCCCTGATTCAGGAGCATAAGCCGGAACTTTTCATGATTGGCCATACTACTCAGGGCGTGGACTTAGCGCCGGCCCTGGCGGTGGAGCTGAAGCTCCCCTTTATTTCCGATGTAATTGAAATTAATCTTGTAGACGGCAAGCTCAAGCCCGTACGCCAGTTTTACCAGGGCAAAGTCAACGCCAACTTTTCCTTTAAAGGAGAACCCCCTTACCTCCTGACCTTCCGCGAAGCCTCGCTGGAAGCAGGGGAGCCAAACAAGAGCGGCAGCATAGAGAAGGTCGCCTCGCCGCTGCAGGAAGATATTGCCTACCGCCGTTTTGTGGAATATGTGGCGGCGGAAGTGGGCGATGTGGATATTACCCAATCGGAGATCCTTGTGGCTGTGGGGCGGGGGATTAAAGAAGAGAAGAATATGCCCCTTATCGAGGAGCTCGCTAAGGCCATGAAGGCGGACATCTGCGGTTCCCGGGCGGCTATCGATGCAGGCTGGCTGGGGCATGACCGCCAGGTGGGCACCTCGGGGAAGACGGTAAAGCCCAAGCTCTACGTGGCCATCGGTATCTCCGGGGCTTTCCAGCATCTGGCCGGCATGAAGGGGGCCAAGACTATTGTTGCTATCAACAAGGACCCCGATGCCCCCATCTTCTCTGTAGCTGATCTCGGGATCGTGGATGACCTGTTCAAAGTAGTACCCAAGCTGACGGAGAAACTGAAGGAACTCAAAGGCTAAACAGCGGGCATTACTTTCGTGGTTTCAGATAATTCTGGGGGGCGGTCTTGACCGTTCCATGGTCTTGACCGTTCCGCAGTTTTTCCCTGTTCGTTGTTTGGCAGTTAACTTTGGCTGGAGGATGGAATAACGCAATGAACAACAAACCCAAAATCGGCGTTTATGTCTGTCACTGCGGTGTCAACATCGCCAGGACGGTGGATGTTGAGGCCGTCAGGGAGTTCGCTTCCCGGTTGCCCAACGTCAAAGTTGTGCGCAACTACGCCTATATGTGTTCAGATCCGGGCCAGTTGTTGATCCGGGACGATGTAGAAAAAGAAGGTTTAAACCGTATCGTTGTAGCTTCATGCTCGCCGCGCATGCACGAAAATACTTTCCGCAAGACTCTGGCCGCTGCGGGCCTGAACCCCTATTACCTGGAGATGGCCAATATCCGGGAGCAGTGCTCCTGGGTTCATGAGGACCGGGAGGAAGCTACAGCCAAGGCTAAAAAGCTGGTTTATGCCGCTGTGGCCAAGGCGCGCCTGCTGGAGCCCCTCTATGAGAAAGAAGTGGAGGTGGAGCCCGCTTCTCTGGTCATCGGTGGCGGTATCGCCGGCATCCAGGCGGCTTTGGATATTGCCAATGCTGGTTTCAAAGTCTATCTCGTGGAGAAGACCCCTTCGGTAGGGGGGCGCATGTCCCAGCTGGACAAGACTTTCCCCACCCTGGACTGCTCTGCCTGTATCCTTACGCCCAAGATGGTGGATGTGGCCAACCATCCCAATATCGAGCTTTTGGCTTATTCCCAGGTGGAGGATATCTCCGGTTACGTGGGAAATTTTGACGTAAAGGTGCGCAAAAAAGCGCGCTATGTAGATGTGGACAAATGTACCGGTTGCGGTATCTGCGCCGAAGAATGCCGCCTGAAAGGCCGTATTCCCAGCGAATTTGATATGGGCATGGGCAAGCGGTCGGCTATCTACCTGCCTTTCCCCCAGGCTGTTCCGGCCAAGTACACTATTGACCCGGAACGCTGCCTCTACCTGACAAGGGGCAAGTGTGGCAAATCGCCCAAGTGCGCCGATGCCTGCACCGCCGGCGCCATTAACTTCGAGCAGCAGGACGAGATTGTGGAATTCAAAGTGGGGACGGTAATCGTGGCCACCGGTTTTGACACTTTTGACCCCACGCGTAAACCGGAATACGGCTACGCCGACTACGACAATGTTTTAACCGGCCTGGAGCTGGAGCGCCTTGTTTCCGCTTCCGGCCCCACAGGCGGCAATATTGTGCTGGGCGAAGGCGAGAACGCCTTTGTCCCCAAAGATATCGCCTTTATCAAGTGCGTGGGTTCCAGGGATAAAAGCGTGGGCAACGAATACTGCTCCCGTGTCTGCTGTATGTATACAGCCAAGCTGGCCCACCTTGTGGAAGAAAAAATTCCCGGGGCCAATGTACGCATTTATTATATGGACGTGCGCGCCTTCGGCAAGGGCTTTGAGGAGTTTTACGACCGGGTGCGGCGAGAAGGCATCCGTTATATCCGCGGCAACCCCTCAGAGATCTTCAAACGGGGGGACAAGCTGGTCATCAAAGTGGAGGATACCCTGGCAGCCACCCCCCTGGAGGACGAGGTGGATATGGTTGTGCTGGCCGTAGGCTTGGAGCCGCGCAAGGACGCCCGGGAGATTATCGACATCCTGCGCCTTTCCCAGTCGGCAGACCGCTTCTATCTCGAAGCCCATCCCAAACTGGCCCCCGTGGATACGGCTACAGACGGGGTTTTCCTGGCCGGCTGCGCCCAGGGGCCCAAGGATATCCCGGACACAGTGGCCCAGGCCAAGGGCGCCGCTTCTTCCGCCCTGGTGCTCCTTTCCAGCGGGAAAGTAAAGATCCAGGCCCAGATTTCCTTTATTAATGAGAATACCTGCCGCGGCTGCGGCTACTGTGTGGAGATTTGTCCTTACGGCGCCATTGAACTGGTTACCATTAGCCGCATGGGCAACCCTGTGCAGGTAGGGCGGGTCAACGAGGCCCTTTGCAAGGGCTGCGGCGCCTGTGCGGCGGCCTGTTTCTCCGGGTCCGCCCAGCAGAAGTCCTTTATGGATAGGCAGATCCTGCCACAAATTGCTGTATTGGGGGTCATGAGATGAGTACGGAATTTGAACCCAACGTCGTGGCCTTTTTGTGTAACTGGTGTTCCTATGCCGGGGCGGACCTGGCGGGGACCAGTCGTACCCACTATCCCTCTAACCTCAATGTCATCCGTGTCATGTGCAGCGGGCGCGTAAACCCCCTCTATGTGGTCAATGCCCTGCAGCAGGGCGCGGACGGGGTGTTGGTTTCAGGCTGCCATCCGGGAGACTGCCATTATATGGAGGGCAATTTTTATGCGCGGCGCCGTTTTACCCTGCTGCGGGAACTGCTCGAGTATGTGGGTGTGGAACCGGGCCGTTTCAATATGAGCTGGGTCTCCGCTTCCGAAGGGGCCAAATGGAAAGATGTAGTAGGGGAAGTAACCAAAAAGGCGAAGGAGGCCGGGCCCTTTAAGCAGTTCCGGCGCGCCAAAATTAATTGGTAAGGGGGATGATCTCTTGGTGAACGTAGACAAGCTCAAGGAGATAGCCAGGGAGACTATCTCCCGGGATGATGTAAAATATCTGATTGGCTGGAGACAGGGCACTTATGGTTTCCGTGCCGCTCCTTATTTTATGAGTACGCCGGAGGAGGCGGAGGAGCTCATTTTTTCACCCCTCTGCACCAACAACCTGGCCACCTACCTTACCTTGGCGGAGAAGCTCCCGGTGCCCCGGGGACAGGAACCGGACAGCCGTAAAGTGGCTCTGCTGGTTAAAGGTTGTGACAGCCGGGCGGTGGTGCAGCAGCTGGTGGAGCAGGGGATTAGCCGGGAAAGGGTTCTGGTAATCGGCTGCCCCTGCCGCGGGGTTATTGACCAGAAAAAAGTCGAAGCGAAGTTCCCTGATGTCCGGGAAGCGGTAAGCGCCGTGTGGGACGGTGACACGGTGGTCTTTAACCTGCCTGGCGGCAGCGTGGCGGTGCCCCGACAGGAGGTGCTGGCCGGCAAATGCCTCACTTGCCGTTACCCCAATCCCGTAATTGCCGATGTAACAGTCTGGGAAGAGGTGGCGGTCTGGGGCAGCGATGACTATGTCGATGTCAGGGAGCTGGAGGCGGGCAGCCCGCAGCAGCGCTGGGGCTTCTGGGAAGAAAAATTTGCCAGCTGTATGCGCTGCTATTCTTGCCGCAATGTTTGCCCCATGTGTTACTGTGAGGACTGTGTGCTGGACAGGTTGAACCCCCAGTGGATTATGCGTTCGGTCAATACCGCCGAAAATACGGCCTTTCACCTGGCCAGGGCTTTTCACCTGGCCGGGCGTTGTATTGAATGCGGTGAGTGTGAACGGGTCTGTCCCGTGGATATACCTCTGATGAAGCTCAACAGAAAGCTGACCAAAGAGGTACGGGATAAATATGCATACGAACCGGGAGTGGATCCCGAAGCCAAACCGTTACAGGCCAGTTATCGACCCGACGACAAAGAAGACTTCATTCTCTAGAGGTGGACTTAATGGATATGAAAAAAGTGCGTAAAGAGAAGTTTGCTGATTTTCTGGCCACGCTGGCCGAGCAAAAGCTTTACGCCCCCCAGAAGGTGGGTGAAAGCCTGCGCTTTGCTCCTGTGACGGATAGCGGCAAAGTGGAGCTGGAGATGAGCAATACCACAGTGCCGCCCAAGAGCGTCTTTTTCCCTCAAACGGAGACGCTTTACCGTTATGAGGTCGGCAATACGGAGATCCAGCAGCCGGCAATGGGAGGCGTAGATATTGTCCTCGGGGTCAGACCCTGCGATGCCCGCGCCCAGGTGATAGTTGACAGCCTCTTTGGCTGGGATTATAACGATCCCTATTACCAGGAACGGCGGAAAGCTACAGTGGTGGGCCTAGCCTGCAACAAGCCGTGCGTCAACTGTTTCTGTCTTTCCCTAGGCGGCGGCCCCGCATCTACTGTAGGCCTGGATCTGCTGATGACGGATCTGGGTGATGCTTACCTGCTGCAGCCCCTGACGGAGAAGGGAGAAAAGCTCCTGGCCCTTGCCGGGGAAACGGTGGAGACGGCGGCAGCCGGTGACCGGGAAGCAGCTGAAAGCCTGCACGGGCAGGCAGAACAGATGATTACACGCAAAGTGGAGACAGCAGGTGTAGCGGAAAAGCTGCCGGGCCTCTGGGAGCACAGCCTCTGGCAGGAGACAGCCAATTCCTGCCTTGGCTGCGGCATCTGTACTTTCCTCTGTCCCACCTGCCACTGTTTCGACATCCAGGACGAGGTAGAAGGGCTTGAGGGGCGCCGCTGCCGTATGTGGGATTCGTGTATGTTCAAGGAATACACCCTCCATGCCTCCGGCCATAATCCCCGTCCCACGCGCCGTGAACGGACGCGCAACCGTATTAACCATAAATACAGCTACTTTGTGCAAAAGTTTGGCCACACTGCGTGTGTCGGTTGTGGACGCTGCATCAACTACTGCCCGGTGAATATCGATCTGGTCGAGATCCTGCGGCAGGTAAAGGAGGCGCTATGATGTGTAATAACGCCAACCCTTATATTCCCTATGTGGCAACGATTGAGGACGCCTGGTTTGAAACCGTGGGCGAACGTTGCGTCAAGACCTTCAAGGTAACGCTGGATGACCCCGTGGCCAGGAAAAACTGGCGCCACCAGCCGGGACAGTGCGCCATGGTGGGCCAGCTGGGTGTGGGGGAAAGCATGTTCTGTATCTCTTGCTCTCCCACGGAGGGCGACTTTTTGCGCTTTTCCATTATGCGCGCCGGCAAAAATACCCAGGCGCTGCATGAGCTGGAAGCGGGGGATAAGTTGACAGTACGCGGCCCTTACGGCAACACCTTCCCCGTGGACGAATGGAAGGGCAAGAAAATCCTTACCATCGGCGGCGGGATTGGCCAGGCCCCCCTGCGCCCCATTGTAGAATACGTCAAAGCCAACCTGGACCAGTACGCGGGCCTGACTATGATCTACGGCGCCCGTACCTCGGGGGATCTCTGCTTTAAGGACGAGTTCGCTGCCATGTCCGGGCGCGACGACCTCTCCTGCCATCTCACCATTGACGTGGAGGAAGAGGGCTGGGAGTACAACGTCGGCTTTGTCCCCTCCCTTTTGATGGATTTAAGCCCTTCCCCTGAAAACACCATTGCCATTACCTGTGGACCGCCGATTATGATCCGCTTTGTCCTGGAAAACCTTAAAAAATTAAACTTTGCCGATGACCAGATCTATACGACCCTGGAGAACAGGATGAAATGCGGTATTGGCAAGTGCGGCCGCTGCAATGTGGGCAGCTTGTATGTCTGCAAGGACGGACCCGTCTTTACCTATGCCACCCTTAAAGATATACCCGAAGCCTTTGCCTGATTTTAGGGGCAGGATTTTGATTTGTAAACTGCACAAAAAGGGGCTAGAGGAGCGTTTAGCCCCTTTTCGTGCTGCTCGCACCAATATTTTTACACCGTCTCCCGGCCTTTGCCGGCTGCTTTCCGGGATGTTCCCATTATTTACCTTTATTTCATCCTTGATCCGGGCCTGTCCCCTGTTTTATACTACTGATGATTGGCTGCAGCTTGAAGCCATAACCGGGTAACGGAAGGACGTGAGCTGTCTTGGAGCATTACGGGCAGGTAATGGAACTAAAGGGACAGGATAAAGCCATCGTAAAAGTCCGCCCCAGCCTTTCTTGCAGCAACTGTGGGCGCTGCGGCGGTTTTTTTGGCGACCCTGAAAAAGACCGGGACCGCCTGGTGGAGGTCTATAACCCCATAGGTGCCGCCAGAGGGGCCTTTGTGCGCCTGGAGGCCAAAAACGCGGAGATGTTGCTGGCAGCGTTTTTACTGTATCTTTTACCCCTGCTTGCCTTGCTAGCCGGGCTCTTCGCCGGCCGCAGCCTTGCCCTGGCGCGGGGATTGGCAGACAGCGCCGATATGTGGGGTCTGGGTGTGGGGCTAATACTGATGCTGCTGACGTTTTTTATGTTGCGCCTGCAGGAAAAACGCCTGGCCAAAGGCAAGCGTTTTAAAGCGATAATTGCCGCCGTGGTGAGTGAAGAAGAAATCCCTGAACATGCCCGCCTGCCGGCCCCGGCGGAATGAAGAAAATCTGTGGGCAAAGTGGTTGTTGCGGTCCCGTTTTTTTTATGTTAAAATTATAGGGCAAAAGAAAAAAGCATAGGCAATGCCTCATCTCTTTAAAGCGGGGTGAGGTAGAGGTGCGGAAGGTCAAGAGTATCCCGGGGAGGACCGGTCCTGTGAACTGGGGGAAAGGGGCCGCCGCCGAAGTTTTCAGCCTTAACCGGAGGGCTGAAAGCTGGTCCGCCGGTAAATAATCTGCGGACTGTCACCTGGAGCGTGCCGTTAAGCCCAAGGTCCAGGTGGAGCGCTATCTCAACGGGGCTTAAGGGGGTATAAGCGGGCTTTGCCGGAGACGGCTGACGGTTATCCCGGAAAGCCGTTTTATATTTTTACGGGGGTGGTGACAGGAGATGATAAAGGCGGGAACAATGAGGGTGAATAAACGGGGGCACCTGGAGATAGGCGGTTGTGATACTGTGGAGCTGGCTGAACGGTATGGTACGCCCCTTTATATTATGGATGAGGAACTGCTGCGCAAAAACTGCCGCCGTTTTCGCAATGCTTTACGGCAGCATTATCCCAGGGGCCAAATTATTTTTGCGGGCAAAGCTTTTCTGGTACTGGCCATGGCCCGGCTGGTGGCTGAAGAAGGACTGGGTCTGGATGTGGTTTCGGGGGGGGAGCTTTATACCGCACTAAAAGCGGGCTTTCCTCTGGAGAGGATCTATTTTCACGGGAATAACAAATCCCTGGCAGAACTTGAGCAGGCCCTTGATACTGGCACGGGCAATATCGTCGTGGACAACATGATGGAGCTGGAAGACTTGATGGAGCTGACACGTCAAAAAGGGAAAAAAGTGGCGGTATTTTTACGCCTGCGGCCGGGGGTGGAAGCCCATACCCATGAATATATCCAAACAGGACAGGAGGATTCCAAATTCGGCTTTGCCCTGGAAGAAGCCCTGGCGGCGGTGGAGCTTGTCCTCTCTGTTCCCGCTCAGCTGGAGCTGGCAGGATTCCACTGTCATATCGGGTCCCAGATTTTTCAGATCGAATCCTTCCGCCCGGCAGCGCAGCGGATGCTCGACTTTATGGCCCTGGTCAGGGATAAGGCCGATTATACGGTGCCCCGCCTGAATATGGGGGGAGGCCTGGGCATCCGCTACCGGAGCAGCGATACCCCCCCTTCCATCGAGACCTTTGTGGCCAACCTGGCGGCAGCGGTGACAGAAGCGGCAGCAGAGAAGAATTTCCCCCTGCCGGAGTTGTTGCTGGAACCGGGCCGTTCTATCTGCGGCGAAGCGGGTATCACCCTTTATCGTGTGGGCACGATTAAAGAGGTCCCTGGAGTCCGCCGCTATGTCGCTGTGGACGGGGGGATGATGGACAACATCCGCCCCGCCCTGTACGGGGCCGGCTATGAAGCCATGCTTGCCAATAAAGCTGCGGACAACGGGATGGTGGCCGTCACCGTTGCCGGAAAAGCATGTGAGTCGGGGGATATCTTGATCGAAAACACTCTGCTGCCGCCGGTAGAAAAAGGTGACCTGCTGGCGGTTTTCAGCACCGGTGCTTATTGCTATGCCATGGCCAGTAATTACAACCGCAATCCCAGGCCGGCTGTCCTCTTTGTGCGGGATGGCCAGGCGCGGCTTGTGGTGCGCCGCGAGAGCTATGACGATTTAATTTCCCTGGATGTTTAATTTCTTAACTTTGCCTTTCGGGAGGAAACCGCCTTGTCTGTCATTTTTTTTACCAAGATGCAGGGCCTGGGTAATGATTTTATCGTAATTAATAACATGAAGTACGGCCTCGATAAAAATTATTATGCCGCCAGGGCTCCCCAGCTTTGCCACCGCCATTTTGGTATCGGGGCTGACGGGCTGGCTTTACTGGAGCGGGGAGAGAAGGCTCCTTTCTCTATGCGTATTTTTAACCCCGACGGCAGCGAAGCGGAGATGTGCGGCAATGCTCTGCGTTGCCTGGCCCGCTATCTCTGGGAAAGGGGTATGTGTGAAAGCCCAAACTTCTCCCTGGAGACGGGAGCCGGACTGAAAGAAGTACAGGTGCTGCTGGAGGGGAAAGCGGTGCGGGCGGTAAGGGTGGATATGGGCCCTCCTGTGCTGGAAAGCACGGGGATCCCTGTCAGCGGTCCGGCTCGCCGCGTCATCGACGAAAAAGTCAGCCTGCAGGAGACGGAGTTGAACTTTACAGCCATCAGTATGGGTAACCCCCATTGTGTTGTCTTCCTGCCCTCTTTACAGGATATACCCTGGCCGCGCTGGGGGGAGATGCTGGAAAACAACCCCCTTTTCCCCCGGCGCACTAACGTGGAGTTTGTCCGCGTCATAAGCCCTGCAGAAGTTGAAGTGAAGGTTTGGGAACGGGGGGTGGGGCCGACCCTGGCCTGCGGCACAGGCGCCTGTGCCGTTGTGGTGGCTGGTGTGCTAACGGGGCGCCTCCATTCCCGGGTGAAGGTGCATCTCCCGGGAGGAGAGCTGGAGATCGCCTGGGAAAATGAAGGCAGGGTGATCATGGAAGGTCCTGCGGAAGAAGTATATAATGGAAGTTTTAATGTCTAAAGCTGGAGTCTGGATCTGAAAAACTAAAGAACTGCTCGGGAGGGAACAAGAATGGATCGCCTGTCTGAACGCATACGCAAATTACCCCGCTATCTTTTTGCGGAGATTGACAAAAAAGTGAAAGCTGCCCGGGAAAAGGGCGTTGACGTCATCTCCCTGGGTATTGGAGACCCTGATGCCCCTACGCCGGACTATATCATCAAACGGATGCAGGAAGAGGTTGCCAGGGCGTCCAACCATAATTATCCGCCGGATCAGGGGCTTGCCGAGTTCCGCCAGGCAGTGGCCGATTACTACCTCAGGCGCCATGGGGTAACCCTGGACCCTCAACATGAAGTGCTGCCCTTAATTGGTTCCAAAGAGGGGATCGCTCATATCGCTTTTTGTTTTACCGACGCAGGGGATGTCAATCTGGTCCCGGATCCTGGGTACCCTGTCTATGGCATCAGCACCCTTTTTGCCGGGGGGACCCCGTATCTGCTGCCCCTTTTGCAGGAAAACGCTTTTCTTCCCGACCTGGAAAGCATTCCAGTTGAAATCGCCCGCAAGGCCAAAATCATGTACCTGAATTATCCCAACAACCCTACCGGTGCCGTGGCCCCGCTGCACTTTTTCCGTCAGGCGGTGGAATTTGCGCGGCAGTACAATTTACTTATCTGTCATGATGCGGCTTACAGCGAGATCGGCTATGATCATTACCGGCCCATCAGTTTTCTGGAAGCGGAAGGGGCCAGGGATGTGGCCATTGAATTTGGCTCCCTTTCCAAGACTTTTAATATGACGGGATGGCGTCTTGGTTATGCGGTGGGAAACAGGACGGCCGTGGAGGCGCTCTACCGTTTTAAGACCAATTTAGATTCAGGCGTATTTAAAGCGATCCAGTACGCGGGGGTAGAGGCCCTTGTCAATCCGCAGAGGGAGGAGTTTTTAAGGAGTATGCGCGAGCTGTACCAGCGCCGCCGCGATATCGCCGTCAAGGCTCTCTCCGAAGCGGGCTGGCCCGTGGAGCCGCCCCGCGGTACCATCTACCTCTGGGCCCCTGTGCCGGCCGGCTTTACTTCTGCTGAGTTTGTCAGCCATATCCTCGATGAAACGGGCGTGGTCCTGACACCGGGCCGAGGCTTTGGCGAGTACGGCGAGGGTTATTTCCGTATCGCCCTTACCGTGGCCGAGGAGAGGCTGCAGGAAGCCATGGAGCGGATCAAAAAAGTGGCCAAGTTTAACTGATTGGGGCTTGGTGGAAGCAAGCAACCTTTTACTCTGAGATTAATATATTTGTATCAAAGGGGTGGTTCTGCATGTCTGGGTTTAACGTGGCAATCGTAGGAGTTACCGGTATGGTGGGTCAGGCCTTTATCCGTGTGCTGCTGGAGCGCAAATTTCCGGTAAAAAACTGGAAGATGCTGGCGTCCTCCCGTTCCGCTGATAAAAAAGTGGAGGTGGAGGGCAGGTACTACCCTATAGAAGAAGCACAGCCCGCTTCCTTTGCGGGGGTCGATTTTGCTTTCTTCAGCGCGGGAGGAGAAATAAGCGAGATTCTGGCCCCGGAAGCTGTAAAAAAAGGAGCCATTGTTGTTGACAACAGCAGCGCTTTTCGCCTGGATCCCCTGGTTCCCCTTGTTGTGCCAGAAGTCAACCCCGAGGCTGCGCGCAAACACCAGGGGCTGATCGCCAACCCAAATTGTTCTACCATTCAGATGGTTGTAGCCCTGCAACCTCTGCACCTCCTTGCAGGTTTGAAGCGGGTGGTAGTTGCCACTTACCAGTCTGTCTCAGGGGCGGGTAAGGAAGCGGTGGATGAGCTGGCGGCACAGAGCGAGGCCGTATTGTCAGGGAAAGAAGTTGTCAAAGAACGCATACCTTACAAAGCAGCGCCGCGGCACCACCAGATTGCTTTTAATATGGTGCCCCATATCGACGTTTTTGAGGAAGACGATTACACCAAAGAAGAAATGAAGATGATCCGGGAAACGCGCAAGATTATGGGATTGCCTGACCTGGCCATCACGGCCACGACAGTGCGGGTGCCCGCCTTTAACGGGCACAGCGAAGCCGTCAATGTGGAATTTAACCGTCCCATTACCCCGCAGCAGGCCCGGGAAGCCCTTGCCGCTTTCCCCGGCGTAGTTGTTATGGATGATCCGGCCGAGCTCCTTTACCCTATGCCGATACTGACGGAGGGCCGGGATGAAGTATTTGTGGGCCGTATCCGTCAGGACCGTTCTGTCCCGTACGGCCTTAATATGTGGGTGGTTGCCGATAATATTCGCAAAGGCGCAGCGACCAATTCTGTCCAGATTGCCGAGCTGCTGATCTGAAAAATCAAGGAGAGTGGTATTTGTTGAAAATATTGGTGCAAAAATACGGGGGGACTTCTGTTTCCACTGCCGATAAACGTGCGCTGGTGGTCCAGCGTATAAAGGAGGCCCTTGAGGATGGTTATGATGTTACCCTGGTTGTGTCGGCAATGGGGCGTCAGGGTGATCCCTATGCTACAGATACCTTAAAAGGGCTTGCTTTGCAGGAATACGGGGGGCTCCTGCAACGAGAACTTGATCTGATCATGTCCTGCGGGGAAATTATCTCTGCAGTGGTCATGGCCGCCACTCTCTGCCAGGCAGGACTTGAAGCCCGGGCATTGAGCGGCGCTCAAGCGGGCCTTATTACGGACGGCTGTTACGGGGAGGCAGAAGTAGTTGACTGCCGGCCGGAGAAGGTCCAGGAGCTGATGCAACGAAAGATCATCCCCGTTGTTGCCGGCTTTCAGGGGGTGGATAAAGACGGGGAGTTAAATACCATGGGCAGAGGAGGCAGCGATACCACCGCCGTAATCCTCGGCGCGGCCCTGCAGGCGGAAAAAGTGGAGATCTATACCGACGTTTCCGGGATCATGACGGCGGACCCGCGTATTTTAAAAGACGCCAAGGTCATCCAGCAGATTACTTACGGGGAGGTCTGCCAGCTTGCCTACGAGGGGGCTAAGGTAATCCACCCCCGGGCGGTGGAGGTTGCCATGCGTAACAACGTAAACGTCGTGGTTAAAAGCCCCGAAGACAACGGTGCCGGAACGCTGATTACCGGCGAGCATTTCTTGCGTGAAGGCAATTTCAGCACCCGCAGCCGCCGCGCTGTAACAGGTATTGCCCATACTACGGGCCTGGTCCAGTTTTATATTGAACTGGCGCAGCCCCATGCCGCCCAGGAACTGGAAATATTCCAGCGTATTGCTGCTGCGGGGATTAATATTGATCTGATCAGCGTCTTTCCGCGTATAAAAGCCTTTACTGTCAAAGAAGAGCACTACTCCAAAGTCGAAGAGATCCTCAAAGAGCTGGGGGTTTCCTACCGCATTGACCGGGATTGCGCTAAGGTCTCCGTGGTTGGCGTAGGAATGCACAGCATCCCTGGTGTAATGGCCCGTGTCGTGGAGGCGTTGCATACCCAGGGCATTAAAATCAAGCAAACGGGGGATTCAAATATTACCATCTCTCTGTTAATTGCCAACGAGGATCTGCCGCGGGCGGTAAAGGCTTTACACGATAATTTTCAGCTGCATAAATAAAAATAGATCATCTTTTTTGACGATTTTAATATTATATCATAGGGTGAAGAAGGTTTTTGAGGAGGGATATAGAATAGGAGAAATATAGTATAAATAACAAAAAAGACAAAGACGCAGCAGAGTAATTGCTTATTAACAAACAGGAAGGCGTGAACAGATGCGCCGGGAGGTTGTTTTCACCTGTTTGCTTTCTTTTCTTTTAATTGGCCTTGGTTTTCTGCTGGGCCGCTACTATGCTTTAAACGGCGGTTTGATTCGGGGGCAAAGCAGTATCAATTGGACGGTGCCTTCGCTCTTTTTTAGCCGGGTGGAAACCTTTGATTATACGCCTCTTTTGGGCACCTTTACCCTGGATGCTGATATGCCGGGGCAAGAACCTCTGAAAGCGGATCTCCATTTCCCTGCCCGGGTGGGGCGCTTGAATATGGATAAATTAATCTCCGGCAAAGAAGCCCTGGAACACGCGCAGCGGATGCATGGTTACGACGCCCCTATTGTCAGGGTTTTTATTCCTTATTACAGCAGCGCTGATGAACAGGTAACGGTCTGGGTTTTCGAGATGGACACGGCTCTAGAAGCAAGAAAGCATCTGGGCAAAATTAATGAGCGTATGTCCGCTTTAAAGGACGGAGGCAAATTCGGGTCGTTTTTTCTGCAGGATGTAGAGGTGTACTACCTTAACCATTGCCATACAGATAATTACTATTATCGTAAGGACAATATGATTTACTGGGTTTCTTTGAATTCATCCGATCCTATCCCCCTCTTTTTACGCTTTTATGAGTATTTTTAATTGCTAAATTGCCGGGCAGATAAAGAGAAGGAAAGGCAAGAAAGGCAGATGTTTAAACGGATCGCTCCCCTCGACGGCATTTACCCCCCTTTTTTCTCCCGTTACGTGGAGCAGGAGGCGGGGGTTGTCGCTTTTTTTAACGGAAATTACAGAGAAGGTGAATCTTACCGCAGGAGGGCTTTTTTTTTGCAGGGCCGCTCCTTTCCCTCTGAAGTGAGGGAGTTGCTGGTGGAGATTAATGCCGCGCTTCCGGTACAGCCCCCCCCTGGCTGGGCAGAGAAGGTGCGGGACAGGCGCACCCTTTTTGTGATTACGGGACAACAGCCGGGCCTTCTGGCGGGTCCTCTCCTTGTCCTCTATAAGGCCCTTGCCGCAGTCAGGCTGGCCCGGCGCCTGGAACTGTTGCTGCAGGTACCCGTGCAGCCCCTTTTCTGGATGGCTTCAGAAGACCATAACGTCCAGCCCCTGTTACATTCTTCTATGCTTGCCGGTGAAGGCAGGGTGGCCCGTTTGTCCCTTAACCTGCCGCCCCACCATCTGCCGGCGGGCAAGCTGGAGCTTGAGCAGGAGGCCCTTGCCGACCTTTTTGCCCAACTGGAGGGGCTGGATCTGCCCGGAGGCGGAGTGCACCAGGAGAGGGTGATGGAGTGGCTCCGCACCACCATCTCCCCGGGAAAAGAGACCTTAAGCAGCTGGTTTATGCGCATCATGTCCCATCTGTGTGCTGCTCTGGGGCTTATTTTTTTTGATCCCCTGGCGGCGGCGGCCCGGGGGTTGTACATCCCTTTGCTCTTACGGGCCCTGGAGAGCCGGGGGGAGATGCACAGGGTTATTGCCCTGGCGGAAGAAGCTTTAGTTGCCCGAGGCTTCCCCCTGCAAGTAAAGCGCCGCGGACAGGAAACTTTTATCATGATCACCTGGGGAGAGAAACGTTATCCCTTGCTGCTTGAAAGGGACTATTACTACACGCCGGGTGGTGAGCTCTCCCTTTCCCGCGAGGAACTTTTCCAATTAATTGTGGCCCGGCCTGCTTTATTCAGCCCTAATGTCCTTTTGCGCCCCCTTTTCCAGGACAGTCTTTTCCCCAGCCTTGCCTATGTTGCGGGGCCGGCAGAGCTTGCTTACTTTGCCCAGTTGAAGGGTCTCTATGCTTTTTTTAATTTGGAGCCCTCCCTCCTGTTCCCCCGCCCGGGGGTTACTCTGCTAGAGCCTGCCCTGCTGGAATTGGCGGGACGCTCCGGCCTCGGGCTGGAGACGGCGGAGGACCTGCTGGAAGCCAGGCGGGGGCCGGAGCCGTTACGCGAGAAGCTCTGGCCCCGTTCCCGCCTCCAGGAGCGGGCTTTTAACCCCGTTGCTTACCTGCTTGTTTATGGTTTCCCTTTCTGGGAAAAATTTTCTCTGGAATTTCCCGGAGAGCCCGGGCATTACCTGTATTTTATCAAAACGGAAGAGGGTGGATAAACGGTGCTGGACCTGCTTGCCTTTGGGGCCCATCCCGATGATGTGGAAATTGGAGTCGGAGGGATCCTGGCTGGACATGCCCTTAAAGGGTACAGCTGCGGGATTATTGACTTAACGGCGGGAGAAATGGCCAGCAATGGGACGGTGGCGGAGCGGCGGCTGGAGGCGCAAGAAGCAGCCGGGATCTTAAAATGCTGTATGCGCGAATGCCTTGCCCTGCCCGATACGGCCCTCTCCCCGGACCGGGAAAGCCTTTTGGCCGTGGTTGCCGCCCTGCGGCGCTGGCAACCCAGGGTTGTCCTGGCGCCGTATTTTCAGGGCGACCGCCATCCTGACCATAAAGTCGCAGGGGAGCTGTTAAACCGGGCCGTTTTCCTTGCCGGGCTGCGGAGATTACCCGTCGCGGGGGAGCCGTTCCGCCCCTTTAAATTATACTATTATCTTCTAACCGTAGACATGCTTCCGGAAATTATTATTGATGTCTCTTCTGTTTATGCACTGAAAGAAAAGGCCTTGGACGCGCACCGCAGCCAGTTTGGCCGGGCCGGCGGGGGGGCGGTGGCCACGCCGGTAAACGACCCTGGTTTCCGCCAGCATATCCGCAACCGGGACGCTTATTTCGGGTCCCTGGCAGGGGCCATGTATGGGGAAGGGCTGCTTTTTCACAGCAGGCCCCTGGTTGAAGATCTGATTGGTTGGAGCAATCTGCCATGAGGGTAGCCGTGCTCTGTTTCCCTACCCCCGGCGGTAGCGGCGTTGTGGCAGTGGAGTTGGCCAGAGAGATGGCGCGGCGCGGCCACGAGATCCACCTTGTCTCCTATGCAAAGCCTTTTCGCTTAACTGTGGAAAAGAACATCTTTTACCATGAAGTAGCTCTGCGGCAATTCCCCCTCTTTCCTTATCCCCTCTTTTCCCTGGAAACAGCGGCCAGGCTTGCCGCGGTGCTCAAGGAGTGCTCACCCCAGGTTATCCATGCCCATTATGCCCTTCCCCATAGCGTGGCGGCCATACTGGCCCGCCAGATCGCCGGGGCAGAAGAGGTTAAGATCGTAACGACGGTGCACGGGACTGATATCAGCACCTGGGGGCACGACCCGCAGCTGGGGCCGCTGGTCCGTTATGGCCTAGAAAAAAGCGATGCGGTCACCGCCGTCTCTTTTAGCCTGCGCCGGGAGACCGCCGCTCTTTTGGGGCTGAAGCAGGAGCAGGAGCAGGAAAAGATCGCGGTCATCTATAATTTCATTGACCTGGAACGCTACCGGCGCGAAGTTAATAGTAAATTGCTCCGGGAGCTGGCGCCCCGGGGCGAAAAGATCGTCATGCATATCTCAAACTTCCGCCCCGTAAAAAGGGTAACGGACTTGAT
The DNA here is from genome assembly GCA_937973635.1 of uncultured Bacillota bacterium. Lineage (GTDB taxonomy): Bacteria > Bacillota > Dethiobacteria > DTU022 > UBA8154 > UBA8154. The sequence goes on along the minus strand of CALJJZ010000027.1, from coordinate 17,021 downwards.
AAGGGCTTTTGCCCTTTTGCTCCGGGAAAAAAAAGATGTGGTCCTTGTCCTGGTGGGTGACGGCGTAGAGAAAGAAAAGGTGGCCCGCATGGTCGGGGAAATGGGCCTGGCTGCCCATGTACGCTTTCTTGGCGTACAGGCCGATCCCGTGCCTTTGCTCTCCTGTGCCGATCTCCTTGTGCTGCCTTCGGCGAGGGAGAGTTTCGGCTTGGTGGCCCTTGAAGCCATGGCCTGTGCTGTACCGGTTATAGCCGCGAATACGGGGGGGCTGCTGGAAGTTGTCTCCGATGGGCAGACCGGCCTGCTTTTTCCTGTATATGACTTTAACGCTCTGGCTGCGGCCATGAGACGGCTGCTCACCGACGGAGAGCTCCACGGGAGGCTTGCGGCAGCCGCCCGCAGGCGGGCGGAGCAGTTTTCCGCCGCTCGAATCGTACCCTATTATGAAGAATTATATTACAGGCTGGTTCCCCGTCTCTAAAACATGGCAGGCAAAATTTACTGCCGGAGCTCAAAAGTATATTTTGCAAGGGGCTGTGCGGGGGCTCTTTGCTCCCTTTTGGGTGTCTCTGGCACTCCGGAACGTGCCTTGCGTTGGCTCATTGACAGTGATTTTTTACCGTGTTACAATACATGCATCTGCTCAAGGGGGCTTATGTTTATTGATTGGTGTAATTGATTATGGGATGGGCAATGTTACCAGTGTGCGCAATGCCTTTTCTTATCTAGGCTTTGCCACTGTGCTCACAGATAAGATCTCCGTCCTTGACAGCTGCTCCGCCCTTGTTTTGCCCGGCGTGGGCGCTTTTGGCAGCGCGGTGGAAGAACTGCAGCGCAAAGGGCTCTTTGCCTACTTGCAGAGGCGCCACGGGGAGGGGTTCCCCCTTCTGGGTATCTGCCTGGGGTTGCAGCTTTTTTTTGCCCGCAGCGAGGAGGCCCCTGGCAGCTGCGGCCTTACCTTTTTTACAGAAACAATCAGGCGTTTCTCCTCTGCCGGCAAGGTGCCCCACATGGGATGGAACCGAGTTGATACGGTCGCTCTCCCTCTCTTCCAGGGCATTGGCGAAAAAAGCCGTTTTTATTTTGTCCACTCTTATTATGCTTCCCTTACTCCTGAAGCGGGCCGGATCGCCAGCTGTGATTACGGTGTAAACTTTGCCGCGGCGGTAAAAAAAGGGAATACGTACGGGCTGCAATTTCACCCGGAAAAAAGCGGGGAAGCAGGCCTGCGCTTGCTTCTAAATTTTGGAAGGATGGTTGAAGGTGCTCATCATCCCGGCGATTGACCTGCACCGGGGCAGGTGTGTGCGCCTGCGCCGCGGCGAACGGGAACAGGAAACGGTATATAGCAATAATCCGGCAGAAATAGCTTTGCGCTGGCAGGCAGCGGGGGCGCAGCGGTTGCATGTAGTTGATCTCGACGGCGCTTTTGCTGGAAAACCAGTAAATCTGCCCGCTATTGCCGCCATAACTGCTGCGGTGGAGATCCCCGTGCAGCTGGGGGGCGGGATCCGGGATCGTTCCACCGTCGAAGGAGCTTTTAAGCTTGGTGTTTCCCGTGTTGTCCTGGGTACAGCCGCTGTGGAAGAACCGGTCTTGCTCGCAGAGCTGGTCGGCCTCTACGGGGAAAGGATTGTAGCGGGCATTGATGCCCGTGACGGTGTGGCGGCGATAAAGGGGTGGGTAGAAAATTCCTCCCGCAGGGCTGTTGATCTGGCCTTGGAGATGGAGAAAATCGGTGTCAGGGAGATTATCTATACGGATATTTCCCGTGACGGAATGCTGGAGGGCCCCAACCTTCAGGCCATGCAGGAGATGGCCCGGGCACTGCGCATATCTGTAATCGCCTCGGGCGGCGTCTCTTCTCTGGAAGACCTGCTCCGCCTGCAGGAACTGGAGAAAGACGGGATAAAGGGTGTCATTGTAGGACAGGCTCTCTATAGCGGCTTTCTGGATCTGCAGGAAGCCATACAGAAGTTAGAGCAAAGAAGTAAAGGAGACTGCTGAAAAAGCATTATTTTTTTTGGAGGGGGAAATGGTGTTGGCTAAAAGGATCATACCCTGCCTTGATGTGAAAGAGGGCCGGGTCGTTAAAGGCGTACAGTTTGTGGACTTAAAAGATGCGGGCGATCCCGTGGAGCTGGCTGCCTTTTACAACAAGGAAGGAGCCGATGAGCTGGTATTTTTAGATATTACCGCTTCTTTTGAAAAGCGGGAAACGATGCTTGAGGTGGCTCGGCGCACGGCAAAGGAGGTTTTTATTCCTTTTACGGTGGGCGGAGGCATCAGTACCATAGAGCAGATACGCAATATTTTAAATGCAGGGGCGGATAAGATCTCCCTGAATACGCCCGCGGTGGAAAACCCCTCCCTGGTAAAAGAAGGGGCCCGCATTTTTGGCAGCCAGTGCATTGTGGTCGCCATTGATGCCCGCTGGAATGAGCAGCTGGAGGACTGGGAAGTTTATACCCATGGTGGCCGTCAGGCCACGGGCCTTTCTGTCCTTGACTGGGCGGCGCGCGTGGAGGAGCTCGGTGCGGGAGAGATACTCCTTACCAGCATGGATGCAGACGGCGGACAGGCTGGATACGATATTCCCCTTACCCGGGCCGTATGTGAAAGGGTGAGTATCCCTGTTATTGCCTCCGGCGGAGCGGGCAAGATGGAGGACTTTGCCCGCGTCCTTATCGAAGGCAGGGCAGATGCTGCGCTGGCTGCTTCTGTTTTCCACTATCGCCATTTCTCCATCAGAGAGGTCAAGGAATACCTGCACGCTCAGGGAGTGGAGGTGCGGCTCTAAAATGGCAGCAGCGGAGCTGGCTTTTGATCGCTATGAACTAATACCGGCCATCGTGCAGGACTGGGAGAATGGGGAAGTGCTGATGCTCGCCTATATGAACAGGGAGTCCTTCCAGCGGACCCTGGAGACCGGCTTGACCTGTTTTTGGAGCCGCAGCAGGAAACAGCTCTGGCAAAAAGGGGAAACGTCGGGCCATATCCAGGAGGTAAAGGAGATCCTTTATGACTGCGATGGCGATACCATTCTGGTGAAAGTAAAACAAACAGGCCCCGCCTGCCACACGGGAGAGCGGAGCTGTTTTTACCGCAGCGTTCCTTTGGAAAGGGTTGGGCGGCGGGAAGGATAGTAAGATGTACTTTGTTTTTGCAGCCGATTCCCCGGGCTGGAAGCTATATCTCTTGGAGCTGCCCCCGGGACCGCTGAAGATATATTTTAAAGAAGCCGGCATTGGTTACGTGGTGCTACCCCTTTGTCTCCCGGCGGCAGAGCTTGAGGCTGCTGTGCAGGTGCCAGGGCTGCCCTGGCCGGGATTGGCGCCGGAGCTGAAGGCCTATTTTGAAGGAGGGCGGGAGATACGGGGGAGCTACCCCCTCCTGGCTGGCACTTATTCCGCCTGGACCCTTAAAGTTTTACAGCTTACGGCGGTCATCCCTTTCGGGGAAACAAGGACCTACGGGGAGATCGCTCGGCTGGCCGGCAACGAGCGTGGGGCCCGAGCAGCCGGACAAGCCCTGGGGCGCAACTGCACGCCCCTTTTAATTCCCTGCCACCGTGTGCTTGGGGCCGGGAAAAGGTTGACAGGCTTTGGCGCGGGGCTGGCATGGAAAGCGAGGCTGCTGGCCCTGGAAGGTTGCAGTTTTAGAAAATGACCTTAAATTTATATTTAAAGTTGTTTATACTTGTTAATTTTATGGTATCGTTAATAGTGGAGGAGGGGAAAGATGTCGCAACGTAAAAAGAAGCAAGCCGGTTTACAGGCCTTATTCTTTATCATTATTTCTGTGCTCCTGGTTTCCGCTTCCATCGTGTTTTTGTTGAACTGGGACGATTACCTGCGCAAAGGCCTGGACCTGGAGGGGGGTATTTATGTCCTGCTGGAGGCGGTAGATACGGGTGATGCGGAGATAGACTATGATGCAATTCAGCGGGCTATGACCATTATCCGCCAGCGCGTGGACGAATTGGGCGTAGTGGAGCCGGTCTTGCAACGGGAAGGGGAAAGGCGTATCCGCATCGAACTTCCCGGCATCGATGATCCGGGCCAGGCCATGGCTGTCATTGGGCGCACGGCCATGCTTACCTTTTTGAGCCCTGAAGGGGAAGTAATCCTCACCGGCGCCAACCTGAAAAACGCTTATTTTACGCGCGGTGAGTACAACCAGCCCGTTGTCGCCCTGGAATTTGATGCCGAAGGACGGGAGATCTTTGCCCGGGCCACACAGGAATACCTGCACCAGGTTATTGCCATTTACCTTGACGAGGAGCTCGTTTCCGCCCCCGTCGTGCAGGCGGTGATAACGGACGGCAATGCCATCATTACGGGCATTGGTTCTGCCGAGGAGGCCCACAGTATCGCCCTGATGCTCCGTTCCGGCGCCCTGCCGGTGCGGCTGGTGGAGCTGGAGACCCGTTCTGTAGGGCCCCTGCTGGGCGAAAATGCTTTAAGGCTCGCTTTTTCCGCCGGCATAGTCGGTCTTTTGCTCGTGGCGCTCTTTATGCTCTTTTATTATCGTTTTGCCGGGCTGGTCTCCGTAATCAGCCTCATCGTTTACCTGGCCGTCGTTTTCCTGGTACTGGCCGCTTTAAAAGCAACCCTTACCTTGCCCGGTCTGGCCGGTCTGATCCTTTCCATCGGCATGGCGGTAGATGCAAATGTGCTTATCTTTGAACGGGTCAAAGAGGAGCTGCGGCTGGGCAAGACGATCCTGACGGCGATTAATACCGGCTTTGAGCTGGCGCTGCGGGCCATCCTCGATGCCAATATCACCACCGTAATCGTGGCCCTCGTCCTCTTTATCGTTGCCAGCGGCCCGGTCCGGGGTTTTGCTGTGGTCCTGCTCATCGGCATCATGGCCAGCTTCCTTACGGCGATTTTCCTTACCCGTATGCTTTTACGCATGGCCGCCCGTTCCCGCTTGCTTAAAAAACCTGCTTACCTGGGCTACAGGGGGTAATAAGCTTATGAAAACCATAAATATACCTTTTATGAAATATCGTCGCGCAGCTTTTATTTTTTCTGGCCTGCTTATCCTTGTGGGGCTTATTTCCCTGTTGAGCGTGGGGCTTAACCTGGGTATTGATTTTACCGGGGGGACAATTATGCACCTGCGCCTTGGCGATGATTACAGCATGGATGAAGTCAGGGAGGTGCTGGCGCCCTTTGGCCTGGAGGGTGTACCCTTGCAGCGGGTTGGCCGAGGCGAAGACGGTATGGGGAACGAGATCGTCATAAAAACGCCTGAGCTGGACGAAACGGCCCGGCGGGAGATTATCGCCGCTTTCCGGGAACGCTGGCCCCAGATGACCGGCCAGGATGTCCTGCGCATTGATAACGTGGGAGCGGTGATTGGCCGTGAACTGACGCGGGAGGCTTTTCTTGCCCTGGTGGCCGCCGCTTTGCTGATGATCTTATATATCACCCTGCGTTTCGAGTTCAGGTTTGCCCTTGCTGCTATTGTAGCCCTTTTGCATGATGCTTTTGTGATTATCGGTATTTTTTCCCTCTTCCGCCTGGAAGTAAACAGCACCTTTATTGCGGCTGTACTCACCATTATCGGTTATTCCATCAACGATACCATTGTTATTTTTGACCGTATCCGGGAAAACCTCAAGTACAGGGGCAACCGCACAGTGGAAGAAGTGGTGGAGAACAGCATCAATGCCAACCTGATGCGCTCAATTAATACCTCCCTCACCACTCTGGTGGTTCTTTTGGTGCTTTTTATCGCTTTTAATTATTTTGTAGGCGCCATGGACCTGAAAATGTTTGCCCTGGCCCTGCTGATCGGCATCGTCAGCGGCACCTATTCTTCTATCTTTATTGCCAGCCCGCTGTGGCTGTTGTGGCGCAAGGCCGGTTTGAAAAAAAAGGCGCCGGCCCCTTCCTGAGACTTGGTTGCAGGAAGATCTCCGGTCAGGCAGGAAATCCCCTGAAGCTGTCGAAATATAGGGCAGAGGTGCTAACATTTGGGACAGGGGGGCTTAGGGTGAGCCAACTGGGCGTAATTCTGGCATTGGTTTTTAGTATCTTTATCGCCATCTTTGCCCTGGCAAATAACCAGCCTATTGCGATCAATTATCTGGTGGGTAAAACGGATGTTTCTGCCGTTTTGGTTATCCTGGGGGCCGCCTTTTTGGGGGCCCTCACGATTTTTTTGCTGGGTGTCTACAGGCAGGTGAAGGCTGTTTTACGCCTGCGCGCCTTGCAGGGCGAGTTGACGGAGCTCCGCACGCAGCTGCAGGCAGTGGAACAGGAAAGGGATAGCCTGCTGTTGCAGCTTGGACAATGGCAGGAGGAGACAACCGGGGCTGAAGGCTGGGCCTGTGCCGAAAGCGCAGGTTCCGGGGGCGCAGAGGGCAAAACAAAAAAAACAGCAGTGCCTGACGGCCCGGGTACAGATGAGGAGCAGGACCATGGGCGGAGGAACTGTGCACCAAAGGAAGAACAGGGGCTTTGAAAAGATACGGAACAGGGAAGAATCTGCAGTCTGCTGTCTGGGATTTTTTCCCCTCTAACGAGGAAAAATGCGCTGCGCTGGCTGATTCTCTGCAACTGCCCCTGCCCCTGGCCCGTGTTCTAGTTAACCGGGGGGTGGATACAGTTGAAGGAGCGCAAAGCTTTCTTTACCCGGATCCAGGGCAGCTCCATTCTCCCTTTGCTATGCAGGACATGGAAATTGCTGTTAAAATAATCTGGGAAGCGATACGGGAGCGCAGGAAAATTGCCGTGTATGGCGATTATGACGTGGATGGAGTGGGGGCTACAGCCCTTTTGTTTATGCTGTTGCGTAAACTTGGGGCAGATGTAATGTATTATATTCCCCACCGCCTCCTGGACGGTTATGGTCTGAACAGGGACGTCATCGGGCGGCTGGCAGAGGAGCAAGTTTCCCTTTTGCTTACTGTGGATTGCGGCATCGGCAGTAACCCCGAGGTTGCCTATGCCCGGGAACGAGGTATGGACGTGGTGATTACCGACCACCATCTGCCGCCTTTGGATCTGCCGCCTGCCCGCGCCATTTTAAACCCGCTGCGCCCTGCGTGCAGCTATCCCTTTAAAGAGCTATGCGGGGCGGGTATTGCCTTTAAGTTGGGACAGGCTCTCCTGGCACGGCAGCCGGGGGTTAAAGCGTCAAAGGAGAGCAAAGACCCCTGGTTGGGGATGGAAGAGTACCTGGATCTTGTAACCTTGGCCACGGTAGCTGACATAGTTCCGCTGCTGGGAGAAAACCGCGTCCTCGTCAGCCATGGGTTGCGCCTGATGAATAAGAAGCCGCGCCCGGGCGTAGCGGCCCTTTGCCAGGCGGCAAACAGCGGCGGCAGCATTACTGCCGAGACCATTTCTTTTATCCTTGCCCCCCGTCTCAATGCGGCAGGCCGTCTCGGCGATGCTGCCCGTGCTCTGAAACTGCTGATAGCGGAGCAGGAAGAAGAAGCCCGCCGCCTGGCTGCTGAACTGCACCAGGAAAATAGCCGCCGTCAGCAGCTTGAAACAGACGTCCTGGCGGAAGCGCAAAAAATGGCCGAGGAGCTGCCGGAAGATGAAAGGGATTTTCTCCTGCTGGCTGCGCCCCGGTGGCCCCAGGGGGTTATTGGCATAGTGGCCAGCCGCCTCCTGGAGCAGTATAACCGGCCGGTAATTCTCGTTTCCCTTCAGGAGGGAGAGGGGAAGGGCTCTGGCCGCAGCAGCGGGGCATTTAACCTTACCGCTGCTCTGCAGCAATGCGCCCATCTGCTTCTTGCTTACGGAGGGCATCAAAATGCTGCCGGATTAACGGTAAAAGAGGAGAATATTTCTGCTTTGCGCCGTGAGTTAAACAGGCTGCTGCGTCAATGGCAGGAGGAGGCGGAACCTGGGCCTGCTTTTTATGTGGATGCCCCCCTGCAGCCCCGGGATATTTCCGCCGAACTGGTCCGGGGTCTGGAGATGCTCGAACCATTTGGCTACGGCAACCCACGCCCCCTTTTTCTGGGAGAAAATTGGCACCTCGAAGGCAAAAAAGAGGTGGGGCAGGGACAAAAGCATCTGCAGCTAAGTCTCTCCCGGGACGGTTTTTATTTTACCGCCATCTGTTTTAACGGCAGGAACAGGCTGCCGGAAATATATCCCCTGCGGGAGCTGGATCTGTTCTTTTCCCTCTCTTTTGACAGATGGCGGGGCGGAGAGGCTCTGCAGCTGGAGATTCAGGCCGGACGTTACGCTGACCAGTATGCAGGGGAGCTTCTCACCCTGGTGGATCGTCGCGGTTTGTCCCGGAAAGATCATTACCTCAAGGAGCTAGCAAAACGGGAAGAAAACTGCCTTGTCTATGTGAATACGCTGGAACGGATCCGCCGGCTTAAAAGCTCCTTTTCCTCGGCGCAGGCCATCTCTTTTACTCATCAGGGGCGGCTGAAGGTAAACGAAGCCCCTCCAAAGCCTCTCCACCTTGTTCTTTATGATCTGCCTCTGCAGGAACGGCAATTAAAGCAGCTGTTGCAAAACCTTGAATCAGGCAATAATATTAAAGTACACCTTCTTTACGGAAAGAGAGACTGGCGGGAGAACCTGCGTCTTTTAACGGCTACCATTCCCTCCCTTTCCGTTCTGGAGCAGGTTTTTTGGGCTGTGCGGGAGCTGGCTGCGGCAGGCCATAGCTTATCCCGCGAAGAAGCGCTGAGAGCCCTCAAGCAGTGCCTGCCCTTTCCCTCCACCCGGCACCTGCTGGAGCGCTGCCTGCTTATTTTTGAGCAGGCGGCCTGCCTGCAGCAGGAGGAAGGAAATATACGCCTTTTCCCTAGGCAGGGGGATGGCGGCTGCTACTTTCTGGGGAGCTTAAAATTGTCCGAGGATTATAAATGGGCACGCCGTAAATGGCAGGAGGCCTTGCGCTGGCAGAAATATCTGCTGGAGGCCGGTGGAAAGGAATTATTTATCCTTTTGCATGAAGGAGCGCCGCTTAAGCTGATATGAGTATGCAGTTGCTGAAGAAAAATTTTTCTCGCTACAATAATAAAAAGGAAGACTGGCTGCTGATCAAGCGCGCCTACCAGTTTGCTCTGAACGCCCATGGAAACCAGAAACGGGTTTCAGGGGACTGGTATATCACCCATCCCCTGGGCGTAGCCCGCATCCTGGCAGAGCTTGAACTGGATCTGGTTACAATTATGACCGGGTTGCTGCACGATGTGCTTGAGGATACAGCGGTAACGTATGACGAACTGGAAAAAGAATTTGGGCCGGAGGTAGCCGACCTTGTAGAAGGAGTAACCAAACTGGGCCGCATGGAGTTTCGTTCCAAAGAAGAGCAGCAGGCAGAAACCTGGCGCAAGATGTTTGTGGCCATGGCCCGGGATATACGGGTAATCCTCGTTAAACTGGCGGATCGTACCCATAATATGCGTACCCTTCATTACCTCTCCGAATTTAAACAGCAGGAAATAGCTCGGGAAACACTGGAGATCTATGCTCCCCTGGCGCACCGCCTGGGTATTTATAAGATTAAGTGGGAACTGGAAGACCTGGCCTTTCGTTACCTGAATAGTAAAGATTATTATTACCTGGTGGAGAAGCTGGCCAAGAAAAGGCGGGAGCGGGAGGAGTATATCAATAACGCCATTGCCGATCTCTCCGCCGCCATTGAGGAGGCGGGCATTAAAGCGGAGATCCAGGGCCGCCCCAAGCATATTTACAGTATTTACAATAAAATGAAAGAACAAGATAAAGATTTTAACGAAATCTATGACCTTACCGCACTGCGGGTCATCGTTAACAGCGTGCGGGACTGCTATGCGACCCTGGGTGTGGTGCATACGCTCTGGCGGCCGATTCCCGGGCATTTTAACGACTATATTGCCGTACCCAAGTCCAATATGTACCAATCGCTGCATACGACCGTTGTTTGCGGCACAAATGAACTTTTAGAGGTACAGATCCGCACCTGGGAGATGCACCGTACCGCCGAATACGGTATTGCCGCCCACTGGCGCTATAAAGAAAAGGTTAAAGACGACCGGGAGTTTGCTGAAAAGCTCTCCTGGCTGCGTCAGCTCCTTGAATGGCAGCAGGATTTAAAAGATGCCCATGAATTTATGGAGCACCTGCGTATCGACCTGTTCAGCGACGAAGTCTTTGTCTTTACTCCGCGCGGCGATGTTATCGAGCTGCCCCGCGGTTCGGTGCCGCTGGATTTTGCCTATCGCATCCATACCGATGTGGGCAACCGCTGCGTTGGGGCCAAGGCAAACGGGCGCATTGTTCCCCTGGATTATAAGCTGAAAACAGGGGATATGGTGGAAATTATTACCAGCAAACAAGGAACGCCCAGCCGTGACTGGCTGAAGCTGGTGATCACCTCTACGGCAAAGAGCAAAATCCGCGCCTGGTTTAAGAAGGAACGGCGCGAGGAAAATATTGCCAAGGGACGGGAAAGCCTGGAACGGGAGATACGGCGTCTGCATCTGGAGCCGCATCGCCTGCTCAAGGATAACCTCCTTGAAGAAGTGGGGCGTCGTTTTAACCTGCTTACTGCAGACGATGTCTTTGCTGCCGTAGGTTATGGTGGCGTCTCCACGCAGCAGGTTATCTCCCGCCTGCGGGAAGAGTACGCCAAAAAATACGGGGCAGAAGAAGGAGAAAAACCGGTACTGCCGCTTAAAACCTGGAAAGAAGCCAGCCGTGCCACCGGCGGTGTGCGGATCCAGGGCATCGATAACCTGCTGGTTCGTTTTTCTCGCTGTTGCAACCCCCTGCCGGGAGACGAAATATCAGGATTTGTTACGCGCGGCCGGGGGGTTTCTATCCATCGCCGTGACTGTCCCAATATCTTGCGTGCGGCCAGGGAGAAAGAGCGGCTCATGGAGGTTTTCTGGGAGGTCCAGAGCGACGTTTCTTACCCGGTAGAACTGGAGATAACGGCAGTGGACCGTCCTCACCTCCTGACCGATGTAGTGCAAGCTGTCAGTGAGTGCAAGGTCAACATCTCCAATGTAAATGCCCGCTCTACGCGAGACGGAATTATGGCTGTGAACCTGACCTTTATGGTTACTGACCTGGAGCGCCTGGAATTTATTATGAATAAAATCAAACGTGTAAGGGATGTTTTTACGGTGGCACGCCCCTTTAACCATACTTCGTCGCCGGACAAGCGTTTCCCCCGCACAGCACAGAAAGGACGTTTCTAAAGATGCGTGCGGTAGTGCAGCGGGCCTGCCGGGCCCATGTGGAAGTGGCAGGGGAAATTGTGGGCCGGATCAATACAGGGCTGGTGGTTTTCCTTGGAGTTGGTGCAGGCGACGGGGAGCAGGACTGCCGTTATATTGCCGGCAAAATTGCCGGACTGCGTATTTTTGAGGATGCAGAAGGGTTAATGAATAAATCCCTGCCGGAGGTAGGCGGGGAGGTCCTCTGTGTATCCCAGTTTACCCTGTACGGCGACTGCCGTAAGGGCCGCCGGCCCAGCTTTATTGCCGCTGCGCCCCCTGCCTGGGCCGAAGAGCTTTACCGCAGGGTCTGCGAACTGCTGCGGGAAGAGGGGTTAAAGGTTTCCACCGGCATCTTTCAGGCCATGATGAAAGTAGTTGTCCACAACCATGGTCCTGTTACCATTCTCCTGGACAGCCGTAAGACTTTCTAGTAATTGAAATTGACAACCCTTCTTCCATTGGCTAAAATCAGAGGAGTGGTTTTGCTATTTTTTTATCTTTGTTTGCACGCTAAGCGAACCTTATACAAGATACAAGTTGACGACGAGGTGGAATGGTGATGGCTTTTAGGCGCACAAACTGGTGCGGGGAAATTACCCGCAAGAATATCGGCGAAGATGTTTTACTTGCCGGCTGGGTCCAGGGACGCAGGGATCACGGGGGCTTGCTCTTTATTGACCTAAGAGACCGCAGCGGGGTGGTACAGCTTGTTTTTGACCTGGAAAGGCACGGCGAACTTTTCCAGGAAGCGGAAAAGCTGCGTTCCGAGTACGTTTTGGCCATCAAGGGCAAAGTAATTGCCCGCTCGCCTGAAACGGTTAATCCCAGGCTTGCCAGCGGGGAAATTGAGATCAATGTGGAGGCCATGGAGGTGCTGAACAGGTCCCAGGTGCCTCCTTTTTACATTGAAGATAACATAGATACCGACGAAAACCTGCGCCTGCGTTACCGTTACCTGGATCTGCGCCGGCCGGAGATGCAGGAGATGTTACGTTTGCGTCACTGTCTTTTTATGGCTGTGCGCCGCTGCCTGGACGAACGGGGCTTCCTGGAGGTTGACACGCCCATGTTGACCCGCAGTACTCCGGAAGGGGCTCGGGATTACCTGGTGCCCAGCCGTACGGCGCCGGGCCATTTTTATGCCCTGCCCCAGTCCCCGCAGCTTTTTAAACAGCTGCTTATGGTTAGCGGGGTGGAACGTTATTTCCAGCTAGCCCGCTGTTTCCGGGACGAAGACTTGCGGGCTGACCGCCAGCCTGAATTTACCCAGATAGATCTGGAATTATCTTTCTGTAGTCGGGAAGAGATCATGGCCGAGGTGGAACTTCTGGTATCCAGGCTGTTCCGGGAGGTGCTGGACCTAGATTTAAAAACGCCTTTTGCCACGATTTCTTATGCTGAGGCCATGGAGAGGTACGGTAGCGATAAGCCCGATACCCGTTTCGGCCTGGAACTTAAGGACATCTCTGAGATTGCCGGGGAATCTGCTTTTAAAGTTTTTAACCACGCCGTGGCCCAGGGCGGTTCGGTAAAAGGGATCAATGTAAAGGGCGGCGCTGCTTTCAGCCGCAAAGAGCTAGATGACCTGACGGCCCTTGTCCAGTCCTGGGGGACAGGTGGACTGGCCTGGATGGTTGTTACAGAGGAGGGCTTTAAAACCCCCATCGCCAAGTTTTTTACGGATGACCAGCTGGAAAGGATACGCCAGAGCATGGCTGGAGTAAACGGCGATCTTTTTCTTTTTGTGGCGGACGAAAAAGACAATGCCCAAAAAATACTCGGTCAGCTCAGGCTTCACCTGGCCCGCCGCCTTAACCTCATCCCCGCAGGGGAGCATCGGCTGCTTTGGGTCCTGGATTTCCCCCTGCTTGTTTATGACCGGGAAGAAAAAAGGTTTACAGCCAACCACCATCCCTTTACGGCACCCCGGGAGGAAGATATCCCTCTCCTGGAAACCGAGCCGCTAAAGGTTCGTTCCCTGGCCTATGACCTTGTTTATAACGGCGTGGAGATAGCCGGGGGCAGCATCCGTATCCACCGGCGCGAACTGCAGGAGACGGTCTTTAAACTGCTGGGCCTGACACAGACAGAGATTGAAGACAAATTCGGCTTTTTGCTGGAAGCGTTTAAATACGGCGCTCCGCCCCACGGCGGTATTGCTTTCGGCTTTGACCGGCTCTTAATGCTTATGAGCGACCGCAAGAGCATTCGCGACGTCATTCCCTTCCCGAAAACTGCCGCCGGCAGCTGTCTGCTTACCGGCGCCCCGGCCCCGGTATCGCCCCATCAGCTGAGCGAGCTGCATATTTATACTATAAGCAGGAAATGATGATCGCAGCGGGGCAAGTACTTGCAATAACGGCGAGGATGTGCTATATTATTGTTGAAATAGTCAGCCGAAAATATTTTCCCTGCTGTGCGCGTGTAAAACCGCATAAGTTTTGAGCTAACACCAATGAAGAGGGAGCCTGCCTTTATATGTAGCATAGATGCCCCTTAAAGGGGACCTATAAAGCATGTAAGAAGGCACCCACCTGCCGAGAGCAGTTCAAAACAGCGGCCCACGGCATAGTGGGGTTAATTTTTTTTTGTATTTTATGGTCATCAATTAAATAGTTACAAGGCCGGGTGATTTTTTATGCCCATACAGAAAGTCTTACAAAAAATTGTGGCCAAAATTAAAGAAGGCGCCCACCCCAGCGACCTGGCGGAACTGGTAGATGAACTGAATGACCAGCAGCGCAAAGAGCTTTTCGAGCTTCTTTCCGATGAAGAGGCGGCATTGATCATCCAGGAGATGGACGAGTTTGACCAGGTCTCCCTGCTGCGCCTTTTAACCAAACACCGTGCCTCCTCCATCCTCAAGGAGATGGCCGTTGACGATGCCACCGACCTCTTAGGGGAGCTTTCCCCGGAAGAAGCGAAAGAGCTCCTCTCCCTTATTGACGAGGAAGCCGAAGAGATTAAGGGGCTGCTCCGTTACCGGGAGGATACGGCTGGCGGGATTATGACCACCGATTTTATTGCCCTGCCGGAGGATATTCCAGTGGAAGAGGCCATTACGCGGCTCCGCGAAATGGCCCCTGATGCGGAGATCATCTATTACGTTTATGTCATCAATGATCAGACAAAGTTAACAGGCGTGATCTCTTTACGGGATCTGATTGCGGCGGAGGACGGGACTTTGCTCAAGGAGATCATGTTAAAAAACGTGATCAGCGTCCCGGTAGATATGGACCAGGAAGAGGTGGCCCGCCTCGTTTCCCGTTATGACCTGCTGGCTGTGCCGGTGGTCGATGAAGAACAGCGTCTGCTGGGTATTATTACTGTAGATGACATTATCGACGTCATTGAGGAAGAGGCCACGGAGGATATCTACCGCCTCACCGGTACAGGTGAGGTGGAGAGCGTGGATCTCCTTGAAGCCTCTGTCTACAGTATCGTGCGCAAACGGCTGCCCTGGCTGATTATCAGCCTTTTTGGCGGGCTTTTGTCCGGCAGCGTGATTGGAACCTTTGAGGCTACGCTCCAGTCCATTGTTATCTTGGCCGTTTTTATTCCTGTAATCATGGATATGGGGGGCAATGTGGGCGCCCAGTCATCAACGCTTTTTGTGCGGGGCTTGGCTACGGGGGAGATTGAAAAGAAGGATATATGGAGCTATTTCCTGCGGGAGATAAAAATCGGGATCACCATGGGGCTGATTAACGGCGTTGTCATTGCCCTGGCTGCGTCCCTCTGGCAATGGAGCAGGCCAATGCTCGGTGTGGTGGTAGGCATAGCCATGTTTATCACCATCTCTCTGGCTGCGCTCATCGGTACGCTTATCCCGATGATTTTCGACCATTTTGGTATTGACCCGGCCATTACTTCGGGGCCTTTTGTCACGACAATTAAAGACGTTACCGGGCTGCTGATCTATTTTTATACGGCGACGGTGTTTATGAAATATTTGATTTAACCGCTGCCTGCAGGATCTGATGGGGTTATTGCTTGATTATGGGGGAAAAATAACTGGCTGCGGCGGGTCCTTTTCGACTTTTATTTTTTAGTCTGAAGCAAAATCACGACTTATTGAAACTTCGCCTTTAACTGCTGGCTTTTATGCGGGAAAAGGGCGGAAAGAGGGAACAGCACGCTGCTGTTTTTTGTTTTTTGGGGGAATAAGATAAAAAGGGCTAAAAGACCCTAACAGGGGAGTTGCGGAAGGCTTTAAGTCTTCGACGGCTTCCCTTTTTTTTCTTGACCCTCTGGCGACAGGACTTTTTGGGTTTCCCTTTAATTTGCCGGCAAAAAACAAAAGATAACAGCAGTGCTCCCGTTTTTTTCAGTAAATTTTTTATATTTTTTTTTATAATTAAGCAGGAGTTTTAAAAGTGGGGCAGAATATATACGAAGTGGTTTAATGTGGGTTGAAGTGGTAAAACATAAATTCGCAAAAGGGCAGGAAGTTACCGGATGTTAATGGGTGAATACTTGCATACCATGGATGAAAAAGGACGGGTTAATATTCCTGCCCGCCTGCGGGAAGAGCTGGGAGATAATTTTGTGGTGACCCGCGGGCTGGATAACTGTTTGTTTATCTATCCCCATAAAGAATGGGCGGCCCTGGAAACAAAGCTGAAAAGCCTCTCTTCCAGCAGGGCCGAGGCGCGGGCATTTTTACGGCTTTTTTTCTCTGGGGCCGCCGAAGTGGAGCTAGACAGGCAAGGCCGGGTGCTTATTCCTCCCGCCCTGCGCGAACACGCCTCTTTGCAGAAAGAAGTAATCTTTATCGGCGTCTCCAACCGGGCAGAACTGTGGAGCAGAGAGAAATGGGAAGAATATAGCAAGGAGGCCGGAAAATCTTTTGAAGCTGTAGCCGAAAAAATGGAAGACTTCCCCTTCTAAAAGGAAAGGTTGTTATGACCACAGAGATGCATAAAAGCCCCTGGCATATTCCCGTAATGCTACAAGAGGCCGTAGAATTACTGGCCCCTGCTCCGGGAAAAGTAATTATGGATGCAACCCTGGGGGGAGGGGGGCATGCAGAAGAAATTTTGCTGCGGCTGCAGCCGGGCGGCAAACTGATCGGAGTGGATCAGGACGGGGAAGCGTTACAGGAAGCCATGATGAAGCTGGCGCCATACCGGGAGAGCTTCATCCCGATCAAAGCTAATTTCAGGGAACTGCAAAACGTACTCCATGGCCTGGGGATTACGGAGCTCGATGGGGTCCTTTTCGACCTGGGGGTTTCCTCTTATCAGCTTGACTCCCCTGAACGGGGTTTTGCCTACCGGCAGGATGTGCCTCTGGATATGCGTATGGATACGGAGCAAAAACAAACGGCCATGGATCTTTTAAACAGCCTCGACCAGAAAGAGCTGACAGAGATCTTCCGCCGTTACGGAGAGGAGAAATGGGCGGGAAGGATTGCTTCCCGCATCCTTGAGCAGCGGCGCCAAAAACCGATTAGCCGCAGCGGCGAGCTTGTAGAGATTATCAGGGAAGCCATACCTGCAGCGGCGAGGCGCAGGGGCGGGCACCCGGCAAAGAGGGTGTTTCAGGCACTGCGTATGGCTGTAAATGATGAGCTGGAAAGTTTAAAAGCCGGTCTGGCGCAGGGGGTGGAGGCGCTGCGGCCGGGAGGGAGAATGGTAGTTATCTCCTACCATTCCCTGGAAGACAGACTGGTAAAGGAGCTATTTCAGCGTCTCAGCAAGGGATGCAACTGCCCTGCGGGGCTACCTGTGTGTCGCTGTGGTGCTGCGCCTCTCCTTAAAGTGTTGACCCAAAAACCCCTGCTGCCTGCGTTGCAGGAAAAGGAAGCCAACCCCAG
>CALJJZ010000026.1 GCA_937973635.1 uncultured Bacillota bacterium | reverse complement strand
CCTGCCATAACCGTAATCCTCACGCAACCCCGGATCGTAAGGCTCAAAACCCAGCGCTAAAACAATAGCCCCAACCTTGACCTCCAACTTCTCCGGCTTCTGACTAAAATCAATGGCGTCATTCTTACACACCGCCTCACAAATACGGCATTTCTTCTCTTTAAGGTAAAGACAACTTTCATCCACATAAGTGATCAAGGGAATGGCCTGGGAATAATAGATATGGATAGCTTTGCTCTGGGAAATATTCTGGTTAAAAGGATCCGGGTACTTGACCGGGCAGTACTCTACACAGACAGTACAGCCGGTACATTTTTCCTCAATCACGTATCTGGGTTTTCTCACAAGGGTAACCTTAAAATCACCCGCTTCCCCTTCTACGCGGTCAACTTCCGTATAGGAAAGGACTTCTATATTTGTATGCCGGTCGACCTCGACCAGTTTGGGCGAGAGAATTCACATGGAACAGTCGTTGGTAGGAAAAGTCTTGTCCAGCTGGGCCATGTGCCCGCCGATGGCCGGCGCTTTATCCACAAGGTAAACCTTAAATCCGGCAGTGGCAAGATCCAGCGCAGCCTGGATACCGCTGATGCCCCCGCCTAAAACCATCACATCAGCAAAATTGTTCTCTCCAGAGCTCTTACAAAGCTGTTGAATTTTCTCTTTCAACCCTTTTTCCACTTTTTATCACCTCACCAGGTTTTGTTTGCCCCCATCGTCCGGATCCTTCCAAGATATGCCATCACAGCCATAACTAACCAGGCAAGGCCCGGAGCACAAACCAGGGAAGCCCCACCTACGACAGGATACGATATTCTACATCTCAGGCACTTCCCTGGGTCTTATCCAGAGGCGCTATGGCCGGTTCCTGGTATTATATCAAAAACTTAGATTACTTCCTGGAGTATCTCTGTTATGTCTTTAACTTCCAGGGTATCCTCATAATTCAGGCCTGACCTGCTATCTTCAAGGGCAATAATACAATACGGACAGGATGTAACCAGCACCTCTGCACCAAGACCAACTGTCTCCTCTACTCGCAGGTTGGAAAACCTCTCCTGCATCTTCGTATCAATCCAAACTCTGCCGCCTCCCATGCCGCAGCAAAGACTGTTTTCACGAGACTCAGCCAGTTCACGCAGCTCAAGCCCGGGAATGCTCCTTAAAATCCCCCGCGGCTCGTCAAAAATACCGTTATGACGACCTAGGTAACAGGGATCATGATACGCTATCTTCTTCCCATACTCCCCTCTAACCTGCAGCCTACCCTCCTGTAAAAACTCAGCTAGATATTGGGAAATATGCACTACCTCAAAATTAACCTTAAATTCAGGATATTCGTTCTTAAAGGTGTGATAGCAATGGGGCGAGGTTACTAAAATCTTCTTTACACCAGCCTCAATAAAAGTCTTGATGTTTTCCCGGGCCAGGCTCTTAAACAGCTCCTCGTTGCCTGTCTTGCGAATGCTCTCACCACAACAGTTCTCCCTGACCCCCAGTATGCCAAAATCCACACCCGCTTTCTGCAAAATAGCAACCGTTGCCTGGGCTACTTTCTTTAACCTCTGGTCATAGCTGACATAACAACAGGGGAAATATAACAGCTCCATCTCTTCGCTAAAAACCTTGACATTAAGCCCTTCCGCCCAATCAGCACGCTTGGCACGCTCCACCACCAGAGGATTGCCGTCCGCAACCAGGCTCGCCCCAGCAATGCGCACAGGCTTGAGCAAAGCAGGCGAAACTCCATATGAAATGGCAAGACGACGCAACGCTACTACATCGTCTACCTGCTTCACGTCCCGGGGACATTGCTGCGGACATTTGCCGCAAGTGGTGCAGCGCCAGGTCTCTTCCATATCTATTTCCGGAAAACCAAAGGTGGCCTCCCGTATAAGCTTGCGCATGCTGAACTTCGTTACTTTGTTCCACGGACAAACAGTGTCGCACTTGCCACACTGGTAACAATACTTAACAGCATCCCCCCCATACCCCTTTATCTCCTCTATTACTTCCCTAATTGGGGCTTCAGTCTCCACGACTTTAATCCCTTCTTTCGTTATTAGATTCGTAGTTAAATTAATTTACCTTAACCTATTTTCCTTTCTCCGCCATACGGGCCATGATATCTACCAGGCTCTCCAAGCCGTATTTATCAACCAAAGCTTTTAAGCCAGTTTCCATCTCTGCAACCGCTACCTCCTCATCCACTTCCTCTTCCCTCTCTTCATAAGTGAGGGCCTCGGCCAGGCACCACTTAACACAAAGAGGTTCCTCCTCCCCCTCACACATGTCGCATTTCAGGGGCAGGCCCGAGTCTGGCTCTTTAAAAGCGTCTCTGGAGGGGCAAGAAGCCCTGCAGAAAGCACACTCGCCGTATACCCTGCCGTCGATCGTATAATTATCCCTGCCCATGCACTCAGCTGCAGTATACTCGCCGGCATAAACAGGAAGATATACATCTTTAATTGGGTCGCGGATCAGCCGGATGCGGGATCTTGCAGGATTGTTGCTGCTGTATTTAGGCTCGGCGTGAAAAGCGGAACAGATTACTTCGCAAGCACGGCAGCCGTTACATTTATCCAGATCTATATTGATCAGCTTGACCTTCTTTTTGACTTTACTCATCTTTTAAGATCCCTCTCTTTATAAAATCTTCAGCAACATAACCCAAATTCAAATCATGCAAGCTTTCTTTGGTAGGAACACCCTCTTCATTGAAACCCCTAAAGGCGTAATACGCGTCAAGAAGTTCCTTTTCAAGCTCAGGGAACCTTTTTTTCCAGTGGTTTTCCGGCGGTTTTTCATCGGCCCTGCGCATACCCCTCCTGTTATTTACAGCACGAACCAGGGTCCGGTTACGCCTGGCGATTTTCGTCAGGCCATCTGCATCAAGCTCTATGCCGAGCGCCGCCCCAATGATCTTAGGATAATTATGAATATGGTAAGGAGGTTTCAGCGGAAAAGAGGAGAGGCCGGCACAAATGCCAAGGGCGTCATCTATATAATGCATCCGCTCCATCCAGTCCACGATTTCACAACATGCCTGCACCCCAGGATAAAAGGGCATAGAATACTCGCCGCGGAAATCCCACTTCAAGAAATATTCCTTAAACCGGTCATCGGGGACCTGGATCCAATCCTTGACAAAAGCTTCCTTCTCCTCCATCGTGGCAAAAGGCGCCTGGGGAAACTGACCTTCAATCTGTGTGATATTGATCTTTTCACCGGTAGAATACATAAGAAAGTAAATGGGATTTAGCATGCCCAGCTTGAGGGGCAGCTGTTCATGTTTCTTGATGGTATTATGGGCAAACGCCTCTGCCCCGTTACCAATCTCCTTGGCCGCCCAATAGGTGCCATTGGCCAGCACATCACCAATCCCTTCCCGCCGCACAATCCTGTCCAGGAGCCAGTAGAACCTTCCTTCGTTGTCGGCGGGCATACCAGGGAAATCGCTTTCCTTCAAAATACCGGCCTCCAACAGCTCCAGGGCAAAAGCCATAACCTGCGGCGCAGAAAACCCGTCTACACCGTATTCGGTAGCGCGCTGGGCAATTTCAAAGCCAAACTGCAGATCCGAATATGCCGCCATGGTATAGGTAAGCTTGGAGAAACATTTCATCATGTAGGTAGGAAGTCCAGGAACAGAGATCGTGGCGCCGCATTTCATCGGACAGTTGAAACAGCTGATCAGGCGCGTGCGTACCTTTTTCTGCGTTTCTTCCCATTGTTTTTCGATCTCTTCATTCCAGAAATCTCTCCTGCGAATACGGGCGTTCCCCCACATAAAATTCTCCGTGTGCCACTTTTCGTCATAGACAGCCATCTCCTGCGGCGACCCGAGCCCTGCCAGGATAGGCATGACTCCCGGTATGGGGTTTGCATTCCTGAATTTTATATAATCAAGCACTTCGTTGCAGAGCTGGACGAACTCAGCGGATCTGGCCAGGTTTATGTCTTTAGTGCCCCGCACCGCAATGGCCTTCACCCCTTTATCTCCCATCACAGCACCAATTCCAAGGCGGCTGGCGCTGGACCTGCCCTGCTCAATAGAAGCAAAATAGACTCTGTTCTCCCCAGCCAGCCCGATAGAGGCCACTTGGATATTGGGATCGTTTAATTCTGCCCGGATCTGTTCCGCCGTCTCCAAGGAACCTTTCCCTTGCAAGTGGGAGGCGTCGCGGATCTCTACTTTATCATTGTTGATCCATATATAAACAAGTTTTGGGGACTTGCCGCGCAGAATAATTTTATCATAGCCGGCATATTTTAGCTCTGGCGCAAAAAAACCGCCCATCATGGAATAAGCCATCAACAAAGTCTGGGGTGAAAAAGTTGAAACAATAGTCCGGTT
Organism: uncultured Bacillota bacterium; assembly: GCA_937973635.1. Lineage (GTDB taxonomy): Bacteria > Bacillota > Dethiobacteria > DTU022 > UBA8154 > UBA8154. Next base: position 16,164 of record CALJJZ010000026.1, on the reverse strand, counting down.
CGCACCGGGGGCAGGTGTGCCACATAAAAGGCCGCTGCTGAAAATAAGCAGGTTGTTAGGGGAAAAGGGATCAGTTTCAGGAGGAACACGGTCCCATAATACTTTAGCATTAGTACCCAAACCTCCCAGGTATAGCTCAGCCCATGCCGGGTCCGTTTCCACCCGTTCAATATTTCCAGTGGATAAATCAATTTCTAAGTTATACCCGGTTTCTGCATATCTCATTTTCCAACACCTCTTTCTAGCGCATTGTTATATCTGCCGGATTTAGCCCATATCAAAACAAACTGCCAATCCCATTTTACTTCTACTTTACCGTATCTTTTGACAAAAAAAAATCACTTAAAAGCATGGAAGGCCCATGAAAAAGAGTGAATTAAGAGTTAACCCTTTAGGGTGAAGATTTGTTGGCCATGAAACTCGACGCACAAAAGTTCTGATGCCCTTATCTTGGCAAGTAATTCCTCCAGGCAGTAACAGGTGGGTTAGCCTGTATCTCCTGTATAAATGTACTACCGGTGGAAATACTTGAAATATGAAAATGTTACTGTATTTTTTTTTAACATTAAGCTCCCTCGCCTCCTGGAAGAAAAAGAAACGCCCTGACTGCTCCAAGGGAAAAGACCACGGTCCGCCTGTAGATTACCGGGATATCAGCGAGCGAGAAGCGGCTTTTAAAAAAACACCCCTCGTTGCCAGCCTGGAAGCTAACCTACGTAAAATTACAGAGTTAACAGGCAGCAGTTACGATTTAAATATCAGGCGCTGTCTGGCCGGCCCAGAAAAAGTACATGCTGCTGTGGTTTTTTTGGACGGCCTGGTAAATAAAGAATCCATCGACGACCTACTGCGCATCGTTAATCTAGAAACCTTTAAGACGGGCATCGAAGGTGTAGAGCAAAAAGAAATCTACGATACGGTAAAAAGGAGACTCATTACCACCGATCTGCGAGAAGCAGAAAATATGGAGGACCTTTACGACGGCATCTCCTTGGGGGATACGGTCCTGATCTTTGACGGCACAGCTAGGGCCATCCTCTGTGAAACCAGGGGCTGGAACCTGCGCGCCATCAATGAGCCGGAAGCAGAGACAGTAATACGCGGCCCGCGGGAAGGCTTCATTGAGAGCCTGCGTGTGAACACTTCCCTGATCCGGCGCCGTATCCGTAGTCCCAACCTCTGGCTGGAAAGCGTAAACATCGGCAGCCTGAGCAAAACAGAGGTGGTCATCGCCTACATCAAGGGCCTGGCAGGAGAAGGACTGCTGGGAGAGCTGCGCTCCCGTCTAGAGCGCATCCAGATCGACGGAGTCCTGGAAAGCGGGCTGATCGAGGAATTCATTCGCGATGCACCCTATTCCCTTTTCCCCACAGTCCTGCGTACGGAAAGGCCCGATATTGTGGCTTCCTCCCTGTTGGAGGGGAGGATAGCCATTTTTACCAATGGTACCCCCTTTGTCCTGCTTGTGCCTGGTGAATTTGCTATGTTCTTGCAAGCGCCAGATGATTACAACGAAGTCTTTCCCATTGGTTCTTTTATCCGTACCTTGAGGATATTTTCCTTTTTAATGTCCATCTTCCTGCCCGGATTGTACGTGGCTATACTGAATTACCACCCAGAGTTGCTGCCCACAGTACTAATCTTGACAGTCCAGGCCACACGGGAGGGTGTCCCTTTCCCTGTAGCCGCTGAAGTAGTGATCATGGAGCTGGCCTTTGAAATCTTGCGCGAGGCAGGGCTGCGCCTGCCCCGGGCCATAGGGCCAGCCATCAGTATCGTAGGCGCGCTGATCCTTGGAGAAGCGGCAATTCGGGCAGGGCTAGTCTCTCCAGGAGTGGTGATCATCGTGGCCCTTACGGCCATCGCCTCCTTTTCCACACCTGTTTTCAGCCTCTCCATCAGTGCCCGGATGCTCCGTTTTTTGATCGTAATCCTGGGAGCAACTTTTGGTTTCCTGGGCATCCAGGTGGGTTTTCTGCTGATGCTGGTTCACCTCCTGTCGCTCCGTTCCTTCGGCTATCCCTTTATGGCTCCCTACGGCCCTTTTATCTGGGGCGATATGAAAGATAATATTATCCGCAACCTTTGGTGGAAAATGGTAAAACGTCCCCGGCTCCTTGGCTACCGGGAGCCCCAGCGCCAACCAGCGGGTCAGGGTCCCCGCCTGCCCGGGTCAGATATAAAGCCAAAGAGCAACAAAAGTGAAGGAAGGTAAAATGTTTACAGAAAAAATCGTCAGCCGCCAGCTTTTTTACCTGTTCTTTATGATGCGCGTAACCATTATCATCTCCGTGCTGCCCGTTTTGACAGCAGGGCAGGCCCGGCAGGACGCCTGGATAGCTGCTCTAATCTCTTTTTTTCCCGCTGCCGCCATTGTGCTCATCATTGGCGCCCTGACACTGGTCTTTCCAGGGAAAAGCCTCATTCAAATCAGTGAAGAGCTGTTAGGCAAGCTCCCTGGCCTGTTACTCTCCGTAATCTACCTGGCAATTTTTCTCTTTATGGCCGGCACAGACCTGCGCATCTACGCAGAAGTGCTTAAGGCTAGCTTCCTGCCGGAAACACCTATCAGTGTGGTTATGTCGCTGGTGGTTTTTACGGTGGTCCTGGCGATCTACGGCGGCATTGAGGTCTTGGGCCGCAGTGCCGATATCATTTTTCCTATTTTTCTGTTGATGCTGCTGGGCACTTTTTCCCCTTCCCTCACCCATGCTAACTTTCAAAACTTGCAACCAGTCATAGCCCACGGCTGGTCGCCGCTGTCTCTGGCCATTTTAGCTCCTGCTTCCATTGCAGCCCAATATGCCAACTTGACCATGCTGGCTCCGGCCCTAGATCAACCGCAGAAAGGTTTGAAGGCCGCTCTCTGGTCTCTGCTGGCAGCCACATTGGTGTTGGTAGCCTTTGCCCTGGCCGTGGTCCTGGTCCTTGGCCCCGATACCGGCGCCCGCTCCACTTTCCCCGTCTTTCGTATGATCAGAGCCACGCGCATCAGCGAATTCCTGGAAAGGGTAGAGATCCTCACCATCTTCGCCTGGGGACTGGGCCTTTTTGTAGCCCTTTCTGTAAATCTCTATTCCGGCTCCAAGGGCCTTTCCCAGGTCTTCGGCCTGCACGACAACCGCCCGCTTGTTTTGCCCATGGCTGTAATCTGGGTTGTCTTTGCTATCCAAGGCTACCAAGATTATTTTGAAGTAGCGCAGGTCTTTGACCCGGCCTTTTTTGATGTCATCTTTATACCTACCCTCCTTTTTCCTCCTCTGGTTTTATGGGTAGCTTATTTGTACAAGAAGCTTAGAGAAAGGAAGAAACAGGAAATAGGGGGCAGGAAATAAAAAAGATGAAGCGAGAAGAAACATGTTTTAACAGAAGGACAAACAGGATTACCTTGGTAATATTATTATCCTTTCTTACCCTCCTGCTATGTGGCTGCTGGGACCGCATCGAGCCGGACTTTATCGGGCTTGTTACTATGGTTGCCTTCGATCTGGACGACGAAAGAGGCCTTTTAAAGGTCTACGCCCAGCTGCCTAATCCCGCAGGGGCAGGGCAGCAGCAAAGCAATGGCGGCGGCGGTAGCAATCAAGCTATGTCCGCCACTTGGACGCTGGAAGCATCTGGTTACACAGTTTTCCAGGCCATAAAAAATATGGAACTGCAAAGCACGCGCCGGCTTCTTTTCACCCACGTAGAGGTAGTGCTCTTTTCCGAGAAGCTGGCCCGGCAGGGGATCAGGCCAGTACTAGATTTTTTTGAACGGGAACCGCAAGTACGCCTCATTGCCCGCCCCTTTGTAGTGCAGGGAGACCTGCAAAAACTGATGGAAAGCCAGTTTCCCCTGGAGCAGTTCGGTGCCACGGCGTTAAGTAAACAGCTCGCCTCAGTGCAAGAAGAAGCCGCCGCCACTTCCGATACCGATTCCCTAAGGGTAATGATGCACCGCCTCACCATACCTGGCTGGGAGCTGGATCTGCCGCGGCTTATCGTGATGCCGGAAGAGGAAACAAAAAAAAAGGGGGAAGAAAAAACAGCCAAGCAAAATCCGGTCCTGCTAACAGGCCTGGCTGTCTTCCGCGACGACAAGCTGGTTGGTTTTTTCGACGCCAGGGAAACGGCAGGTTGCATGTGGCTGAAGGGCGCAATAAACAGGCATTACTTGGTATTACAGTGCCCCAACGGAGGAGAACGATTGACCGTGGAAATATATGAAATGGCCTTGCAGCTTGTCCCGTGGATCGACGGCAGTAAAGTGCACTTTAAAGCCTCCATTTTTGCCGAAGGACGCCTGCAGGAATTTTCTTGTCAGGAGTTGTCCCTGGAGGAGGCATTTATCGCTTCCCTGAACCGGCGCCTGGCCACAGCCATCCGCAACGAAGCATCCGCCGCCCTGGATAAAGCCAGGGAGTTGGAGACAGATGTCTTTGGCCTGGGAAATCTCCTTTACCGTACCCGGAACAAAGACTGGCAGTGCTTTGAAGACAAATGGAAAGAGATCTTCCCTGAAGTTATGGTCGACCTGGAGATAGAGGCTACCATCCGACGGCACGGACTCACCCTAGCGCCCATAAAAATACGTTGAATATCTAAAAGCAACCATCAGCAAAGGGAGTGATGTAATTATGTTCTGGGTAATATTAACTATGGCCCTGATTGCCGCTTACCAGGTGCCGCCAATGCTGCGGCAGAAGGAGTGGCAGGCACTTACTGCCTTTGTCCTGGTCTGGCTGGCTGGTACCATTTATGCCTTGCTTGCTGTGGCAAGGGTACCCCTGCCCACAGTGGTCGAAATAATAACTTTCATTAACGAGATACTGCCTTTTTTACCTCTTAATTAAAAAAAAGCCAGTCGGCCCATGCCGCCCGGCTTAAAATTATAATATATCAGGAGTGTTGAGTAGCAGGTTTGAACAAGATAACAAATTTTAAAACCTCTGCTTATATTAAGCTAATTCCAAGCAACCCCAGGGAAAGAATGTCTAAACTCCACGGGCAAAACAGCAAATTCCCAGTGAGGACCTTTATGCTTTTTATAACTTCAGGTAGTTGTAATCCACCAGTTTTATCTTAAGTTCTGTGATCATTTTTTTTATCTCAGGAGAACAAAGCGTTCGTAGTTCCTGTTCACGCTGAGTACTATAAGTGCTTTCCGCAACATTGCTGTCGGAGAAACCCGGGTGGGTCATTATCTCCACACATTCACCACAAAAATGCTCAGAGATGCTTTTAAGAAGATTACAGAGGTAAGAAACCGTGGCCCGGGTGTCCCAAAAATCTGAAACAAACAACGCCGGGGTGGCAATCCCCGCCTCCAGGATCTCTTTTTTATCTTCTTCACCAAAATGACGCAAAGGCAGCCTGTGTTTGGAAGCCAGCATAATCATAGCTTTCCTGACAACAGGATGACATTGCAGGTGATGGTGGGCATCTAGGTGAGTCGGAACAATGCCCAGCTCCTTTGCCTTTTCATATTGGGCCTCCACTTCCATGAGAACTTCAGCGTAAATAATTTCCCGCCGGTAAAGTACGGGCGGCTCCTGGAAGACCCCGCCTGCATCCACCAGGGAAGGAACAGAGCAAACATCAGACACCGGCCGCCCCCGTGTAAGGTTAAGGTGCAGCCCCGCTGCCGGCCCTTTATAGCGCTGCAGCAACTTTACCGCCTCGCGGCAATAAGGCTGGTTTACCATCAGTGTGGTGCTGGTGACAATACCCCGACGAAACGCCTGAATAATACCCCTGTTTATACCCGGGCTGTAACCGCAATCATCGGCGTTAACAATCAAGTACACGCTCATCTGTCGCGTCTCCCCCGAGAGTACGTATAATTAACTTAATTAATGTATGAGCAGAATAGCAATAATTACCAAAACAGCAGCTGTCAGAGTGCGCCAGTCGGGGATGGCCTGAAAGAAAAAATAGGATAAGACAAAGGTATTGATAAAATTAGCCACCCAGAGATAAATGGTAAGGTGCCAGATGCTCTGAATATGGCGATACCCTGTGTTAAAAACATAGTTTATCCCCACATTAGCGATAAAAATCGCCGGCAGTAAAAGGAGGGTATAGAAGAAAATAGCCCTTGGGGTAGGGGGGATATGTTTGATCTGGTAAAAATTTACACTGGTCAAAATCGCAAAGAGGGGTAAAAAATAAAGAATATATTTAAGCATCATTGCCATTCTTTTCCCTCCCCTTGTCTCTTGCATTGGAAAAAGCAATCCTCTTGCCCCGACGCAAAGTAAAAAATTCGTTCCTCTCTCGGTCAAATAAAACAGCTCCCAGGGAATCGCCGTTATGTTCAAGATAAAAACTGAGCAGCCGGCGATCCGCTTCACTGTTGTCCGCAAGACACCATAAAGCAAAGGGGGCTTCAAAAAGGGCCATTTTCGCATCCAGGTTCAGAGCAATAAACTGCCTGCCGCTGTAATAAAGGAGATGATAACCCAGATGAAATACGGCGTCATCCAAAGATACCGGCTCTATTCTTTCATTACACGGAGCGGCAGTAGTACCAAAAACCCGGCAAATTAAGGGGCGAACCTGGTAAATGCTGCAATGTTCCCGCTCTTTTTCCGGGTGTAAAAAAGGACAGAGCAGCGTGCCGTCATCCTTTTTTTGGCCGACCCGTTGCTCTATCAGCTCCTGCACCTGCTTGGCAGCCCAGTTTTCCTGCAAATAAAGGGTAATCGCAGAGAATTCTGTATAAGACATAAGAATAGAGCCATAACAGCACTGTTTACACGACGGCTCACAGTTATACCTGCTAAGGCCTTCAAAAAGCCGGTTTAATTCCCGCATCCTTTGCCGGGCAAAGATGTTTATAGGCTCCGGCCGCCGGAAAATTCCCTGCAACTCACTGAAATCACGCTTAAAGATCTTTTCCACCTTAACCTCACAGTCCGGGGCGTTTTTGCATAATTAAGATATACTCATGGATCTTGTTGACACGAAAAACATGGGGGTAACCCAAAGGACGCAAGTTGTTATATTCATCGCGCCGATCCCAGATAATGATATCATCAAGCACAAAGCCCAGCCCCACAAGTAGGTTGCTCAAGTCGATATGTAACGGGTAATATATATTTTTTTTGCGAATGTCCATAACAACCACAATACAGTATTTCCCCATTTTCAGGGCACGATAAACACCGCCGAATACTTTTTGCAATTCTTTAAGAAATAAAGAATAGTCTTCTATATTGCCCAGATCGGAAGCCAAGTCTCCATAGTTACGCACAGGCTTATGATCTGCCGTGCGTCTTGCATTAAGTATATCCCAGTATGGAGGTGAGGTAAGACAGAGATCCAAGGATAAAGGTTCTAGATGGCGCTCCAGGTTACGCGCATCATCTTTGAAGACAACAAACCGGTCAACCATGGTTCCACAAGCAGATACATAGTTCATATCGCAGGAACCCTTCTGTATCTCCTGCAAGCGCTCCTTAAACATCCGGATATAGCTGTCATTTATTTCAAAGCCAACCCCACGCCGGCCCAGGCGCAGAGCACCTAAAAGCGTACTGCCGCTGCCCATAAAAGGATCCAGCACAGTTTCACCGGGCAGCGAAAAGATTTGCAAAATCCTCTCCACCAGAGCAAGGGGAAAGAAGGCCGGATGCGAGAGTTTCCTTTCTGCAGAGTTTTTGTGAAGGTCATTCCAAACACTTATACTATAGCGTGTCCAGGTCCGCCCGTCCAATTCATTGGCCCGTTTTTTCCCGGCAAACATTTAACTGCATCACCCCGTTTTTTGTATAATAATCTATCTGCTGGGGATAGTAAAGTTTTACAAAGGGTTGGCATCCTGGAAAAGTGCTGGTGAACTATGGGAACCTTTCCTTTTTGGGAACGCTATATCATCCAGGTTTTATATATCCTCATACTGCTGCTTGAAATATACGGCGCAGCTGTAATTGTTTATTCCGCCAATGCAGTATTTCTTACATTTTTAAAAACAAGCAGAGACGGAACCAGAGCCAGGCTCACCCTGGCCGGCTATCTCTCTTTTGGCCTTGAACTCTTTCTCGGAGCAGAAATTCTGCGCACTGTAATCAGTCGCAGCCTGAATGAACTAATAGTCCTGGGAGCGATCATCGCCCTGCGTGCGATTATCGCCCTGTTGCTGCACTGGGAGGTCAGGCAGCAGTGGAAAGAATTTTAGCAAGCTTCAGGAATAAAGATAGTGATAATAAGCAATATTAAAGCAAATCAATTATTTTAATGAAATTTGGAGTCTTGTGCTATATTATAAATTGTAATAAAATAAAAATGTAAGCTAATATTCAACATATCTGAAACTAATCACCGTTTAAAAGAGGAGAATGGGCATGCCTTTATCTTATTTTTATGAGACAGACTGCTTCAACCTCAACCGCGAAGCACGCTTAACCAACGCAGCATTTCATCGTCTCATCGGCATGATTAACAAAGTATTTTCATTAGACCTGCATAATAGGACCAATAACCATGACCAGGAGGAAAAAAATATTACTAAAGGGCTCCTGCTTAAAAATAACGACATCGCTGCCCGTATCGACTGGACCATGGCCCTTGACAAGGCTTCTTATGTTGTCTTTGACACGGAAACAACAGGGCTGTATCCTTTCAGGGGTGATAAAATAATTGAATTGGGCTGTGTAATGATCGAAAATGGTTGTGTGCAAAGAGATAAAACCTTCGTAGAGCTAATAGACCCACAGCGGCCAATTTCCTCCCATGCCAGCTACCTTACCGGTATAACAGACGCAATGGTAGCAGGCAAACGTACTTTACCCGCAGTCCTGTTGGATTTCCTTGATTTTGTAGGGAACAGGGTGCTTGTAGCGCACAGCGCTTCTTTTGATCTGGCTTTCCTCAACAAGGAACTGGGAAGAGTTGCCGCCACCAGGATCTATAATCCTGTAATTGACACTTATCTGCTGGCACGCTGTCTGCTCGGTGAATTTTGCGATTTCAGCCTTGACGGGCTGGCTGAACTGTTTAATATCAAAGTGAAAGGCAGACATACAGCCCTGGGTGATTCCCTGATCACCGCAGAGCTTTTTCTAAAATTACTGGCACTATTAAAGGACCAGGGAATTACAACACTCCATGATCTACAAAATTATTTCCTGGCACAAAAAAACACCTGTTTGGGCCTGCCTGAACATGCTTAATTTACAGTACCATATGGAAGTGTTTTTCCGTAATCCCCTGCAAACGGTTAACCACCATCAAAGCTTCGCGCAGCAATGAGTATTCTCGGTTATTCAATTCCCGCGGGTTAATATAATTGTCCGGCTCCACCCCTCTGCGCATTTTAGCCATGGCATCGCGAATACGCAGCATCATCAATGTTTCATAAGCGGTTCTTACCTGCTCTGCATCATCCCTCTTGATCAATTTCAACATCTCAATTTTTTGCAAACGCTCAAAGGTATTGATCTCCGTCAGACCCTCGTGCAGGATAAAAACCCGCAAACAGTCAACTATATGCACGCAGGCGGAGGTTTTCAGGTTGATCATATTGCGGTGTTCTCCGGACCGTTCGGTCTGGATTTTCCGCAAGAAATTGACCGGGACCTTTTTTAAGAGTGTATCCTGTAGCAGGAACTTGATCAGGACAGGGGACAAACGGTATGTCCGGGCTACGTTGCCCCGCAGTTGATCATAAAGCTCTTTGCTGCCATATACCGGGCGAAAATCAAGGAAAATGGTCATCAGCCTTACATTTTGCGGGTCCAGCTCCCTGATCCAGTTATTAAGGGTACAGTACCAGCCCTGCAGCGAGTGACACCAATCCGGGTTGTTGGCCATTACAAGACCACGGCAACGGCGAAAACCATACTGTTCCAGGCCAGAAACCACCTTTTCCCCCAGGGCCAGGAAATATTTTTTTATTTCCTCCTCTTTTTCTTTATCTTCACCCGTATCTTCGAAAATAATAGCATTATCCTGATCGGTACGGGCAAATTGCTCCCTGCGCCCGCTGCTTCCCATAGTAATCCAGCAATATGGTACAGGTGGCGGACCGAACCCCTCATCCACCATCTGTTGCTCTGCTATTTCGATTACTTTCCGTGTAATCCGGTCATAAAACTCGGTAATCAGGGCCGTAATCTCCTGGACTGTCGCCCGTTCCACCAGCATTGCCTGGGCAACTTGATCCACATCGGAACGCTGCTTTACCAGCTCTTCAATAGTCTTGCATATCTCGATCCTGTTTACAATAGCAAAGGCACCCGTTTCCCTGGATTTGATTAAATCCTGTATAACCAGGATACCCGCCAATTTTTTGTTTTCGTTTACCACAACAAGATGCTTAATACGGTGCTTGACCATAAGCAAAAAGGCTTGATAAGTAAAGTCGTGAATGTTAATAGTAACGAGGGAGTCGCTCATTATTTCCCGGGCGGTTATCAGATCGGCCTGCTGCAGGTCATGGTTCAACAAAACCTTGGTCACCAGATCCCGTTCTGTAATAATCCCCCGCGGTTCGTCCCCTTCCACAACTACTACCGAGCTTACATCGCGCTCTCTCATAATCCTGGCAATTTGCCGGGCAGTTGCTTCCACATCACAGGTAACCACCGGCGCAGTCATAACCTCATCCACACGCCGGCGAAAACCGATACGTCCCGGCACTTCAATTTCTTCTTCATCATAAAATTTCTGGTAGTTAATACGCAGGCGGCTGGAAAGAAAATGCAAAAAATAGGCGGCAAAATCAGGCACTTCGGCCAGCAACTTTTCCAGGTGCTCCTGGGGGATAACATAACAACGCGTATATTCTATAGCTTTTGCTGAAGCCGTATACGCCTCCCGGGAAAAGACAAAAGACTCGCCCATTAACTCCAGGGCACCACGATACCCGATGATAGTTTCTCTGCCAATCCGGTCCTTAACCGTTATCTCTATTCTGCCCTCCACGGTCAGAAAGAGCACCTGCCGGGAAGTGTCTCCCTGTATGGCTACATAAGAGCCCACAGGATATTCTTCTTCCTGCAGGACAGCGGCTGTTTCCCGCAACAAATTTTCAGGAAGGGAATCAAAAGGTTTGATTTTGCGTAATATTTCTATCCGCTTTTCCAATAATTCAGGTTTTATTGCCAAGGGGGCCAAACCTTCTTCCATATTTTATTTTTTCCAGCTTATTGTATCTTCTCTCTTGTTTTTTGGAAGGTGTTATTATAGAATTTTTACTGTTAACAGGCAATACATTAGCGTTAGACGGAGGTATCCCGATGGTAACGATCCTGCCAATAAAAGGGGTGCGCTATAACCAGGCAGCCGGGCTCCTATACAGTGATCTGATCACCCCACCCTATGATATAATTTCGGAGCAGGAACAGGAATTGTTTTATCAAAAAAGTCCTTATAATATCATTCGCCTTGAATATGGCAAATCCCTTCCCGGAGATAATGAACAAAATAACCGTTATACCCGGGCTGCTTTTATTTTTAAAGCATGGCTAGCAGAAAATATCCTTATCCAGGAAAAGGAAGAAGCAATTTACCTCTATGAACAGGATTTTTTTTATAAAGGCCGCTTCTTTACCAGGCAGGCACTCTTTTGCGGGGTAAAACTTACTCCTTTCAGCAGAGGAGAAATTATCCCCCATGAAGAAACCATGGCCAAACCAAAGGCAGATCGTCTCAAATTACTCCAGCATTGTGAAGCAAACTTTAGCCCTGTTTTTGGCCTTTTCCAAGACCCTGAACTGGTTGTGGAAAAACAGAGCCGACAGATTAAAGACAAACAAGAGCCTGTATTGACTTTTGAGGATGGGGAAAAACAAAGGCACAAGCTCTGGGCCATTTATGACCGGGAATTTATTAAACTAACCCAATTTTTTTTCAAAGACAAACATATCTACATTGCTGACGGGCACCATCGTTACGAAACAAGCCTGCAATTTTACGAAGAGAAGAAGAAAACCTCCAGCACGCCGGAGCCATACAGCCACACACTGATGGCCCTTGTCAACCTTTATGATGCCGGCCTGCTGACCCTGCCCACGCACCGACTTGTAATCAGCAGTAAACTTAATGAGGAAAGTCTGCTTAAAGCATTGGCCAGGAATTTTGCTATAACCGAAATACCCGCACCTGGTGACAGTGAGCAACTGGAAAAGCTCTTGGACCATAACCTTAAAGGTTTGCAGGAAAACTGGTATTCTTTTGGACTCTATACAGAGGGGCAGCGCTTTTTTATCCTTAAAATAGGAGAGAACGCCCCACAGATAAAGGAGAAGCACCTTTTCCCCTGGATTGATACTATGATCCTACAGGAACTTGTTTTCACGGAGATATTTGGCCTGGCAAAATCAGATATTCGTAACAAGTCCTGCCTGCGTTATACACAGGAGGCATGGGAAGCCAAAAAAACTATCGATCGGAAAGAGGCACGTTTTGCTTTCTTCATGAACAGGCCATCATTGGAAGAGATCGTTAGCCTTGCCGAAAAAGGAGTGCGTCTGCCCCAAAAATCAACATATTTTCATCCGAAATTTGTTACCGGACTGGTGATAAATAAGCTGTCGGTATAAGTTTTAAATATTCCAGTACTGCTTGTGGTAACTTTTGATGGTGTGAATTACTTTTTCTGCATAAGGTTGCTCATTTGTATTTTTATCCTCCTCTAAAGGCAATCCCAGGCCGGCAAGGGTATTGATTACGTTAAAAACGATGTCTGCCTGGGCTTCCACATTATACCCCCCCTCCAAAAAAAGGAGCATTTTCCCCCCGCTCAGCTCCGCTGCGGCTTGGCCAATCAACTCAGCCATACGGGCATAGAATTGTTTGCTTAGCTTCATGGAAGCAAGGGGATCTCCGCGGTAAGCATCCTGACCCGCAGAAACAAGGATTATTTGCGGTTTGTAGCTGTACATGAGCGGCAGAACAACTTCATTGAAGAGCAAGAGATAATCCCCGTCGCCGCTGCCCGGAGGCAGAGGCGCATTTACAGTATAGCCGACCCCCTCTTTGCTGCCTATTTCTCTTAAAGCGCCGGTGCCTGGATAGGCAGGGCTCTGATGTACAGAAAAAAAGAGGACCTCCTTTTCCTCCTCAAAAACATGCTGCGTACCGTTTCCATGGTGCACGTCCCAGTCAATGATCATAATTCTCTCCAGGCCATATTCCTTCTGCAGAACACGGGCAGCAATGGCAATATTGTTAAAAATACAAAAACCCATTCCCCGGCTTACTTCCGCATGGTGACCGGGAGGGCGCAAGAAGGCAAATACCTTATCCAGTCTGTTGTTCATAACCGCCTCCACTGCATCAAGGGCTCCCTGGACAGCAAGTCTGGCTACATTATAAGTTTCGGGAGTCAGATAGGTATCCATATCCAGCTGTTGCTGCCCCTCTCGACAGGCCCGTTCCACGCTCCTTATATAAGCCTCACCATGAACGAGGGTAATTTTCTCCAGCGGAGCCGCTTCCCGGGGAGCAATTGATGTAATGGAAGCAAGTACCCCCGTTGTCCTGAGCTTGCTCATAATAGCCTCCAGACGCTCTTTACATTCGGGGTGGTAATAATTGGTATGCAACAAAAAATCATCGTGGTATACAATACCCATCCCGTTTTTCATAAGTCCTTCCTCCCCCAGTTTAATCGGTTGTTTCTAGAGAAATATCTTTAAGCATCCTCCACAAAAATGGGTTTTGCTTGCGCAAGACCAGGGGACGCCCTTTTTTGTTGACAAAAGCATGCATGGTTTCGCCGCTTACCAGCAATATCCCTTCTTTGTTTTCTCTGTCCAGCTTATATATGTCATAGTGAAAACCCAGCTTTACTTCCTGCAACGTTTTCAAACTGGTGACCACGCGCAGCTCATCGTCATAACGGGCTGGATGTTTATATGCACAATATGCTTCAATCACCGGCAAGAAAATTTCATTCTGTTCCAGGCTTTTATAACTCATGCCCAGCGCACGCAAAAATTCACACCTTCCAACTTCAAACCAGACAAAGTAATTGGCATAATAAACCAGCCCCATCTGATCCGTATCCTTATAACGTACTCGCACAAAAGCTTCCACTTGTTTCATAACTTTTCCTCTACCTCCCGGAGAAAACAAACAATGTAGTGTTTGGACCGACCAACGCTCCTTTAATATATGGTAACCCGCCCACTGTAGACCAGCCCCCTTGAGGCATCGACAGTAACCAGCTGACCAGACACAAGTTTGGCAGTGGCGTTGTTTACACCCACGACCACAGGTATACCCAGCTCAATACCTGCGATAGCAGCATGGGACGTAAGGCCGGGGCTCTCCGTAATCACAGCGGCAGCTTTCTCCATGGCCGGTATATACTCTTCATTGGTATTCCTAGTCACCAAAATTTGCCCCGGTTTAATCAGCTGTGCCTCCTCTGCTGTAAGGCCGAGGTGAACCTCCCCGCTGGCAGAAGCATGCCCCACACCCTGCCCCTGTATAATAACTTCCCCTACAGTTTCAATGCGCAGATAATTGGTGGTACCCGTTAAACCCACCGGCACGCCGGCAGTAAAAATTATCAAATCGCCGTTTTTTATAAGTCTCGCCTGCAATGCCGCAGCAACGGCCCCTTCATAAATCTCATCGGTTGTGTAATGGGCATAAGTGAGGAGGGGATATACACCCCAGGTAAGAGTTAATTCCGCCGCCACCTTTTCGGTTGGTGTCACAGCAATAATGGGGGCATGGGGCCTGTATTTTGAAACCATACGCGCTGTGTACCCCGATTGTGTCGAGGAGATAATCGCCGCAGCACCCAGTTCATGGGAGGCCCGCCATGTAGCATAACTGATCGTATCGGTTATTGTTTTATCAAGATGGGGCCCAGGCTGTTCCAGTGTTTTTTTATATTCCAGGGCGTCTTCCGTGCGCAGGGCAATACGTGCCATGGTAGCTACTGCTTCCAGGGGAAACATACCTGCAGCCGTCTCCCCTGAAAGCATCAGGGCATCAGTGCCGTCAAAGATAGCGTTGGCCACATCGCTTGCCTCTGCGCGGGTTGGCCGGGGATGGCGAATCATGGAATCAAGCATCTGGGTGGCTGTTATTACCGGCTTGCCGGCCAGATTACAGGCAGCAATAATCTTCTTTTGCACAAGGGGCACATCTTCAGCCGGGATCTCCACGCCAAGGTCCCCCCGGGCAACCATAATCCCATCGGCCATTTCCAGGATCTCCTGAAAGTTGTTTACCCCTTCTTCGTTTTCTATTTTAGCAATAATTTTAATCCTGCCGCCCTGTTCCTCTACCAGTTGCCGAACAGCTATGACATCTGTAGCGCGACGCACAAAGGATACGGCCAGAAAATCGGCATCCTGTGCCAGGGCAAAAGAGATATCCCTCTTATCCTCTGCTGAAAGCACCGGCAAATTGATGGAAACACCGGGCAGGTTAACGCTTTTGCGGGAAGAAAGCCTGCCGCCGTGTTCTACACGACAGATAATCTCCATTGCCGTAATCTTTTCTGCCCTCAGCCCAATAATGCCGTCATCAATGAGAATAAGTGTACCCGGGGTAAGATCGCCAGGCAGACCCTTATAATTTAGACTGACAATCCGCTCGTCCCCTTCCACCTCTTCTGTCGTAAGGATAAAATACTCTCCTTCCTTTAACTCCACCTCGCCTCTACGAAAGCTGCCCAGGCGGATCTCCGGCCCACGGGTATCCATAAGGATGCCCACTCTTTTCCCCAACTGTTTGGCTGCCTCACGAACAAGGAGGAGCCGTTCTGCATGTTCGGCGAGGGTGCCGTGGGAAAAGTTTAACCTGGCTACATCCATGCCCTTTTCCAGCAGCCCTCTAATAACCTCCGGCTGCGAGCTGGCAGGACCAATCGTGCAGACAATTTTCGTGCGCCGCATAATCTTCTCCTTTCCCCGCCCCTTAGTTAAATGGCGAGAATCGCTGCAAGGTTATATTCCTCCCAGGGAAATTCCTGTTTATGCGTAAATACTTCCTGAAACGGGGTTTCTTTAATCTCCCCTTTATAAAGGCCAACCATAAATCCGCTTTTACCTTCCAGTAACAGATCGACCGCTTTTCCTCCCAGACGGCTGGCCAGGATACGATCAAAAGCGGTAGGCGTACCCCCCCGCTGCAAATGACCCAGTATTGTTACCCTTACTTCCAGCTGCATGATCCTTTTAATCTCGTCACCAATATTTATAGCACTGCCTGCCC
>CALJJZ010000025.1 GCA_937973635.1 uncultured Bacillota bacterium | reverse complement strand
TTTACATCATTGTTTTCACTAATCCCGTTAGTAAAAAAGTCTGAAATAGCTTGTGCAATACGGGCACTTGGTGGTATCCTGGACATAGGTCTGGGCTCCTTTCTGTCCCTTCGTTACAGGGGCGGTGGTTTATGGGATATTGCCACCTTTGAAGCCCAAGCCTTATTTTACTTTTTACAGACATTTTAAGACATTACCGGCGGCTATAGCGAGCTTATCAATGTACTGGAACAGGCTTTCCTGATCGAGCCGTATGAAGAAGAACTGCACCTCCGTTACCTGGAGGCACTGTTTAAGCTGAACAGGGCAGCCCAGGCACGCGCCCATTACGAATACATCACGCTGGTCCTTTACCGGGAGGTCGGTGTCAGGCCATCCTTTGCCCTGCGACAGGTTTACCTGGCCATCACAAGGGCGGACGAAAGCGCCTGCCCGGACTTTACCGGACTACGGCAGCTGCTGGAAGAAACGGACGAAGCCGGAGGGGCCTTTTACTGTGAAGCCGATTTCTTTCGGTTTATTTACAAGCTGGAACTGCGGCGGGCGGAAAGATCGGACAAAGGCGTGCATGTGGTCATGTTGATGCCGGCGACAAATGGATTACTGCTGCTGCCGCTGGCAGAACGGCAAAAACTGGCGGGTCAGCTCGAGCAGATTCTTTTAGCCAACTTGCGCCGGGGAGACGTAGTCTGCAAGCTGGGAGAAAGCCAGTTTGTCCTTTTGCTTGTGGGTATGAGCACCATCCAGATGAAAAAGATGCTGCAAAGGATCCGTGAGCGCTACAGACGGGAGCAGCAGCAAAAGGGGACGGACCTGCGCGCCAGTATCCTTCCCGGTTTACCGCTGGAAATTGCTTGAGATCTTTTCCCCGACGGCAAAGGACCGCCGCCCAAAAAAGCGGCGGCTTTTTATGTACTTTGCCGCGGCGTTGCACAAAATTTTATCCACAGTGTGCGAGAGTCTGCCGACACAAATTGACAAAATAATCATACAGTTGTAACGCAGCTGAAATAGCAATGAAACGGCGTTGTACTCACGTGGTGATATGATCGAGCCAGCTTTTGACACCGGCTGTTGGATCTTACCGCCGGGGAAAAAGACTGATTGGGCAGATGAAAGAGAGCAATTATAACGCCTTGAGAGGGCGCAGCCAGGATTTTTACCTCAAGATCCTTTTCTGCTAGCATAGCAGCTGGCAGGGCGAGCTCCACTGGCTTGCGGGGGATAAGAAAAAGGTCTTCCGGAGTTGCCTGGAACTGCTTATGCTTATCCAGGCGGCGCTGGAGGAGGCGGGGATGCCCGAGGCCGACCAGCTTGCCCGCTCCTGGCAAGGTGAACGGGGAAAAAAGTCAGACCAAAGGCATGCCGATTGTGTAGAGGCTTAAAAGGCTAAATAAAGGCTGAATAAGGTGGAGAAGATGACGAAACTGCAGCGTCGCCTGTGCCGGCACCGGCGCATACGGGCAAGGAGGGAGAGAATGAAAAAAATTATTCGTAAGCTGGCCTGGAAACTTGCGGCCCTGCTGCTTACTTTTTTACTGCTCGTTGTTGTTGGCAGGGTGCCCCAGATCCTTGCCTATTTTGCTACAGAAAGCCCCCGAGAGTCGGCCGGCCTTACTTTCTTCATTTTTCAGAAAGATGAAGTGCGCAGCGTTGCGGCTGGTCTTTCTTTCAGCAGGCCCTTTCTTTTTGAGGAACAGGAGCGAGAGGAAGGGGTATCCGTTGAAGTAATGCCGTCTTCTGATGCTGACAGTGGAACAGGGCTAACGGCGCAGACCTCCCAGGATGGCGGCGACGGCGTTTTTTCAGGCGGTCTGCCTTTACCCCTGCCCGGGGAGACCGTGGAGGCCCTGATTGTCATTTAAGATAGGGATTTCCGTGTAGAAGAATTTTTTATTCCTTCTGTAAAGCTGCATTACGGTGACCGTTTTATCTTTGCCCTGCAGGGAGTAAGAGACGGTGCAATCCTGGCGGCCTCTTTTGAGCTGCTGCCCATCTGGAGCTGGTTCCAAGCTTCTCCTGCCCTTTCTCCTTATATTACCCTGGCTGTTTCCGGCGAAGGGTACAGGGAAGACGGCACTGTCTTTGCTTTCAGCGGTGAAACGGATATTAATCTGATGGGGAAAAATGAATGGGAACATAAGCATACGGTACGGCAGACGGTAACGATTGTGGGCCCCGCTATTATTTTTGTCGCTCCCGGAGAAATGGCAAGCCATAAATATATAGCTGTAGACGAGGACGGCGAAATACTGGCAGAGGCAAGCTGGTCCCTGGATGGCGCCCCTGCCGGCGTCAGCGTAGACGAACAAACGGGTGAAGTGCAGGCCGAGTATCAGGCTGTGGGCGAAAGAGTACTTTTGCAGGCTAGCGTGGAAAACCGGGGCCGCCTGCTTACAGGTGCCAGGGAGATTGATATCCAGCCCTGTCCGCAGCTTGAAATTACTGTCCCCCTGCCCGGAGAGGAAGGTGATGCGCAGGAGGATGGAGGGAGCCAGGCTGGTCAGGCAACAGCCGGGCCTACGCCCCCGTTAGCTGCAAAAGATGGGGAAAACTGCGACACGGGGGGAATGGATGAAAACTCCTGTGCTGAAACGGCTGAAACTGCAGCAGCGCCGCCCCATCTGGAAGCTCTGGCCTCCGGCAAGGAGGAAGAAGAGGAAGACAAAGGGGCGGAAGAAAGCGTTTCCCGGGATGAAGACGACGGGGACGATGGCGATGGCGGCAAAGTTCCTGGAGCTGGCGACTGCGGGGAAAGGGGAGCAGAAGACACTGCGGGGGCAGAGAAGCCCACGGGAGTTGATTAACTGAATGAAGGTGCGGGAAATGGAAGCAATAAAGCGTGAAGCAAAGCCAGGTTGCCCGGTGAGGGAAAAGAGCACAGACGCAGGCGCCGACAACGGGCTTCCGGCATCTGCAGCAAACAACGGCGGGGAATGCTGGGAACTCCGGCGGCAGGGGGCGGCGGCAGCCAAAGCGGCAGAAAGAAAAAAAACTGCTTTGCTGAGGAGACTGGCCAACTTCCTGGGCAATACCCTTTTTGCACTGCTGCTAGGTGCCATGGTATTCCTTGTTTTTACCATGGTGCAGAGCCGCTTTACGGGTGAGTCGCCTTCCCTGGCCGGTTACCAGTTGTACATCGTGCAGGGCGGCAGCATGACCCCGACCTTCGAGGCGGGCAGCTTGGCTTTGCTCAGGCCTGTAGATCCGGCAAAGGTGACTGCGGGGGATATTATTACCTACCGCTCCGTAGGGGGCAGTGCCAACCTTACTACCCACCATGTCATGGCTGTGCATGGCTACGGGGAGGCGCTCAGCTTCACCACCCGGGGCGACGCCAACCAGGTTGATGATCA
The DNA here is from genome assembly GCA_937973635.1 of uncultured Bacillota bacterium. GTDB lineage: Bacteria > Bacillota > Dethiobacteria > DTU022 > UBA8154 > UBA8154. The sequence goes on along the minus strand of CALJJZ010000025.1, from coordinate 55,303 downwards.
CCAGGCTGTTTACCCGGAAAACATTGTGGGGCAGGTTGTCTATACCATTCCCTATGCCGGCTACCTCCTGAGCTTCGGTCAGAGCAAAACGGGCATTATCACCCTGGTTTTTATTCCGGGGGTATTAATTCTAGTTTTTGAGCTGCGCAACCTTTTCCGCCTGGCCGCCCAGTGGGAAGAGGAGAAAGGACGCAAGCTGAAAGCAAAGGGCGAATCCTTTTCCGAGGAGGCATGATGTGCAATGAAACTGAGAATAGCCGCCGCCCTGTTTACTCTTTTTCTGGTTGCCATCCTGGTCATTGTTGGCACTACTGCAGCCTGGTTTACCGCCCGGCAGACGCTGCCGGAGACAACCGCTTTCCGCGTGGGCACCCTCGACCTGGCGATCACAGGGGAAGAGGCCGATCCCGCTGCATACCAATGGGAAATCGGCGGGGAGGAAGGCTGCCGCGATTTTAGCTGGGTGATGAAAAATACCGGTACTAAACGCCTCTTCCTGCGCGCCAAACTGGTGGAAACCCTGCAGGAGACCGGTCCCGCTGAGTCGGCCCGGGGCGAAGAGACGCCCTTCGTCGGCAGCCAAAGCAGCTGGGCCATGTATTTTACCTGCCCCAAAGGAAAGGGCAGTTACGGCGAAAACAACCCCCTGTGCGTGCGCCTGCTGGTCGGGCAGCACATTGAGGCGGGGAGGGTGGAGGTCTGGGAGGGCCTAAGCGGCTCCATCCCCTCTCTCTTCGTCCGCTACTCCACCGGCGGCGGGTGACAGATGGCCGAGCTCCACCTGGCTGTGGCCGACGCTTTGACCCTCATTCCCCAAACGCCGGGCGGGCAGCCCGTGTCGGGGCGCTTCCCCTTTACCGCCGGGCTCGACCCGCTGCTGGATACGTACACCTTTGCCCTCCCCCTGCAAGGGATGTACCCGGCCGGGGCCCTTAAAGGGCGCAGCTACGACTGGGCCGGCGCCTCTACGCTTTACCTCGCTGCCCACGCCATAGTGGTGGGAGAGGGGCCTGCGGCCGCAGAGGCGGGGGTAAGCTGGTCCCCGTGCGACTGCGCCTTTGCCTGGGAGTACAATGCGGCCGACGGCTACTGGTACTACTGCCGCACGCCCGTGGCGCCGGGGCAGGAGGTAAAGCTCTGCCTCACCGGCTGCCCGCAGAAGGCCGGCTTCTACACGGTGCGGCTTTCCGCAGAAGGGGTGCAGGCCCTGCCGGAGGCGGTGCGCAATTACTGGGGAGAAAATCTCCCCTGCCTGCAGGGTTTCTAGATTTTTTGCGCGGCAATTTTTGGTTAAAAGATTAATATAAAAAGGAGTTGGTGCCCGACAAAACAGCATAGCCGCCTAGATGCCCAGAAGATGGTGCAGGTCATGCGCGAAGGGCAAACCCGGCGCAAGCCGGCGACGCAAAGCTACAGGGCCTTTTAAATAAGACAGCCTGGCCGCCGCAGAGGGGTAGATTTCCTGAAAATATTATCCCGATTAAAATTAAAAGATCAGCAGGAGGTTTAAGCAAATGAAAAGCAGGATGATGCTCAGCATGCTGGTGATCGCCCTGGTGGCCGCGGTGATCGGCGGCGCCACGATGGCGTGGTTTACAAGTCAGGACACTGCCGGTGGGCCGGCTGTCTTTACGGCGGGGACTTTGGTTGTGGATGTGAGCAAAGGGTTGCAGACTTTCCAAGATTTGTTGCCTGATGCGTCCAAACACGGCAACATGACCCCCGGCGATGTCTATGACGAAATTGAAATTATCATCGAAAACACAGGGACCAAAAACCTGGCCTGGTTTGGCAACTGGGAGGCCACACTTCTAGACGGAGAGAAGAATGATAAATTGCTTGACGGCATCTATATCCACATGATGAAAATGGAATTCAAAAGCCCGCAAGGTGCAGACTGGGAACCAATGGATCAGTTTATTACGAACGGCGTAGGCTCCGGCCTTTATCTGGATTGGTACGATTTTCTGGCGGCCCAGCTTCCTTTCCCCGTTGTCCAGCTCCGCCATTGGCTTGACAATAACGGCATGGGCGTCGCCCCTCCCTATGAGCATATGGGCGCTTTAAAGCCGGGCTACAAGTACAAACTTACGGTGCAGTTCGGCTTCTACAAGGGTACCGATAACGACTATCAGGGCGACAAGGCCAGCCCCGTTCAGCTCAGCTTTACCGTCGATGCAACCCAGGTTAACGTCGATGCCCTCAACGACTTCAAGGAGAATTTTGGAAACTGGCACTATAACTGGCTGGTCGCTCAGCTTAACAAACAGGCGATGCCCTAAAAATGTTTAAAATGTTTAATTGGCGTGCGCCTGCCGCAGTAGGCGGGCGTGCGCTGATTCTCCAGGAAAGGAGGTTTGCGGAGATGCTGATAAGGAGAATAAAATGAGCGACGCTGGTGGTGGCGCTCGCCGCCTCCCTGGTTGGCGGGGCCACCATGGCCTGGTTTACCTCCGGCGGCACGGCCGGGCAGGCAGAATTCACCGGCGGGACTGTGTTGGTGGAAGGCAGCGGCACCGTGATCTACGGCGTGGAGTTCTTTGAAGGTGTAAACGCCCATCTCCCCCGCCCCCTCTACGAAATCTTTATCGAGAACGGGGTGGTGAGCTACGCCAAATTGTTCGACACCGGCAAAAATGACCTCAATGCCCTAGCCTTTGACTGCAAAAACAGGTGCTTTTACTACGCTGACGGCATTGGACGCCTGTATTTCTACGACTTCAACAACGGCACAGGGAACAATTATGCGGGAGAAGTTTTTGCCGCTAATACCAGTATATGGAACTCCACCTTCGGCCTGGGCCATTACTGGTTTGTCAGAGAAGGCACCGACGATCTCTACAAGATCAGTTTTAAAGCCGACGGGACCATCGACCAGGTGAGCCTGCACCGTCAGGATTTTACCGGCAATTATAAGCGCAGCTTCCAGTTCGGCGACATCGCCCTGGATATGCGCGACGGGGTCATCTACGGCAGCACCTTCTCCGGCCCCCAGATCTTCTTCACCTACAACGTCTACACGGGGGTTTATACAGAAACGTCGGGAACTGCCAAAAACATGCAGCTCGCTTTTGGCGCCGACGGGGTGCTCTATGGGACGGTCACGCGGGATTATAACTGGTACACGGTGGATCCTGCTACCGGAAACAGGACCTGGTTTTATAAGAGCGACAAGATGTTCGGAGACCTGGCTTCCAACTACCAGAACAACTGGAACCCCGGCGACTGCGATATGGCCCGTTACCGCGCCCGCAACACAGGCACCAAGAGCCAGTACGTGCGCATTGTCCTGAGCGGCGCCTGGGACGGGGAGCAGGATGCCTCTGTAGTGAGCTTCAAACTCTGCAGCGGCGATCCGGAAAATGCTCACTGGCAGAGGATAGGCAACGTTTTCTATTACAAGGGCGTGCTGGCCCCCGGCGAGACCACGCCGCCTCTCTGCGTGCTGGTCTGCCTGAGCGGCCTGGAGACGGGGAACGAATATCAGGCGGCACCTTTTTTGCTCAGTGCCGAGGTAGAGGCTATCCAGGCCTCCAACAACGCCTACCAGGATCCGGTGTTTAACTGGCAGGGGTATCCCAACAGCCCTTAATCTTTTAAGCTGCGCGGGGGCGGCAATAATCCTCGCCCCTGCAAAGTATTTCCCGGAGCTCCAGGGCTTTTAAGCCTAAATTTGACAGCAACCTGGACGGGTTTAAATAGAAACATAGCGCAAAGGAGCTGGGCCATTAAAGATGGACAGGAACGAAGGAACAGAACGCCGCGCAGGGCGGTCTAAAAGTCAAAAAAATATTCTACTGCAGGGAGCCGTATCCTTGTTTACTGTCCTGGTAACACTGCTTACTGTGACGCTGCTCCTGCTTACGGGGGCGCGCGGCTCCTTTGCCGTGGTGGTGGACAGCAGCAACTGCGGCCTGGTGGTGGAGGTTTCGGACGAGCCGGTGCACACGGGCAACCTCAACCCCGGCGACAACAAGTCCTCCTACCTTATCGCCAGAAACATCAAGGAGGCGCCCCTTAATTACTGGATGGACATCGAGATCGTAAGCCGTACCCGCGGCTCTTACCGGGAGCAGCCGGGCCATTTCCTGGAGGAAGTGCTGCAGCTCACTGTCAGGCGCGATAACCAGGTCTTATTCGACGGCTTCCTCTCCCAGTTCAGCGAATTAAACATGGGTGCGCTGGCCGGCAACGCCCAGCAGCGCATCGATGTCATTGCTCATCTCGACGGCCCTGCTGTGGGCAACGCGTACCAGGGCGCCTCCGTAAGCGTCGTCTTCAAGTTCCGCAGCAGCTGCACCCCGCCGCCGGGCACGGAGGAGGAGGCAACGGAGCAGCCGGATGTGCCCACCTTTACTGCCAGCGCTGCGCTCAGCGTGCACAAGTTCCATGACTTAAACGGCGAAGGCCTCTGGGATGCGGGCGAGCCGGAGATTGCCGGCTGGGTGGTGCTGATCAACGGCCGGGAGTACGCCACGCCCGTCAACAACCTGTTGGTTGATCCCGGCCTTTACACCGTGGCCGAAGCCCTGCGGGAAGGGTGGGAGCCCACCACGCCGGCAGAGCTGACGCTGGTGCTGGCCGCAGGCGAGAGCAAGAGTATATATTTCGGCAACCGGCAGGAAGAGGGGCTGGTGGAGGTGCCGACTGTGCCTCCCGGGCTGCCTGGGCTACCCCCGCCTCCCGGTGAGGAAGAGCTTACCGTGGAGCCGGCGGCGCCGGCGGTGCCCGGCCTGCCCCGCACCGGCGAGCTGCCCCCTTATTACTACTACGGCGCTGGCGCGCTGCTACTGCTGGCGGGAATGCTGCTGGGCTTAAAGAGCAGGGGAACGGGAAAGGTGCCAAAAAGGTAAGGGATAGAAAATGCGTATATTGTCCTTGCTGCTCCTCCTACTGGAGGTGCTGGCAATCTTCTATCCCCAGGCGCAGCGCCTATATTATATGCAGCGGCAGGCGGCCGTCCTGGAGCAGTGGGTGGCCTCCTTCCCGGCGGAAGAGGCGGCGGAAATGGAGGCTCTTTCTTCCCCGCTTTCGGAGCGGTGGGCGGCAGAAGGAGCAAAGCGGCCCGCCCCGGGTGGAGCGGAGCCCCTGGCTGTGTTGCTGATCCTCCCCATCGACCTGGAGATCCCCGTCTATATGGGGGCAACCCGGGCCAACCTGCGCCGGAGCGCGGCCCTGCTACCGGGGTGGGCACTTCCGGGGGAGGCGGGCTGGGCAGTGATCACCGCCCACCGCAGCCACAACTACGGCATGCAGTTCAACCGCCTGGACGAGCTGGCGGAGGGGGACGAGGTCCTGCTGCGGACGCGGGATGGGGTATACCGCTACGCCGTAAAAGAGAAGAAAATTGCCAGGCCCGAGGAGGTATCCCTGCCCCGCGCCGGGGAGAGCGGCTACTGCCTGGCCCTGGTCACCTGCCATCCCCTCTACAGCCGGGATCCGTCCTACCGTCTAGTAGTTACAGCCAGCATGGAATAAGGGAATATATTGTAGATTATTCTTTAAGAAAAGTCCGTCCCGGATTTAAGGTTAGGGACAGCTATTTTTTTTGCCCCGGCAGGAATATGGCGTGTTGAAGCGAATTGAAGAACAGCAAATTTAGTTACAGATTCGGCGATGGGGGGTGTGCTTTGGTGCTGTTGCGCCGGCAGCTGGAAGAGCTGGAAGAGACAATGCTTTCGCCCCGTGCCGCCCGCAGCGGCTGCAGCCGAGGCCGCGAGCGCGCCGAGGCAGAGTGCGATTTCCGCACTGCCTTCCAGCGGGACCGGGATCGCATTATCCATTGCAAGGCCTTTCGCCGCCTCAAGCACAAGACCCAGGTTTTCATCGCCCCCGAGGGGGACCATTACCGCACGCGCCTCACACATACCCTGGAGGTCTCCCAAATCGCCCGTACGGCGGCGCGGGCGCTGCGCCTCAACGAGGACCTCACTGAAGCCGTTGCTCTGGGCCACGATCTTGGCCACACGCCCTTCGGCCATGCCGGCGAAGCAGTGTTAAACGACCTGTTGCCGGGGGGGTTCAGGCATAACGAGCAAAGCCTGCGTGTTGTGGCATATCTGGAGGGAGAAGGGGGGCTCAACCTTACCTGGGAAGTGCGTGACGGGATTCACAAACATACGGGCCCGGAAGAACCTGCTACCCTGGAGGGGCAGCTTGTGCGCATCTGCGACCGCATCGCCTATATCAACCACGATATTGACGATGCCCTGCGCGGGGGCATATTACGGCTGGAAGATCTGCCGCGGCGGGAAATGGATTACCTGGGCTGGACGGGTTCGCGGCGCATTAATACGATGGTCCGCGATCTTATTCAAAACAGCTTTAATGCACCGCGTATTACTACCAGCAAAGAGATGAAGGCCGTTATGGACAGCCTGCGCACCTTCATGTTTGCCAATGTTTACGTGGGTTCGGCGGCCAAAAGCGAAGAGCAGAAAGCCAAGAATATTATCAAAATGCTCTTTCAATATTATATTAAGCACCCACAGGAGGTGGATGGCGGTCTGCCGGCAAGAGAGTATGACGAAGATGCAGTGGAGCGGCGTGTGGCCGATTATCTTGCCGGCATGACCGACCGCTATATTATCAGTGTTTTTGAAAAAATTTTCCTGCCGCGGCCATGGCAAAGCTAAAAGAATAAATATTACAATTCAGTGTATAATATCATTGTATAATAGGTTTGAATAAAATTTTTTATCTTAGCAGGAATATTTCAGTGCCCCATCGAATTATGGTAAATAAAGATTTTTAAACCCTATTTTTCAAATAGGTTAAGGAGCAAAGCTTCTTAAGGAACGTGAGAGGGGGAACTTTAGTACGAGGCATTATCCCATCGGGTTCTTCCGGTGAAGTCGAGTCGTGTGCCGGGTACCTCGTCTCTGTTTGCCAGATGAGGTTTTTTTGTTAACGGAGGGAGCAGGGGATGACACAGATACCTGCCCATAAAATTGAGGAGATAAGAAATCACTTTGACCTTGTGGAAGTGGTCTCTTCCTATATAGAACTGAAAAGAGCAGGCCGTAATTATATAGGGTTATGCCCTTTCCATGCCGAAAAAACACCTTCATTTACCGTCTCCCCGGAAAAACAGCTCTTTCATTGTTTTGGCTGTCAGAAGGGGGGAACGCTCTTTGATTTTATTATGGAAATGGAAGGGCTTTCTTTCCCCGATGCTGTGCGGCACCTGGCAAAAAAAGCCGGGATTATGGTGGAAAATACATCAGTTGACCCGTCCGGGCAGAAGAAAGCCCGGTTGCGGACGCTTCTTTTACAAATAAATAACGTAGCCCGGGATTACTTTCAAAGCCAGCTCTGGCAAACAGCCGCCGGCAAGCAGGCATTACAATACCTGTTACAGCGGGGGATGGATCTGCAGACGGTTAAGCTTTTTAAGCTGGGTTATGCGCCGGGGGGGTGGCAGCATCTGACGGCAGAGCTGGCCCGGCGCGGCTACGACGGCATGCTGGGGGTAAAAGCGGGGTTGTTGGCTGCCAGGGAACCGGGGCAGTACTACGATCTCTTCCGCGAGCGCATTATTTTCCCCATTGAAAATGGGCAGGGTGAAACGCTCGGTTTTGGCGGACGCCTCCTTAAAGAAGGTGAGCCCCGCTACCTGAACACGCCGGAGACGCTCCTCTTTAGCAAGGGGGGGCTCCTCTACGGGCTGCCCCAGGCCTTGCCGGCGATCCGCCGGGAAAAAGAAGTGTTGCTGGTGGAAGGTTATCTGGACGTAATTTTGCTGCACCAGCATGGATTTAATTATGCTGTGGCCCCCTTGGGCACAGCTCTTACTACAAAGCAGGTGGCGTTGCTGCGGGCGCGCATGGAAAAGGTAATCCTTGCTTTTGATGGAGATGCAGGAGGAGAAAAGGCAACCCAGCGCAGCCTGGAAATACTGGAGAAGGAAGGTTGCCGTATAGCCGTGGCGGTCTTCCCTGCAGGCACAGATCCTGCCGACCTGCTGCAAAAACGGGGCCGGGAATACCTGTCCCGGGAAATATTGGCCGGAGCGCTAACACCGCTGCAGTACCGGCTGTACCTCTTGAAAAAAGAATTAAACCTGCAAAATGAAACGGAGCGGCTTGTTTACTGGCAGAAAGGGCGGGTCTTACTGGCCAAATGCAGCGAGGTGGTAGAGCGGGAGGCTCAGCTTAAAAAAATTGCTGCAGAAATTGGTTCTCCCCTAGAGGTATTACGCAGTGATTTGGAGAAGATAATACAGGGAATTCCGGTACAAAATGTCAATGTTGGGGAAGAAACAAAGAAAAAAGAGGAGGCCAAGCTTGGACCCCGGGCGCTCCTAGAAAAAGAAATCCTTGCCAGTATCCTGCAATTTCCCCATCTTGCGGGGGAAGCCTGGCAGGAGGTTCTCCCTGACGGGTTTAGCCATCTTCCGTTCCGGGAGATCGCCAGCAAAATGTATGAGCTGTTTATACAGGGGGTGCCCTTAGAGGCGGCGACGCTTTTAAGTTACTTTTCTGAAGGGGAATTGCATAAAATATTAATAGAACTGTTATTTGGTTCCCGGATGGCGTATGATGAAGCTCTGGCCGCAAAAGCGCTTAAAAGCTGCCTGAAAAGATACAAGGTGATCTGCTGGGGCGAAGAAAGGAAGCAGTTGATCAAATCCCTTAATGAAAACGTAAAGGCTGAAGAGGTTACGCTTAAATTACAGAGAATACAGGAATTAAAACGGTGGGAAGAGGAGCTTTATCGGTCTGGGGAAGGAGAGAATTCTGATGGCTAAAGAGGTTGAGAAAAAAATGTCTCTGCAGGAGATTCAGCAGTCCCTGCTGCAAAAGGGTAAAAAGCGGGGAAATATCAGTTATAAAGAAATAATTGAATCTCTGCAGGATTTTAACCTGAGCAGCGAGGCCATCGATGACTTTTATGAAGAGCTTTCCCGGCAGGGTGTGGAGGTCATCGACGAAATTGTTGATGTGGAATTGATCGAAGAAGAATCCCTGAAGAATATTGCCGAGGGAGAGCTGGAAGCGCTAATCCCCGAGGGAGTTAGTGTCAACGACCCTGTACGCATGTATCTCAAGGAGATTGGCAAGATTCCTCTTCTTACTCCTGAGGAAGAAATACAACTGGCCCAGGATATGGAGCAAGGCAGCGAGGAGGCTAAAAGGCGCCTGGCCGAGGCCAACCTGCGCCTGGTGGTGAGTATTGCCAAAAAATATGTAGGCCGGGGCATGCTTTTTCTAGACCTGATCCAGGAAGGCAACCTGGGGTTGATTAAGGCTGTGGAGAAGTTTGATTACCGTAAGGGCTACAAATTCAGCACCTACGCCACCTGGTGGATCCGCCAGGCCATTACCCGGGCCATTGCAGACCAGGCACGCACCATCCGTATTCCCGTGCATATGGTGGAGACAATTAATAAGCTGATCCGTATTTCGCGCCAGCTGGTGCAGGAGTTGGGGCGCGAGCCCACACCGGAGGAGATCGCCCTGGAGATGGACGTAAGCGTGGACCGGGTGCGGGAGATCCTCAAGATCGCCCAGGAGCCCGTTTCCCTGGAGACGCCCATCGGGGAAGAGGACGACAGCCACCTGGGGGATTTCATCGAGGATCAGGAGGTGCAGGCACCTGCAGAGGCCGCTGCTTTTGAGCTGCTTAAAGAGCAGCTGGAAGACGTGCTCGATACGCTGACGCCGCGGGAGCAGAAGGTATTGCGCCTGCGTTTTGGCCTGGATGACGGGCGGACGCGTACACTGGAGGAAGTGGGGCAGGTCTTTGGGGTGACACGGGAACGTATCCGCCAGATCGAAGCCAAAGCCCTGCGTAAACTGCGCCATCCCATGCGCAGCAAACGCCTTAAAGATTATCTTGATTAGGAAAAGATTATCTGCCTGAAGACCTTGACTACGGCAGTCCGTTCCGTTATAATATGAATTGCCGTATTTTGCTGGCCTTCCTCAGTAGCTCAACGGTAGAGCAACCGGCTGTTAACCGGTAGGTTGCAGGTTCGAATCCTGCCTGGGGAGCCATTTTATCTGGGCCCATAGCTCAACGGCAGAGCTCCCGGCTCATAACCGGTCGGTTCTAGGTTCGAATCCTAGTGGGCCCACCAGAGATATGGCCCCTTCGTCTAATCGGTTAGGACACCAGCCTTTCAAGCTGGCAGCAGGGGTTCGAATCCCCTAGGGGTCACCAATTTATTTTTGGGCGAATAGCTCAGCGGGGGAGCACCTGCCTTACAAGCAGGGGGTCGGCGGTTCAAATCCGTCTTCGCCCACCAGTCAGAAGGTGACAGGCAGCAGTCTGTCACCTTTGCAGTTATCACTGGCAGTGTTGCAAAATTAAACTTTTCCACAAATTTAAACGGGGAAGTCCTGACGGCAAATTATGCAGCCTTCCCCGTTTTTATAGATGTGTTTATTGTGTTTATTATTTAATTTAATTGATTTTGCAGCGCCTGAAAGACCCGTTCCTCTGTCATGGGCAGTTGTTTCAGGCGCACGCCTACAGCATCATAAATGGCGTTGGCAATGGCCGGTGCTGTAGCTACCTGCCCCGTTTCGCCAACCCCTTTGGCACCGCAGGGGCCGGTGGGATCTTCTGCTTCTACAATGATTGCCTTGATCTCCGGCATATCTTCTGCGGTGAGCAGCATGTATTTGTGGTAAGCGTCATGCTGGGATCTGCCGTCACGGTCGAAGAGGACTTCTTCGCTGAGGGCGTAGCCCATGCCCTGAACCACGCCGCCCTGCAGCTGCCCTTCCACGATGACGGGGTTGATTGCTTTGCCCACGTCGTGGGCGGCCACCAGTTTGAGCAGCCTCACCTGGCCTGTCTCCGTATCGACTTCAACTTCGGCGAAATGGGCGAGCCAGGGCGGGGCATTTTGCGGGATTACTTTGCCTACGCCGATAAACTGCTCGTTGTGCAGGTGAGCATGGCGGGCCACTTCGGCCAGCGTTAGTTTCCTCTCTCCCCGGCAGTAAACAGCGGCGTTCTGGATGGTGAGGTTTTCCAGGGGCTCGTTGAGCATCTTTGCCGCATAAGTCAGGGCATAGCTGCGGGCCTCCGCTGCTGCTTGCATCACTGCCTGGCCGGCCACATAGCAGGTGCGGCTGGCGTGGCTGCCGATATCAAAAGGTGTGGACTGGGTATCGGCTATGGTGACGGAGATATGCTCCATGCCCACGCCGATAACTTCGGCGGCAAATTGCCCCAGGGTGGTACGTGTGCCTGTGCCCATGTCGGGAACACCGCTGGCCACATGCACGGAACCGTCGGCCTGGATGGTTACATAGGCATTGGAAAAATCGCCGCAGAAGGGCCAGGCGTCGCTGACGTGGGTGCCCACGGCCATGCCAATCCCCCGGCGTAACCTGTCACCCGGTTTATTCAGCTTGCCTCTGCGCTCCCAGCCGATTTCCTTTGCTCCTTTCTCAATGCACTCGGTGAGCCCGGTGCTCTGGCAGCTGTAAGGAAGGATCCACGGATCCCCCGGTTTAATAATATTTTTCAGGCGCAGCTCCTTGGCGTCCATTCCCAGCTGCTCCGCCATCATATCCACCACACTCTCGATGGCAAACATGGCCTGGGGATTGCCAAAACCCCTGAAAGCCCCGGCAGGCGTGATATTGGTATAGACGCTGTTGCCGGTATAAAGCATGTGCGGCGCCCGGTAAACGGAAAGGCCCATTGCCCCTAAGACGCCGATAGTCTCGGCACCGAAACTGCAATATGCCCCTGTGTTGAGCAGCCCTTTGAGCTGCAGCGCCTGGAAAGTGCCGTCTTTTTTGGCGCCCAGTTTTACTGTAACGATGCCTGAATGGCGGGTATCGGTGGAGGTAAAGTCTTCTTTGCGGTCGTAGACGATCTTCACAGGCTTCTTTGTTTTCATCGCCAAGTCCACGGCAATGGGCTCGGCCTTGGCGCTCAGACCGATACGCACACCAAAACCTCCGCCGATATAAGGCGGGTTAAGGACTCTGATTTTGCTCTGGGATATTTCAAAGATATGGGATAAAATCTGCCGCGTAGGGTGGGGGGTCTGAGTGGTGCTCCAGACGGTAATGTCTCCGTTATGGGAAACCGTTGCCAGGGCAGCCTGTGTTTCCAGCTGGGCCTGTTTCTGTACGGGCAAATAGAAAGTTTCTTCAATAATTACATCGCTTTCTTTAAAGCCTTCTTCCACATTGCCCAGGGCCAGGTGAATTTTCTCTCCCGGAATATTTTTGCCGCAGAGGAAGCAACCGGCCTTCCTGGTGTGAATATCGGGGGCATTGGGTTCCATGGCTTTTACGGGGTCAAAGACGGCGGGCAGAAGCTCATACTCCACGTCGATCAGGGCCAGGGCCTCTTCGGCTATGCGCTCACTTACCGCCGCAACGGCGGCTACTTCGTCGCCTACATAGCGTACCACGTCGTCATAGATGCATTCGTCCAGCACAGCCTCCATGGGGGGCACGGTAAAGGTCATGGTTGCGGAGTGGTTAAATCTTTTACGGGTCGTATTTTTAAAACAGGCCACCGCTTCCACGCCGGGAAGCTGTTCGGCCCGGCTTGTATCGATCCTGACAATGCGGGCATGGGCATGGGGGCTGCGCAGCACCTTTGCATACAACATGCCCGGCAGGACGAGGTCTGTGGTGAAGGTTCCCATGCCGGTGGCTTTTTCCAGGGCATCCAGGCGCCGTACACTTTTACCCACAACTTGATATTCCTTCATGGGGATGATCCCTCCTTTATTAATTTATTGGTCTTAACGTTCCCTCATCTTTTCTGCAGCTGCCTGAACTGCTTCCTCAATTTTTACATAGCCGGTGCAGCGGCAGATGTTGCCGGCGATAGCTTCCCTGATCTCCGCCTGGTTAGGCGTCTTGTTTTTGTCCAGCAGGGCCTTGGAGGACATAATCATGCCCGGCGTGCAATAACCGCACTGGATGGCTCCTTTGTCGATAAATGCTTCCTGCAGAGGGTGGAGATGTTCTGCATCACCGATGCCTTCGATTGTCTGCACGCTGCAGCCCATCACTTTCATGATGGGGACGAGGCAGGCATTAACTGCTTCTCCGTCAAGGATGACTGTGCAGGCGCCGCATTCGCCCTTGCCGCAGCCTTTTTTTGTCCCTGTTAGATTCAGCTGGTTGCGCAAGACGTCTAAAAGGGTGTCATTGGGGTCGACGCTCAAAGATACGCTTTTATTGTTTAACTGAAAAGCCACACTTAGCTTATGCATTTGCTTAAACCTCCTTTGCTTATTTATAAGCTCCCGCCTGCCTGGGAGACTGCATCCTCCAGGGCACGTCTGACCAGGACTTTGAGCACATCACGGCGGTACGCCGCAGAGCCGCGCAGGGCGCTGTCCCGGGGCGCCGCCTGCTCCCTGGCTGCGGCGGCTGCTTTTTCTATAACCTCATGGCTTACAGGAGCGCCGATCAGAATGCTTTCACTGGTAGCGGCCCGTACCGGGCCGGGACCGACAGGAGCCATGACAATACGCACCCATTCAAAGGCGCCTTCTTTTAAAGAAAGGACTACGGCAACGTTTAACATGGGCAGGGCCAGGGCCTTGCGTTTGGCCAGCCGTTTGAAAGCCGAACCCTGATTTAGCCCCAGAGCTTTAAAACGCAGGGCTGTAACCAGCTGGCTGCGGCAATCCACCTTGCAAGCGCCGATCCCGGCGTAAAGCTCCTCTACGGACTCTTCCCGCTTGCCCTGCAGGTCCGCGATCTCGGCTACGGCTCCCAGGGCTACCAGGGCCACCGCCGCATCGGCAGCGGGCTGGGCGCTGACAATATTTCCTACCAGAGTACCCATATTGCGGATCTGCAGGGAACCGACCTCCCGGCAGGCCTGGGCGAGTACGGGGGCCTTTTCTTTAAGTAGGGGCGATCTCGCCGCCTGTGTGTGGGTTACCCCGGCTCCCACTTTAATAAACTCCCCATCTTCTTCGATCTGCTTAAATCCCCCGATGCGGCTGATATCGATCAGGGCCTCAGGGCTGATCTTTTTTTCGGCCATATTTACCATGATGTCGGTACCGCCGGCAATAATGGCCGCTTTACCGGAATACGCCTGCAGGTGCTGTAAGGCCTCATCGACAGATGCGGGTAACAGGTAATCTTTCAGCATTTTACAACCTCCTTCTTTGAATTTTCCATGTTTGAAGATCATTGTTTTTCCCCGCCAGCATTACTTCAACTGCAATCTCCATGCCAGCTCCTGCAGTTTTTTAAAAAATCGGCAGAAGCCCCTGCAGATGCCGTGGCAAGGACAGGTATAGATACAAAAAATAGAAGGTTCCCTGACAATTTTTTGTCAAGGAACCTTCTCTGGTGCCGAAATTTTGTAAACTGCCGCTGCCGGTGGGAGCAGCTATTTTCCATGCTCCAGGTAACGCAGCGTGCGTACCGAGACACCAAGGGCGGCGGCAAGGTCCTTCTCGGTGCTAAATCCGTTTTTCCCCCGCGCGGTTTTAATCAAACGGCGTAAAATCCGGATTTCTGTCTCTCTGAGGGCCTGCTGCAGCTCTGCCAGGTTAAGTCCAGGCCTGTCTTGCAGCAAAGGGGGCAGGAGATCCCCCCACCAGCGTAAAAGGGTCGGCAGCTCCAGTTTCTCCGGCGGTTTGCTTTCAGCCAGATGGGCGGGCAGGCCCGTTATTCTTTCAGGAAGCAGCTCTACTCCAATGAGATCGCCGCTGCACAGAGCTACAGCCCTGGTGACCACGTTGGCCAGCTCCCTTACATTGCCCGGCCAGTGATAAGCTTTTAGCAGTTCCAGCGCCAGCGGGCTGAAACTGACTTTTGGCTCCTTTTCTCCCCTGTTTCTGGCAACAAAGTGGTCAAGAAGCAGGGGGATATCGGCGGGGCGCTCACGCAGCGGCGGAAGGCGCAAGGTAACGACATCCAGGCGGTAAAAGAGGTCTTCGCGGAAGCTGCCCTCCTGCACGGCACGGCTTAAATCTTTATTAGTGGCTGCCAGGATGCGCGTGTTGGTCTTATGTATGTTCTCGCCGCCCACACGCATGAATTCGCCTGTTTCCAGAATGCGCAGGAGCTTGACTTGAATGGCGGGGCTTGCCTCACCGATTTCGTCGAGGAAAAGAGTGCCTCCGTCGGCAAGCTCAAAGATGCCGCGGCGCAGACCCGCTGCTCCGGTAAATGCTCCTTTTTCGTGGCCAAAGAGCTCGCTTTCCAGCAGCGTTTCCGTAAGTGTGCCGCAGTTGACTGTAAAAAAAGGCTTTTCTTCCCGGGCGCTGCAGAAATGCAGAAAGCGTGCCAGCAGCTCCTTGCCTGTACCCGTTTCTCCCTGGATAAGCACGTTTATATGCTTGGGCCCGATCTTGCGGCAGATCGCCAGGATATGCCAAAGCGGGCTGGCACTGCTCAGGATAATGCCAAACTGCCGGGCCAGCTGCTCCAGCTCTGCGTCTCTGCCGGGAGGCAGCTCAGCTTTATGGCAGGCCAGGGCCTGTGCAATGACCTGCTCCAGTTCTTCCAGTACGGGAAAGGGTTTTTCCAGGTAGTCGAAGGCCCCCAGCCGGATTGCTTCCACTGCCGATTTGAGGGTGCTGTAACCTGTAATGATGATTACCTGGCAATCGGGTTGTTCTTTTTTAATCTCTTTCAGCAAAGTGATGCCGTCTGCATCGGGCAGCTTCAGATCCACGAGGGCAAGGTGAAATTTTTTTTGCCCAAGCCATTTTTGGGCTTCTTTTCCCGTTACTGCCGCAGTTACGGCATAACCTTTTTCCCCTTCCAGCAGATAACGGAAAAAGTTGCAGACCTCTTGTTCGTCGTCAATGACCAGGATCTCCGGTTTAAACATGGGCATTCCTCCGGGTCGGCATTTTCAATCCTTAACCTTAAAGGGGCAGAATCAGTTTAAAACAGCTGCCTTTCCCCGCTTCGCTCCAGGCTTTGATCGTACCGCCGTGGGATTGGGCGATGCCCAGGCTGACAGGCAGACCCAACCCAGTACCTTTGCTGCTTCCCTTTGTGGTAAAGAAGGGGTTGAAGATCTGCTCCAGATCCTGCTTGGCGATGCCTTTTCCCGTGTCGGCCACCTCCATGCAGAGGGCGGGTTTGCCTTCATAATCTTCTATCCTGGTAGAGATGGTAATTTTACCGCCTGGTTTTTCATCAAGGGCATCCCGGGCATTGAGCAGCAGGTTGATGACAATTTGCTCCAGCTGCTGTTCGCTGCCGGGAACGGGCGGCAGGTTACGGGCATAATTTTTTTCAATGATAATATTGTTTTTGGCAATTTGATAGGCAATAAGGGCCAGGCTGTTTTCCACAACCTGGTTTAGCTGTACGGGAGCAAAGGCGTAGCTGTCCTGACGGGCAAAAGTAAGGAGATTTTCGATAATCTTTTTGCAGCGGATGCCGCAGTTCTGGATATCCTGGAGCATTTTGTGGGCCATATCGTCGGCGCCGGTTTTGCGCAGCAGCAGGCCCGCATTGCCGATTACTGCTGTAAGAGGGCTGTTCAGCTCATGGGCGACGCCTGCCGCCATCTCCCCTACGGCGGCCAGTTTGGCCGATTGGAAAAGCTGTGTCTCCAGCTTGCGTTTTGCTGTTACGTCTTTGATGTAAACCACCATGCTGTAGAGTTCTGCCATTTCATTAAAGACGGGGTAGGTGAAGATGTTATATATTTTCCCCTGGTCGGCCAGGGAGACCTCCTGCGAGGCGCTTTCTCCCGTCTGGTAAGACGCGGCGATCAGGCAGGAGCTGCAACGGGCGTCGCAGAAGGAAAAGGTTTCCCGGCAGCTTTTCCCCGTAAGTTCGGCGGCGTTTTTCCCCTCCCCTGCGTTGTTTACCCGCAGAACTATTCTCTCCCGGTCCAGCAGGTAGATCTGATCCTGGACGGCTTTGAAGGTTTCTTCCCATTCTTTCTTTCCCTGGTAGACTTCGGCGTAAAGGTGCATGTTTTGGATGCAGACGGCAAGCTGGTCTGCTAGCTGCTGCACGAAGAGAAAATCCTGCTCCGTATAGGCAAAGGCCTGCTTGCTCCCCAGGTTCAACGTGCCGATGGCTTCGTTGTTTACCAGCATAGGAGCCATGATCGCCGATTGTATGCCTATTTTCGAGAGGTCGGGGTCTTCCTTGAAAGGGTGGGTATCATTGGGGATATCCTGGCGCAGGAAACACTGCTTCTGTAAAATTGCCTGCCAGGGGGCGGAGTTTTCTTTGTGCAGCACCGTGCCCACGCCCAGGATCTGCTGGTCTTTGGGGATACCTGACTTGATTACCAGAATGCCGTTTTCCAGTAGACAAAAACTTAAAAGGTCATAGGAGATAACCTGGTGCAATAAGTCCGCCAGCTGGTCAATGATATCCTCATAGCTCATCTGCACGTTAATGCTTTTTGCCACCAGGTTTATGATGGCCAGCCGCTTGTTCTGCTTGTTTAGCTCATCGATCTCCCGGTTTTTATTTTTATTTTGTTTCTGCTTTTTTGCCATGATAACCATCCGTCTCTGGTATGCTGTCAGTATTATATCATATCGTCCGGCATATCGTCCTTTTAGAACTTTAGCATATTATGCCATCAGGATCTACTTTTGATGAAAAAGATGTATAGGTAAAAAAATGTTAGTTCATCCTTGATAATTCAGGATAGGGCCGGATAGACAAGGTTGCATAAATTATGGTTATTTATAAAATATAGGTTAACATAAATTATTTGCACAGGAGAAAAGCGGAGACTGTTAAGATCGAGCTCCAAAAAGAATTTATCTCCTGTTCAAAAAAATATGGGAGGTTACATAATGTTGAAAAAGTGGAGAACGGGCCATTTGCTCCTGTCGCTGGTAACAGCATTTTGTATTCTGGCTGTTGCGCAAGTAGGACAAACCGCCGTATCCCACCAGGTTGTGCCCGGCGATACCCTCTGGCTGATCTCGCAAAGGTATAATACCACCGTTTCCGCCCTAACAGGTATTAACAGGTTAAACGGGACGACCATCTACCCCGGGCAGGTTCTTTATATCCCTGTCAGGGAGCATAAGGTTGTTCAGGGAGAGACGATGTTTTTAATTGCCCAAAAGTATGGTGTTTTGCTTTCGGCCCTCCTTGCTGCTAATCCGCATCTTTCGCCTGATAATATTTATCCGGGTCAAAAGGTTATAATCCCGGCAGCGAACAGGGAGGACCTTTCTGCTGCTGCTCCGCCGTTGGCTTCCCGGGCGGGGCGCAGCATTTATCCGCAGCAGGATATTGATCTGTTTGCCCGTCTTGTCCATGCCGAGGCAGCCGGAGAACCTTATATCGGCCAGGTGGCTGTTGCCGCTTCTGTCTTAAACAGGCTTAAAAGCCCCCTTTACCCCAGCACGCTGCGCGGCGTGATCTATGAGGTGGCTTACGGCTATTACCAGTACTCGCCTGTTTTGGACGGCAGGATAAATCTGCCTGCCAACAGCATTGCCTACCAGGCTGTTTACGATGCCCTCGGAGGTTGGGATCCTTCAGGCGGCGCCACCGGCTTTTACAATCCCCAAAAAACCAGCAACCAATGGGTGCGTCAGCAAGTGGTTACAAAAGTTATCGGTAACCATGTATTTTTTAGATAGATGCTGGCTGTAACTGTAACAGACTTGGTTTTAACCAATCCAGGTGGCGGGAGTTCGCCAGACCCCCGCCATTTTTATTTTGTTCTCTTCCCAGTGACAGTGGCAAAAGGCTTCCGGAGGCATTTTATTGACAATTGATGGGGGTACATATATATTGAGCAAAGGGATGGGAGGTGTTTTTTTTTGCAGAGTATCACTATTTTTCTTACCATACTCTTTTTTTTAGCAATGCTCTTTTTAACTTTAATGCTGTCTTTTTTTATGCAGAGCAAAGCCTTGAAATCCCTTGTTAGGGCGTTCCGTCGGCAGAAAGCATTTAACGCCGCAAGGGCCGTTGGCGCTGCGGATTTGGGTATCAGCAAGCAGCATATCTTGTTCAGGAAACGGGATTATAAACCTCAGATGCTGCAGTTTTTAATCAGCGCCGGTGTTGTCCAGGCCACGGAAGATCAGCGGTTTTTCTTTTCTGAAGAAAAACTCGTGGCCTTACGCGAGGGGACGACGAAACTGGGCAGGCTTTTCCTGCCCGAATAGGAACAAGCAAACACAGTTACTGGCCGGCAGCTATAGACACGCCGGAAGAGCCTATAGTATAATGGTTCCACTAACTAATTATTTATTTTTTTTTTTTACTTTGATTAGATTACATTTCTGGGAGGCTTGTGATGACTGGTTTGCAGGTTTATGACACAACGCTGCGGGACGGTTCACAGCGGGAGGGTATTTCTTTTTCTGTCAACGACAAGCTGCAGATTGCCCGGTTGCTGGACGAATTGGGCGTTGACTATATTGAAGGCGGTTGGCCGGGGTCCAACCCCAAGGACATGGAATTTTTTGCCCGGGCCCGCACCGAGCTGGGGCTAAAACACAGCAAGATCGTAGCCTTTGGCAGCACGCGCCACGCCCATGCCGATGTGCAGACCGACCAGCACGTGTGCGCGCTCTTGGAAGCGGGCACACCGGTTGTAACGGTGGTAGGTAAAAGCTGGGATTTTCATGTTTACCATGCCCTTGATACAACCCTTGAAGAAAACCTTGCCATGATTGTGGATACGGTCTCTTACCTGAAAGGTAAAGGGCTGGAGGTAATCTATGATGCGGAACATTTCTTTGACGGTTATAAAGAAAACCCTGATTATGCTATTGCCACCCTGGAAGCGGCGACCCGGGGAGGTGCCGATACGCTTGTGCTTTGCGATACCAACGGCGGCACTATGCCGCTGGAAATGCGTGAAATAATTTTCAGGGTTAAGGAAAAGATTCATGCACGCCTGGGTATTCATGCCCATAACGATGCCGGGATGGCTGTAGCAAATTCCATTATAGCGCTGCAGAGCGGTGCCAGCCATGTACAGGGGACAATCAACGGCTATGGAGAGCGGTGCGGCAACGCTGATCTCTGTGCTATTATGGCTAATATACACTTAAAGCTGAAGCTAAAAAAGTTCAGTCCCGAGCAGATGAAAAAGCTCACCTCTATTTCCAATACAATTGCTGAGCTGGCAAATGTACGGCCCCTGGTAAGCCAGCCGTACGTGGGGCGTAACGCCTTTACGCACAAGGGCGGTATTCATGTGGATGCGGTGTTTAAACAATCGCGTACCTATGAGCACGCCAATCCTGAAGAGGTGGGCAATAAACGGCGCATCCTTATTTCTGAGCTGGCTGGGAAAAGTAACATTCTTTTTAAACTGCAGGAGAAACAGCTGGCCCCCTTTAAGCAGTTTCCAGAAGCAAAGGAAGTGTTAAAGAAAATCAAAAAAATGGAACACGAGGGCTACCAGTTCGAAGGTGCAGACGGCTCTTTCGAGTTGATGATCTGGAAGACGTTGCATACGCATAAACCCCTTTTCAAGCTGGAAGGTTTTCGGGTTATTGTTGACAAACAGAGGCGTGGTGACGACCTTTATGTAGAAGCAACGATTAAAGTAAAGGTGGGGAACCGTATTATGCATACGGCTGCCGAAGGTAACGGCCCGGTAAACGCCATGGATAACGCCCTGCGTAAAGCCTTGGAAGAATTTTATCCCAAATTAAAGAATATTCGCCTGGTAGATTATAAGGTGCGCGTGCTGGAAGGCCGGGACGGTACCGCAGCGCGAGTACGCGTTTTAATTATTTCCCAGAATGGAGATAAACGCTGGGGCACTGTTGGCGTTTCTGAAAATATTATCGAAGCGAGCTGGATTGCCCTGGTGGATAGTATCGAATACGGGCTCCTTTATGAAAACAGCCCGTCTCTGGATGACCTGAAGAAAGCCCTCGACGAGCTCCCCTGGGAGGAGGAACAGCTGGAATATGCTGGCGATTTGCGGGAGCCGGCGGAACAGTATCCCACACTGCGGGGGTGAAAGTGATGACGGGGTATGAGGCAACGCCGGAGAGCGCCGATTTTCTCTATGGCACAGCTACGGGGATAGGCAGCATGCCTTATACCGATGCGCGGGCAGCTCTAAGTTTGATCAGGCAGACACTGCCTTTGGGGCCTCACTGGCCTCAGTTGCCGGGGCGTGGTTCGGCGGAAGGTTTTGTCCGCCAGCATCTCAGCCTCCTGGAGAAGATGCAGCTGCTCCATAGCACGGGGGATTCCCCCGTTTTTTGTGATCAAGAAGGCAGTTGGCCTGAAAGGCTAGAAAGCTTTTATAGATTCTGCCTGCAGGCAGAGCAAGAACAGGAAGACGACAGAGCCCTGCAGCCCTTCGCCCTGCCTACGGAAGCCGCTGCAGGGTTTTACGCCTTGCTTGGGGAAAAGGGGGTTACTTTGCCCGGGCCCCTGACCCGTTATATTAAAGGCCAGATCAGCGGCCCCCTTTCCCTGGGGTTGCAGCTACGGGCCGCCGACGGCACTGCTGCCTTTTACCACAGCACATTGCGCGAGCTGATTACCCGCACCCTCTCTTTCAGTGTGCGCCGGCAGGTACGCGACCTCAAGCGTTTTTCCCTTCCTGTGCTTATTTTTATCGATGAACCGGCGCTGCTCGCTTACGGGCAGTCGGCCTATGTTTCCCTTTCGCGGGAGGATATTTTAGCCTGCTTGGAGGAGATAGTCGTTGCCATTACGGGGGAAGGAGCCTATGCCGGTGTTCACTGTTGTTCCGGTGTGGATTGGTCTATCCTGTTTGACCTGCCCTTGCAGGTGGTTAATTTCGATGCTTACAGTTATTTTGATTCTATGCTAGTGTACAGTGCCGAACTAGAATCTTTCTTGCATCGGGGCGGTTGTTTGGCCTGGGGGCTGGTACCAACTTCCCCGGAGGTGGAAACAGAAAATGAGATCTCGCTGCTGCAGAAATTTAACCAGGGCGTTGGACGCCTGGCAAAGGCAGGGGTTAGCGAGAAGCGTTTGCGGGAACAATATCTCCTGACACCCAGTTGCGGTACGGCTACCCTGAATCAGGCTCAGGCTGAACGGGTTTATACGCTTACCGAGGGGTTGAGGCAGCGGCTAGCGGACGAGTAAAAGGCGAAAGACAAAGACATTTCAAAGAGATATGAGGGGAGGCGCAGCGTTTTTGCATGATTATAGTTCCAAATCGGATCTGGAGAGTTTCTTGAAGGAGATATCAGAGGCCTACGGCGTTGCCGGCTTTGAGAAAAACATCAGTAGTCTGATTGCCCGGTCCTTTGCCCCTTATGTGGATGAAATACGCCTGGATAACCTGGGAAATCTTATCTTTTATAAAAAAGGAAAAGAGGAAAATGCGCCCCGCGTCATGTTTTGTGCCCACATGGATGAAATTGGGCTTATCGTCACTGGAATAGAGGAGCGGGGTTTTCTACGTTTTTCTACGCTAGGAGGCTTTGACCCCCGCACTCTTCCCGGTCAGGAAGTTATCCTTTTAGGCAGGGAAAAAATTGCTGGTGTAATTGGGGCTATTCCCCAGTATATGCGTACGGGTGAGGAAAAGAACAGGGCCCCCAAAATTGACGACCTCTTTATTGATACGGGCCTGACGGAAGAGAAAGTACATAACGTGGTGGAGGTGGGGACGGTGGCGGCCTTGCGCAGGGATTTCCTTACGCTAAGAAACGGCTGCTGTGCCGGGAAAGCTTTTGATGACCGTGCCGGTGTAGCCCTTTTATGGCAATGCGCCCGGGAACTAAGCAGGCTGGAGCATACAGCCCATGTTTATCTGGTAGCCACGGTGCAGGAAGAGGTAGGGACGCGGGGTGCCGTTGTTTCTACATACGGGTTGGCGCCGGAGCTGGGGGTAGCTGTGGATGTCTGCCACGGTGATTTTCCTGGGGCACTGGAACACGAGGTTTCACCTTTAGGAAAAGGTCCGGTTATTACCAGCGGTCCCAATATCCATCCCCGCCTCTTTGCACGGTTGCAGGAGGTGGCGAAGGATTACCACCTTCCCTGTGAGATAGATGTCTCCCCCGGCCCTACGGGGACGGATGCCCGGGCTATCCAGGTGAGCCGGGACGGCGTCCCTGCCGCTTTGCTCTCTGTGCCTTTGCGCTATATGCATACGTCGGTGGAACTCCTGGACCTGGATGATCTAAAAGCAGGTGGCCGCCTGCTGGCTTTTTTCACGGCAAGCCTTGACCGTGCCTTTGTGGAGGGATTAGCATGTTTTTAAAGGAGTTAAGCGAGATTTCCGGCGTCTCCGGTGACGAGGGACGAGTGCGCGATTTTATCCGAGACAAATTGACGGCCTGGAAGATCGAACATGCTTGTGACAGCCTGGGCAACCTCTACGCTTATAAAAGTGGGAGCAAAAAAACAGAGAAGAAACGGGAATTGATGCTTGCCGCCCATATGGATGAAGTGGGCCTGATGGTGTCAAGTATTGAGAAGAGTGGGCACCTGCGTTTTTATAAAGTGGGCGGGATTGATGAAAGTTTCCTCGTGTCAAAACCTGTCGTCGTGGGGAGTAATGCCGTCCCAGGGGTTATAGGCGCAAAAGCCATACACCTGCAGAAAAAGGCAGAACGCGAAAAACCCTTGGAGGTCGATAACCTTTATATTGATATTGGAGCCAAAGATAAGGATGATGCGGCTAGGGCGGTTAAAATCGGTGACTATGTTACTTTCGCGGCGGAAGCAGCCCAATTGGGGGAATGTTTCCGTGGCAAGGCTCTGGATAACCGTGCCGGCTGTGCTGCTCTGCTGGAGATTCTGCAGCGGGACTTTGCGGCCTCCTTTGTTGCCGTCTTTACGGTTCAAGAGGAGATTGGCGGGCGCGGCGCCAGGGTGGCTGCTTACCGCCTCAATCCAAAGACGGCGCTTGTGGTGGAGACAACCATTGCTGCGGATTTGCCTGAAATTAAGGAAAAAGACCAGGTTACGGCACTGGGTAAAGGTCCTGCTTTTACCCTGCAGGACGGTTCGCTTATTGCCCACCCCCGTGTCCTGGAGCGGCTGGTAGCTGTGGCCCAGGAACAGGGTATCCCTTACCAGTTTCGCCGTTTTGCCGGTAACTTTACCGATGGTGGGCCTATTTCCTGTGCCCATGAGGGGGTGCCCACCGGCGTGATTTCTACGCCCTGTCGCTACCTGCATGGCCCTGCCTCCCTGATTAACCTGGAGGACTGGCGAAAAGTGATAGAGGTGGTAGACGAGTTTATCAGAACAGTAATGGCAAAGGGGTTGTAAATGATGAAGGAATTACTTGCCCGTTTAACCGGCGCTTTCGGCCCTGCGGGCCGTGAAGAGGAGATACGGGCCCTCTTGCAGCAGGAACTGGAACAAGCGGGCCAATGCGAGTCGATAACGGACGAACTGGGCAACTTGATCGTCTTCCGGGGAAAAGCAACGCAGAAGAAGATTCTGGTTACGGCGCACATGGACACTATTGGTTTTATGCTTACTTCGATTGAGGAAAACGGGTTTTTACGTTTTACGCCCATCGGGGGAGTCCAGGCGTCCACGCTGCCAGGCAAGCGGCTGCGTTTTCGCGGGGGGTTAACGGGGGTAATCGGTCAGGAGAAAATCAAGGAGCAGAAGGACCTTGATTTCTCCAAACTTTATCTTGATTTCGGTGCGGCAAACGCTAAAGAGGCGCAGCAATATGTGCAAATCGGTGATACGGCAGTTTTTGCCGCGCCGTTGGTGGCGGAGGGTGACCGCCTGGTTGCCGGGGCCATGGATAATCGTGCCGGGTGCGCTCTCCTTGTGGAGACATTGAAAAGGCTGCCAGACGATCTGCCCCAGGCTGTCTGTTTTGCTTTTACCGTGCAGGAGGAGGTGGGCCTGCGCGGTGCCCAGGCTGTTTCTTACCGCGTCAACCCCCACTTTGGCCTGGCGGTGGATGTTACGCGCAGCGGCGATACGCCTGAGCCGTACTATAAAACTCCCATTTCCCTGGGTAAAGGGCCGGCGATTAAAATTAAGGACAGGTCTGTGATCTGCCATCCCCGTGTTACGGCGCTGATGCGCCGTGTGGTAGAAGAAAAGCAGCTGCCGCACCAGATTGAAGTTCTAGAACAGGGCAGCACAGACGCGGGCGCCATCCACCTTGCCCGGGCCGGCGTGCCCACAGGTGCCCTCTCCATACCCTGCCGTTATATACATACTCCGGGCGAGATGATCGACCGCAACGACCTGGAAAACGGTGTCTTGCTCTTGCTGGCTTTGTTGCAGGCAGAGTGGTAATGCTAAAATTAAGCCTTGCATTAATTAGGGGGAAATGCTAAAATGTCGTGGGCGGGGATCTTGAGGGACTCTGCACCATCTTTATAACTTCACTTCCATTGTAAAGTCTTATAGTTTGATGTCAAGCTGCCTGGAGCCGTTGTGGACCGGGACAGGGTGCATGGGTGGTAAACTGTTGTGCCTTCCTGTTCACAGGGGGGCGTTTATATTTTATGGAGGCGGGGGAAATGGAGCGCATTGCCATTGTGGGAGCGGGTAATGTGGGCAAGGTCCTTGGTTTTGCTTTAAAAGCAAAGGGTTATCCCCTCGCTGCGGCTTACTGCCGTACGGATAATACGCGCCTTACCGCTGCGCGGATACTGGCATGTCCCGTCTTCGATGATATGGCACAAACAGCCAGGGAGGGAGATATTGTTTTCATTACTACGCCGGACCGGGTAATTGGCGAGGTCTGTTCAAGGATCGCAGCAGGGGGGGGGTTCCGCGCTGGCCAGCTTGTGTTGCATACGAGCGGGGCGCATAGCTCGGAAATATTAGCCGCTGCCCGGGAGCAGGGTGCTTACGTCCTTTCCTTTCACCCGCTACAGACCTTTCCAGGGCTGGAGGTGGGGTTGCAGTCGCTGCCAGGGACCTTTTTCACCGTTGAAGGTGATACGGCAGCCTTACCTGTGGCCAAAGCGATGGTAGATGCCCTTGAGGGAAAGATGCTTAATATCCCTACGGAGATGAAACCCCTTTATCATGCCGCTGCCTGCGTAGCCTGCAATTACCTTGCTTCCCTGCTGGATGTGGCCTTAAAAATGTATGAGCTAATGGAGATTCCCGCTGCCGAGGCCATGGAAGCCCTAGCGCCCCTGATCCAGGGAACGCTGCGCAATATTGCTTCCCTTGGCTCTGAACAGGCTTTAACCGGCCCTATCGCCCGGGGAGATGTACCCACCATTTCCTGTCATCTAGAGAATATGGCTCTTAAGAGCCCTGAACTTTTGCCCCTTTACAGTGCATTGGGGCTTTATACGGTGGAACTAGCCCTGCGCAAGGGGACCCTGGGGGAAAAAGAAGCTGGTGAGCTAAAACAACTGTTAGGAGGTCAGGCAAGATGAGTGCGACGCGTTTAGCGACTCTGGACTTGCGGGAGATGAAGCGGAAAAAAGAAAAGATTACGATGATCACTGCCTATGACTACCCCACAGCCGAATTAGTGGATGAAGCAGGGGTGGAGACAATCCTGGTAGGGGATTCTTTGGGCATGGTCGTGCTGGGTTATGCCGATACCCTCTCTGTGACCCTGGATGAAATGATCCACCACGGTAAGGCTGTGGTGCGCGGCAGCAAGCGGGCATTTGTAATTATGGATATGCCCTTTCTTACTTACCAGGTAAATAGTGAAGAGGCACTGCGCAATGCGGGGCGGGTCATTCAACAAACGGGGGCCCAGGGGGTAAAACTGGAAGGCGGTATTGAGATTGCCGAGGCTGTACGCAAGATTACCCAGGCCGGCATTCCCCTGGTGGGGCACCTCGGTCTTACCCCCCAGTCGGCAGGCCAGCTGGGCGGCTTTAAGGTCCAGGGACGGGATGTACAAGCGGCCCGCAAGATGATTGAGGATGCGCTGGTGCTGGAAGAAGCGGGGGCTTTTATGCTCGTGCTGGAGTGTGTTCCCTGGCAGCTGGCACAGGTAATTACGCAGAAGCTGTCTATTCCTGTAATTGGCATCGGTGCCGGAAAATATTGCGACGGCCAGGTCCTGGTGTACCATGACGTGATGGGGCTTTACACGGGTAAACGGCCCAAGTTCGTGCAGCAGTTTGCTGATGCCCGCAGGGAGATGCTGCGCGGCGTAAACAGCTACCTGGAGGCGGTACGAAAAGTTGCTTTCCCTGGGGAGGAACATACCTTTACGATGCCGGCAGAGGTGCTGGCGCAGATTACCAGCTAATTGTCCGCAGATCAGAATGTTTTAGGAGCTTCCCTTGGACGAGGTGAGATGGGTATGGAGCTTGTTGTAGATCCGCTTATTTTACGCCAGAGGTTGTCCGAGATCAGACGCCAGGGCAAAAGTATCGGTTTTGTGCCCACGATGGGTTTTTTGCATGAGGGGCACCTTTCCCTGATCCGGGCGGCGAAGGAACAAAATGATTTTGTTGTCGTCAGTATTTTTGTAAATCCCCTGCAGTTTGGCCAGAATGAGGATTATGAGGATTATCCCCGTGACTTGGAAAATGATAGCCGCCTGGCTGAAGCGGCAGGCTGCGACCTTATTTTTTCACCGGAGGCGCAGGTTTTTTACCCGCCTGGCTATGCTACGTTTGTGGAGGTGGAGGGCAGTATTTCGGAAGGTCTGTGTGGCGCTGCCCGTCCGGGCCATTTTCGGGGTGTAACTACGGTCCTGGCCAAGCTTTTTAACCTAGTTTCTCCGGACAATACTTATTTTGGCCAGAAAGACGCGCAGCAGTGCCTTGTGGTTAAAAAGATGCTGCAGGACCTGAACTATGCCATCAACTTGCATATTATGCCCACAGTAAGGGAGGCCGACGGTGTGGCTATGAGCTCACGCAACAAATACCTTAATCCCGGGCAGCGGGCGGTGGCGCCGGTACTTTACCAGAGCCTGCAGCAGGCTGAAGCGCTCATCCGTGCCGGTGAAAGGGACGCGGCTGCGTTGAAAGCGGCCATGCGGAGCCGCATCAGCGCTGTGCCGGAGACAGTGGTGGACTATATCGAGATTGTGGATACGCAGATGCTCAGGCCCTTGGAGCGGCTGACTGGCAGCTGTCTCCTTGCCCTGGCCGTAAGATTGGGGGGCACCCGTCTTATTGATAATATCATCGTCAATGTTGAGGGGCAATGACCTGTATATTTAATGTCGGAGGTGTTTACCTTGTGGCGAACCATGTGTAAATCAAAAATACACCGTGCTACTGTTACCGGTGCCAATCTGAATTACGTGGGCAGCATTACCATTGACGCAGAACTGCTGGAACAAGCGGATATACTTCCTTACGAAAAAGTACAGGTTGTTAACAACAACAACGGTGCTCGCCTGGAAACTTATACTATTGTTGGTGAACGGGGGAGCGGGGAAATCTGCCTGAACGGAGCTGCCGCCCGCCTGGTTCAGCCGGGGGATACGGTGATCATTATTAGTTACGCCCAATATAGCCGGGAGGAGCTCTCCTCTTTCCGGCCGCGTGTCGTTTTTGTGGACGAAAATAACAAGATTACCCAGGTTGTTGATGAAGAACCGGCCGGTGTCTTCGAGCAAAATTACTTCTAAAGTATTTATAAATTATTTACAATCTTTCAAATATGTGTTACAATGTTCTTTGTAACCCGCTAGTAACACAATTTTTCAGGAAGGAATTGTTTTCCTTTTAGGGAAAGGGTATTATTTTTTTATTTCTTCCTGGAATAAAAAGAGGCAGCCCTATGGATAGAACTACTGCATTAAAACGTGCGGAGGAACTAAAAAAAACTATTGCTGATTATCTTGCCATAAAGGATACAATTGCCACAGGCTTTTCCCGGTGGGGAAAAATCCGGGAAAGGCAGGAGAAAATCAGGGAACTGCTTGGAGCGTCGGAGAAGGATTGGTTTAATTGGCGCTGGCAGATCCGTCATAGAATTAATGATGGAGAGATGCTTGCCCGGGTTATCAACCTCAGCCCCCGCGAGCTGGAAGAGATAAAGCTGACAGGCAGCAAGTTCCGTTGGGGCATTGTCCCTTATTACCTCAGCTTAATTGACCCCGATGATGAAAAGGACCCCGTGCGCCTCCAATCTATCCCTTCGGCCCGTGAATATTATGACTGCACCGGTGAGCTGGATCCCATGGACGAAGAGCTAACCTCTCCGGCCCCGGCCATTACCCGCCGCTACCCGGACCGTCTGATTATCAATGTTACCAACCAGTGTCCCATGTACTGCCGCCATTGTCAGCGCCGGCGCAATATTGGCGAGGTGGATCGCCATACCGGACGCAGTGATTTAAAAGTAGCCCTGGAGTATGTAGCCGGCAATCCGGAAATCCGCGATGTGTTGCTGACAGGGGGCGATGCCCTGATGTTATCCGATGATACGCTGGAATGGCTGCTCAGTGAGTTGGATAAGATCCCCCATGTAGAGATAAAGCGCCTGGGGACCCGTGTCCCTGTATCCCTCCCTTATCGGGTAACGAGAAATCTTTGCCGGATGCTCAGCAAACATCTGCCCCTTTATGTAAATACCCACTTTAATCATCCGCTGGAGATAACGCCCGATGCCCAGGAAGCCTGTTTAGACCTTGCCCGCTGCGGGATTAATCTGGGTAACCAGGCGGTTCTGCTCAAGGGTATAAATAATGATCCCATGGTTATGCGCAAGCTAAACCAGGAGCTCTTGCGTATTATGGTCCGTCCTTATTATATTTTTCATGCTAAAAATGTCCAGGGGACAAGCCATTTCCGTACCAGGGTAGAAGAAGGTATTGAAATTATGGAAAAATTACGTGGTTACACTTCGGGCCTTGCTATCCCTACATATATTGTCAACGCGCCCCACGGGTATGGCAAAACCCCGATGCTGGCTGAATACCTTATTTCCCTTGGTAAGAACAAGGTCGTAATTCGTACCTGGGAAAACCGTATCATGGAATATGAAAACAGCGAAGAGTGAGATCGTTTGTTGCTGGAAACCGGGGCGGCATGGGAAACGCAAAAGGATGATCTAAATTGCGGCGGCCATGAGTTAAGCGCTCATGGTTTCTGTGTGTTGTTGAGAGGTGAAAATTACTTAAAATGGAAGAAAAGGCTTATTATCATGCCTTAAACTTAATCCCTCAGCTGGGCCCTGTCCGCAGCAGCCGTTTGCTTAAGGCCTTTGGCTCTGCCCGGGAAATATGGCAGGCACCGGAAAGTGCACTGGCAGAGGTTGAAGGGTTTGGCCTAAAACTGGCCGCGCAGGTTGCCAGGGCACGTAGTGCCATAAATCCTGAAACATCCTGGCAACGGGTTTGTACCGCCGGTTATCATGCCGTACTGCAACATGAGCCCGGTTATCCTCCGTTGCTGCGGGAGATATACGATCCGCCGCTGCTCCTTTATTATGAGGGAAACCTGGAGGTATTGCATCAAAGCTGCCTGGCTGTGGTGGGGAGCCGGCGCCATACGGCATACGGCAGAGAGATCGCCTACAAGTTTGCTGCACGCCTCGCCGCCCTCGGCTTTACTGTTGTCAGTGGCCTGGCCCGCGGTATTGATACGTGGGCGCACCGGGGTGCCCTTGCAGTCAAAGGTGCTACGGCGGCAGTTTTAGGTTGTGGCCTTGACTTCTGCTATCCTCCGGAAAACCGTATGCTGAGGCAAGCTGTTCAACAGCGGGGTGGCGTGGTATTAAGTGAATTTCCTCCCGGCAGTGAGCCCTTGCCCGCCCATTTTCCCAGACGCAACCGTTTAATCAGCGGCATCTCTCTCGGCGCCCTGGTTGTTGAAGCCGGGGAAAAAAGCGGTGCTTTAATTACCGCCTCCTTTGCCCTTGAACAGGGCAGAGAAGTTTTTGCTGTCCCAGGCAGCATAGCCAGTCCCTTCAGCCGCGGTTGCCATCTGTTGCTCAGGGATGGAGCCAAACTTGTGGACAGTGTCGAGTCCATCCTGGAGGAGCTACCCCATACGTATATTAATCATTTAAAGGCGAATATATAATACATAGCAATGGTTAAGCAACAATATTTGCTAAACAACCCTGCTGGAGGGAAAAAAATGAACCTTGTGATTGTGGAATCCCCTGCCAAAGCAAAAACCATACGTAAGTTTCTGGGCCGCCAGTACCAGGTCAAGGCCTCCATGGGGCACCTTGTGGACCTGCCCAAAAGTCAGCTGGGGGTGGATCTGGAAAACGATTTTAAACCGAAATATATTACCATCCGGGGTAAAGGGAAAATTCTACAGGAGCTAAAAGAGGCGGCGCGTAAAGCCAACCGTATTTATCTGGCTTCTGACCATGATCGGGAGGGAGAGGCTATTAGCTGGCATCTGGGAAATGCCCTGGGCATCGGAGAGGGAGAGCCCTGCCGCGTTGTCTTTAACGAGATCACCAAAGAGGCGATTAAAAATGCCTTTGCCCATCCCCGCAACATTGATCTTAACAGAGTGGATGCGCAGCAGGCCAGGCGTATCCTGGATCGTCTGGTGGGTTACATGATCAGCCCGCTTCTTTGGGAGAAAGTGCAAAAGGGTCTCAGCGCGGGGAGGGTGCAATCGGCGGCGCTGCGGCTTATTTGTGACCGGGAGCGGGAGATCCAGGATTTTAAAAAGGAAGAGTATTGGTCTATTGAAGCAAAATTCCAGACTGCGGGAGAAAACGAGCCTTTTAAGGCGCGTTTTTTTGGCCGTACTGGTAAAAGGATTACCCTTTCCCGGGAGACGGAGACAAAGGAGATCCTGCAAGAACTGCAAGGCAAGGGCTACGCCGTGCAAAGGATCCAGGTCAAAGAACGGAAAAGGAACCCTTCTCCTCCCTTTACCACGAGTACATTGCAGCAGGAGGCTTCCCGGCGGCTTGGTTTTACTGCTAAAAAAACGATGATGCTGGCGCAGCAGCTTTATGAAGGGTTGGAAGTGGGTGAAAATAAAGAAACTACCGGACTTATTACATATATACGCACCGATGCCACCCGTGTCTCTACCGCTTCTCAGGAAGAAGCACGCCGTTATATTGAGGAGCATTTCGGCAAAAATTACCTACCCAAAACCCCGCCTGTCTATAAGGGCAAAAAAGGGGCCCAGGAGGCCCATGAAGCGATCCGCCCCACGTCTGTATTTTGGGATCCCGCTTCTTTGCAAAATACATTGAGCAAGGACCAGCTACGGCTTTATCTTTTAATTTGGGAACGTTTTCTGGCCAGCCAAATGTCTCCGGCTCTGCTGGAGCAGGTGAGCGTGGATATAAAAGGTGGCGAGTATATTTTTAAAGCCAGCGGCACCACCATTAAATTCCCGGGCTTTATGGCCTTTTATAAAGATGAAAGTGCCGTGGGCAAAGAAGAGATCCTCCCTTCATTGCACGAAGGGCAGGCGCTTAAACTCCTGTCCCTAGAGCCTTCACAACATTTTACCCAGCCCCCTCCACGTTATTCCGAGGCTTCCCTGGTCAAAGCAATGGAGAACAAGGGAATTGGCAGGCCCAGTACTTATGCGCCCACCATTGAGACCCTTAAAAGCCGCGGTTATGTGGTGCGGGAGGAGAAGGTGTTTAAGCCGACGGAGCTTGGTTTTGTGGTTGTTGACCAGCTTAAAAATTTTTTTCCAGAAATTATTGATATAGATTTTACGGCGCACATGGAAGACCGTCTTGACATGATCGAGGCAGGTGATATACACTGGTTGGAAGTGCTCAGGGGCTTTTACCAGCCATTCCAGCAGCGTCTGCAAACCGCAAAGCGGGAGATGGAGAAAATAACGCTGGAGGACGAGACCGAAGAAGCATGTCCCTTATGCTCCCGCAAGCTGGTGAAGAAATTTGGCCGTTTTGGCAGTTTTTATGCATGTTCCGGGTTCCCCCAATGCCGTTTCACCAAGCAACCCCAGGCCGAGACAGGGGTAAGGTGTCCTTTATGTGATGGCGAAATTATGGAGAGGCGCAGCAAAAAAGGGAAGGTATTTTATGGCTGCGGCAACTATCCCCGGTGTGCTTTCATTTCCTGGGATAAACCCCTTAAGGGAACATGTCCCCATTGTGGAGCATATCTGGTGGAGAAAAAGGCCTTTCGCGGGTCTGCGGTATCTGTGCGTTGCAGCAATAAAGAATGTGGTTATCAAGAGAAGCAGGAAAAGGGAGCCAAGAATTAGTTAAATCTGGGGGTGTTCCCCATCGGACAAGAGGTAACGATAATAGGTGCGGGGCTGGCCGGGGCGGAAGCGGCCTGGCAGGTTGCCCGCAGAGGAATAAAGGTAAAGCTCTATGAAATGAGGCCCGTTTGCATGACCCCGGCGCACCACAGCGGCTTTTTTGCAGAACTTGTTTGCAGTAATTCTCTGCGGGCGGTTTCTCTGCAAAACGCGGTGGGATTGCTCAAAGAGGAGATGTGCCTGCTTTCCTCGCTGGTGATGGCATGTGCTTTCAAAACTCGGCTGCCGGCGGGGGGAGCACTGGCTGTGGACAGGGAGGAATTTGCGGCTCTTGTTACAGAAAAGCTTGAGTCGCACCCGCTGGTGGAAGTGGTGCGTTCTGAGGTAACGGAAATCCCTGCTGCTCGCCCCCTTGTAATTGCTACCGGTCCTTTGACCTCACCTGCTTTTTCCCGGGCCCTTGCAGCCATAACAGGTGCGGACAGCCTTTATTTTTATGATGCTGCTTCTCCCATTGTAATTTTTGATTCTATTAACCTGGAGAGGGCTTTTTATGCTTCCCGTTATGAAAAAGGTGGGCAGGACTATTTAAATTGTCCTTTAAACAAAGAAGAGTACACAAAATTTTACCATGAGCTCTGCCATGCTGCTGTTTATAGGGGCAAAGATTTTGAGAAGGAAATATTTTTTGAAGGTTGTATGCCGGTAGAGGTTTTAGCTGCCAGAGGTTTTGACACCCTTCGCTACGGCCCCCTCAAACCTGTAGGGCTGGTGGACCCCGCTACGGGAGAGAAGCCTTATGCTGTAGTGCAGCTGCGCCGCGATAACCGGGAGGGTACCCTTTATAACATGGTGGGCTTTCAAACGCGCTTGCTGCGGGGGGAGCAGCAGCGTGTTTTTCGCCTCATACCCGGGCTGGAAAAAGCTGTTTTTGTGCGGTATGGAGCTGTACACCGCAATACGTTCATTAATTCTCCCTTAATATTGAAAGCTACCCTGGAAGCAAAAGCATACCCCGGTATTTTTTTTGCCGGCCAGATTACCGGAGTAGAAGGGTATGTAGAATCGGCGGCTATGGGCCTAGTGGCCGGGATAAACGCTTACTGTCGGGCAGTGGGGGATGAGCCCCTAATTTTCCCTCGGGAGACGGCAATTGGCTCCCTGCTTGACTATATTTCGACAGCAGACCCAAAGCACTTCCAGCCCATGAACGTGAACTTTGGGCTGATGCCACCTCTCCCAGAAGGCCCAAAAAAGAGGGAGCGTAAAGAACTTATGGCCAGGCGCGGTTTGGAAACTTTGTCGATTTTTCGAAATAAATTCCAGCATTACTTGCATTAGCATTGGGCTTATGCTAATATTGTTAAGAAGGTTGTGACTTATGCATAATTATTTAAAGAAATACCTGGATTTCTTGCAGGTAGAGAAAAATGTGGCCATTCAAACGACCGTTAGTTATGAAAAGGATATCCGTCAATTTATCGGATTCCTGGAGAAGGAGAAGCTTGAACTTTTGCAGGTGGATTATCGGTGCTTACGCCGTTACCTTGCCATGCTTAAAGAGCATGATTATGCTCGCAGTTCTGTAGCACGCAAACTGGCTGCAGTACGTAGCTTTTTACGTTATCTGAAAAGAGAAGAACTGCTCAAAGAGAATACCTGGGAAATAGTTTCTACACCCAAACGGGAGAAGAAACTCCCCCAGTTTCTTTATGTTGATGAAGTTGAAGCACTGCTTGATTCGCCTGATCAGCGCACCCCTGCAGGTATCCGGGACCGGGCCATTCTGGAGGTGCTTTATGGATCAGGGCTTAGAGTAAGCGAGCTAACCAGCTTAAACCTGCCTGCGGTTAATCTGGAAGAGGGTTTTTTACTGATTCGGGGTAAAGGCCGCAAGGAACGGGTTGTTCCTCTGGGAGCCTATGCCCAGCAGGCCCTTGCCGCTTACCTGGAAAAAAGCCGTCCTTTATTGTTGGCTGCCAACAAGGAAAAAGTTGACGAAGGCGCTCTTTTTTTGAACAAATTTGGCACGAGGTTGTCTGATAGAAGTGTACGTCGTTTGGTGAAGGCGTATTGTCTTCAGGTCAACCAGGGGCAGACAATCAGTCCCCATGTATTGCGCCATTCTTTTGCCACCCATTTGCTCAACAGGGGAGCGGATTTGCGTGCTGTGCAGGAGATGCTGGGCCATGCCAGCCTCTCTTCCACCCAGATCTATACCCATGTGACCAAGGATGAGCTGAAAAAGACATATTTGAGAACGCACCCAAGGGCATAGGGGCCTGGGGGTGAAAAAAATTGTCTAAAGTTTATCTATATTTTGGTAATTTATCCTAATTATTATATAGATGAATATTTTAGAGGGTAACTTGTGCAATGTTTAAGGCGACGACGATACTGGCAGTTAGAAAAAACGAAAAAGTAGCCATCGCCGGGGATGGGCAGGTAACTATGGGTGGTAATGTAATTGTAAAACACCAGGCCCGCAAGATCCGCCGTCTTTATCAGGACAAAGTCCTTGCCGGTTTTGCCGGAGCTGTGGCCGATGCCATAACCCTGTTTGAAAAATTTGAGAAACAGCTGGAGAGCTACCAGGGAAATCTGCGGCGCGCTGCCGTGGAGCTGGCCAAAGAATGGCGCACAGATCGTTATTTGCGCCGCCTGGAAGCGTTACTGGTAGTTGCTTCGCCCGAGGCGCTGCTGATTATTTCAGGAACGGGCGATGTAATTGAACCCGATGATGGTATTGCCGCTATCGGCTCGGGAGGGCCCTTTGCCCTGGCTGCAGCCCGGGCCCTTTTACGTCATTCCGACCTCTCCCCGGCACAAATAGGCATCGAAGCTCTGACTATTGCGTCACAAATATGTGTGTATACTAATAACAATATCAGTGTTGAGGAGATATAAGGGGACAATATGTCATTGCATGACGAGCTAACGCCAAAAGAAATAGTAGCAGAATTAAACAAGTTTATCGTGGGCCAGGAGGAAGCTAAAAAAATGGTTGCTGTCGCGCTGCGCAGTCGTTTTCGCCGCCGCAGCCTAGAGGGCAAGATTAAAGAAGAAATTATACCCAAAAATATTATTATGATTGGTCCTACCGGCGTCGGGAAAACGGAAATTGCCCGCAGGCTGGCACGTCTAGTTAATTCTCCCTTCGTCAAGGTAGAAGCGACCAAGTTTACGGAAGTGGGTTATGTGGGCCGTGATGTTGATTCCATTATCAGGGAACTGATGGAGTGTTCAGTGCGTATGGTCAAAGAGGAAAGGATGAAAGCCAGCGAACCGAAGGCAGCCGAGCTGGCGGAGGAAAGATTACTGGATTTACTGGCTCCCCTTCCGGCAAAGGAGAAGAAAACACCCCATCCCCTGGATTTTATTTTTCAATATACGCGCAGCGGGGCAGAAAATCTGCCGGCTATGGAAGATGAAAGCTATCTTTCGGAACTGGAGTTAAATAAAAATAAACGCTGGGAGCTGGCCCAAAAATTAAAAGCAGGGGAACTGGAAGAAGCCCTGGTAGAGATGGAGCTGGATGAACGCATGCCTCCCATGCTGGATATATTCTCTAATTTTGGCATGGAAGAGGTCGGCGTAAATATGCAGGAGTTATTTGGCAATTTAATCCAGCGCAAAAAAAAGAAAAAGAAGATACCTGTTAAGCAGGCCCGCCGTATTTTACAGCAGCAAGAAGGAGAAAAGCTGATTGATATGGATGATGTGATTAACGAAGCGATAATGCGTGCGGAACAATCCGGTATTGTTTTTATTGATGAGATTGACAAAGTTACGGGGGAGAAAGCGGGAGCGGGTCCTGATGTTTCCCGGGAGGGGGTGCAGCGAGATATCCTTCCTATTGTGGAAGGCTCTACCGTAATGACTAAATACGGTCCCGTTAAAACCGATTATATACTTTTTATTGCTGCCGGTGCTTTCCATGTTGCCAGCCCTTCCGACCTGATCCCGGAACTACAGGGGCGCTTCCCCGTCAGAGTCGAACTGCAAAGCCTTTCCCGCGAAGATTTCCGCCGCATCCTTACGGAGCCGGAAAATGCCCTAACCAGGCAATATGCCGCCTTATTGGGGACGGAGGGCGTGGAACTGGTATTTTGTGAGGACGGTATTGATGAAATTGCCGATACGGCCTATTATCTCAACGAAGAAATGGAAAACATCGGTGCACGCCGGCTCCATACGATTATGGAAAAGCTGCTGGAGGACATATCCTATAACGCGCCTGAACTTAAAGGTGAAAAAATTCTAATTGACAGGCAATATGTAAAGCATAAAATTAAAGATATTGTTAAGAATAAAGATTTAAGCAGGTATATTTTGTAAATTGCTCCAGAGGATCTTAAATTTATTAATTTAAGATAGATGAAAAAAAGTGAAAGAGGTGAAATGATGGTGGTTGTTACTCCATTACTGGAAAAGACCAGGCGCATTAACAAAATTTTGCAAAAAACGGCAGGCCAACGTGTTGACTTTTTTGAGGTTGCTGAAGTCCTGAAAAATGTCATCCACGCCAATGTCTATATCGTACACCGCGATGGCACAGTCCTGGGATATGCCCTGGTCGATGAGTTTGAATGTGAGATTATGGTGAATCAGGTACTTAAGAGCGGGGAATTTCCGGAAAGGTACAATGAATTTCTGCTAAGGGATGACGAAACAAGGGTGAACCTGCCGCAAAAAACCAGTGATTGTGTATTCCTGGAAGCGGAGGAATGCCTTTTTACCAACAAGCTTACGACCATAGTCCCTATTC
This sequence comes from uncultured Bacillota bacterium, assembly GCA_937973635.1. GTDB lineage: Bacteria > Bacillota > Dethiobacteria > DTU022 > UBA8154 > UBA8154. The sequence continues at coordinate 17,570 of CALJJZ010000025.1, read as the reverse complement.
TGGGCGGAGGCAAACGGCTGGGTACATTGCTTCTGGCCCGTTTTGCTGAATCTTTTGAGGCTGAAGACCTGATCCTGGCGGAAACGGGTGCCACAGTGGTAGGTATGGAGATCCTGCGGGCTCGCGCGGAAAAAATCGAAGAAGAGGCCCGGAACAAAGCGGTGGTGCAGCTTGCTATCGGAACACTCTCATATTCAGAACTGGAAGCTGTAGAACATATTTTTGAAGAATTGGACGGGGATGAGGGGCTGCTGGTGGCCAGTAAAATCGCCGACCAGCTTGGCATTACCCGTTCTGTTATTGTAAACGCTTTGCGGAAATTTGAGAGTGCCGGTGTGATTGAGTCCCGCTCCCTTGGCATGAAAGGGACTTATATTAAAGTGCTCAACCCCTACTTGCTGGAGCAACTGGCCAAGAAGAAGAAAGCTTTTTTAAAGTAAAACAGGGATAAAGCAATGTTAAATTAAGGTAAGAATTTATTAAGTGAAAAGGGTAGCCGTAAGGCTGCTTTTTTCTCTTGTTCCATTTATTATCCTACGGAGAATATAGTCATAAATACGGCCGATATGTTGACATTGGTGCCAAGAAAGGATAACATGGATAATAAATGCTATCTTGTAATAGCATATAAAAAGGCCGGAAGGGGTAGACCGCAATTGGATAAAAAAGCCTTGCACAGCCTCAGTTATGGTCTGTATGTGGTTAGTTCTACTCTGGGGAACCAGGACAATGGACAGATCGCCAATGCTGTTTTTCAGGTTACTTCTGAGCCGCCGCGCATTGCCGTTTGTATTAACCGGGAAAATTATACCCATGAAATAATCAGTCAAGCGGGGGTTCTGGCTGTTTCTGTGCTGGAACAGGAGACGCCTATGGAGTTGATTGCCAGGTTTGGTTTTAAATCCGGGCGGGAGATAAAGAAATTTGACCAGCTTCCTTTTCATCGCGGTGTTACGGGGGTGCCCCTGCTGGTTGACCACAGTATTGCTTTTATTGAGGCGGAAGTGCATGACCGCCTGGAGGTTGGAACGCATACGCTTTTTTGTGCCACGGTTATAGACTGTGATCTTGTGGGTAAAGGTGAACCTCTAACCTATGCCTATTATCAGACAGTTAAAAAGGGCGGTGCCCCCAGGAGCGCCCCAACCTATATAGGAGAGAAACAGGAGAAAGCAGATATTGCGGCAGCTTCTGCGGGGGAGGATTATACTAAATACCGCTGCACCATTTGCGGTTATATCTATGATCCGTTGCAGGGCGATGCTGAGGGAGACATACCTGCGGGAACGCCTTTTGCTAAATTACCCTCTGATTGGGTCTGTCCTCTTTGTGGTGCTGCAAAAGATGAATTTGTAAAGGAGGCTTAGAGATTAAGATGGCTATACGACAAATTAAAGATAATGTTTTTGCTGTGGGAGCCATAGACTGGGATCGGCGCCTTTTTGATGAGCTTATTCCTTTGCCTCAGGGAACAAGTTACAATGCCTACCTGATCAGGGGGAGCGAAAAAGTCGCCTTGCTAGATACGGTGGATCCCACAAAAGAAGCTGACTTACGTGAACACCTGAACGAACTTAAAGTGGATAAGCTGGATTACATTGTCTCTCACCATGGTGAACAAGATCATTCCGGTTCTATACCCGCTTTGCTTGAGCTTTTCCCTGGGGCCCAGGTGCTTACCAATACCAAAGGAAGTGCCCTGTTGCAGGATCTTTTGCACATCCCCGAAGCAAGGATCCGGGTCGTAGAAGACGGAGAGACTGTCGCCCTGGGAGGTAAAACGCTGCAATTTATTTTTACTCCCTTTGTCCACTGGCCGGAGACCATGGTCTCTTACCTGCAGGAAGAAAAGCTCCTCTTTAGTTGTGATTTCTTTAGCTCGCACCTGGCAACGGGGGAGCTGTTCGTCCAGGACGAAGCGGAGGTTTATCCGGCGGCCAAACGTTTTTTTGCCGAGATTATGATGCCTTTTCGGGCCCCCATCCGCAATAATCTCTCCAAACTTGCAGGGCTGGCAATAGAGATGATTGCGCCAAGTCATGGGCCTGTCTACGCCAATCCCTCCTTTATCCTCGATGCCTATCGGGTTTGGAGCGATGAAACTGCGGTAAAAGATGAGGTTGTGATCGTCTATGTATCCATGCACGGCAGTACGGAAAAAATGGTTTCTTTCCTGACGGAGGCTTTAATCAAGCGTGGTATTGGCGTAAAGCCTTTCCGTCTTACAGTGACAGATACAGGGGAGCTGGCAGTTGCCCTAGTAGATGCGGCTACCATAGTAGTTGCTTCTCCTGCCGTCCTTGCCGGACCACACCCGGTAGTTTCTGCTGCTGTTTCTCTGGCTGCCGCCCTGCGTCCCCGCCTGAAATTTGCGGCGATTATCGGTTCCTATGGCTGGGGCAGTAAAATGGTGGAACAGCTCTCCGGTTTACTTGGCAGCCTTAAAGCGGATCTCCTCGAGCCTGTGGTCATAAAAGGGTACCCCAGGGCAGAAGACTTTGCTGCCCTGGAGGAGCTGGCGGAAAAAATCAAACAAAACCATGTTCTGCTCTTTAAAAAAGTGACTGGATAAAAGGAAAGAGATGGCGGCTGATGAAGTAAAGGATAATAAGCAACGCCAGCAGCCATGTGCCATAACGAATGGCGGCATAGCTGAGCAGCTTTGTTGCTTCCGGGCCCCTTTCCTCGGTCATTTTAAATACACCTCGCTTTAAAGATTATTTTCTGTAATGGGCGCTTTAATTATTCCCTTGACAGGCGCAGAGAAATAAAATATATTTTAGTTGTAAATTGCATAAACGGTCAGTTGCAGGTGCCGTATAAGACGGAGAATAGGGAAACAGGTTAAAATCCTGTGCGGTCCCGCCACTGTGACAGGGAGCGGAAAACAAAAAACCACTGTTCTTTAACCCGGCAAGCGGGGAAAAAGGGCGGGAAGGGGTTTTACGCGATGAACTGAAGCCAGGAGACCTGCCTGCAGCACTGCCCACAAAAACCAGAGCCATGGGGATGATGGAAAAGTCTCCGGTATTTATGCCGGAGACTTGTTTTTTACCCGAAAGGGTAGTTGTAGCCGCCAAAATATTTATATTAACAAAGGAGGAAAAAAAGGCAGATGTTTGACTTAAAAGAAAAGTTACAGCAGATTAAACCTCTGGATAGCGCTGTGATGGAAGAAACAAAATTACACCTTGCTGATTTGACCAAGCCACCAGGCAGTCTGGGGGTTATGGAAGAAATTGCTTTGCTGGTTGCCGGCATTACCGGTAAAGCAAAACCACAGATCCGAAAGAAGACCTCTATACTTATGGCAGCGGATCATGGGGTGGTGGAAGAAGGGGTAAGTGCTTATCCTGCTGAAGTTACGGCACAGATGGTATTAAATTTTTTGAATGGCGGAGCGGCTATAAATGTCCTTGCCCGTCATGTTGGGGCAGAGCTGGCGGTAATGGATCTGGGTGTAGCGTCAGATCTGCCCGACCACCCGCTTCTTTGGAAGAGAAAAGTTGCCTATGGAACAGCTAATATGGCCAGGGAAGCGGCGATGACAGAAGAACAGGCGCTTGCAGCGATTAAAAACGGCTATGATTTGGCGGAACACTTTATTAAACAGGGAAGCGATCTTATCGGCACCGGTGAAATGGGTATCGGGAATACTACGGCAAGCACAGCGCTGCTCGTCCACTTTGCTGGTGTGCCGGTCAGGCAGGTCACAGGCAGGGGCACGGGGGTGGACGATGAAAGGCTGAAGCTTAAGATTGGTGCCATTGAAAAAGCGCTGCACTTACACAAGCCGCCCCTTGACGCCCCCCTGAAAGCTCTTGCTGCCCTGGGAGGCCTGGAGATAGCCGGCTTGGTGGGTGTCTTTATCGCCTGTGCCGTTAACAGAATTCCGGCCATTGTGGATGGTTTTATTTCGGCAGCAGCGGCGCTGGTGGCAACGCGCCTGCATCCCGGCATACGTGAATATATGCTGGCTTCCCATCTCTCTGAAGAGCCGGGGCACAGGCTGATGCTTGATTTAATCGGCATCAAACCTGTTTTGCACATGAGGATGCGTCTAGGTGAAGGAACAGGAGCTGCCCTGGCCATGCAGATTGTTGAAGCGTCGCTTAAAATACTAAACGAGATGGCCACTTTCTCCGGTGCCGGGGTTTCAACTTCCCTGCAATAAGGGAAGAGCAAATAAGGGCAGAAAAAGCAATACAAACAAAAGGGAAGGGGGCATAAACGCCCCCTTTAGCTCTGGGATTATTTATCTTTTTTTAGGGCGTTCGCAGGAGATTTCGTTACGGGAACATGATTTATCTGTAATTCCCTGTCCCAGTTCCAGCTCTGTCCCAGCTTCTAGGTTGACATTGTTCATGCCGCGTTTGCTGTAATTGGGTTTTTGCTTTCTGCTTTTGTTGTGTTTTTTTGCCAAGACGATCCCTCCTTTCTTGTAGTTTATTCTTCGCAAAAATTCCTCTTCTATCCCTGTTATCAGGCTGCTTCCGGGCTGTTTTCCGATTTATTTTATTGCTTCGGGCATACTTTTAAAGTGAGAAACCTTGTGGTAAGATAATACAAAACAGGCAGCATGGTGTTTTGCAAACACCGGCCTTATGCTTGCAAGTCCCATTCTGCTGCGGAAAGGGGATGGTCGCAGTGATCGGAATGAAAGTGCATGCGGTAACCGTCGACCAAAGCGGGGGGTTTCTTGTCCTTTTAACAGATAAAGAAGAAAAAAAAGTTTTACCCATCTCAGTTGGACCCTTTGAAGCCCAGTCTATTGCCTCTTTCTTGCAGGGTAAAACCTTTCCCCGTCCTATAACCCATGATTTACTGAAAAGTATCCTTGAGAGTTTGGGAGGAAAGCTGGAGCAGATAGTCATTACAGATATTCGGGACAGCACCTTTTATGCCGAACTTTATTTACGTTATCAGGATCGACTTATTATCGTAGATTCCAGGCCCAGTGATGCTATTGCCCTGGCCCTGCGTTGCGGGGCTGATATTTATATGCAGCTGCGGCTTGTTGAATTTACTTATGATTGCAGCGATTTTCTTTCCGGCGGTAGTGAAAGCGGAGAGGAAACACATTAATTAATAGCTGTCAAGTAGGTATTTTGTTCTGGAAAGGAGAAGCCATGCAGTATACAACTGAGGAAAAAATTAGCTTACTGGTTCGCTGGCTGCTGGAAGTCAAACCCGGTAAAACGGTTGTTTTCAGCGGCGCTGGTATTAGCACTGAATCGGGCATTCCAGATTTTCGCAGTCCGGGGGGATTATGGGAACGCTTCGATCCCGATGAACTTTCTTTTCCCCGCTTTGTTTCCAGTGAAAAGAGCCGCCGTCATTACTGGGCTTTTTACCGGGAAAATTGGAAGCTTTCCCGGCAGGCCCGTCCCAACCCGGCCCATTATGCTGTGGCCATGTTAGAACAGCTGGGCCTATTGTCTGCTGTGATTACTCAGAATATCGACGGGCTCCACCAGCAAAGCGGCAGCAGTCCGGAGAAGGTCCTGGAGCTGCACGGAAATATGTGGAAAGTCCGCTGTCTCTCCTGTGGCGCCGATTATCCCTGGGAAGAGATTTATCAAATACTTGAAGAAGGCGGCGAGGTTAAACAATGCCGTTTATGTGGCGGCTTGCTCAAGCCTGCGACGGTATCTTTTGGGCAGTCTTTGTCGGCGGATCTTTTGGAAGAAGCAAGACGCCATACTATTAACAGCGATCTGTTTATCTGTATAGGCTCTTCCCTAGTGGTCTATCCGGCAGCGTCTTTTCCGCAGATGGCAAAGGATCGGGGGGCGAAGCTGGCAATTATAAACCGTGAACCGACGAACCTGGACAGCCTTGCCGATCTTGTTCTTCATGGTGAGGCCGGTTCTGTTATGACTGCGCTGGTAAATAAAGTGAAAGAGTTAAAAGGGGTTTAAAGTTAATAATGAAGATTGTTCGTTTTAGCAGAGCAGACGGACTGACAGCGCTGGGGATAGTAACAGAGGAGGAGATTGTTAGTCTGGAAGGGGTCTTTTCTTCCTTCAAGGATCTGTTCTCAGCGGCGGAAAGGGAGATGTTATTGCAGCAAGCCTTGGAGCAGGGGCGCCGTTATAACCGGGCCGTCGTCAGCTTACAGGCACCCCTTGGACCTGATGCTGTTGTCTTTGCCGTAGCCGCCAATTATATGAAACATGCCGCTGAAATGGGAGTAAAAGTGCCGGAACATCCTATTATTTTTAACAAATTCTTTCGCAGCATGATCGGTCCCGACGACAATATTGTTCTTCCCCCTTATGCGCAGCAGGTGGATTACGAGGGTGAACTGGCGGTAATGATTGGTAAAGGCGGTTATGCCCTCAGAGAGGAAGAGGCAATGGAGTATGTGGGAGGCTATACCTGTTTCAACGATATTACGGCAAGAGACAAACAGTGGACGATGCTGGGGGATCGCCGCATTATTGATTGGTTCTCCGGCAAAGCAGCACAGAGCAGTACGCCTATTGGCCCCTGGATTGTATTGAAAGAAGGGATCTCTGACCCGCATAATCTTCATCTGCAAACCAGGGTAAACGGGAAAATTGTCCAGGATGAAAATACCGCGGCTATGGTTTTTAAGATACCCGCCCTCCTTGCTTATATCTCCAGTCGTGTTTCTTTGCAACCCGGGGACATTATTGCTACGGGCACCCCTGTGGGGGTGGGTGGTCATGGAAAGGAGATAATCCTGCAGCCGGGTGATCGAGTAGATGTTGAAATTGAAAAAATAGGCGTCCTTTCCAACAGGTGTGTCTCGGGCAGGAATGGCCGCTATTAATATTATGCTGTTGTCAGGGCATGCTCTTTCTCTTCATCTACCGGGACTATGCTGTTTTCCCGGATGGAGCGCAGAATGGAGAAGACCGTGCGGGCATCGCCGTAAGCCATTTCGGGGGTAACCTGCAGCTTTTCCTTGTATATATGGAAGTTATAGTAATTGAGCAGCTCGTTATAGTAGCCCCGTTGTGGCGAGTAAGGGATTTCCCTATGCGTGCCGTTGTGGTAAGTGAGGTTAATAATGCCGCAATCCCGGTTTTCCAGGTAAATCATACCCTTTGATCCAAAGATGCGCAGGCCGATAAAAGGTGCCTGGGTTTCTCTGCCGATACAATAAAAAGAAAATTGCCCGGTGATGCCGTTTTTGGCTAAAATATTTGTGTTGATAACATAATAAGGTGAAAAACTGTCTTCCAGTGGCCGCCCGAAAGCGTGCAAACGTTCAATGGGGCCAAAGATATGACGCAGGGCGGCGAGATCATGGACGGCATGATCCAGAATGGCGCCGCCATCGTAATCTGGTTTCTGACGCCACTTTTTGGCAGCAAATTTTCCTGCCTGGTGTTGCTCCTCGGGAAAATCAAGAAACCTGTTGGAGATAAAATAATGGATATCTCCAATTTCTTTATTTTGCACTATTTCCCGGATTAAATTTGTTTCCTCATTGTACCGGTAATTTTCTGCTATGAGGATGGGAACATTGTAGCGACGGGGCAGTTCCCGGTGTGCTCTGGCTTCTTCCATGGTAGCAGCTACGGGCTTTTCGCAGATTATACCTTTTCCCCTGTCTGACAGATGGCGGGCTGCCTCCTCTGTAATGGTGTAATTAAGGGAGATAGGGACGATGATGTCGTAAAGATCAATGTCTTCCCGCTGTAACATGAGCTTATAATCCTCATATATATCGCCCTCGGCAAGGTTTAGCTTGGTCTTCCATTTTTGTAATTTATCCCGGTCAAGATCACAGATGGCTGTGAGACGATAACGGTCCTGAAGTTCCTGGAAGGCAGGATAATGAAGTTGTTCAAAAGCCATCCCCAGACCGATAATGCCCACATTAAGTATCTTCATGGATTGATCTCTTTCCTTTCACCCGGCGCGGGGGTTCATCATTTAGTATGCCTGTTAAGCTAAGTATAGTATTACCCTTAGGATTTTCGGGAATCCAGACAAGCAAAAAATTATAGCCTTCTTCGGGGAAGAAGGCTATGAGCTATTAACATTTGATATGAGCCCGGGCCCGGGTTACTTTAAATTTTTGTTCATCTTCTCTGCTACGCTTTATCAATTTTAAGAAGGATACGCTGCCCGTGTTCGTTTTCCAGATACGTAAAAACAACTTTATCTCCTTCTTTGAGTACTTCTGTAAGTACCCAGGCAAGATCTCGGGGCAGCATATAAGCTCCTGCCATATTGCCGACGCTGATTTCAATAAAGTTGTTGTCGATTTGGCCGTTATAGACGCCCTCTGTTTCAATATGCCGGGGTAAAAGATCAGAGGATAGGGAAGGGTAAGGTTGTTTGTCCGGGCCTGACACTTTATAGCTGTCGTACTTCTGGTCAAATTTAAAGACCAGGACAGGGTAGGTCAGCACCTGTATTACCAGATCGTCTTTGCCTGGAGCTTTTTCATTGACCTGGAGATGTATTACCCCGTTTAAAATTTCCAGAGAGTCAAGGACCAGGGCGTAGCCTCCTGTGGGTTTTTCTCCGGCGCTAACCATGAGATAAACAACGTCTCCTGTTTCCTCGTCCTGGGGAGGAAAAACAAAATAGCCTTTATGTTTCCGCAAAGCAGCGATATGGGTCCGTATTTCCAGGGGTAAAGTTTCTTCCAGATCCTTTTCCTCGATCAGCTCATAGTTTACGATCACGTCTGGCTCCGCCGGTTTGTCACCGGGAGATGTGCCCCCGTTTACATTTTCCGGGCCTTTGCCCGGCACTGCGCAACCGCTTAAAAAGATGCCTGCAGCCAGCATTAGGAAAAGCAGTGATACTGTTAGTTGTCCGAAAAACTGTTTCATTGTCTCTCTCTCCTTTTAACTTTCTGTTATTATTGACGCTGGAAATCGTTTTTTGTTGCACATATTCTTTTATGAAATGTGAGAAAAGATATTAACTGTTTTTACAGAAGGGCCTATGGTATTATAATACCGGTATTTGTAAAGCGCTTTACGAAACGGAGAATTTATTAATATGCATGTAGGAACAAACGTAGAAAAAAATATGCCTGCGGCGGGGTTTTGGTACGGCATCCTGGCTTATACAACCTGGGGGATATTACCTATGTACTGGAAGCTCCTGGAGATGATTCCTGCTGCGGAGATACTTGTGCACCGCATCTTCTGGTCATTTGTTTTTACATCGCTTTTTCTTTTCTTAACCGACGGACGCCAAACCCTTTTAAAGGTCATGGCTAATAGGAAAAAGCTACTTTTATTTTTTTGTGTGGCGTGATCATAAGTTTGAACTGGTTTATTTTTATTTATGCCGTTAATTCCGGGCAGGTCATTGAGGCAAGTATGGGGTACTATATTAACCCGCTGGTGGTCGTGTTTCTGGGCGTGGTGGTTTTAAAAGAAAAACTGATGCGTTGGCAGGGTATCTCCCTCGTGCTTGCTGTTCTGGGGGTCCTGGCCATGACTGTACAATATGGCAAAGCTCCCTGGATTGCCCTTATTTTGGCAGTAAGCTTTGCCCTGTATGGCTTGAGCAAAAAATTGGCAGGAGTAGAACCCATTACCGGTTTGGCCCTGGAAACTTTTATTGTGATGCCCTTTGCTCTGATTTATATTTTAAAACTGGAAATGAGCGGCAAGGGTGCATTTTTGGCCATGCCTTTGCTTCCGGGGCTATTCCTGGCGCCGGCATCGTTACGGCCTTGCCTCTTTTATGGTATGCAAGGGGTGTTCAGCTAAATAAATTTTCTATGATGGGTTTTTTGCAATTTATTGCGCCCACAATCAGCTTGCTCCTGGGAATTTTTGTTTTTAAAGAAAGTTTTACATTTACCATACACTTAGTTTTTGCTTTATCTGGCTGGCACTGATTATTTTTGTTCTGGCCAACATGGGTTTGTTGAAGGAAAGCAGGGTTATTAAAAGCGGTGCAGAAATAACGGGAAAGAATGTCTCGTCTGTATTGTAGTAAATAACAATAAACGAAAGGAGTTTTTTTATGCTGATGGAAGAACTGGCGCGCCGGGTTAAGGATTCTTCCCTTAAACTGGCAGCGGCCGGACCGGAGTTGAAAAACGAAGCGTTGAGCCGGATTGCCGCTTCGCTTTATGAGCGTAGGGAAGAGATTATCAGGGCGAACCAGGAAGACATGGCCAGGAGCGAAAAAGAAAAGCTGGCTGCGCCTCTTTTAAAACGGTTAAAGTTCGATCAAACCAAGATTGCCGATGTCATTGACGGTATCCGCAGCCTGATGGGGCTGGAAGACCCCGTAGGCAAAACAATGCTAGTTACTGAGCTGGATGAAGGGTTGGAGCTGTACAAGGTAACGTGTCCGATTGGGGTAATCGGAGTTATCTTTGAATCGCGGCCCGATGCCCTAGTACAGATTTCCACCCTTTGCCTTAAAAGCGGCAACGGGGTCCTGCTCAAAGGTGGCTCAGAAGCAAGGGAAACAAACCGGATCCTGGCGGAAATAATCATCCAGGCGGCAACGGCTGCAGGCCTGCCGCCGCAGTGGGCCGCCCTTTTGGAAACGAGGGACGATGTAAACATTATGCTAAAAATGGATCGCTATATTGACCTGCTTATTCCCCGAGGCTCCAACGAGTTTGTACGTTATATCATGGATAATTCACGTATTCCTGTGCTGGGCCACGCTGACGGCATCTGTCATTGCTATGTGGACGAGAAGGCGGATCTTGCCATGGCGCTGAGAATTGCGGTTGATGCCAAAACCCAGTACGTGGCTGTATGTAATGCTATGGAAACGCTTCTTGTCCACGAAAAGGTGGCGCCCCAATTCCTGCCGGCATTAAAAGAGGTAATGGAAAAAAAAGGGGTGGAACTGCGGGGCTGTGCCAAAACGGTTGCTTTGCTTAATGTTGCGCCGGCTACGGCAGAAGACTGGCGCACAGAGTACCTGGACTATAAGTTGTCAGTAAGGGTTGTGTCTACTCTAGAGGAAGCCATTGACCATATTAATGAGTTTGGTTCGGGACACACTGATGCGATTATCACGGCTGACCGTGATAACGCCGCCCGTTTTATGGATTACGTGGACTCGGGCAATGTTTTTTGGAACTGTTCCACCCGTTTCAGCGATGGCTTCCGTTATGGTTTTGGCGCTGAAGTGGGCATCAGCACAAACAAGATCCATGCCCGGGGTCCAGTAGGACTGGATGGGCTGGTTATTTATAAATATAAATTGATCGGCAACGGCCATATCGTTGAAGACTATGCCAATCATACCAGGACTTTCAAGCACAGGAAGATATTATAAAGTCGCTAAACGATAGTAGCTCCGCCGTCTACAATTATTACCTGCCCTGTAATAAAATTGGAACCGGCCGAGGAAAGAAAGAGGACTGCCGGCACCACGTCATCCGGTTCGGCAATGCGGCCAAAGGGGATCCTTGACTCGGCCTGGCGGCATCTTTCGGGATCGGACCAGAAAGGCTTGCTGAAATCTGTCCGTACCATGCAGGGCGCTACGGCGTTAACCTGGATGTTGTATGCAGCCAGTTCTGCCGCCAGGACTTTGGTTAGCATTTCTATGCCTGCTTTAGCTATGCCATAGATGCCCATCCCTGGTGCCGCTCTGCGTGCGGCGATAGACGAGATATTGATAATTTTGCCCTGTTTTTGTTCCCGCATGGCCTGAGCGGCTTTACGAGAACAAAGATAGGTTCCAGTCAGGTTTGAATCGATTATTTTTTGAAAAAGGGCGGGTTCCGTGTCAGCCAGTGTCGGTGTAAGCAAGTTCATGCCCACATTGTTGACCAGGATGTCAATCTGGCCAAACTTACTCAGGCAAGCCTGAAAGAGGTTGTCCACATCCGTTTCGTTGGCAATGTGGGCCTGGATAAACAGGAGGTTGTCTCCTCCTTGCAGCGCCTCTTTTGCCGCCTCCAGGTTTTGCTGTTTGCGCCCGCAAATAACTACCCGGGCCCCCTGCCGTAAATATTCCCCGGCCAGGGCAAGTCCGATGCCTCGACTGCCACCTGTTACCACTGCCACTTTCCCTTCCAGGTTGTAACTGATGTTTTGCAAAAATTATCCCTCCCTGTTGTTGCTGCGCAACAGCTCAAACATATTCTTTTTGTACGCTTCCACCCCGGGCTGATCAAAGGGATTTACCCCCAGCAGATAACCGCTCATGGCACAGGCCTTTTCAAAGAAATAAACAAGTTGACCGTACACGCGGGGTGTTAGCTCCGGGATGGTTATTTTTAGGTTTGGCACTCCACCGTCGCTGTGTGCTCTCATTGTGCCTGTACAGGCGTTTTTGTTTACGAACTGTAGAGTTTTGCCGGCCAGGAAATTGAGCCCGTCAATATCTTCCGCCAACGGCGGTATTTCCTGTTCTTCCGGTGTTTTTTCCAGCCAGAGGGTTGTGACAAAAATGTTGCGGTATCCGTCCTGGACAAATTGGCCGAGAGAATGTAAATCTGTGGTAAAATTTAATCCGGCGGGCAGGATCCCTTTTTGGTCTTTGCCTTCGCTTTCGCCAAAAAGCTGTTTCCACCATTCAGTAAAATAATAAAACGATGGTTCGTAGCTGGCCAGCAGTTCTATCACTTTCCCCTTACGGTAAAGGATCTGCCGCAGCATGGCATAACGGTAAGCGGGGTTATCTGCCGGGCGTTCTTCACTGTAAAGGCGGCAGCCGCGCCTGGCCCCGGACATAATTCCCATAATATCAATGCCTGCCACAGCCAGAGGCAGCAAACCCACTGCTGTAAGGACAGAATAGCGACCGCCGATATCCCCAGGTACGGGGAATATTTCATACCCTTCCTGGCGCGCCAGATTGCGCAGTGCTCCCTTTTCCCCTGTGGTGGCGATAATCCGTTCCCGTGCTCTCCTTTTGCCATAACGCTTTTCCAGGATAGTCTTAAAAAAACGAAAGGCCAGGGCTGGTTCCAGGGTGGTTCCCGATTTGGAGATGACATTAATGACCAGCTCTTTTTCCCCGATAATCTCCAGGAGGTGCGTCAGGTACCTTGAACTAAGGTTGTTTCCCGCAAAAAAGATCTGCGGCCCACGGCGTTTTTCCTGTGAAAGGTTGTTGAAAAAAGTATGCCCGAGCAGTTCCAGGGCGGAACGGGCTCCCAGGTACGAGCCACCTATACCGATGACGACGAATACTTCGGCCCTTTTCCTGATCTCTGCGGCAACATGCAGGATTTTGTCTATTTCGTCCCGGCTGCAGTGCAGAGGCCAATCCAGCCACCCCAGGTATTCCCGCCCAAGGCCTTCGTAGCTGTGTAGAACTTCATGGGCGGCCCGCACCTGTGTTTCAAAGGCTTGCAATTCGTGTTCCTGCACAAAACCGCCGCTATCATAGGCAAATTTAATCTCACCATTCATTTACCCTCGTTTTACCTCCTGCTTTTTGTTTAAATTTCCCCCAACCTGCCTGAAAATATAATAACCTCTAATTTGAGAGTATCGTATTACAGGGCGCCGCCGACGTCAAGGAGTTTTAACCATAACAACCTATAAGCAAATAAATTAATTAAAAATTTTTATAAAAAATTTTTCAGAAAAAGAAGGAATTTTTTTAGCGCCGTCGAATAAGATAAATAAGACCTTAAAGATAAAGAAGATGAACAATATCTTATTTAGAAGGGATGCAAAATGCCAGAGAAAGGAAGCTGACGGGAGGCGTGCCTGTGGCGGCGAGGCATTGTTCTTGTTAGGGGTTGAGCAAACAAATCATTAAATCCTGATTAAGGAGGTTGTTGTTGGTGAGCAAAGTAATGGTTAACTTTTCTGCCCATGACAGTACAAACGAGATGTACAACAGGGCAAAGGAACTGGGACTTGATACCATTTTCGATCGCCACCAAGCGCAGCAGCCCCAGTGCGGTTTTGGTATGCAGGGGATCTGCTGTCAATTATGCAGCCATGGGCCCTGCAGGATTACCCACCTGGCCAAACGGGGTATCTGTGGCGCCACTGCTGACACAATCGTCGCCAGGAATATGGTAAGACTGGCTGTACACGGGGCTGCAGCTTACAGCCACCGGCTTAAAGGGCGAAGGGGTGGTAGGGCTGAGGACGATTGATGATGCAAAGCAAATTTTACGACAGCTGCCTGAGGCGCGCCGCATTACCATTATCGGGGCAGGGTTTGTGGGGAGAGAGTATCCATACAGCGCCCAAATTGCCATGCAGAATGCAGTGGAATTTCGTGAGGTTCCAGCCATCGCTGTGGGTATAACCAACCCGTCCCCCGAGGAAAACTTTGAAGTTCTGACTTTTCATCAGCCCCAAAAAAATATCTATCGCAAACTTGTGCTCAAAAATGATGTACCCGTGGGCATGATCCTGGTAGGTGAGATCAGGCAGGCAGGAATTACCGCCTCCTTAATCAGGAGAAAAAGGCCTGTAACAGAGGATCTTAAAGAAAAGTTTATTTACGGAAAGCTTAATTTGGGTAATTTTTTGCATGACGGCAGTTTATCCCTTTCTCTCCCGGCTTAGCAGGCCCCATGGATGGGGTCAGGTTTGCCGGAAGGAAAGCTGTCTTTCCTTCCTGTTTTTTTTGGTTTTTTAAATCAAGCAAGCAGGATATTTTTAAAGTATAGCGTATAAGATAAATAGGATATAAATAGTCCTTAATTTAAATTGAACAGTTGTATATGTAGCAATGGGGAAATGGGTGATAATTTTCTAAAATAAGGGGCTGTTAAAATGAAAGGAAGAGGTATTTCCAATGCAAATTACGCGCCAGACTGAGTATGCGATCCGCACCATTCTTGAACTGGCCAAAGTTGAGCAAGGCAAATTGGTTCCCACAAAAGTTGTCTCTACCAACCAGAGGATTCCGGAAGTTTTTTTAAAGAAGACGGTTCAACTCTTGGCTCATGCAGGCTTAATTTCTACCCAGCGCGGTACAGATGGCGGTATCCGCCTGGCTGTCCCTACAGACAAAATCACTGTGGCCGACATTATTACGGCTGTGGAGGGGCGCCCTGCTCTTAATGTATGTTTGGCCGATACCTATGACTGCCCGAACCGGCCGGTATGCCAGGTGCACCGTATTTTACAACGGACCCAGGCTGCTATGCTGGCGGAGTTAAGCCGGGAGAGCATTGCAGACCTTGTAATAGGCTATGAAGGACAGCAGGAGAAAACCTGTTAAAGCAGAGAAAGTAATTTAAAATTTTTCATAGCCTTAAAGGGGGTGTGTAATTAACCCTTGTTATTTTAAAATGCTTTTGGCAAAAAAAAAATAAAAGCCGGAAGGAGAGAAAAAAATGTTTTGCCATCAATGTGAACAAACGGCAAAAGGAACTGGCTGCACAGTAAGGGGCGTATGCGGTAAAACACCGGAGGTGGCGGCGCTGCAGGACCTTTTAATACATGCTTTGAAGGGGCTTTCCCTGGTGGCAGGGGAAGGGCGTCGCGTAGGTGTTATGGACAGGGAAGTGGATCGTTTTACGACGGAGGGTTTGTTCTCCACCCTTACCAATGTCAATTTTGACCCGCAAAGGTTTGTTAACTTTATTCAGCGTGCCTTTACTCTGCGCACCGTTCTGGAAGAAAAAGTAAAGGCGGCAGGCGGAAAAGTTAGCTTTGTAGAGGCTGCTGCTTCCTTTGTCCCTGCTTCCAAGCTGGAAACGCTTATAGCACAAGGCGAGGAGATCGGCCAACCATGGGACCGCAATGCGGCACCTGACATCCAGTCTTTACAGCAAACGATGCTCTTTGGGCTTAAAGGTTTGGCTGCTTATACCCATCATGCTGCAATCCTTGGTCAGGAAGATGACGGGCTTTATGCCTTTATCTATGACGCCCTTGTCTCCCTGACCCAGGAGAAACAACTTAATCTGGATGAATGGGTTAAGCAGGTATTAAAAGTGGGAGAAATGAACCTCCGGGCCATGGCGCTCCTTGATGCAGGCAATACGGAAAAGTTTGGCCATCCAGTGCCTACGGAGGTCCCTCTTGGACACAAGCAGGGTAAATGCCTGCTCGTGTCGGGTCATGATCTCGCCGATTTGCAGGCAATCCTGGAACAGACGGCAGGAAAGGGTATCTACGTTTATACGCATGGGGAGATGCTGCCTGCCCATGGCTATCCCGGGTTGAAAAAATACCCCCATCTTTACGGCCATTTCGGCACAGCCTGGCAAAACCAGAAAAAGGAATTTGCCCAGTTCCCCGGTGCCATCGTTATGACCACCAACTGTATACAGGAACCAAAGGAATCATATCTGGGGAATATATTTACCACGGCCATGGTTGGCTGGCCGGGAGCAGTTCACCTGCAGGGCGGCGATTTTGGCCCGGCCATTGAAAAAGCGCTGGCTATGCCGGGTTTTGATGCGGACGAGGACAGGGGAAGCGTTCTTGTGGGATTTGCCCGCAATGCGGTGTTGAGCGTGGCCGACAAAGTAATCGAAGCCGTAAAAGGAGGAGCAATCAAGCATTTCTTCCTGGTGGGCGGCTGTGACGGGGCAAAGCCAGGCCGCAGCTATTACACCGAGTTTGTAGAAAAAGCGCCTGCTGATACGGTAGTTCTCACCCTTGCCTGCGGTAAATTCAGGTTCTTTGATAAAAAGCTGGGTGATATCGGCGGCATTCCGCGCCTGCTGGATATGGGGCAGTGCAATGATGCTTATTCGGCTATCCAGGTTGCCTTGGCTCTGGCCAACGCCTTCAATTGCGGTGTGAACGACCTGCCTTTGACCCTGGTTCTTTCCTGGTATGAACAAAAGGCCTGTGCCATCCTCTTATCCCTTTTCCACCTGGGCGTTAAAAACATTCACCTAGGACCAAGCTTGCCTGCTTTTATAACGCCCAATATTCTGGATGTCCTGGTGAAGACCTTTGAGATTAAGCCTATCTCCACGCCGGATGAAGACCTGGTGAAGATTTTAAAGCAATAGTTTTGTGCGGGGTCAAGGGGGTGCGGCAGCTGATGCCGTACCCCTGAGATCTCCACAGCACGCTCCTAGTAAAGCTTTAGACTTTTAAAATTTCGGCTGTCGCCAAAAGAAAGGAGGGGTTAAGGATGTTTTCGGCAAAGTGCCCGGGGCAGGATCGGCGAAACTGGAAACCGGAAGATATATTTGAGCACCAATGTCCTTACTGTCAGGGTGAGGTTGAATTTTGGAAGACAGATTCCAGGGTAAAGTGCCCCCATTGCGGCGAGCAGATTATAAATCCCCGTTTTAACCTGGGCTGTGCGCTCTGGTGCGCCTATGCAGAGCAGTGTGTGGGGGATGTTTCCCGTATTTTTACAGAGAGGCCGGAGGCGCTGCGCGATCGCCTAGAGTTAGAAGTGCGCCGTTATTTTATTGGGGAGAGCGAGCGCTTTAAATTTACCCTGGAAGCTGCAGCTATTGCCTCCCGCCTGCTGGAGAGGGAGAAGGAAGGGGATCCTATCGTAATCATAGCTGCCGTGTTACTCCATGATATAGGCTATGCCGACTGTAAAGAAGAACCCTTGGAAGAAGGGGCACAACAATCTTGTATCCGGCAAAAAAGCGTCGAGTATGCGGGTAAGGTTATGAAGACCCTGAAAATGCCCCTCCTTGTGCAAGGAAAAGTAAAAGAAATAATTAATTATGACAGGACAAA
>CALJJZ010000024.1 GCA_937973635.1 uncultured Bacillota bacterium | reverse complement strand
AAGGTTAATTGGTACGGAAAGATTAGGTAATGTTCCACTGTTTCAAAACGGCAGCAGCCTGACACGAAAAGCATTAAAGGGCATAAACAGTGTTCTGGTAGTGTGAGGTTTTAAAAAACCTACAATGGCTTGACGCAATCTATAGAAATTATTAATTTGACAGCGATGGTTTAAATTTTATAGAATGTACTTATAATACAAAAAAGAAAAAAATGCTATTCGGGAGGTGTAACGGCGACCAGGAAGCAGCTAAAAAACTTCTTTGAAAAAAAACTTCCAAAATAAAAAAAGGAGTGACCTTTTAAATGTGTATGATTACCCTTTATAGGGAGAGCGTTAAAGAAGAAAATAAAATAGCTGACAATATCTCCAGTTATGCCTTTGATCTAGCAACAGGGAAGCTTACTGTTTATCCTATGCTGAAAGAGGCGATGGAGTTTAAGATTACCAAAGGTATCAGTTGGGATGAGAGTAATGATTCTATGATTATTGCTTAAATCTTTGTTATTATATCTCTGTGCAGCACCTCTTTGTTTTATGGGGGTGTTGCTTTTTTACGGGGGCGTTTTTTCTTAATAATATAATTTTTTTTAACTGGTATTAAAATTAAAGTAGGATCCTGGGAAGGAATTTTTATTTGTAAAGAGAAAATAAAAAAACGGACAATTTACATGTATCAGCCAAGTATCAACGCTGCATCTCTTATAACTTCAGGCAAAGGAGGTGAGTTTATACTGTTAAACTATATAATAGTGTGAAGATGGGTTTTGCTTCACTAATTAACAAGAGGGGGTTTGTGTTTTGAAAAGGAAGCTATTTATTTTTATGCTCGTTGGCCTGTTGCTAGTTGCCATGACTGTAGGCTGCGGACCTAAAGCTCCTGCAGGCGGCGGAGGTATGCAGACCTATACTATCGTTGGTATATTCCCGCTGACCGGTGTGCTGAGCACCTTTGGCGAGAACAGCGCCGAGGTGGCCAGGCTGGCGGCTGCCGACGTCAATGCATGGCTGGAGGCCGAAGGCAAAAACTGGCGCTTGAAACTGGAAATTGACGATACGGCCACTGAAGGGCCCGTCGGCCTGAGCAAGATGCAGAGCTGGTTTGGTAAGGGCGTCAAGTTTTTCGCCGGTCCCATGGCCAGCGGTGTGGCGATGGAGTGCCTGGCTTTTGCCAACGCCAACCAGATTCTTTACATTTCACCTTCTTCTACATCGCCTGCTCTGGCTATTGCCGATGACTGGCTGTTCCGCTTCTGCACCACTGACGAGGTCCAGGGTCCTGCCCTGGCTGCAGCTGCCAAGGCCGCCGGCGTTGAACATTTGATCTTTGCTTGGCGCGGCGATACCTGGGGTGACGGGCTACAGGGCGCTGCCGCCAAATCCCTGGCGGAGCTGGGCATTGCTGTAGACAGCAACCTGCTGCGCTATGACCCGTTGCAGGAAGCTTTTACCTCTGAAGCTGCTCTCCTTGACGGCTATGTTTCCGCTGCTGTGGCGAAGGGGATACCGCTGAACAAAATCGGCGTTAACGTGATCGGGTTTGAAGAAGTTGTGCCTTTTATGGTGGAAGCTGCGAAATATCCTCAGTTGCGTAATATTGCCTGGATCGGCAGCGATGGTACCGCTTTTTCCGAAGCGCTGCTCCAGACAAGAGTTGCTGCTGAGTTTGCCCGGGATGTCAAGTTTATCAATGCTATGAATAAACCTGCGGAGCTAACCGAAAAGTCAAATTTTGATCGTGTCAGAAATCATATCCAGGAGAAACTTGGCCGTGAAACCGACGCGTACTCCTACAACACCTATGATATTATCTGGGCACTGGCTATGTCCATTGACAGGGTTGGCTACGATTCTGTAAAGGTTAAAGAGATTCTGCCCGAAGTAACAAAGGAATGGTCTGCGGTATACGGGGCAAGCGGTTATATTGAGCTCAATGAGTACGGCGACCGCGCTTTCGCCGATTACAACTACGTTATGCTGGATGATAATCTGGAATGGTTTATTCCGGGCTATTTTGATGGTTTAACCAAGCAAATCCACTGGGAAACTCGTGTATTTTAAGTTTGTGCAAAGAGTGCCATGGAAAACGGGGGTCGGGGGCTTCTCCGGCCCCCCATTTTGAGGTGGTGTGTAAGTGAAAAATATGCTCGTTGCTGAAAATGTTACTAAAACCTTTGACGGTTTGGTTGCCGTAAACAGGGTTAACATTGTAGTCAAAGAGAATACTTTTACAATGCTGATCGGCCCTAACGGGTGCGGCAAAACGACGTTAATCAACTGCTGCACCGGGATTCTCAAGCCTACTTCCGGCCGGGTATTATTTGAAGACATTGATATAACGGGGTGGAAACCCCACGAGATCTACAGGGTGGGATTTGTCAGGAGTTTTCAAATCCCCCTTCCTTTTATTGGGCTTACGGTCATTGATAACGTGCTGGGGGCCATGCGTAACCCGGGAGAAGCGCCATTTAAGGCCCCATTGCTCAAAAAATGGGCCCATGTAGAAGAGGAAAATATGAGTAGGGCGATGGATATCCTTGCCAGAGTAGGTCTGGAAAAGCACTGGGATCTGCCAAGCAGTGCCCTGGGGGCAGCCCAGCTGAAAATGCTGGAGGTGGCCAAAGGCCTCTCTTCAGGCGCCAAATTAATTGCCCTTGATGAACCTATCGGCGGCGTGGATCCGGCCTCGGCCCATGAAATTCTCTCTCATGTCTCCAGGCTTAAAGAAGAAGGTCTTACCTTCCTTGTGGTTGAGCACAGGATTGATATTGCTGCTCCTTTTGCGGACTATATTTATGCTATGGAGCTGGGAACCCTTATTTCCGAAGGCCCCCCTGACAAGGTGCTTAATGACCCCAAGGTAATCGAGGTTTATCTTGGCAAGGAGGTTGAAGCATGCTGACGGTAAGGAAGCTTAACGCTGGTTACGGGAAACTGCAGGTGCTCTATGATCTGAGTATTGAAGTGCCTGCTAAGGGACTTACCGTTGTCGTGGGGCCAAATGGCGCCGGCAAAACAACGCTCCTGTGCAGCATTATGAACATCGCCAAAGTTTTTTCCGGCGAAATTTTGTTTGAAGGCAATTCGCTGATTGGTGAGCTGACGCACAACTTGGCCCAGAAAGGGATTGCCTATGTGCCCCAGATGGGAAATGTATTTGCCGGCCTTTCCGTGATGGACAACCTGCACATGGCCGGTTATATGCTCAGTAAAGCTGAAGCCGATGCCAAGGCTGAGCAGATGACGGAGATCTTCCCGGTCCTGAAGAAATTTATCCATCGCAGCGCCGGAACCTTAAGCGGCGGCGAACGGAGGATGCTAGCTATTGCCATGGGTTTGATGAAAAACCCAAAATTAATGTTATTGGACGAGCTGAGCACCGACCTGGCCCCCATTATCGCTGAAAGAGTGATGATGGAAGTTGCCAGGATGAGGGATGAGCTGGGCATTACCATCTTAATGGTCGAGCAGATGGCCAAGCGGGCCCTGGAAATTGGCGATACGGCATATCTGCTGGTGAGCGGCCAGGTAAAGTATTCGGGCCAAGCAAACAGCTTGCTCCATGAACCGGAGCTTTGTTCCATGTATTTGGGCATTAAACAGTTGCCCGGTCAGGGAGAAACTAAATTGTCGGTAGCGGAAGAAGGGAGTGAGGGGAACTAATGCCACCCTGGATGTCAAGTGGTTTAATCTATGCCAGTGGTCTTGCTTTAACGGCCGGCAGTATTACCCTTCTGTATATTGCGACGCGGACCTTTAACTTTGCCGTAGCCAGTATGGCAACGATTGGCTTTTATACCGTTTATACAGGAGTTGCCCTATACGGGGGACTGCCTTACCAGTACTTTCCTCTGGCCCTGCTTGTGGGGGCCATAACGGGGGTAATTTGTTATTATGGGTTGAACCGGCCCTTGCTGCGTCGGCAGGCGGCCGAGATTACTCTGATGATGTCCACGCTGGGCTATGATCTTGTCCTGCTTTCCTTGATCCAGATGTATGCGGACTTTCTGACTAACACTTATAAATTATTCCCACGCAGGGTAACCATGAGCCTCTATGATTTTGAGCTTTTTGGTGACAGGGCCGCGGCTTTTATCCTGCCGGTCATTGCCATCGGTATCCTGATGATCCTGCATATATTTTTGACCAAGACCAAGTTTGGTGTAGCTATGCGGGCCACTATTGAAAACCCGGTCCTGGCCGGCGCATCGGGCATCAACTCGGACCGAGTTTACCTTGTTTCCTGGATCATCAGCGGCGGCATGGCAGCCCTGGGCGGCGCCTTCATGGCCATGGCCATGACAGGGACGCCGGTTATGGGCATGTATACGATCCCCCTTATGTTTGCCGGCGCCATCCTCGGTGGTCTGGGCAGTATTTACGGCGGCATCTTGGGCGGTTTTGTGATTGGTTTAACCGAGTATGCAGGGGTTTTCCTCCTTTCCCAGAAGTTTGGCGCCTGGGTTCTGGGCTACCGCATGGGTATCCCCCTGTTTATTATGGCAGCTACGCTGCTGATATTCCCCAGAGGCCTTTCCGGCATTCCCCTGTTTAAAATATTAAAATCTCTGGCGGGCGGCTCTTTAGGCGGGGAAAAGAGAGGTGTTAGCGCATGAGCACCCATGGTCATTTTGCAGAAAAATTTAAAGATATTTTGCTTGGCCGGGCCTTTCATATGTCCCTTATTATCTTTGTTTTGTTGGCCTTTTTATATTTCAGCGGCGGAACATCAATTATATTGTCGATCTTAATCCAGGTTGCCGTTTTTTCCATTATTACCATGAGTTTGAACCTTGAAGCAGGTTATACAGGGATCCCCCAGTTTGGCCGCGTGGCAGCAGTTATTGCCGGCGCCTTTGCCGTTGGTGCCATACCGGGACGTATTATGGCTTTTTTTATGAGTTTACCCTACGGGGCAGAGTACGCCTCGGACACGGTAAATGTCAAGCTGGTACCGCAAATTAATGCGGTGCTGGCCGGAAGCTGGCTTTTATCCCTTGGCTTCCTGCTAATGTGTATTGTCATTGCCGGGGCAGCCGGTGCCCTTGTGGGCTGGCTCATTTCCCGACCCGCCATCAGGCTCAAGGAAGCCTACCTGGGTATTTCTATGCTGGCTATTGGGGACTTTCTCATGTGGGTGGGTCATAATTGGAATATCATAGTTGGCGGGAGCGTGCCTGTTTATGTGCCCGATCCCTTTCGCATCTTTGGTGCAGCGCGTTTTAATGTTATTGTCCCTGCTTTTTTTCTAATCGCCATAATTATCTTCATCTACCTGAACAGGCTGGTCAAATCGCCCCTGGGACGAAACTTCAGGATGCTCAGGGATAATGAACTGTCTGCCAGTGCTGCCGGGCTGGATATTGTAAAGGTCAGAACGCAGAGCCTGGTAATCGGGGCATGCATTGCTGCTATTGGCGGGGGACTTTACGTTATTTATACAGGCTCTGTTGCGGCTATTGGTATGACCAGGCTTACTTTTACTTTCTGGCCCTGGGCATATATGATGCTGGGGGCAATCGGCAGCAACGTAGGTGTGTTTTTGGGCGTATTTCTCCTTACCATCTTACGTACTATGATTATCATCTATCGCTCTCAATGGTTTGGTTTTCTCCAGGCTGCAGGGATCGACCCGCTCTGGCTGGAGTACACCCTCCTTGGTGCGGTAATTATTATTGTCATTCTCTTCCTGCCGTACGGCCTTGTCCCGGAAAAAGTACGGCCCATGCTCCCGGCAAACAGAGTTAAAAAAGTCATCTCCCAGAAACAGATGCAGACCTAATTAATAAAGGTACGCATGGAACAGTCTAAAGAAAAAGATAAGACAAAAGAGACCGGCAGTGTGATGTGCCGGCCTTTTGTTTTTTATCGGCCCCATCTATCTAGATGGCCTTATTTGTCTTTAAAATATCTGTCGATCAGCTCCTGTCCGCCGTATAAAAATAAGCATCCCCATGCTCAATTGATTGACAGTTTTAAATTATGAAGGGTCCGCAAAATTTTGATGCCGGCAGGAGATATCCCTGATTTGGCGAAAAAAAACAAGGATAATACAAAAGTATAAAATGTAACACCGGGCGATAGCTATTCCCCTGTCGAACAATCTGTAAGAAAATAAGCGTAAGAGAGGAGCAACCATGCACCATAAATTTGTTATCTACCCCTTTGCTGCTATCGTCGGCCAGGAGCTGATGAAAAAAGCACTGCTGGTTAATGCTGTGGATCCGTCAGTGGGCGGGGTGTTAATCAGAGGTGATAAGGGAACGGGAAAATCTACAGCGGTAAGGGCCCTGGCGGATCTGCTGGGAGAAATCAGGGTGGTGAAAGGATGTCCCTTTAACTGCCACCCGGAAAATAAGAAGCTCATGTGCAAGGTCTGTCAGGAGCAGCTGGCACAAAAAGGAGAGCTCCCCTGGCTGGAGAAAAAAATGGAAATTGTGGATATGCCCCTTTCTGCTACCGAAGATATGGTGATAGGGTCCATAAATATTAAAAAAGCCCTTAAAGAAGGAAGCAAAGCGCTGGAACCGGGTTTGCTGGCCCGGGCCAATCGCAATGTCCTCTATATTGATGAGGTAAATCTGCTGGACGACTACCTGGTAAATATATTGCTGGATGCGGCGGCTATGGGCGTAAACGTGGTGGAGCGGGAGGGCATATCCCTCTATCACCCGGCAAGGTTTATCCTGATCGGAACAATGAACCCGGAAGAGGGGGACTTGCGACCGCAGATTATGGATCGTTTTGGCTTATCGGTGGAGATAGGGGCCCTTATGTTAGCGGAAGAACGCCTGCAGGTGCTGGAAAACCGACGCATGTTCGACCAGGACCCCTTTGCCTTTGAACAGAAATTTTACCCTCTGCAGGACAAGCTTAAGGCAGCGGTTTTCCATGCCCGGGAGATTCTTCCTCAGACCTTGGTTTCCCGGGAGATGCTGCTGAAGATTGTGCAGCTAACCACTTCTTTGGGGATCAAAACCCACCGCGCCGATATTGTCATGGAAAAAACATGCCGTGTGCTTGCCGCCCTGGAGGGGCGTATGGAGGTCAAAGAAGAAGATATCCAGGAAGCGGCATTTCTGGCCCTGCCCCATCGTATGCGCCAGGACCCTTTGCAGAGAGGAGAGCGCCTGACCAGGGACCGGATTGAGCAGGTGTTACACCCTCCTGAAACAGATTCACAGGAGGAAAAAGAAGAGGAAAAGAGGGAGGTAGCGGGCAGTGAAGAAATCCAACCCCTGGAAAAAGAAGGCGTCCTGTCCGGCGAGCTTGTACGTTTTAACGAGGCGGTAAAGGGGCGGGGGCGGGATAACTTTCGGACCGAAGGGAAAAGGGGGCAGTTTATTAAAGCTCGTCCGAACAGCGAAGCGGAGAGCTTGGCCGTGGATGCTACGCTGCGGCGGGCTGTCAGCCAGACCGGAAAACTGGAAGTTTTACCCGAGCACTTGATGGAGAAGGTAAAGGTTACTCGGGGTAAAGCCCTTTACCTTATCCTTATGGATGCCTCGTCTTCCATGCGCATGGAGCGGAAAATAAAACTGGCCAAAACCCTCTCATGGCAGCTCCTGCAGCATTCTTACCAGAAAAAAAACAGGATCGGCCTGCTGGCTTTTCGCGGTGAGGAAACGAAGGTGCTTGTCCAGCCAACGGGAGATGTGCTAAAAATAGACGAAGCTCTGCAGGCTCTACCTACCGGAGGGAAGACTCCCCTTACCCCCGCCATTTTCCGTGCCCTGGAGATCGCCATGCACGAGCGGGAGGCCCGTCCGGTGATCATTGTGATCTCCGATGGAAAAGCCAATGTTTTTGCAGGGACAAGCCTGGAGGAAGACCTGGAGAGGCTGCGGTCCAGCATGATCCCGGAACTTAATTTTGTATTGGTAAACACGGAAAACCGCAAAAGAAGCCTGGGAGTGCTGGAAAAGATGGCCCAGCTTCTTGACGCGCCCCATTTTTACCTGGAAGAAATTATGAACATCTAGAGATAGCTTAACGAGAAAGGAATGTGTAGCAGGTATGAACCGGCGAAAAACTACCCGGATAGTCGCTCTAACCAATATGGATAATACTCTGGCGCTTAAGGAAGCGGTGGATGATCTCAAGAACGAATACGGGGAGATTTTGGAGCTAAAAAAGATTTACTTCCTGGACTGGGAGGATCCCCGTATTCCTTTGGCCTCTCTGCAGGCGGAGGTGGCCGGTGCGGAGATCGTTCTTGTGGATGTACGGGGTGATGTGCGTGTCGCCCGGGAGATGGCGGGTCTGTTACGGGGGGGGGAACAGACTGTGGTGGTTTTAATCGGCGGCAACAAGGAATTGTTTGCCCTTACCCGTATGGGAAAGTTCAGGGGAGAAAAGCTGTTCCGCCCCGGCAGAGGAAAAGAGAAAGAATTTGATGTTAATGCCTATCTTCGTACCAAGAAATTTTCCGCCCTTGCCAAGAAGCTGGGTTCGCTTCTTCCTTTTGGCATGTTGAGCGATATGCGAAACTGGATCCTGGCCCAGGAATATTATGCAGAAGGAGATGCCCACAACTTAAAAAATATGCTGCAGCTTCTGCTCAGAGAATACGGAGGACAGCCTGAGCTTAAGCCCCCCCGACCACCGCAGCGCCAGCCCGATTTCGGCCTTTACCTCCCCGGCTCGGGCCTGATGGATGATCTGGAGGCATATTGCCGGGAAGCAGGCCACCTGCCGGGCCTTCCCTCCCTGGGGATTTTTATGTACGGCGGTATGCACTTTTATGATACGGCACCGGTAGTAGATGCCCTTTACGAGCATTTGCGGGACAATGTAAACTTGATCTGCGTTTTTTCCCGGGTGGAATGTAATCTCGTTGCCTTGGAGAAATACATGGCAGGGGTAGATCTGCTGCTTAACCTGCAGTATTTCCGTCTGCACGGGGGACCGTATGGAGGAGATCCGGAGCCGACTTACCGATTATTGCAAAAAATGGATGTGCCGGTGTTAACATGCCTGCGGGCTTTTGAAACTGAAATAACGAAGTGGGAAGCAGAGAGCCGCGGGCTCAGCCCCCTGGAGGTCATCCTGGGGGTTACCCTGCCCGAACTTGACGGTGCTATAGAGCCAGTTTTTGTTTCTGCCATGGAGTCTTTTGCCGATACCCGAATCGGGAAGATAAAAAGGCAGGCAGTCCTGGAGGAGCGGGTTATTAAACTGGCGCAGAGGGCTTTGGCATGGCTTAACCTGAGGAAAAAGAACAACGGGGAGAAAAAAATAGCTATCCTGACCTATGACTATCCGCCTGGGGAAAGCAACCTCGCTTCTGCCGGCTATCTGGATGTATTTGCCAGTATGGAAATATTCTTGGGTAAATTGGCGCAAAGGGGCTACATTGTGAATATGCCCGCTGTCCCCTTGCATGATTTTTTCCTGCAACATGGCCTTGTAAATTCGCCTCAGTACGGGAAAAAGGCTGCTCTGCGCCTTCCCCTCGGCCTTTACCGTGAATGGTTTGAACAGCTGCCCCGGCCTGTACGGGAACGGATCATTGCCCGCTTTGGCGAACCTCCCGGGGAGATTATGGTGGAGGAAGGGGAGCTGGTGCTTCCCGGTTACCTGGCGGGCAATGTTCTGCTGGGCGTTCAGCCCTCCCGGGGTGTTCATGAGAATCCGGAGCAGGCTTACCATGACAGGGATCTGCCCCCCAGCCACCAGTATCTTGCTTTTTATTTGTACCTGCAAAAGGTGTTTAATGCCGATGCCGTGATCCATTTTGGTATGCATGGCACCCTGGAATTTAATCGGGGTAAAGAAATAGCCCTCTCCGGGGAGTGTTTTCCTGATCTACTTATTGGCACTATGCCTCACCTTTATTATTACTGGATCGGCAACGCGGCTGAATCCACTATTGCCAAAAGGCGTGCTTATGCCCTTTGTATCTCGCATGGGTCTCCTCCGGTGAAAGATTCCGGACTGTATGAAAGCTACCTCGTCCTCGAAGACCTGCTGGAGCAATGGGAAAGGGAAGGAGACGATGCCGTTCTGGCACAGCTGCAGGAACTGGCGCAGGAATTACACCTTGACGGTGGGCCCGCAGCTTTGCGCCGGGAACTCTACCGTATGAAACGGCACCTTATCCCCGATGGTTTATATACCATGGATCGTCAATGGGAAGAGCAGGAAATGGCCAATTTTCTTTTTGGAGCTCTGCGCCATGACCGGGAGTTTCCCTCGATCCTGAAAATTGTGGCCCGGGAAGAGGGGCTTGAATGGGAAGAAGTCAAAGGGACAGCACGGGGAGACAGCATTGAGACCACTGCCCGGGAACTGGCTCTGGACCTGGCACGGGGGCAGTTCCCTGCCTGGTTGCCGCAGGGATACGAGGTCTATGTCAGGGATCTCCTTCGGCGTCTGCAGGGCTCCTGTGAGGGGGAAAACCTGCTCCGCGCTCTGGAAGGGCGCTATATCTTGCCCTCCCGCGGCGGGGATCCGGTCCGGGATCCCGACGTTTATCCTGCAGGCCGGGCTATGTATGCTTTCGACCCCCGTCTTATTCCTACTGTTGCAGCCCAGAACCGGGGGAAAGAAGCGGTAGCCAGGCTGCTTGCTGCACTGCAGGCAAAAAACGGGCGTTACCCCGAAACTGTGGCTTTGGTGCTCTGGGGTTTTGAGACAATGAAAACGGGAGGCGATACCATTGCTGTTATTTTGGAGTTATTGGGGGTACGCCTGCTGAAGAAGAGCACCTGGTTCAAGGAGCTGGAAGTAATCCCGTTGGCAGAACTGGGCAGGCCGCGCATTGATGTCATGGTTACTATCTGCGGCATTTTCCGGGATACTTTTGCTACCCACCTGGATTTGCTCTATCGGGCCATAGAGCTGGTGGCAGCTCTGCCGGAAAAGGAAGATGAAAATTATATACGTAAGCACCGCCTGCAGTTGGAGCCCCGTTTGGGCCTGCTGGCCCAGGCGCGTATTTTTGGACCGGCTCCTGAGGAGTACGCCACATCTCTAACCACTTTAGTAGAAAGCGGTGTTTGGGAAAAAGAGGAGGAGCTTGCGGAGAGCTTTGACCGGAGCATGGCCTATGCGTATTTACCGAGAAAAACGGAACAGACAAAAGAAGCATTCTACGCAGTGCTGCAGACAGTGGAAGCCATTGCCCAGGAGCGGGACAATATCGAGTATGAAGTTACCGATCTGGATCATTACTACGAATTTATGGGAGGCCTTTCCCGCAGCTTGCATCGTCAGACGGGGAGGGAAACTGACATCATGATTATTGACACCACGGAAGAGGAGGTCGAGGTGGAAGCTTTAAAAGCCTCTATTGAGCGGGCCTCCCGTACCCGTCTGTTTAATCCGGTATGGTTGGAGGGCATGTTAAAACATGACTTCCATGGGGCTAAAAAAATTAAAGACCGGGTGGAGTACCTGCTGGGCTTTGCTGCAACTACGGGGCAGGTAGAAAGCTGGGTTTTCGAAGAAGTGGGGGAACGCCTGATCTTTGATGAAGAGATGCGGCGCCGCCTGCAGGATAATAACCCTTATGCTGCTGTAAAAATTGGGGAGCTGCTGATGGAAACGGAGAGACGCGGCTACTGGCAGGCTGATCCGGAGAAATTGGATAAGCTGCGCAACCTGGTGCTGCAGATGGAGGGAAACGTGGAATAGGGTGCGGCCTTTAGCGGAGAAACTATAATCTTGGTTAATTGTATGCAGCTGCAGGTATTTGGAAATATATGTTGAACTAATAATAATAGTTAATTGCGATTATCAACGAGCATTAACAGGAGCTAAAAAAAATTAATGGAGGTAATATCATGGAAAGCAAAGGCAAGCCGAACAGGCTTGTTCACGCCAAATCTCCGTACCTGCGGCAGCATGCCTACAACCCCGTGGACTGGTACGAGTGGGGAGAAGAAGCCTTTGCCCGAGCCAGGGCGGAGAACAAACCAATTTTCCTTTCTATCGGCTACAGCACCTGCCACTGGTGCCATAATATGGCCCGGGAGTCGTTTGAGGCGGAAGATGTGGCTGCCGTTCTCAACGAGCACTATATCTCCATCAAGGTGGACCGGGAGGAACGGCCTGATATTGATCATGCCTATATGAAAGTCTGCCAGGCCCTCACGGGGCAGGGAGGCTGGCCGCTGACGATTATCATGACCCCGGAGAAAATACCGTTTTTTGCTGGCACCTATTTCCCCAGGGAGAGAAAATACCACCTGCCCGGCATTAAAAGTATCCTTGAAGGCATCAGCCGTGTCTGGCAGGAAAAAAGGGAGATGCTGGAAGAGAAAGGCCAGGAATTGATTGAAACCCTGCAGCAGTGGGAAAGGGGCGACGCAGCAGGAGAAGGAGAAATAGCTGCAGATGTGCTGGAAAAAGGGGTGCGGGCATTGCAGCAGAGTTACGACCGGGAATACGGCGGCTTTGGTGCAGCCCCCAAGTTCCCCATTCCCCATTCCCTTACCTTTCTGCTGCGTGCCTGGAAACGCCGCGGAGATGAGGAAATTTTGCAAATGGTTGTCCAGAGCTTGAAAAAGATGCGCCAGGGAGGCATTTTTGACCAGCTGGGTTATGGGTTTCACCGCTACTCCGTGGATCAGCGCTGGCTGGTACCCCATTTTGAAAAAATGCTGTATGATCAGGCCCTGCTGGCTCAGGCCTATGTGGAAGCGTACCAGGTTACGGGCGAGCCTCTTTTTGCCGATACGGCCCATGCGGTCTTTACTTATGTCCTCGGTGAGATGCAGGATAAGGGGGGCGCTTTCTACTCCGCTGAAAACGCGGAAAGCGAGGGGGTTGAAGGCAAGTACTATACCTGGCGCTATGCAGAAATCATGGAGCTGTTAGGAGAAAAAGAGGGCAGCCTTATCTGCGATTATTTTGGCGTTATCCCGGAGGGTAACATGGAGGGGGGGCAAAATGTCCTGCACCTGCCTGCCGACGAGGGGGAGTTTCGGAAAAAGCATGGCCTTTCCTCAAAAGAGTGGGCCTATCTGCTGGAAGAATCGCGTAAACTGCTGCTCAAAGCCCGCTCCAGGCGGGTACGGCCCTCCCGTGACGACAAGATTCTTACCTCCTGGAATGGGCTTATGATCGGTGCCCTGGCCAGGGGCGGGGCTGCGCTGCGTGCGGAGATCTATCTGAAAGAGGCGCGCCGGGCGGCGGATTTTATCCTGGCCACGATGCAGCGTAACGATCTGCTCTACCACCGCTATATGGAGGGGGATGTAGCCGTGCCCGGGTTCCTGGAGGATTATGCCTTCTTCTGTGCCGGGCTCCTCGATCTTTTTACAGCGTTGCAGGATCCTTTCTTCCTGGAAGAAACGTGGCGTTTGCACCAAAAAATGGAAGAGCTTTTCTGGGATAGCGAAAGGGGGGGCTTCTTTTATGTCCCCCATGGTATGGCCGAGCTTCCTCTGAGCGGTAAAGATGCCTATGACGGGGCAGTTCCTTCGGGCAACTCTGTGGCTGCGCAAAATCTGCTGCGTCTGGCTGCCATCACCGGCGACGAAACTATGGAGGAGAAAGCGAAGATGATCTTCCGCTCCTTTGGCCGGCTGGTGAGTGCTTCTCCCCATGGCTTTACAGCCATGTTGTCCGCATATGATTTTGCCCGCGGCCCCAGGCAGGAGGTTGTCATTGCCGCTGCTGATGATGATCTCCTGGGCCGCAAAATGCTGGAGAAAGTACAGGGAATGTTCCTGCCACATTCTGTTTTACTCTACACGGGGGACGGAGGCGAAAGGGAAGAACGGTTGCGTGCGCTCTGTCCCAGCCTGCAGGACAAAGTTGTGCTGCAGGGCAAGGCGACGGCGTATGTCTGCCGTAATTACAGCTGCCAGGCTCCTGTAAACAGCGTAGAGGAACTGGTGCGGCAGCTGACAATTAACAGTTAACTCAAAGAAACATATTTTTACGCGGGGAGGAAACAGTTTGGGCCTCTTTCCCCATATAAAGGGTTCTCTAGTGGGCGTAGGCGTGGATCTGATCCGTGTTGCCCGGGTGGAACAGGCTTACCGCCGCCGCCCCGGACGTTTCCTTAGGCGTATTTTTTCTGCAGCAGAGCAAGACGAACTGGCAGAACGGGGTAACCCTCCGTCCTCCCTGGCTGGCCGTTTTGCCGCCAAAGAGGCGGTGGCCAAGGCCCTGGGCTGCGGTATCGGTCCGGTAAGCTGGAGTGAGCTGGAGATCCTGCGGGACAACAGAGGCAAGCCTTACGTTCACCTGCTCGGCGGGGCGAGGCGCCTGGCCCGAAAGCTGGGAATAAGCGGTGTGGCTGTATCTTTCGCCCACGATGGTCCCTGGGCTGTTGCCTTTGCGGTGGCGTACAGAAAACGAGAAGCCAGAGGCGGGGGCAGAAGGAAAAAGAATTAAAATTCTTGTCGCCAGGAGCTTTTTGCAGGGATATTTCTAAAAAAGATGGTATTATATAACAGGGTAAATGCTGTAAAGTACAGGAGCGTGCTCTTTGTGTCTTCCTTAAATGAAGTCCCCCGGGACAACCGTATTATTATCAGCGTACTGGGCAGAGACCGGGTAGGTATTATTGCCGCCGTTTCAGGTGTGCTCTCTGCGGCCGGCGTGAACATCCTGGATATCAGCCAGACCATCCTGCAGGGGTATTTTGCCATGATTCTGGTTGCGGATATGGGTGAAAGCAATACCGACCTGGAGACTCTCAAGGAAAAACTAAATACTCTGGGTGCGGAACTTGGTCTGCGTATCGATGCCCAGCATGTAGATGTTTTTAATTATATGCACCGCCTCTAAGCGGGATGTCGGAAGTCAGAGTGCCGGAGAGACGGAAAAGACAAACTATTTATTACCATCGTCAAAGTTAAAGGAGCGTTTAAGATGCTGTCCATGCAGGAGATCCTGGAGACAATCAAAATGGTCCAGGAAGAAAACCTCGATATTCGCACCATTACCATGGGGATCAGCCTGCGTGACTGCGGACACCTGGAGACGAAAACGGCCTGCCGGCGAATTTACGATAAGATTACCAGGCTGGCCGGCGGCCTGGTAGAGGCGGGGGAAAAAATTTCCCGCCAGTATGGTATCCCCATTGTGAACAAACGGATCTCCGTAACCCCCATTTCGCTGATAGCAGAGTGCAGCGATGCCGAAAATTACCTGGCTTTTGCCCGCGCCTTGGAAGAAGCGGCCGGCGCAACTGGTGTTAATTTTATTGGCGGGTTTTCTGCCCTGGTGCAAAAAGGTTACACTGTGGGTGACCGCCGGCTTATTGCTTCTATTCCGGAAGCCCTTGCTGCTACGGAACGGGTTTGTGCTTCTGTCAATGTGGCTACCACCAAAGCGGGGATCAATATGGATGCGGTCTTGCAGATGGGACAGGTGATTAAGGAAACGGCCCGTCTTACTGCAGACCGGCAGGGAGGGGGCTGCGCCCGCCTCGTTGTTTTTGCCAATGCTCCTGAAGATAACCCTTTTATGGCCGGTGCTTTTCACGGTACGGGAGAACCGGAATCAGTTATCAACGTAGGGGTAAGCGGTCCTGGTGTAGTCAGAAACGTAGTGGAACGCCTGGGCGGAGCGGACCTGGGGACTCTGGCTGAGGAGATAAAAAAGACCGCCTTTAAGATTACGCGCATGGGCGAGCTGGTAGGGCGCACTGCCGCCAGAATGTTGCAGGTGCCCTTCGGTATTGTGGATATTTCACTGGCTCCTACACCGGCCGTCGGTGACAGCGTGGCGGAAATCCTGGAGGCCATGGGGCTGGAACGCTGCGGCGCCCACGGTTCTACGGCAGCCCTGGCCCTGCTTAACGATGCGGTTAAAAAAGGGGGAAGCATGGCTTCTTCCTACGTGGGCGGCCTCTCCGGCGCCTTTATTCCGGTAAGCGAAGATGCCGGAATGATCCGTGCCGTGCAGGAAAAGGCCCTGGATTTGACCAAGTTGGAAGCCATGACCTGTGTTTGTTCTGTAGGACTGGATATGATTGCCGTGCCGGGAGATACTCCGGCAGAAACCATTGCCGCCATTATCGCTGACCAGGCGGCTATTGGCGTGATCAATCAGAAGACAACCGCGGTGCGCATTATTCCCGCTTATGGTAAAGCAGTTGGCGATATGGTTGAATTCGGCGGACTGCTGGGAAGCGCTCCGGTAATGGCCGTAAACCCCTTTTCTGCTGCAAAATTCGTAAAAAGGGGCGGGCGTATACCCGCCCCCATTCATAGCTTCAGCAATTGATAAGCAATCTTTATCCACGAGTATCCCGTATTTTATCTCGGGTACTGTTCAATGCCCCCGATTGAATCAAAAACCTCTGCTTTTACAATTTTTTACATTTTCCCGTGACATTTTTTCTTGACGGTATCTGCTATCTGTGCTAAGATTTTGGTTATAAAAAATAGTTGACCTGGCAGGTAGGGATTCTTCTCTTTTTTAAAGTCAGGCAGCTCTTTTAGTATCAGTCCTTGTTTGTGGGGGTGAAATAATGCGTCTCTCTTCGCGGGGAGAGTACGGTGTGCGGGCGATGATCCATCTGGCCCTGAATTATAACGAAGGGTTTATCCCTTTAAGTAGAATTGCCGCTGCCGAGGATATTTCACAGCAGTACCTGGAACAAATTTTTGCCAGTCTGCGGCGCCGTGGCCTTATCGTCAGCAATCGCGGTGTGAAAGGAGGCTATAGCCTTTCTTCGCCGCCACAGGCTATTTATGTGGGTGAGATCATACGAGCACTGGACGGTCCCATTGCTCCTGTGGAGTGCGTTTCTGACGAGAACGAGGAGGATGATCCTGATTGCCGTTGCGGCAAAAGCGATAGCTGTTTGGCCCGCAATCTCTGGATGAAACTGCGGGATCATATTAACCAGCTTCTTGACGGTATAACCCTCCAGGATATGCTTAACTGGAAGAATTAAATAATGTTTAAAAGAAGGAGGGATATTTTTAATGAAAAGAATATACCTGGACCATGGGGCGACTACACCAATGCACCCGCAAGTCCTGGAAGCAATGCTGCCATTTTTTGGACAGGTATTTGGAAACCCTTCAAGTATACATTCCTTCGGACGTGAGGCGCGCCGTGCTTTGGAGGAGAGCCGGGAAAAAACCGCCCTTGCACTTGGAGCTGCCCCGGGCGAGATTATTTTTACTTCGGGAGGAACGGAAGCGGATAATCTTGCCATTCAGGGAGTGGCGGAAGCCCTGTCCGGTAAGGGGAGGCACCTGATTACAAGCGCAATAGAACATCATGCTGTTCTTGATACATTTAAAGCTTTGAGTAAAAAAGGTTTTGAGGTAACCCTGCTGCCCGTAGACAGGTACGGCATGGTAGATCCCGATGACTTGGTTTCGGCATTGCGGGATGATACTATTCTTGTCAGCGTAATGATGGCGAACAACGAGATTGGAACATTACAGCCCATTGAAGAGCTTTCCCGGATCTGCCGGGAGAAGGGCGTTTACTTTCATACGGACGCCGTGCAGGCTATTGGCAACATCCCTGTTAATTTAAAAGAATTACCTGTTGATCTCCTTTCTCTCTCCGCCCATAAATTTTATGGCCCCAAAGGGGTGGGGGCGCTTTTTGTGCGCCGCGGCACCAAACTGGGCAAGCTTTTTTTTGGCGGAGGTCAGGAGAAGAAACAACGACCCGGGACAGAAAATCTTCCCGGTATTGTGGGCCTGGCCAAAGCTATTGAACTCGCCGTTGTGGATATCCCCGGGAAAGCTGCGGCCATGGCCGCCCTGCGTGACCGCCTGATTGGCTCTCTCCTGGAGCAGATTGAGGAGGTGCAGCTTAACGGGCACCCTGTGCAGCGTCTGCCGGGCAATGTTAACGTTAGTATAAAATACGTAGAGGGCGAGGGTCTGCTTTTAGATCTGGACCTGAAGGGAATTGCCGCCTCCAGCGGGTCGGCCTGTACTTCTGGTTCCCTTGAGCCGTCACATGTGCTCATGGCCTGCGGTCTGGACCATCAGACAGCCCATGGTTCGCTGCGCCTTACCCTGGGGCATAATAATACTGCGGAAGACGTGGACTATGCTGTGGAGATAATTAAGGGGAGCGTCGCCCGGCTGCGGGAGATGTCTTTACTATACAAAAACTATCGCCGTAAAAATGATAACCCGCAAACAGGAGAGGAGGAAACATCATGTATAACGAAAAAGTAATAGACCATTTCCAAAACCCCCGCAATGCCGGGGAGATGTTTGATCCCAGCGGTGTAGGTGAGGTAGGCAATATGAAATGCGGCGATATTATGAAGATCTTCATTAAAGTAGAGAATGACCGTATTGAGGATATTAGTTTCCTCACTTTTGGTTGTGGGGCTGCCATCGCCAGTAGCAGTATGCTGACCGAGCTGGTAAAGGGGAAAACCCTGGATGAAGCCATGAAGATAACCAATATGGACGTGGCGAACCATCTGGGCGGTCTTCCCGAAGCGAAGTTGCATTGCTCCAATCTGGCTGCCGATGCTCTGCACAAAGCGATCGAGGATTATCGGAGTAAAGTACAGTAACAAAACAAAAACATATTCTGCCTCCCTTTTTGCATATCTATATTAATTAGAAGCAGGTATGGCAAAGGGGGGGTTTTTATTGTCCCGGGAGAGTTCCCGTGTCTCGTGGCAAAGAGAGATCTATTACGACCATTTTGCCCGGGCCTCAAAAAATAACAGCAAAGCTCGGATATTTAACCTTCTAAGCACATTGCTTATTCTGGCCCTCCTGATCAGCATGGTTTTGCCGACCTTCATCCAGGGTGGTTTACAGCGCAGTTATCTTCTGCTGCTTGGGCAACAGTTGCCGGGGATGGGGGTTATGCAGGGTACAACGTCTGTTTTGGCCTCTGGTGCAGGGAGCAATGGAGGCTTTACTCTGCATGATCTTGCTGCGCGCTTGCTCCTGGGGAGTGAGCTGGCGGGGTTCAGGTCTGCCGGAAGGGCAAAGGAGGTCGCTGTGCCGCAAGGGGAAGAAAAAGCACTCCCTTTCCCAGAAGATTTACCTGCTGTGGAAGAGCAGCGGGAAGCGTCTCCTTTACCCTCTGTGGCGGATCAGTTTTCTGTTTCACTCCTTGCCGGGACTGCATCTTCAGGCGGTTTTACCCCTTTACTTTCGCAGGCTGCTCCCAAAATATTGATTTACCATACCCATGGCAGCGAATCTTTTATCCCTGTTTCCGGAAAAGCTTTTAGCGGCGATCCCCGGCAGTCTGTGGTATTTCTGGGAGAGTATCTGGCGGAGATTCTGGAGCAAGAACACAATATCCCGGTCCTGCATCACCGTGAAAGCTTTGATCTGCTGCGCAGTGAGGCCTATACTAAGGCCCGTCCGGCAATTGAAGAGATACTTAAACGAAACCCCCAGATTGAAATAGTTGTGGATCTGCATCGTGACGGTATTTCACGGGAGATTACTACTACTATACTAGAAGGACAAAGTACTGCCCGCCTCCTTTTTGTGGTAGGTACCAGACATGAAGGCTGGAATAACAACCTGCGCTTTTCCCTTTTCCTACAGGGCTATCTGGAGCAAAAATATCCTGGTCTTTGCCGGGGAACAAGAAAACAAGCATTTATCTATAACCAGCACCTCCATCCCCGCAGTATCCTGGTGGAGGTCGGCGGCCATGAAAACAACAGGGAAGAGGTGCTGCGGGCGATACCTTATCTGGCAGAAGCCCTGGCTGGAGCTTTTTATTAGGACCTACTGCTAATTTCTCGGTATCTCGGTATAAAAAAAATACAGCAGGCCATATTAAAAGCTATAGGTTTGGGAAAGGACTGTCTATGTTGCACCGGGCCTCTGGCTTTTTCTTTATGGTTTTGTTACAACTTATACTGGTCTTCACCTTTCTCTATCTGGGGCTAAATATGGCTGAACAGGGGATACAGCAGCTATTAGGGTTGAAGGAAGAGGGGCAGGCCTTTCGTTTTCTTAATGAAGAAAAGGGGTTGGTGATTATTTTTGCCGGCCGGCAGTACCTTTTCCCTTGGAAGGAATACCGGGTTGCTCTGGATAGATATTTTTATATCTTAAGCTGCCGATACCTGAATTATAGCAGGTATTGCGGCTTCTTTTCACGAATAATTGGGACAGGGCGGGGAAACGCCATCGATTAGCTGGATCTTGAGGGAGAGATCGGTTAATGTCCGGGAAGAGTTTGGAAAAAGATGCTGCCCTCTCTCTTACGCAAATGCTTGCAGGCTCCTTGAGCTTTATCCTTGCTCTGGAGACAGGGTTAAGCCTCGAACCGGAGGAATTGCGTCAGAGCGGCGCCAAACTGGGGGCATTTCTGCATACTGCTTCCCCTTTACAAAAACAGGCTGTAGAACTTATTCATATTACCGAAATTCAATTACTTCTGGGCAATCATGCAGCGGCCCGTCAAAGCTTAAAGCAGCTGTTTTCTGTCCTGCAGGATCTACATAGGCCTAGATCTACCTCTTCCCGGCGTCAGTTGCTGCTACAGCGTCTTTATAGCCGTATTCTGGAGGATGCGGGGGATTACCTGTGCGGCAGGGGCCAGCCTGAAGAAGCCCTTGCTTATTACGAAGAAGGTTTGGCGCGCGATCTGAGAAATACGGAGCTGTTAAAAAAGAAAGGGCGTCTGCATTATCGCTGCGGAATGATAGGGCTGCCGGAAGCAGAGCGACTTTACCGCAGGGCTATTGAAGTTGACCCCCATGACCTGGATAATTATGAAAATCTGGGACGGGTGCTGGAAGCGTGGGGGGACAGGCAGAAGGACGCCCTTTTTGTTTACCGCGAAGCTATGGCCTACTGCCGTTCAGAGTTACAGCAAATACGCTTCTATCTTCGTCTTTATAGCCTTTTCCCCGGGAACACGGACGTTGCCTGGCGTCTGGGAAACCTTTACCGGCGCCTGGGGATGTACAGCGAGGCCGGACGTTACCTGGAAGAAGCCTGGCAGCAAAAAGGTGGCTACTGGATTGCCCTTGATTTGGCCTGGCTTTACCTGTTGACGAACAGGACGCGTAGTGCTGCCGACCTCTTGGAAAGGGCAGAAGACGCTTTTACGACAACGGATAAAAAAGACGGCAGTACCTCTGGAGAAGCTTTTCGTGGGAAAAAAAACTATCTTATGGGCCTTTTACATGAAGAAGAAGGCAATTACGAGGCTGCTGGCAGCTGTTATCGCTCCGTGGAGCCCCCCTCCCAGGTTTATTGGTTGGCTCAAGCGGGCCTGGCCCGTCTCGCCCTTTATGGGGGTGATTACCGGGAAGTGGAAAAGACACTGCGGGGCATGCCTGAACTGCAGCGCTTTGAACTGGAACAGGAATATTTTGAAATCTGTCGTTTAATGGAAGAAACCGTGGCTGCTGAACACCCTCTCCATGCAGCTGTCTGGCGTGAAAATTTGGGAAAAACGGATCCCAATTACCAGTTGAAAAGCGATATATACCGCCGGAGCATGGGACCGTCTTTCTGGCGTAAGTACGAAATCCTGGATTTTATGGGGGATGGCCCGGTAAGCCAGGTATACCTGGCTAGAGAACGGGCTAGTGGCAAAAAAGTTGCGCTTAAAATGATACGGGGAGAAATGCTGTCCGATCCTCTTTCGATAAGACGTCTCCAGGGCCGGTTGAAAATGATGAGCAGCTTTAATCATCCCGGCCTGTTGCTTCCCGCTCAGGACTGTTATTACAATGGTGACTTTTATTTTGTGATGGAATATGCAGAAGGAGGCAGTCTTGCTGCCCTGCTCAGGCAGGCGCCCTTTAATCTTCGCCAGATTTTGGACCTTGCCTGGCAACTGGGTCTGGCTCTTGATTACTATCATCGGCGCAAGAAAGGTTTTTTCCACGGCAACTTGAAACCGGAAAATATTCTGCTGGACGGCAAAGGGCGCTACAAAATCAGCGATTTTGATTTTCTGGAAGCGATTACGGGGTCCAGGGTGTTTCCTGCAGCTTTCACCCGTGAACCTTCTTTATTCAGGCGAACCTTTTTTTATGCGGCCCCGGAGCGCTTTCGATGGAAAAATCCCTTTTTTGGTTTCTTCGCGGGGCGGCGAGGTGAGTCTGAGTCTCCGGAAATGGTCCTTGAAGGCGTGGACCACCGTGCCGATCTTTACTCCCTTGGAGTTATCTTATATGAACTGGCTACCGGCCTTTTGCCGCACCAGAAAACGAACCTGAAATCATTAAAATCCTATCACCGATCGGATGCGCTTTCTTCTGCCAGGGAGTTTAACCCCGCCGTTCCTTTGGTCTTAGACCAGGTTATTGACGGCCTTTTGCAGAAAAAACCCCATCAGCGTTTTGCTACACCTGCTGAAATGCTGGAAAAGTTAAAGCCTTTGTGTTTACCAGGGAGGGATAAATAAAAATGGATTATTTTTGTAAGAGGAATCTTGACAAACGGCCGTCACGGTGGTATCTTTAAGACAGGCGCTTAGCACTCTAAATGTTAGAGTGCTAATTTGCAGAAAGACCGGTAAAGGAGAGGGAAGGCATGGGGCTCAGTGCGCGTAAAATGAAAATACTTGGGGCCGTAGTTACCGATTATGTAAAGACGGCGCAACCCGTAGGTTCGCGTACCGTTTCCCGTCGCTATAAAATGGGATTTAGCCCTGCAACTATTCGCAACGAAATGTCCGACCTGGAAGAGATGGGTTATCTCCTCCAGCCCCATACTTCGGCCGGCAGAATCCCCTCGCAAAAGGGGTATCGTTATTATGTGGACGAACTGATGCAGGAAGAGGAGTTGAATGAGGAAGAAAAAGCGCTTATTTACCGCGTTTTTGCCTATGAAAAGATCCGGGAGATTGAAGATCTGATCAAGCAGACCGCGCAATTAATTTCTTCTCTTACCAATTATACAACCTTAATCCTGGGTCCTCGCCTGAAAAAAAGCGCTTTTAAAAAGCTGCAGATTATGCCTATCGACAGTAAAAGAGGCCTGCTGGTTCTTGTCGCTGATACAGGGATTATTAAAAACAAATTAATCAATTTGCCTCAAGCCCTTTCACAGGGGGACCTGAATCGGATAGTTGCCTATCTGAATCATCGCCTCGAAGGACTTACTATTGATAGGATTACAGCGCGGTTTATCCGTGAATTACGCCGCGATCTTTATCATCATGTCAATTTTCTGGAGACAACATTTACTTTGCTGGAGGAATCATTGGCTGAAGATGAGAGCCGCGTATTTTTAGGAGGTACCACCAATATTTTTAATCAACCAGAATTTGGTAATATTGAAAAGGTAAAGTCCCTCCTTTCCCTTTTTGAGCAGCATTCGTTGCTGGCAAGCCTGCTGGCCAGGCCGCTGGCCGGGGTAGAAGGGATTGTAATTAAGATTGGACGGGAAAATATACTGGAGGAGGTCCATGAATGCAGCCTGGTCATGACCAGTTATTGCCTGGGAAATGAAGTGGTTGGCACTATCGGGATCCTTGGTCCTACGCGCATGACATATTCACGGGTTGTGGCTGTGCTGCAGCAGGTTGTTAATCAGTTTGCCAAACTTTAGAGGATCATAGCTGTCCTGGAAAAACCAGATAAAGCAAAGAGGTGATGATATGCGTAAAAATAATGATACCTATACGGATGGACTGCAGGGCCAGAAAAATATGACGGAACAGGAACAGGAAGGTAAGCTAGGGTCTGATGCCTCTGCAGAAACGGGAGAGCAGCCCCAGGTTGCGGAGGAAAAGGCAAAGGCGGAGCAGACCCTTGAACTGCAGCAACAGATAAAAGCCCTTGAGCAGGAAAAAGAAGAACTGCTGGCCCGGTTAACGCGCCTGCAAGCTGATTTTGATAATTATCGTAAGCGTACCAGGGCGGAACGGGAAGAAATTGTTGAATATGCAACTTCAGAGCTCGTTTGTAAACTTTTGCCGGTAATTGACAACCTGGAAAGGGCTTGTGCTTCCACAGAAGAAAAAGCTACGGAAGGTATTGCCGAAGGCATAGTCAAGATAACCAAGCAATTAAAGGAGCTGCTGGAAAAGGAAGGGCTTACGGCGATCGAATGCAAAGGGAAGCCTTTTGACCCTCAGTACCATGACGCAGTCATGCGTGAGGAAAGTGGAGAATTTCCGCCCGATATTGTTGTCGACGAGTTGCAAAAAGGTTATATGCTTAAAGACAAAGTTATAAGGCCCAGTATGGTTAAAGTATCCGTTAAGCAGTAAACAATAGCAAGCAATAGTTGCCCTGAAAAATATTTTACCCCAAAAAATTAATGTTGAAAAGGAGGATAAAATTTATGTCTAAAGTAGTAGGAATCGACCTGGGAACCACCAACTCAGTTATTGCAGTGCTGGTGGGTGGCGAACCGGAAATTATCCCCAATGCTGAAGGGAGCAGATTAACTCCTTCTGTCGTTGCCTTTACCAAGGAAGGAGAAAGAATTGTGGGCCAGGTGGCCAAAAGGCAGGCTATTACCAATCCGGAACGGACAATAGCCTCAATCAAAAGGGAAATGGGGACCAATTTTAAAGTTAGCATAGATGGAAAGAATTACAGCCCGCCGGAGATCTCTGCCATGATCTTACAAAAATTAAAGACAGATGCGGAGAGCTATCTGGGAGAGAAAGTGGATAAAGCCGTTATTACTGTGCCGGC
The DNA here is from genome assembly GCA_937973635.1 of uncultured Bacillota bacterium. GTDB lineage: Bacteria > Bacillota > Dethiobacteria > DTU022 > UBA8154 > UBA8154. The sequence goes on along the minus strand of CALJJZ010000024.1, from coordinate 38,025 downwards.
TTATTTTAGTGACAGCCAGCGGCAGGCGACTAAAGATGCAGGCAGAATCGCTGGCCTGGAAGTGCTGCGTATTATTAACGAGCCCACGGCGGCTGCCCTTGCTTACGGCCTGGATAAAGGAGAGGACCATACAATCCTCGTCTATGACCTGGGCGGCGGTACGTTTGATGTGTCCATCCTGGAATTGGGAGACGGTGTCTTTGAAGTAAAGGCGACCAGCGGCAATAACCGTCTGGGCGGCGACGATTTTGACGAACGGATTATAGATTACCTGGTGGTGGAGTTTAAGAAGGAGACAGGTGTGGATCTAAGCAAGGACCGCATGGCCATGCAAAGGCTGAAGGATGCGGCGGAAAAGGCAAAGATAGAGCTTTCCAGCGTTACCACTACCAACATTAACCTGCCTTTTATTACGGCTACAGCCGATGGGCCTAAACACCTGGATATCAACTTGACCCGGGCAAAGTTTGAAGATCTTATTTCTGATCTGGTAGATAAAACGGTAGGACCATTAAAGCAGGCTTTATCCGATGCTGGCATGGGCCCCAATGATATAGACAAAGTAATTCTTGTAGGTGGTTCTACCCGTGTTCCTCTGGTACAAAAGGTGATTAAAGATATACTGGGTAAAGAGCCGCATAAAGGTGTTAACCCCGATGAAGTGGTGGCCATGGGTGCTGCTATTCAAGCCGGTGTCCTTTCCGGAGAAGTTAAAGATATACTTCTCCTTGATGTTACACCCCTTTCCCTGGGTATTGAGACACTGGGAGGCGTCTTTACCAAGATTATTGAGCGGAATACGACTATTCCCACCTCCAAGAAACAGATCTTTTCTACCGCTGCAGACAACCAGACAAGCGTGGAGATCCATGTGTTGCAAGGGGAACGGCCTATGGCAGCAAACAATAAGACGCTGGGACGCTTTATCCTGGATGGTATTCCACCTGCACCGCGGGGTGTGCCCCAGATCGAAGTTTCTTTTGATATTGACGCCAACGGTATTGTAAATGTATCTGCCAAGGACCTGGCAACGGGCAAAGAGCAGAAGGTTACAATTACAGCCACCTCGGGCCTGACTAGCGAAGAAATCGAGCAGATGATCAACGAGTCTAAAAAATTTGAGGCAGAGGATAAAAAGCGCAAAGAACTTGCGGAAACGCGCAACCAGGCTGATACTCTTGTCTACTCTTCAGAAAAAACGCTGCGCGAACTTGGGGATAAGGTGAGCGCCGACAAGAAGAGTGAAGTAGAAAAGGCTATTCAGGAGTTAAAAGATGCGGCGGCAGGCGATGATATCTCCCGCATGAAGAGCGCTTCTGAAAACTTGAATGCAAAGCTGCACGAAGTGTCTTCTTTGTTGTATGAACAGGTGCGCAAAGAACAGGAAGCGGCAAGCAGTACTGCTGCCGGGGCCGGAGCAGGCAATAGGCCCGGCAGCGGCGGAGCCGACGATGGTGTGGTAGATGCTGATTATGAAGTAGTTGATGACGAAGGGAAAAAGTAAAAGCCTTTATCACCAACTCCAGAAAAAGACAGTTTGACGTTACGGCTGAAACGTCATAAAATAATTAGTGACGTAAGGGGCGGGATCAAGGGCGGCTGCAGGCAGCCGCCCTTTGAAGGCCGCCCGGGACTGAAGGGGCGAAAAGTTTAAATGGCTAAAAGGGATTATTATGAAGTACTCGGTGTCAGCAGAGATGCGGGGCCGGAGGAAATCAAAAAAGCTTATCGCCGCCTCGCCCGGCAGTACCATCCCGATGCCAATAACGGTAATAAGGAGACAGAGGCAAAATTTAAAGAAGTAAAAGAGGCCTATGACGTTTTGTCAGACCCTCAACAGCGAAGCCGCTACGACCGCTATGGCCACGAGCCGGAAGGTTTTAGCGGATTTGGCGGTTTTGGCAGCGGCGGTTTTGGTGGTATGGGCGGTATTGAGGATATTTTTGAAACCTTTTTTGGGGGAGGCTTTACAGGCACACGCCGGCGCCAGAAAAGGGCAGAGCCCCAGCGTGGCGCGGACCTGCGCTATGATCTGGAGATAACCCTGGAAGAAGTATTAAGCGGGAAAGAAACATATATAAACATTCCCCGGCTGGAAGTTTGTCCCCAGTGTCATGGCAGCGGCGGTAAAGAAGGCGCTCTGCCTGTTACCTGTTCTGCCTGTGGCGGCTCCGGTCAGCAGCAGGTGGTACGTAATACTGCTTTTGGCAGTTTCATGAGCATCCATACCTGTGAAGCATGCAAGGGCGAAGGACGTATCGTGAAGGAACGCTGCCCCAACTGCCGTGGCGAAGGAAGGGTCGCCAGAGAAAGAAAAATAGAGGTTAAGATCCCGCCCGGCGTGGAAGACGGTTCCCGTTTGCGTCTCAGCGGGGAAGGAGAAGGAGGCTTGCGCGGCGGCCCTCCCGGCGACCTTTATGTCGTTATGCATATTCGTCCCCATGAAGTTTTTCAGCGCCGGGGCGATGATTTAACCTGCCAGGTAACCATAAGCATTGTTGATGCTGCCCTTGGTGGGGAGATTAAGATAACTACCCTTGATGGTACGGCAAAGTTAATCATTCCTGAAGGGACGCAGAGCGGAACAACTTTCCGGCTTAAAGGGAAGGGGCTGCCCCAGCTGCGGGGTTATGGCCGCGGTGATCTGCTGGTAACCGTCAGGGTGGAGATCCCGCGCCACCTTAATGCCAAGCAGAAAAAAATCCTGCGTGAATTTGCCGAAGCGGGAGGCGCAAAGCTTTCGGAAGAGAAAAGTTTTTTTGAGCGGGTTAAGGATACGCTGGGCGGTAAATAATACTGCCCTGTTTTACAGGAGATTGTCTTGATGTCGGTGGCATGGTTTTTTTTATCGTCTTTAGCCTTAAAAAACAATCCTGTTCCCCTGGACGGGGAAACGCTCCGCCATATTCACGCCCTGCGCCTGCAGGATGGCGCGGAGGTTGTTGTATCTGACGGAAAAGGGCGGGCGTGGCAGGCCCGTCTTGCTTTAGCAAAGGGCCGGGGGGGGCACGTTTTTATGCTTGATGAGCTCCCGCAAAACAACGAGCCGCCCTTTGAAGTAATTTTAATTGTCTCTCTTATTAAAGGGGAGAAGATGGACCGTATCGTGCATGGAGCGGTGGAGCTGGGGGTGAAGCAGGTAATACCTGTCTTTACCGAACGTACTGTAGTTAAATTGCCCAGGGCAAAAAGGGCGGAAAAGAGTAATCGCTGGCAAAAAATTGCAACGGCTGCAGCATCCCTCTGCCGGCGCAGCTATGTGCCCCCTGTTCATGTTCCTTTGGAGTTTGGGGAAGTTTTAAAGCTGCTGGCAAAGGAGAAGTTGGTCATTGTCCCCTGGGAAGAGGAGAAGGAGAGGGGCCTTCTTTCCTTAATGCAGGGATTTAAAAGTCCGCCACGCAGGGCGTTTTTGTTTACGGGCCCTGAAGGCGGCTTTTCCCGGACAGAGATGTCAAAGCTGATGGAGCTTCCTTCTGTATACCCGGTAAGCCTGGGATCGCGTATTTTAAGTGCTCAGACGGCCCCCCTGGCCGCCCTCTCTGTAATGATGGCGGTTTTGGGGGACCTGGGCTAGACGGAGTTAGGATAAAAGAAAACAGATGACGAATGCGATGACGAGAAAAAAATATGACGAAAAGGCGACGCCGCCTACTGTGGCGCTGCATACCCTGGGTTGTAAAGTTAATTACTATGAGACAGAAGCCCTGAAGGAGCAGTTCCGCCGCGAAGGCTTTTCCCTGGTGGAATTTACGGAAAAGGCCGATGTATATGTAATTAATTCCTGCACCGTTACGCACCAGGCTGACCGTAAAACGCGCCAGTTAATCCGCCGGGCCAGAAAATTGAACAGTAATGCCCTGGTAACCGTATGTGGGTGTTACCCCCAGGTTGATCCGGAAACGATTGCCGCGCTGGCCGGTGTGGACCTGGTGGCAGGTACAACGGAGCGGCTCCGTTTACCTGGTTTGGTTAAAGAAAAATTGCAGGGCCAAAAACAGGTAAGGGCGGTTAGCCCCTATGAAAAGGAAGCTCCTTTTGAATGGCTGCCCTGGACACCGGAACAGGGACGGACGAGGGCGTTTCTTAAAATTCAGGACGGCTGTGACCGTTTTTGCAGTTATTGCGTGGTTCCCTTGGCCCGCGGCCCCCTGCGCAGCCTTCCTTTGCGGCAGGGACTGGTTGCCCTGCGCGAGATCGTCGCTGCCGGGTACCGTGAAGTTGTGCTTACAGGGATCCACATCGGGCTTTACGGCGTTGACCTGACGCCTCCCCTGACCCTTGCTTCCTTTTTGGAGGAGGCACTTTGTCTGCCGGGTCTGGAACGGCTTCGCCTCAGCTCTCTGGAACCAACCGATTTCAGCCCACGGCTGATTGCGCTTATATCATCCTCCGACCATATCTGCCGCCACCTGCATATACCCCTTCAGAGCGGCGACGATACTATTCTGCAGAAAATGGGGCGTCAATATGACACGGCTTTTTTTCGCAGCCTGTTGCAGGAGCTACGCACGGCTATTCCTGATCTTGCCGTGAGCACGGATATTATTGTCGGCTTTCCCGGAGAAGAAGAGAGGCATTTTGAGCATACCTTTGATTTTGTAAAGGAATCTGCCTTTAGCCGCTTACATGTTTTCCCTTTTTCTCCCCGCCGTGGCACTGCAGCGGCTAAAATGGGTCCTCCTGTGCCGCCTCAGGTGAAAAAAGAGCGCAGCCGCAGGATGATTGCCCTTGGCCGAGAACTGGCTTGCGCTTACCAGCAGAAATTTTACGGCAGTACAGTATCTGTGCTCTTTGAAAGCATTGTGGAGAAAGGAGAAAAGGAGGGCAAACCCTCCCTTTTACTGGAAGGGCTGACTTCTCAGTACCTGCGAGTCCGTGTCCTTAGCACAGACAATTTGCGGGGGCAGGTGCGGGATGTGCTGCTTGGACCCGGCACTTCCGAATACCTTACTGGCATCTTGCGCTAAACTGTCATAATTCCTCTCTGCCTTGCATATTATCAGGGGAAAGATAAGTATTTTATGCGGAGGGGAGAACGATGAAGAAGAAAGGTAAATTCTTTGTTGTTGAGGTGCGGCGCCTGATCCCGTTGTTGTTTTTACTGGTCTTACTCTTGAGCCTTACTGTTTACGACAACTTTTTCCGTGCCGAGCAGGTAGTGGCGCCTCCCGAAGAGAGCGGCGGAATCATGTTTACTACTACGGACAGGGGAGTGCTGTCGGCACCTGTTTCCTTTACCCTGGTGGCAGATTATGAAGAGTGGGCCAGGGTTTCCCGTGATCTGGGCCTGGCCCTTCCCGACTATCCTTTTAACGCTGCCCAGGAAATTGCGATTTTTGCAGTAAATGGCGAGATCCAGGGAGTAAACGTGCTGCCTGCTGCCGGGCAGGGGGTTGAAATTAAAGTAGACGTAGAACCAAAAGAAAAATATTTCCATGTCATCACTGTGGACCGCCGGGACGTCGATCATGAGGGGGCGGTCTGGAACTTTGTGGACAGAGAAAACCGTCTGCTTAGCCGTATAGTGCCGTTCTGGGAAAAAAAGGATAGAGATGAAGGGGTCGAAGAAAAAACTGAAAACGACACAGCAGAGGCTAACAAATAACAGGCAGGATCGCTACCCATTAACTGTTACCGGCAGATTGTCCAGGGGGCGCCGGGTGGTCGGTGCTCAACTGTTCCTTTAGTTCTGCTATCCACTCGGCGGAGAGAAGGGGCTCCATGGCCTCGGCGATGATCTTTTGTACGTCGGCGATCATAAGGCTGAAGCGATATTCTGATTCCAGAAATTCCCTGACCACCGGATTAAGGCCGATGATCTCCAGTAGCTGGGAGAGGCGTTTTTCCTGTTCTGGCGCGATCTCCAAGCCAGATAATTTCTGTTTCTGGAGCTCCCATTGGGCTTTACGAAAGTCGGCGAGCATCTCTTTGGCGCCCGTGTCCTGTTCAATTTTCCCCTTTGCTTGAAGAAAATTCTTAAATTCCTGGGAATCCTTAATCGCCTTGGCCAGGTTATGGGCGTAGTCATAAACATTCATGGATATAAGCTCCTTTCCGTTTTCTGGGGGATGACTCCCCCCTTTTCAGGATCATTTTCCAGCGCGGCCGTCTCTTTGGTAAAATGCTCTGCACTGCTCCCGGTATAATATAATTTACCCTTTTTACAGGCAGGTCTGGAGGCCTGCCTGTACAGATTTTCGAAGGTCTTTAAGGATGAACTGTCGGATTTTCTCTGCTGCCTCGATAGGGTTGCTGCTGTCCAACGTATAGATAAAAGAGCGCTTGCCCGGGTTGGCATCATCGTAAAGCCGGTCGTAATAGTTGGCACAAAGCTCCCACACCAGTTCGTAGTAATTGCCTTGATGCAAAAATTGTTGGTAGGACCGGATCGTTTGTGCTCCAAGATATCTTTCCAGGGCTGACAGTGCTTCTGCTACCTGCTGACGATCTCCGTCAGTGCGGGGTGTATATTGTTCAAGAATCCTTTGCACGCGCACTTCCAGAGGCGCGGTCAGGAGGATATGCCTGCCTCCGAGCATGGCCTGGAATAAAAAATCGGGCAGATAAACGGGGCCGATTCTTTTCCCTTCCCCCTCAAGCACCAGGTATTCAGCTTGAGCCAGATCGTCAAGGCGTTTAAGCAAAAGGGCGTCAAAGTCCTTCTGGGAACGCTTTTGTGCAATACCCAGGTGTCCGAACAAAGAACCTCTGTGTGCGGCAAGCCCCTCCAGGTCGATGGCCGGGCAGCCCATCTCCTCCATGAGCTGTAAAACTGCCGTTTTCCCTACGCCGGTCAGCCCGTGGAGCACATAGACAGGTTTGTCAATAGCACCGTGTTCCAGGCGCTCTAGAAGATGCCTGCGAAACGCCTTGTAACCGCCCTCCAGACGGCAGGCCTTTATTCCCAGCGATGATAATAAGTGATAAAGCACTTTACTGCGCAGCCCTCCCCGCCAGCAGAAGAGGACGGGCGTGCCTCTTTGCCCTTGCGCCTCAATAAAAGATAGGATTTGGGGTAGTTTTGGTGAAACAAAAGCAACACCCTGCTGCCGTGCTTCTCCGGGATCTTGCTTGTAAGTAGTGCCAATTATCTCCCTCTCTCGGTCATCGAAAAGCGGTATATTGACTGCCCCTGGAATTGTTCCTTTACTGTATTCCAGAGGAGAACGGAGATCTATAAATACAGGATTCTCCAGTTTCAGCGCTTCTTTTATTTTTAGTTCCCTGTTCATTTTTAGATATGCTCCTTTGGCCAGGTGTAAAAAATGGGTCAAAATTTCCGCCCGTACAGGGTGCGGCCGTTCATAAAGTCAACGTTATTATAGCAGAAGAGCTCTGACGATGAAAGTATGCCCCGGCGGCCGGGTTTTTTAGATCTTTTACCTTTCCTCCCTTTTATAAAAAATGTTATAATAATCCACGATGTTAGGCTATCGTGAAAATGAGGAGGTATTTTTCTTGACCGACTGTATTTTTTGCCGGATTATAGACGGGACAATCCCGGCGGATGTTGTCTATCAGGACGAAAAGGTCCTGGCTTTTAAAGATATAAAACCGGCTGCGCCTGTGCATATCCTTCTTGTTCCCCGGGAACATATACCCAGCTATAATGACCTGGAAGCACGGCACAGCGAACTTATCGGCCATATGGCCCTGGCATTAAATAAAATTGCCGCAGAGCAAGGGGTGGCAGAAACGGGTTATCGTATTCTGGTAAACTGCGGCCCCGATGCCGGGCAAATTGTCTATCACCTTCATTATCACCTCCTGGGGGGAAAGCCGCTGGGCTCATAATAGCCTGAAACATGCTATTTTACGCTGTTTTAGCCCTATTTTAGCCTTGCTGTTCCTCGTTGACAGTTTTGGGGCGAGAAGGTATAATGTATTGAATGTTTGTTTTATTGAAGGCGTTCTCCGGTTGTGAGGTAAGGTTGAGGGGAGGGATGGAAATGACGGAAATAAAAATTGGCAAAAATGAGACCCTTGACAATGCCTTAAGGCGTTTTAAAAAGCAGTGTGCCCGGACAGGCATCCTGTCGGAGGTGCGTAAGCGGGAGCACTACGAAAAACCCAGCGTGCGCCGCAAGAAAAAGTCTGAAGCAGCGCGCAAGAAGAGGAGATTTTATGGGTAAACAACCTGAGGTGATCTTGTTTTGAGTCTCTCACAGCGGTTGCTTGAAGAACAGAAACAGGCCATGAAAGTGCAGGATAAGTTTCGTTTAAATGTAATTCGCTGTCTGCGTAGCGAATTAAAATATGCGGAGATAGCCAAAAAAGGTCCCTTGGATGAAAAAGACGAGCAAGCCGTCCTGCAAAGAGAGGTCAAAAAAAGAAAAGAGGCCCTGGCTGATTACGAAAGATCCAACAGGCTTTCCCTTTTGCAGGAGCTGCAGGCGGAAATAGAGATTTTGTCTTCTTATCTGCCGGAGCAGCTCGGTGAAGTAGAAATTGAAACATTGGCCAGAGAAACAATAGACCGGGTAGGCGCCATTTCCCCCAGGGATATGGGTAAAGTGATGAAAGCATTGATGCCTGCGGTCAAAGGCAAAGCAGATGGCGCGCTGGTTAAAAGGATTGTAGAAAAATTACTTGGATAAACCTGGTTGATTCCAGGTTTTACCTTTTAAGGAGGCATGGGCTTTGTTTAAGCAAAAAGTAATAATTCTGCTGCTATGTTTGCTAATTTTTTTCTTGCCCATGTTCGCTTTTATTCCCACTTTTACTGCAGCAGCGGAAAACGCTCCGGTATATGTTATAAGCTTGAAAATGGAAATTGGACCGTCCTGGTTGCTCTATCTGGAGCGCGCCCTTAAAGAAGCCCGAGAAGCGGGGGCTCAGGCACTGATCCTGGAACTGGACACGCCCGGTGGCTTCGTGGATGCGGCGCTGCAGGCCAGAGAAATGCTGGCCGAACTTGAGGTGCCTGTTTATGCTTATGTTAATACCCGTGCGCTCTCTGCCGGTGCTTATCTGGCCCTGGCCGCCGATTATCTCTATATGTCTCCCCGTGCCACTCTCGGGGCGGCTGAGCCGCGCCTGGCCGGCACCGGGGAAGTTACAGATGAAAAATTTCTTTCTTTCTGGGAGGCGGAAATGCGTGTTGCTGCAGAGTTGCGGGGGAGGGATCCCCAGCTTGCCGCAGCCATGGTGCGCCGGGAAATAGAAATCGAAGATCTGGTGGAAGCGGGCAAGCTGCTGACCTTGACTGCCAGGGATGCTGAAAGGTTAAACTTTAGCGACGGTACGGCGGCGTCCCTGCAGGACTTGTTGTTTCTGGCAGGTCTCTCGGGCAGTTCTGTGGTCAGGACGGCTCCTACTCCCAGGGAACAGTTTTGGGGCTGGTTGATCCACCCCATTGTCGCTGCGGCAATTTTGTCCCTGGCCTTTCTTTTCCTCTTTGTGGAGATCCTTACAGCCGGTTTCGGAGTTGCAGGTTTGCTCAGCATCCTTTGTTTTGGCCTCTTTTTTGGGGGGCACCTTTTTTCCGGTGTGGCCGGCTGGCCGGCCATCTTCCTTTTTGTTTTTGGTCTGGTGCTGATCCTGGTTGAAGCCTTTGTCCCCGGTTTTGGTATTTTTGGCCTGAGCGGTCTTGTGGCCGTGGGTGTATCCATTGTCCTTTCCGCTGTGACAACTGCGGATGGATTGCGTATCTTGCTTTTTTCCTTTTTCTTTTCTGTTGTGTTTTCCTGGTTTGCTTTCCGCTATTTTCAACGTAAAGGGACGCTCAGGCGCTTTATCCTGACGGACGCTCTCACGCAGGAAGCCGGTTACAGCTCTACCGCAGACCTGAGCTACCTGGTAGGCCGGGAAGGTGTTACTATCACGCCGCTTCGTCCCTCCGGGATTATGGAGGCCGACGATACACGTTATGATGTAGTCAGTGAAGGTGCTTATCTGGCTGCCGGTACGCGTGTAAGGGTCGTCAGAGTAGAGGGAAGGCGTATCGTTGTCCGTACACTGCAAAATGCCGGGGAATCTGCCGTAAAGGACCAGGGGCCGGCTGAAGACCGGAAACTGGATTCCCCTACCTCTGTTTTGCCGCTGGAGGAATAAAAAAGGAAAGGATGTTTAATTTAAAATGGAAACATTGTTGCCCCTTTTGTTTCTGGTTGTTCTGATTATTATTGTTTTTTCCGTGATTTTTAGTTTTATCCCTTTGCGGCTCTGGATCGCTGCCTTGGCTGCAGGAGTACGTGTGGGCATTATTACCCTTATTGGCATGCGTCTGCGCCGTGTTATCCCGGCTAAAGTAGTGGAACCTTTAATTAAGGCTACTAAGGCGGGTCTGCAGCTGAATGTAAACAGCCTAGAGGGACATTATCTGGCCGGCGGCAATGTGGACAGGGTAGTTAATGCTCTTATTGCCGCCCAACGGGCCAACATTGAGCTGGCCTTTGAACGGGCTGCCGCCATTGATCTTGCCGGCCGGGACGTGCTTAAAGCGGTACAGATGAGTGTAAATCCCAAGGTTATTGAAACGCCGGTTGTGGCCGCGGTGGCCAGTGACGGCATTGAGGTCAAGGCCAAAGCCAGAGTGACGGTACGGGCCAATATTGACCGCCTGGTGGGCGGGGCTGGAGAAGAGACAATTATTGCCCGTGTGGGTGAGGGGATTGTAACGACCATTGGCTCGGCCAAGACACACAAACAGGTATTGGAGAATCCTGACAATATTTCCCATACAGTTTTAAATAAGGGCCTTGACGCAGGCACTGCCTATGAGATCCTTTCTATTGATATTGCTGACGTAGATGTAGGTAAGAACATCGGGGCTCAGTTGCAGACTGACCAGGCAGAAGCAGATAAGCGTATTGCCCAGGCCAAGGCAGAAGAACGCCGTGCTATGGCGGTAGCCAGAGAACAGGAAATGAGAGCAGCCGTGCAGGAGATGCGCGCCAAAGTAGTGGAGGCAGAGGCGGAGGTGCCCAGAGCCATGGCCCAGGCCCTGCGCGAGGGCAAGCTGGGTGTAATGGATTATTACAACCTGCAAAATATCTATGCCGATACCCAGATGCGCGATGCTATCTCCAGATTGGGCAAGGAGGACAAAAAGGAAGAGGAAGGAAACTAGTTAGGCTAAAAGGGGTGTTCTCAGGTTGACCAAGCTGCGTAAATATTTCTTTACCGGCATCATCGTCTTGCTACCGTTGATGATTACACTTTATGTGCTCTTTTTTATCTTTCAGCTGTTGGACGGCCTGCTGTCACCCTTCCTTGAATCATTTTTGGGGTTTCCCATACCGGGCTTGGGAGCGCTGCTTACCATTGTTTTTATTATCCTGGTAGGGTTGGTCGCCACCAATGTCCTTGGCCGGAGATTTATCTCTCTGCTGGACCGTCTCTTTATCCGTATCCCCATGGTCAAGATCATTTATGGTGCCACCAAACAGATCATCGATGCTTTTTCTGCTCAGCCCCGGGACGCTTGGCGGCGGGTTGCCCTTGTGGAGTACCCCCGCCGCGGCCTTTATGCCATCGGTTTTGTTACCGGTGAAAGGGTGGGGGAGGTCCAGGAAAAAACGGCTCACCAGGTTTTTAGCGTCTTTATCCCCACTACTCCCAACCCAACTTCGGGTGTGCTTCTGCTCGTTCCCCGGGAGGAGCTCACATTTCTGGAGATGAGCGTGGAGGACGGCCTTAAGTTAATTATCTCTGGTGGTGTTGTCAATCCCAAAAACTCAGGCATCAACAACCTGTAACCGTTATCTAGAGCGTACGTGCGTAACTTGGAGCAGGCGGTGCCCCTCCTTGCACCGCGGTTATTTTTCAACCGGCGGCTATCACCGGTAGAGGGGGTAAACAAAATGGATCTGTTTTTTATCTTCTTTATCATCTATATCATCTACTCCATTATCTCCAGGATTGCACGGGCGGTACAGCAGGGTTCCTCTCAACCGTCTGCTGCTCCTCCTCGTTCTCCGCAGCGAGCGGAAACGGTACTGCGGGAAATCCTGGGCCACTGGGAGGAGGCCGGCAAAGGAGGCGAGACAGTTCAACCGTCCTTTGAACCGCTGCCGCCGCAGGAGGATTATACAGGGCGGTATTATCCACGAACCAGTGGTTATGCTGAAGAGTCGGTTGAAACGCTGCAGCCCTATAAGATCCCTGCCATTGAGATTCCGGCCGAGAAACAACCACGCAAGGATAAACAGCCGCGCAAAAAGTTTTTATCGCCACCGGAGCAAAGGCTGCAACCCCGGGAAGCACATACTTCTGTCACGCCCGCAGAGGCCTGCAAGCCGGCAGCTCCTTTCTCCAATCTGGCGCAGTTGCTGTACAGGGAGAATCTGCCCCAGGCAATTATTGCTGCAGAGGTACTTGCGGCCCCCCGTTGTAAAAGGCCCCTCTCCCGCAGGTTAAGCTGAGCGCTTTTTCGTATTTGCTTGGCATAACCCTGTTTTTGCGGCATAAATTAGTTATAGTGGCAAACATTGAAGGGGCGTTTATTGTGGGGGGAAGAGACGCAGGGGAAGAGAAGAAAAAATGGCGGGAGAATGTGGCGGATTTTTTCCAGCTCCCCAAGGAGCTCCTATTAGATCTTCCCCGGATTACCTTGATCGGCAACCTGCAGCTGCTGCTGGAGAACTACGGGGGGATCATTGAATACAGCGACGAACTCCTGCGTTTGAAAATTCGGGAGGGTGAGGTCGTCGTGCGGGGCAAAAATTTTGCAATTAAACACTTCCTTGCCGATGAACTGCTGATTGAAGGAAAGATCTTCTCCGTTGAATACAGGTAGCCCCCGGGAAGGTGGCGGTATTTTACTTGCTAAAATTCGGGGAGCTTTTGGGCGGCTATCTTGTTATTTTCCTGGAAGGGCGGGGCCTGACCAGGCTATTAAACCTGACAACTGCCTGTGGCCTTAAATTTTGGGATCTTCGTGCCATACCTGGAGCGAAAAGGTCAGTCACAGTTAAAATCCGTGCCAGAGACTATAAAAAGTTGCGTCCTCTTTTGCACAGAACAGGCTGCCGGGCCGTAATCTTACAAAAAAGCAGTTTTTTGTCCCTTTACTTTCTGGCTAAACGCCGTAAGGGCATACTGCTGGGCCTGGCTGCTTTTTTTCTGTTGATCTATTATTTTTCTTCCTTCATCTGGGATATTACCATAGAGGGTAACAAACAAGTGGGTACGGGGCAGATACTGGCTGTCCTGGATGAGCACGGCATCAGGCAGGGTATGCTAAAAAAGGAGCTGGACGTTCAGCGCCTCGAAAATATACTCTTGCTGGAAATAACTGACTTTAGCTGGGTTGGCGCCGGTGTAAAGGGGGCAAACCTGCATATCCAGGTTGTAGAGAGACGAAGAGAGCCGGTACTGGAAAAAATTACAGGGAACTTGGTGGCAGCCAAAGATGGTCTTGTTGTGGATGTCCTGGTTCTGGCCGGGCAGGCGGTGGTGCAGCCGGGCGATACGGTACGGCAGGGTCAACTGCTGATTCAAGGGGAGTTGCAGCGAGCAGCGTCCTCCGGGCAAGAGGAAGAGAGAGTAAAGGTACAGGCACGGGGCATGGTGGATGCGCTGGTCTGGTATGAAAATGTTGTGGAGCTCCCCCTCTACTACCTGGAAAAACTGCCAACCGGCCGGGCAGCTACGGCTTTTATACTTTCCTTGCCGCGGGGCAACTACCACCTCCTGGGACCCCAGGTGGCGCCCTATCGTAACTATGAGGTGGAAAAAATTAAACATAAGCTTGCCTGGAGGAATATGATTTTCCCCGTCGAATTAATCAGTAATAATTACCGGGAACTGGCTGTCAGGGTGGTTGCCATACCACCCCGGGCAGCCTTGCTGCAGGCCCGGGAAAGGGCTATGCGTGAAGTGCGTGCTAGGCTGCCGCGGGGTGCCAGTATGAAGAGGCAGTTTGGTGAGGAGTATTATTTTCCTGAAATCGGCAGTGTAGGCTACCGCGCTGTTATTGAAACGTTGGAAGATATCGCTATGCCCCAGTTGATAGAAAGTAATTGAAGGGATGGTGTCTGTTGAGCAAAGCTCAGGCTGAACAGAAGGTCTTGCTCCAGAGCCTGGAGGAAGCTTTCCCTCTGCTGGGCAAATTTGATGAGCATATTGCCCTAATTGAGGAGAGTTTTGACGTCAGGGTTATCCCCCGGGGGGACGAGCTTTACTTGCAGGGGGGAAAGGCAGATGTGGAGCTGGTTTCTTCCCTTTTGGAAGAGTTGCTTGGTCTGATCAGGGAGGGGCATACCTTTAATACCGCAGAATTTGTTTATGCTTTGAAAATGGCCCGCCGCGGTGAAGCGTTACAGATACGGGAAATCTTTAGCGACCTCTTGTTTGTGACAGGAAGGGGCAAGAAAATCAGCCCCAAGACTCCAGGGCAAAAGCGTTATGTGGAAGCGTTGCGTAATTATGAGATTGTTTTCGGTATCGGCCCGGCAGGCACGGGTAAAACATACCTGGCTATGGCTATGGCTGTTTATGCGTTAAAAAATAAGCTTGTCCAGCGTCTGGTTTTGACCCGGCCGGCGGTGGAAGCAGGAGAACATCTGGGCTTTTTGCCGGGGGACCTTTACGAGAAAGTAGATCCTTATCTGCGTCCCTTGTACGATGCCCTCTATGACCTTATGGGAGTGGACAATTTTTTAAAGAACAAGGAAAAAGGCATTATCGAAGTGGCCCCTCTGGCTTATATGCGGGGCAGGACTTTGGATGATTCATTTATTATCCTTGATGAAGCCCAGAACACCACTTCGGAGCAGATGAAAATGTTTTTGACGCGCATGGGTTTTGGTTCGCGTGCTGTAATTACAGGAGACATTACACAGGTTGACCTGCCAAAGGGCAAGTTTTCCGGTCTGATTGAGGTTATGGATATTTTGCGGGATGTGCAGGGCATTAAGTTTATCCATCTCAGCAATCAGGATGTAGTGCGTCATAACCTGGTGCAAAAAATAATCAAGGCTTATGAACAATACAGAGAAAAACAGGAATCATAATAGAGGTTAAATTACATTGAAAAAGAAAGACAAAAACAAAAGGCAATATCTGGCAAAGATTTTTTCTTTGGCTGGAAATAAGACAAGCCGGCGGATGCTTTTAGCTGCAGGTTTTTATCTGGTTATCTATTTGCTGCTCTTTTTTACGCTGTTGCCGCCCGGTGTAAATGTGGAGCTGGGTTTGCCAAGCCCCCAAACTATCTATGCGCCGCGTGATGCCATAGACCATTATTCCACAAACAAGCTGAAAAATGAAGTGGCGGAAGCGGTTCCTGAGGTGTACGATCACATATCTGCTGTCCTTGAAGAAGGGAAGAAGGAGATCTTTACTATTTTTCAGGAAATCAGGCTGGCCCGCGGGCTTGGTGACGAAGAAGAAAGGCTGGCTTTGCTCAGGCAGAAAATTAAGGTGGATATTCCAGCCGATTCTCTGCAGGCTCTGATGCGACTGAGCAATGAAAACCTGAACGACCTGCAAAACCGTGTCGAGCGTATATACAGTGAAATCATGCTCCAGGGCATTAAAGAGGGCGGCGAGCAGGCGGCGATGAAGCAGGTCATGCAGGAGGTAAACCTTTTGCCCTTCAGCCCGGAAATAAAGCTGGGTATGGAGAGGCTCTTTACCCCCCTGGTCCTTCCCAATATGATCTATAATGAGGCGGCTACGGAAGCAAGCCGTGAGGCTGCCCGGCAGGCAGTGGAGCCTGTACGTATTTTAAAAAATTCCCTTATTGTCCAGGAAGGCGAAAGGGTAACGGAAAGACACCTGGCGCAACTTGAAGCCTTGGGATTAATCGGTTCGCCCTCCCGCATCGACGGGTATTTTGGCCTCTTTTTATTGTTAATTATTGTATTTTTTGTGGTGCTTTATTATATTTACCTTTTTAACCGGGAAATTTATGAAAATACAAACCTGCTCTCCCTGCTGGGGCTCATAGTGGTAATTACCCTTGTGCTGGGCCTGGCGGCCCGCTATTTTTCCACCTACCTGATTCCGGTGGCGATGGGGGCCATTTTGATTACGGTGCTTTTTGAATCGCGCCTTGCTGTGCTTTTTAACATTGTGCTGGCGCTTTTCCTTGGCTTTGTGGTGGAAGGGGAATTGGGGTTCTTTGTTATTGCGCTGTTGGGCGGCTTGGTAGCCATCTACAGTGTCTCCCAGTTAAAACGGCGTTCCGATCTTGTAAGGGCGGGAATATATGTTGCCGCCATAAACCTGGCGGCGATTATTGCCATATTTTTGTTGAACCGGGGCTTCCAGTTTGAATATGAGTACCTTCGTGAATTCAGCATTGCCATGCTGGCCGGCATGGGCAACGGTTTGTTTTCCGCCGTCATGGCCATCGGCCTGCTGCCGTTCCTAGAGAGCGCTTTTGGTCTTACTACGTCAATTACCCTGCTGGAACTGGCGGACCCGGGGCGTCCTCTCTTACGCAAATTACTGGTAGAAGCGCCGGGCACTTACCACCACAGCATTCTTGTGGGGAATCTGGCTGAGGCCGCTGCGGAAGCCATTGGCGCCGATCCCCTCCTCTGTAGGGTAGCAGCATTTTATCACGATATTGGTAAAATCCGCCGGCCTTATTTTTTTGTGGAAAACCAGTTTAGCGGCAACAACCCCCACCACAAGATCTCACCAAATTTAAGCTCGCTGATTATTCGCTCCCATGTCAAAGACGGCCTGGATCTGGCCAGAGAAGCCAGGTTGCCCCTGGCGATCCAGGATATTATTGGACAGCACCATGGCCGGAGCCTTATCTCCTTCTTTTACCAGCAAGCAATGGAAAGCAAAGAAAACAGGGAGAGAAATATTGTGCCGGAAGAAGATGAGTTCCGTTATGAAGGTCCCCTGCCACAATCAAAAGAGGCGGCTGTAATTATGCTGGCCGATGCTGTAGAGGCGGCTGTACGTTCTCTTTCCCAGCCTGCTGCCGGCAGAATAGAAGGTATAATCCGGCGTGTTATTAAAGACAAATTAAATGACGGTCAACTTGATGCAGCAGCCCTGACGCTGAAGGACCTGGACAGGATCGGGGATACTTTTTCCCATATCCTCTCCGGGTTATTTCACCAGCGGATTGAATATCCTGAAAAGGAGCTGCGCGCCGACCTGGAGAGGGGGAAAAATAAAAATGGCAGTTCTGGTAAACAACTTACAGGATGAAATCCCTGTCCCTGCGGAGCTTATCACGCTTTTGGAGAATATAGGCTCTTTTGTCCTGCGTCTGGAAGGAGTGGGAAGCAGAGGAGAAGTTAGTATTGTCCTTGTAGATGACAGCTACATCCACGAGTTAAATTTAACTTACCGGGGAAAGGATGCCCCTACCGATGTTCTGGCCTTTAACCTGCAAAATGGTTGCACCGCTCTAGAGGAGGAGGAGTTGTTGGGTGATGTGGTAATTTCTCTGGAGAAGGCGGCAGAGCAGAGTGCGGCATTGGGCCATTCCTTGAACAGGGAAGTTGCTTTTCTGGCTGTACATGGTATACTTCATTTATTAGGATATGACCACGATACCGACGCTGCGGAAGAGGAAATGCTGGAAAAACAGAAACTGGTTTTGCAAAAATTTGGCCTTTAAGTGTGCTTATAGGGAAGCAGGGGAATGGGACACCACAAACTTATTAACAGTTTTATTGCCGCTTTACAGGGGATAACCTTTGCCGTTCGCCGGGAAAGGAATATGCGCTTTCATCTCCTTGCGGCTGTCCTGGTGGTAGGCGCAGCTGCTTATTTCAGGCTGGAAAAACTGGAATTATTGTTTGTCTTTATGGCTGTTTTCCTTGTCTTAATTACAGAGATGGTCAATACAGCTCTGGAGAAAGCGGTGGATTTATCAACGCGTAAATATAATGAGCTTGCCCATGCAGCCAAAAACGTGGCTGCCGGGGCGGTCCTCTTTGCCGCCCTGTTTGCCCTGGTTGTGGCCTGGATTGTTTTTGCGGAAAAGTTTGCAGCCTTATGGAAATAAGGACAGGAATGATTCAGGAGGCTCTGGAATGAAGGTAAACACGAGTACGGCTGTAGATAACAGGATGTTGGTCCTGTTAATTATTATTCTTATCTGTAACACCTTGCTGGTAGGGCTGAATTTTTATCTTTCCTATCCCCAGAAGACGGAAGCACAGGAGGAAATGGTCTTTAAACAGGGCATAACCCAGGACCTCCTGGAATATGGGCGCCGTCTGGCCCAGGAGAAGGGTGTGCAGAATAGGCCTGCAGTACGGGAAGCACTGGCCAATTTCAGTTATGAGATCGATTTGGCCAAAGACAGCGACGAGTTGTCCCGTATTATCTTTAGCTACGGTCGCCAGGTCCAGGAGACGATCCTGCGGGAATGGGACGCCTTAATGCGGGAGAAGATCCTTAACATTGTTAACCAGGATGCGGCAATACAACGGCAGGCGGAGAAAATGGAGTTCGCCCTGCGTATTTCCAGCACCAATGGAGTGGAGGTCGATCCACCCATATTACACGAAGAAACCATAGAAGAAATATTTGGCTTGTATCAAGAAGGTGGTTTGACGCAGGAGCAGGTTTTTCGCATAGAGGTTGTGGAGGGCAGAAGCCGTATGCTTGTGCCTTACAGTCCCCTTGATTATATTCAGACCCTTAGTGAGGAGATTGATTCCCTGCGAGTTAGTTTACACGAAGTAAGAGTGGCTGCCGGGTTTGCGGAGATGTCTGGAAACGGTGTGGTTGTGCGCCTTTATGATGCTCCTGCCGGCTATGGGATTGGCGATATTATTCATGATTCGGATGTACGTGATGTGGTTAACGAACTCTTTGCTGCCGGAGCACGGGGTGTGGCAGTAGGCGGGCAGCGCTTGATTGCTACTTCTCCCATACGTTGTGTCGGTCCGGTTATCCGCGTTAATCAAAAGGAGATCCCGGCCAACCCCGTTGTAATTGAAGCAGTTGGAGACCCGGAAGTTTTGGCCAGCGGCCTGGATATAATTCGTTTTTCTTTTGAGTTCCATCGCAATTTCCGTTTTGAAGTAGATAAAAAAGAAGGTATTGTCCTACCTCCGTTCCGTAACTAAGAGTGTTGGCTGAAAGGGGGTCTGTCTTTCCTGTGGAAGCGCAGGAACTGCTTGGCTTAGCCCGTAAATCTTTGCCCTTGGCTTATGCTCCATACTCCGGCTATCATGTGGCTGCAGCCCTTTTAACGGAGGCAGGAGAAGTTTTTACCGGGGTAAATGTGGAAAACAGTTCTTATGGTCTGAGCATCTGTGCGGAAAGGGCAGCTGTTGCGGCTGCGGTTGGCGCCGGACAGCGTAAATTTACCCGTCTTGCAGTTGTAACGGAAGGGGATGCCCCTCCCCTTCCCTGTGGCGCCTGCCGCCAGGTGCTTGCGGAGTTCGCGCCGAATTTGCACATAATCGTAGCTTCCCGGGAGGAAGAAGGACAAAGTTATCTGCTTGCGGAATTGCTGCCCCATGCTTTTGTTTTGCGCGCCAAATAATGGAGGAAGAAAGATTAAAACCTCTAAATTATAAACTGTTTTTCAGGAAAAATAAATGTAGAGCAAGGAGGCTACAAAGATTACAGAGATTACAGCTATTGCGGCAATTAGATTTGTATAGGTGGCCATGATAATTCCCAGAAAAAGCACGAAAAAAAAGATTACATTGATAATCAGTGCTTTACTGCCCCTGGCTTTTAGTTCTTTTTTTTTCTGGTCATCCATTTTTGCTGCTCCTTGGGGTATATATTGACAATGTTATTATATCTTAACTGTCCAAAATAAGTAAAGAGAAAACAAGAGAAACAAAGAGGAAAAATACATATGTTTGTTTCAGGTTTTATTGCCGTGGTAGGCAGGCCCAATGTGGGCAAATCCACGCTTATTAATGCCCTGATCGGGGAAAAAGTACTTATTGTCTCCTCCAGGCCGCAGACTACGCGCAACCGTATTCATGCTATTTACACAGGAGAAGATGCCCAGTTTATTTTTATCGATACTCCGGGGATTCACCAGCCCCGCCACCGGCTGGGTGACTATATGCTTAAAGCCGCTACTGGCGCCCTGTCAGAGGTGGATCTGATCCTGTTTTTGGTTGAAGCCGGCAGCGTGCCTGGTCCCGGGGACAAGAAAATTGCCGCATTGCTGCAGGGGGTCGCCATACCTGTGTTACTTGTAATTAATAAGATGGATCTGGCTGCAGATGATTTTGCCACGCGGGTCCTGCCTCTCTACAGGCAGTTAAGGAAATTTCAGGGATGTTTTCAGGTGTCTGCATTGAAGGGGGAAAACCTGGAGCCGCTGCGCCTGGCCATAAAGAGCTACCTGCCTGCCGGTCCGAAGTACTATCCTGCGGAGATGCTTGTAGACCGTCCGGAGGAGTTCCTGGCGACTGAAATCATCCGGGAAAAGGTAATGGAGCTAACACGGGAAGAAGTGCCTCATGCCGTTGCCATCCAGATAACGGCCATGGAACCGCGCCGACAGGGTGAGATGCTGCTGATCCGGGCGGAGATCCTTGTGGAGAAACCTTCACAGAAAAAGATTATCATCGGCAGCGGCGGCGGTATGCTTAAGCAGATAGGCATGGAGGCACGGCGGGATCTGGAAAAGCTCCTTGGCAATGCCGTATTTCTGGAACTGTGGGTTAAGGTAAAGAAGGACTGGCGCAGGCGGGACAATGTTTTGCGGCAGCTTGGCTACAACGAATAATAAGGTAAAATCGAATGCCGGATTTTCGACAGGGGTTGAGCTAATTGAGATACCTCCAGACCAGGGCCCTGGTTCTTAGCTCCCGCCCTTTTGGGGAGACGGACCGGCTGCTTAGCCTTTTAAGCTGGGACGAGGGGAAAATTGTCGCAAAGGCTCCGGGTGCGCGTCGTGTCAAGAGCAAGCTGGCTGCTACTGTGGAATTATTTACCTGCGGCAACTTCCTGTTGTATCGAGGACGTACCCTTTTTACTGTCTCCCAGGCGCAGGTGGAGACAAGTTTCCGTGGATTGATGCTGCATGTGGATGATTATGCCCGGGGAGTTTATTTTGCTGAACTGGTGGAACGGCTGCTGCCTGAAGGAGAGCCCAACCCCGCAGTTTTTCAACTGCTTTTAAACGCATGGTCTATTTTACAGCAGGGAAAAGGGGACAAAGAGCTCCTCTCCCGTTTTTTTGAGCTGCGTTTGCTGATGCTCCTTGGTTTTCGTCCCCATTGCGATGCTTGCGTTTTTTGCGGTAACCGGGAGGGGCCTTTTTTTTGGAACATGGCAGCGGGCGGCATTTATTGTGAAAACTGCCGGCCGGCACAGCGGCAGGGAATTTCCCTTTCCCGCGGCACTCACGCCCTGTTAAAGAATTTACAGCGTATTTCCGAGAGAGAATTGGCTACACTGCGGGCCCGGCAGACACAACAAAAAGAACTTGCTGATTTCACTGCCTGTTTTATACAATACTGGACAGATACGGGGCCCTTTAAATCCCTGTCCTTCCTCCAGGAGATAAGACCGCAGGTATAATGGCCTGTGAAAAAGATAAAAGACAAAAAAGAACAGAAAAAGGACTTTAAAACATTTGAAAGGTGTGAGCCGGTGAATTTCCAGGAAATTATTCTCAGGTTGCAGGATTTTTGGGCAAAACAGGGGTGTCTGCTCTGGCAGCCCTATGATGTGGAAAAGGGTGCAGGAACCATGAATCCCGCTACTTTCTTGCGTTCGCTGGGTCCCGAACCCTGGAAGGTAGCTTACGTGGAACCTTCCCGTCGGCCTGCTGACGGGCGTTACGGCGAAAATCCCAATCGCCTTTACCAGCATCACCAGTACCAGGTAATTTTAAAACCAGCCCCTGCGGAGATCCAGGATCTTTACCTCTCCAGCCTTGCTTACCTGGGCATAAAGCCGCCGGAACACGATATCCGTTTTGTAGAAGACGACTGGGAGTCTCCTACGCTGGGAGCCTGGGGTTTGGGCTGGGAAGTGTGGCTGGACGGCATGGAGATTACCCAGTTTACTTATTTTCAGCAGATGGGCGGCTTTGACCTTGAGCTGGTAGCGGTGGAACTTACATACGGGTTGGAACGCATTGCCATGTTCATTCAAAAATGTGATAATGTTTTTGACCTGGAGTGGATGCCGGGTATTAGTTACGGCGCCGTTTTTCAAAAGAGCGAAGCGGAACATTCCCGTTACAGTTTTGAAGAAGCGGATACTACGCTGCTTCTGGATCTTTTTACCCTTTATGAGCAGGAGGCAAAACGTATTATTTTAGAAAAACAGCTTGTCCTGCCCGCGTATGACTATGTGCTCAAGTGTTCCCATTGCTTTAATGTTCTGGATGCCCGTGGCGCTATCAGCGTGACCGAACGTACCGCCTATATTGGCCGTATCCGTGAACTGGCACGTCTGTGCGGGCGCGCCTATCTGGAGCAGCGGGAAAAAGAAGGGTATCCCCTGCTGCAAAACGCCGTTACAGGTGAAGATGCTGCAACCAGGTTGACTGGAGGTGAATCCCGGTGAAAAGAGAGGGGGAAGATTCTGTCATGACCACGCAGGAAAAGACGGGGCCGGCGCAGGAGACACGGGATTTGCTGCTGGAAATTGGCACAGAGGAGATACCCGCCCGTTTTATGCCCGCTATACTGGAGCAGTTAAAGGAAAAAGGCACAGCCCTTTTGGAGGAACAGCATCTTTCTTTTAACGAAGCCCATACTTTTGGTACGCCCCGCCGTCTTGTATTCTATGTGACTGGCTTGCCGGTCAGGCAGCCGGATCGTGAAGAAAAGAAAAAGGGGCCTGCCAGGGAGAGGGCTTTTGACCGGGAGGGCAATCCCACAGCGGCGGCCCTTGGATTTGCGGCCAAACTTGGCCTCTCTGTGAAAGAGCTGCAGCTGGAAAAAACGGACAAAGGGGAATACCTGGTAGCTTTACAACGGGTAAGCGGTGCCAGCACAACAGATTTATTGAGTGAAATTTTGCCGGGGTTAATAAAAAGTCTTTCCTTTCCCAAAAATATGTATTGGGAAAGCAGCCGTTTCCGTTTTGCCCGTCCCATACGCTGGTTACTCTGTCTTTTGGGCGGGGAGCAAGTGGCTTTTCAGTGTGCTGGACTAAGGTCGGGACGGGAAAGCTATGGGCACCGTTTTCTCGCTCCGGGCCCTTTTACGGTAAAGGATGCACAGCAATATTTTGCTCTCCTGCCGCAAAAGGGCATCATTCTGGATCAGGGTCAGCGTTTACAGATGATTAAAGCAGAGGTTGAAAAAGCCGCAGCGGACCATGGTGCAGTGGCGGTACTTGCTGAGGATCTGCTGCAGGAGGTAACCTTCCTGGTGGAGATGCCCCAGACTTTATTCTGTTCCTTTCCGGAGAGCTACCTCTTTTTGCCGCGGGAGGTGCTGGTGACGACCATGCAAAGTCACCAGCGCTATTTCCCCGTGGAGGATCGGGAAGGGCAAATTCGACCTTTTTTCGTGGCTGTATCCAATAACCCTGCGGCGCCTGAGGAAAATGTCCGGGCCGGAAACGAAAAAGTACTCAAAGCACGCTTGGCTGATGCTCGCTTTTTCTACGAGGAAGACCGTCGCTTTCCCCTGGAAACAAAGGTGGAGCAATTAAAAGAGATCCTTTTCCAGGAAAAATTGGGGACGGTTTTTGATAAAATGGAACGCCTTGTGGCCCTTTCTACTCATCTTATCCCTTACCTGCCCGGAATCACGGAAAGAGAAAAGAAAGCGGCTTTGCGCGCCGCCCGGTTATGCAAAGCCGATTTGGCCACGCAGATGGTGGGGGAATTCCCCGAATTACAGGGGATTATGGGACGTGAATATGCCCTGGCAGACGGAGAAGATGAGTTGACGGCGCTGGCGGTATACGAACACTACCTGCCCCGTTTTACAGGGGATAATCTGCCTAAAAGCAGGGCCGGCGTCCTGGTGGCTCTGGCGGACAAAGCAGATCACCTGGCCGGTTGTTTTGCTGCCGGGATTCGACCCAGCGGTTCCCAGGATCCCTATGCTCTGCGTCGCCAGACCCTTGGTCTTTTGCAAATATTGCTTGAACATGCCCTGCCCCTGTCATTTAGCACATTAATTGGTAAAGCGCTCTCCCTTTACCAGGAGCGCCTGCCTGCCCTCCAGGTGGCAGAAACGGCTGCCGTCATTAAAGACTTTGCCTGGCAGAGATTGCGCCACTATCTGCAGGAGCGCGGCATTGATTATGACCTGGTGGACGGTGTCCTGGCCACGCCTCTGGAAGACGTATCCGCCCTCTGGCAGCGGGCCCGATTTTTGCAAAAGAAACGGAGCGCCGAGGAACTTGCCCTCGCCGCTGCCGCATATATACGGGTGGCCAATCTGGCCCAGCACGCCGCTTCAGATGTGGACACAGATGAAAAACTGATGCAGGATATGGCAGAAAAAGAAATTTACCGCCGTTTCATGGAGACCGCTCCGGAATTGCAGGCTCTGCTGGCGGCAGATAATTATGACGCGGCGCTTTCACTTTTGGCCCGTTTCAAAGAAACTGTGGATCCGTTCTTCGATAAAGTCCTGGTCATGGTAGAAGATCAAAAAATTCGCGCCAACAGGCTGGCCCTTCTTTCACAGATCCGGGCCATGTATTTGCAGCTGGCGGATTTCTCCAAAATAGTATTCGCTTCCTCTCCGGCTTAAGAGAAAGGTTTTTAAGCTAGGGGAAGAAGGTGCTTTAAAAATATTTTGAGAGATAATCCCGTTTCCGGGTAATGCTAAAGGGGGGATGTATCTGGAAGGGAAAGCAGAACCTGTTGTCTATCTTATTTCCGATTCTGTAGGTGAAACGGCCGAAGTTGTGGCCAAGGCGGTGGCCAGCCAGTATAATTTTCCCGTGCAGATCCGCAGGGAGCCCTATCTCAAGGATCCCGTAAGACTGCAGAAGATTTTGGAAGAGGCGGCTGAAAGCAATAGCCTTATTGCCTATACTCTGGTCCAGCCTGAATTGCGACAGGCTATCAGGGAGAAAGCAAGGCAGTACAACATACCCATCATAGATATTATGGGGCCCATGCTGGAAGGTTTTTCCAAAATCATGCCGGTCAAACCACGCCTGGAACCCGGTTTGATGAGGAGGATGGACGGAGATTATTTTAACCGCATTATTGCCGTGGAATTTGCCGTAAAATACGATGACGGCAAAGACCCCCGGGGGATGCTCCTGGCTGATGTGGTCCTGGTAGGGGTTTCCCGTACTTCCAAGACACCCCTGAGCATGTACCTGGCACACAAGCGCGTTAAGACGGCAAATATGCCCCTTATTCCGGAAGTGGAGCCAGCACGGGAAATATATGCAGTGCCGAAGGAGAAAATCATCGGTCTTACCATCGCTCCCGAACTGCTGCAAAAAATTCGCCAGGAGCGCTTGAGTTCCCTAGGGCTAAAAAACGGCAGCAATTATGCCAGCCTTGAGCGCATCCTTGAAGAACTGGATTACGCACAGAAGTTTATGCGTTCTGTTGGTTGCCGCGTCTTTGACGTTTCCAACAAGGCCGTGGAAGAAGTGGCAGGCAAAATATTAAAACTTTTAAAGGAGCTTGATCGAACTTGAACGAGGGCAAAAAGGTTTACCTGTTTTCTGAAGGGAATGCGGGGATGAAAAAACTTCTGGGCGGCAAAGGTGCCAACCTGGCAGAGATGACAAGGTTGGGGTTGCCTGTGCCGCCGGGCTTTGTGGTAACAACGGAGGCATGTAACGATTATTACCGTCAGGGTGAAGTCCTTACAGAGGAGCTAAAAAAGGAAATATTCACCGCCCTGGAGAAGCTGCAGGAAGCAACGGGCAAGAAACTGGGCGCCGACGATAACCCTTTGCTCCTTTCCGTCCGTTCCGGGGCATACTTTTCTATGCCCGGCATGATGGATACGATCCTGAACTTGGGGCTTAACGAAGTTACAGTGGAGGCCCTGGCCTCAGCTACCGGCAACCGTGTTTTTGCTCTGGATTGCTACCGCCGTTTTATCCAGATGTACGGTGATGTGGTGATGAAGATCGAGCATAGTAACTTTGAGGAGATTCTGCATGAAGTAATGGCTGATTATAAAGTACATAAGAGCCAGGAACTGCCTGTGGAGGGCTGGGCCAAAGTTGTGGCCGGCTATAAGCAAATGGTAATGGCCAAAAGCGGCGAACCCTTTCCCGAAGATCCTGCAGAACAGCTGCTTAATGCCGTCAAGGCTGTCTTTGCCTCCTGGAACAACCAGCGGGCCATTGTTTACCGCCGTTTAAACCAGATCCCCGACGATCTGGGAACAGCGGTTAATGTGCAGGCCATGGTTTTTGGCAACCTGGGGGAAGACAGCGGCACCGGGGTGGCCTTTACGCGCAATCCCTCCACCGGGGAAAAAGAACTCTATGGGGAATATCTTTTTAACGCCCAGGGGGAAGATGTGGTGGCGGGGATTCGCACGCCTTTACCCATTGCTGCATTAAACGATAGTATGCCGGAGATTTACCAGCAGTTTAAAGCTATCTGCCATACGCTGGAGCAGCATTACCGTGATATGCAGGATATCGAATTTACCATTGAAAAAAAGAAACTTTATATCCTGCAGACGCGCACGGGCAAGCGTACTGCTGCCGCAGCGGTAAAAATTGCCGTAGATCAGGTTGCCGAGGGGATCTGCAGCCGTGAGGAAGCTCTGTTGCGTGTAGATGCCAACCAGGTGGAGCAGCTTCTGCACCACCAGATTGACCCGGCGGCAAAGCTGGAACCATTGGCCAAAGGGCTGCCTGCTTCTCCTGGTGCTGCTGTAGGAGGTGTAGTTTTTGACGCCAATGTGGCCCAGGAGAGGGGCGAGCGGGGCGAAAAAGTGATCCTGGTGCGGGCTGAAACGACACCTGATGACATCCATGGCATTGTGGCAGCCCAGGGTATTCTCACCAGCCGTGGGGGCATGACCAGTCATGCCGCTGTGGTAGCCCGTGGCATGGGCAAACCGTGTGTCAGTGGTTGTGAAGCCATAAAAATTGATTACGCGACCCGGTCTTTTCAGGTGGGAGAGTGTGTAATCAAAGAAGGGGAGATCATCACCATTGATGGTAGCAGCGGCAACGTTTTCTTTGGGGAAGTACCTTTAATTTCCCCCCGGCTCAGCGGTGAGTTTAACCGGCTGTTGGGCTGGGCCGATGAAGTACGCCGCCTGAAAGTGCGTACTAATGCAGATACTCCTGCAGATGCCCGTAAAGCTGTGGAATTTGGTGCCGAGGGGATCGGGCTCTGCCGTACCGAGCATATGTTCTTTGAACAGGACCGCCTGCCCCTTGTCCAGGAGATGATCCTGGCTGAAACCACGGCGGAGCGTCAGTCTGCCCTGGACAAATTGTTGCCTGTACAGGAAGGGGATTTTGTCCAAATCCTGCGTGAAATGAAAGGCAAACCTGTGACCATACGCCTGCTGGATCCTCCCCTGCACGAGTTTTTACCCAACCAGGAAGAACTGGCAGTAGAGATCGCCCTTCTTAAAGAACGGGGCGAAAAAGGAGTAGCACTGCAGGATAAAGAATATCTGCTGAAAAAAGTGCGGGCCCTTGCAGAATTCAACCCCATGCTCGGGCACCGAGGCTGCCGCCTGGGTCTGGCCTTCCCCGAGATTTACCGTATGCAAGTACGGGCAATCTGCCAGGCCGTAGTAACGCTGATCAAAGAAGGCCTGGAAGTTTTCCCAGAGATTATGATTCCCCTGGTAGGACATTACCGTGAACTGGAAGAGATGCGCAGGATGGTCCTTGAAGAAGGGGGGCAAGTAATGGCGGAAACAGGTGTGCGTTTTAATTATACGGTGGGAACAATGATCGAGCTTCCCCGGGCCTGCGTTACAGCAGGACGGATTGCGGAGCATGCCGACTTTTTCTCTTTTGGCACCAACGACCTTACACAGACTACCTTCGGCTTCAGCCGTGACGATGCGGAAGGCAAGTTCTTACCCTTATACCTGGAACAAAAAATTCTGCCCGAAAACCCCTTTGTGGTCCTGGACCAGGAGGGAGTAGGGGCCTTAATCAAACAGGCTGTCAGCGCGGGCCGGGCGGCCCGGCCGGAGCTGAAGGTCGGTATTTGCGGCGAGCACGGGGGCGAGCCCCGTTCCATCAGTTTTTGTCACCGGGCAGGTCTGGATTACGTAAGCTGCTCCCCCTTCCGTGTCCCCGTGGCCAGGCTGGCAGCAGCCCAGGCGGTCCTTCTGGAGCGGGAAGGAAACGCTGAGCTCAGCCGCGGTTCGGTTTAGGAAAAAGTTCGCCAATCCAGCCTGTAAACCTGTTCCAGAGATGAGAGAAGAAATCCTGGACAGAGCGGAGCAGCAGATGGAGAAGGCCCGCTTTTTCCACGCTGTCTGTGGCGATAAGGGGTGAGCTCTCCAGTAACAGATCGTCCAGATATACATCAACCTTGCCCAGGACTTCGTGCTTCTCCAGGGGGGCTGAAGCCTTTGGCGGGTGACTAATGTTGATAATAAGGTCTTCCTGGCGGTGGAAGGGAATAATTACTTCCACCGTTTTTTCTGTCTCGAGGACTATCTGCCTTGCATAGCCGCCGTCTACATCGATTACAGTTATTTCCTGGCCGCAGTCAAAAACGGTGTGTAGGGTATAATTGCGGAAAGCATAGTTTAACATTATTTCACTGTCCCGTTGCCGTACAGCGTTGGTTTCAGCGTTCATAACCACAACAATGAAACGCATGCCTTTTTGTTCCGCTGTGCCGATCAAGCAGTAGCCTGCTGCGGCAGTATGCCCTGTTTTTAGGCCGTCCGCTCCCGGGAAGCGCCCCAGTAAGGGGTTACGGTTATACTGGACGATCCCGTTAAAAGTAAATTCTTGCTGGGAATGGAGTGCCAGGGCTTCAGGGAAACGGCGGATATAATAGTGGGCCAGCCGGGCCAGATCCAGGGCGCTGCTGTAATGATCCTCGTGCGGCAGACCGGAGGTGTTTTGAAAAAGGGTATTGGTCATCCCCAGTTCTGCGGCTTTACGGTTCATCTCGGCAACGAAATTTGTCTCAGAACCGCTCAGGTGTTCGGCAAGGGCAACACAGGCATCATTGGCGGAAACGGCGGCAATGCCCGTGACCAGGTCGCCGAAGGTTACGGCCTGACCTACTTCCAGGTACATTTGTGAGCCCCCTGTGCGCCAGGCCTGCTCACTTATAAGCACTTCGTCATCCCACTTAGCCCTCCCTTGATGCAGGGCTTCATAGGCAAGGAGCAGGGTCATGATTTTGGTCAGACTGGCAGGCGCTCTGGGCTCGTCCTCTCCGTGGGCATAAATAATCTCACCCCTTGAAAACTCCATGAGCACGGCGGCCTGGGACTGCAGGTCAGGGAAGGAGAGCTCCTGTGCACCGCCCCGCCAGGGAAAAAAGAAGGCTGAAAAGCCGCTGAGCATAATCATTACCATAAAGAGGGAGAACGGACGTAAAAAGCGGTAAATATGCTTTCCTTTATGCAAACTTTGTCGTGGTAGAGCCATTGTATCACCCTGTCTACTGGCGGTAACCTCTTTTTCTGTCTTCCTATTTTCTCAAAAAGGCGGTAAAATGGCAATGGTAAAATATAAGGAGGGAAACTGATTATGCTTATTGTGGGAATTAATGGCAGCCCCCGCCGGGAGGGGAATACGGCTGTATTGCTGAAAACGGCAATGGCTACAGCAGCAGCGGAAGGAGCTGCCACGGAAGTTGTTTTTGTGGCGGAAATACTGGCATCGTTAAAAACGCCCTTTTGCCGTGCTTGTGAAACTCCGTGCCCTGCCAAATGTTACCGGGGTACGTTGCTGGAGGAGACGCTGGGGCTCCTTGCTCGTGCAGACGGCTTGCTTGTTGCCAGTCCTGTTTATTTTGGGGAAATTAGCGGCCAGCTTAAAAGTTTTTGGGACTTGAGCAGACGCCTGCGTACGGACAAAAAACTGCTCAATGTCGTGGGGGGCGCGCTCAGCGTGGGGGCCGCCCGTTTTGGCGGCCAGGAGACCACGCTTAAAGCTATTCATAATATGATGCTTATCCAGGGGATGATTGTGGTGGGCAATGGGCATGGCAACAACGATGCAGGCCATTTTGGCGCTCCGGCGCAGCAGCCGGCCGAAGAAGACGAAAACGGCTTAAAAAGGGCCCATGTGCTTGCCAAGAGGGTGGTGCAGGTAGCCAGGGCGACAGCAGGCCTGCGCAGCAGCCGCTGATGCTTTGCCAAATCTTTTCTTTAACTGGGCGTAAATAAATGTAGGGAGTTTTGCTTCCTACCAGCGAAGATACCATCTCAGTATTTGCTCTCCCCACAATCCTGCTATGAAGGCGCCCAGTACTAGGAAGGGGCCAAAAGGGACGGGGTCCTTACGCTTTTTCCGCCCCGTGGCCAGAAGGATAATCCCTGTCAGGCCGCCGAGCAAAAAGGCCAGAAAGAGCAAAAGCAGCGTCAGCTGCCATCCATACCAGAAGCCAAGCGCCGCCATCAGCTTCACATCGCCGCCGCCCATACCGCCGCGGCTTACCACGGCCAGTAAAAACAAAAAGCCTCCCCCTGCCAGCACACCCCACAGGGCGCTGCCCCAGGGCAGGGCGGGGCGCAGTAATTGTACCAGCAGCGCAAAGGCACCCAGCAGTAGCACCAGGCGGTTGGGGATGATCTGATGCTCCAGGTCAATGAAGGCGATCACCAGCAGCACGCTGTATAAAAACGCCTGTAAGAAAAAATCCACACCGGGATAGTAGAGATAGAGCGCCACGTAGAGCAAGCCCGTAAGCAGCTCCACCAGAGGATAGCGCCAGTGGATGGGTGTGCTGCAACCACGGCAGCGCCGCCCCTGCAGCAGGTAGCTCACGACGGGGATCAATTCCCCCGCCCTCAGGCGCCGCCCGCAGGCGGGGCAGCGGGAGGGAGGGGTAATTAAAGACTCTCCCCGGTGCAGGCGGTAGATGCACACATTAAGGAATGATCCCAGCAAAAGGCCCAACACAAAAACAGCTAGAACAAGCATAGGCCTAGTGCAGCATCCTTTCCAGTTCTCGCCTGTCCACGCAGCGTGAAAAGGCTGTTTCCCGGGTAATCAGGCCGCGCAGGCACAGGTCGGCCAGGGCAAAGTCCATGGTCTGCATCCCTGCCTGCCTGCCCGTCTGCATGGCTGTATAGAGCTGGTGCTCCTTGCCTTCGCGGATCATATTGCTTACCGCTGCTGTGTTGAGCAGCACTTCCACTGCCGCCACGCGCCCCTTGCCGTCGGCCCTGGGCAGGATCTGCTGCGCCAGAATCCCTTTAAGCGTGTCTGCTAGCTGCAGGCGGATCTGATTACGCAGGGCGTCGGGAAAGACGTCGATGATACGGTGCACAGCCAGCGGCGCCGTCTGTGTGTGCAATGTGGAGAAGACAAGGTGTCCTGTTTCTGCCGCCGTCAGGGCGATGGCTACGCTTTCCTGGTCGCGCATCTCCCCGATAAGGATCACGTCCGGGTCGTGGCGCAGCATATGCCGCAGCGCCTCGGCAAAAGAATGGGTGTCGCTGCCTACTTCCCGCTGTCGTACGATGGACCGCTTATGACTGTGCAGGAATTCAATGGGGTGTTCCAGTGTCACTATGTTTACGCACCGTTCCTGGTTGATGCGGTCGATCATGGAAGCCAGCGTCGTGGACTTGCCGCTGCCCGTAGGGCCCGTCACCAGCACCAATCCCCGCGGCAGCCGCGAAAGCTCGTGCACTGCTGCCGGTAGCCCCAGCTGCTCAATCTGGGGTATTTCGTAGGGCACTGTGCGCAGGGCCACGTCTGTGAAGCCCCGCTGTTTCATCATACTGCCCCGGAAACGGCTGAGTCCGGCCACGGAACAGGAAAAGTCCAGCTCCCATTCCCTGCGGAAGAGGTCTTTCTGGTATTTGTCCAAAAGGGGGAAAACCATGGCTTCGATATCCGCGGAAGTTAGCTCCTTATAATCCAGCCTCACCAGTTCCCCATATACCCGCACTATGGGCGGTAGCCCCGCCGTCAGGTGGATATCTGAGGCTTTCATCTCCACTGCCTGATAAAGGATCTTCTTTAAGGTTTCCGGAAGCATGTCAGCATTGCTCATACGATCACCCTTAATATTTCTTCTAAGGAGGTGAGGCCCAGCTGCACCTTTTGCAGGCCATCCTGGCGCAGCGTCAGCCGTTCCCCAAAACTGCCCGGTAGGCTGGCTACGCGCACGTCAATAACCTTGCCCTCGATCTTTACCGTCATACGGCCGTCCTGGGGGATGCGCCGCTCGGCGATGTTCATGTTGGCCATGATCTTGAAACGGGAGACGAGGGGGCGTGAACCTGCCGCGGCGGCGTCATGATGCCGTGCAGCACGCCGTCAATGCGGAAACGCACGCGCAGCGTCTTTTCATAAACCTCGATATGCACGTCGCTGGCTTTTGAGTTTACCGCCCGGCCACGATCACGTTGGCCAGCTGTACTGCCGGCTTTTCTTCTGCAACGCGGATCTCGCCTGCGGCCTCGTCCTCCACACCTGACTCTTCCTCGCCTGCGCTGTGTTCTACGCCCACGCTGGACTGGGCATAATTCTTGATTGCCGCCTCCAGCTCGCTGTCTGTAACCATTACGGGCTTGATCTTGAAGCCGGAAATAATGCGCAGGTCGTCCAGCGCCAGCAGGTCCGAGGGCTGGCGCATGGCTACCACCAGCTTGTCGTTTTCAAAGTCGATGGGGAAGGCCTCATAGCGCCTAGCTGTGTCTGCAGATATGGTGGCTGTAGCTACGGCGTTCACTGTGTAATTTTCCAGAGAGATAAAGGGCACGCCGTCACGCCTGGCCATGACCCGGGCAATATCCGCCTCCGCACAAAAGCCCTTATTCACCAGTACCTTGCCCAGCAGGTCCTTTTCTCCCTTTTTTTATCTCCCGGCTTTGCAGCGCCATACTCAGCTGTTCTTCGCTGATGACCCCTTCCGTTACCAGCATTCTGCCCAAATGCTGGGCCAGCCCGTCGCCCTGATAACGCTGTCCCAGGTTGACGCGCACGCGCGTCCCCTCAAAATCGTAGCTGAGGGGCCCTTTCCCCAGGGATGGTACCAGGTCCTGCAACAGGCCCAGGTTTTGCCCGCCCAGCGTCAAAAGCAGCGCCCACTCCCGGCCCACCTGCTCCAGCCGGATCTCCTTGCCTGTGTAAACAAGCGTCTCGTCCCGCGGCACGTTGGTGCGCAGCCGGTGCTCGCCGTCCACGAACACCTCTAGCCAGCAGCGATCCAGGGCAGTGAGCTTGACAATAACCTGTCCCGCCGGCCCCGTATCTCCCGTTTGCGGCGGATCCGGCGGCTGTGGCGTGATCAGCGGTGGTTGCTGCGGTAGCGGCTCTTCCGCAGTTGGGGGAGGCTCGGGCCCCGGCTGCGTTGGCAGTTCAGGCCGCACCTCGGGCAGTGGATCCTTGGGGCCTGGCTTGAAGGGGTCCCGGCCCTGCAGCTCCAGTTCCACGTCATCCTTTTCCCGGGATGCGATCTCTGCCGGCCGGGAAGGGTCCCTGCCCGGCTGCGGCAACTCGGCCCTGGTTTGCGCCGGAACGGGCGGTGCATCCTCCCCCGGCGCTGCCTCTTCCGCCGCGGCAAAGGGGTCCCGCTGCGGCTACCGCCGTTCCCTGGCCTCTGCCGGCTCCGGCGCCGCTTTGCCCTGTTCCAGCGACGGGGCTGATTGCACTGCCTTTGCCTGCTCCGGCGGCACTCCCTGCGGCGCTTTGCCGCCGCAGCCAAAAGATGCTGCCGTAAAGATCAGCATGCATATTAGCACCAGTATTTTAAAGCCCGTGCTCCTTTGCATATCTATCCCTCACTCGGCGTTGTAAAACGCACTGGCTTTTATTTGCACATGCAATAGCGGTCCCGTTTCTTGCTGCGCCTCTTCCTCTTCCGCTGCCGCCTGCTGTGCGGCGGCGATGCGGATCTCCTCCAGCCGCAGCGCCCGTTTGTAGGCCAGCATGTATTCCAGCAGAGTGAGCAAACCGTGGAAACGCCCCTTAAAGCTTAAGTTGAGCGGCAGCGTATAATACCCACCGTTTGCCGCCCGCTCGCCGAAACGTATCACGGTGAAGTGCAGCGCCGAGAGGTCCGCCCCCGATTGCAGATCTAGGATCAGCTGCTCTTCCTTTGCCTCCCCGGGTAAAAGCTGCTCCAGCAGCGCCAACATTAGCAGGGCGACGCAGATCAGGACTGTAATGAAGATAAGTGTTTTGCTAATTCCCTGTTTGCTGCTCATTGTCCCTCACCCCTCGTCTTCGTGGGGTCGTACTCCGCTCCCGCCGGCAGTGCGGCGCGCAGCTCGAAACGCACCAGTTCTTCTTCCTGCGCCCTTTCCGGGGCGGAAAAGATCGCCTGTACCTCCGTAATTCCTTCCACTTCCCGCATAGCGCTGATCCAGCGCGCCGTGGAGGGGTGGTCGTAGGTGAGGCCGCGCAGCGTCAGCTGCCCTGTCTCGTTAATATCTTTCCCCGCGATTAGCAGCATATCTGTCAGCCAGACGTTGGGCGGGATCAGCTCGCCCACCTGCTCCAGCACCTCCACCCAGGCGGGAGGTGCCCCTATGGCCTGGGTCAGCATCTCCATTTGCCTGTTCACCCGGCCCTGCAGCTCTCTGTGCACCTCGTAGTTCACAATCTGTGCCTCCACGGTGGCCCGCTGCGCTTGCACGGCGGCCAGACTGCTTGCCGTCTCCCCGGTCTGCAGGGTTAAAAATGCAAACCCCGCCGCCAGCAGGACAATTATTAAGCTGGAAAAATTAAATAGCGCAGCTGCGCCCGACGCCTTTTGCGCTGCCACAGCATGGAAGCGGCAAGCAAGTTGATTTTGACCATGATCAGTCTTCCAATCCGCGCAGCGCCAGCCCCGTGCTTACGCCAAAGTCAGGCTGCTTCAGCAGCCGGTCCAGCTGCCGCCGGCCCGTTTCCGCCAGGCTGGCCAGGGGCTGCAGCACCTCCACCGCCACACCTAGTTCGTTTTGCAAAAGCTGCGGCAGCAGTTGTATGCGTGCGCCGCTGCCCGAGAGCACCAGCGTGGCCAGCTCCGGCCAGTTGTCCAGTTTCATAAAATAATTAAGCGTGGAACGGATCTCCTCCGCCGCGCCCAGTGCCCAGCTGGCGAAGGCGTCGGCTGTATCGCCGCCGCTCAGCGTTGCGGCAATATCATCCGCCTCTTCCGGCGCCGCCGCCAGGGGAGCCTCCTGCAAGGCCAGACCCAGCCGCCCGGCGTACTGCTTCAGCGATACGGGAATCACGCGCGTGAAGCGCGGCATTCCGTTTACCACCATGGTCAGGCTGCTGATGCCGTTGGAGATATCCACCAGCGCCACCGTGCCCGCCGCCGTAGCCTCTGTGGGCACGCGCAGCAGCGCCAGCGGCGAAGCGTCAATAGCCAGCGGTTTGAGCCTAGCCTGCTGCAGCGCCGCCAGGCTTTTCTCCAGCTCCTCCGTGCGCGCTGCTACCAGCAGCACCTCCAGCTCCGGCCCGTTTTCCCCCCTCTGTTTCTCCTACCACGGCGAAATCCAGCACCATCTGGGAGAGGGGAATGGGAAAATATTCCTGGGCGCCGAAGCGGATCGCCTGCCCCAGCTTGCTTTCCGGCACCCTGGGGAACTTAATCAGGCGCGTAATCACTCCCTGGTTAAATGTACCCAGCACCACTTCCCGGCTGCCGAAGCCCGCCTCCGTCCACAGTTTGAGCAGCGCCTCGCCCACTGCACCCGCGTCTATTACTGTGCCGTCAACCACTGCTTCTTCCGGGATCTCTACCATCCCGGCGGCTACCAGTTTTGCTCTGTGGGCCTTTCCCTTGAGCTGCACCGCCCGGATTACCCCCGTTTCCAGCTCCAGGCCCACCACGCCGGCCTTACCGAACAAAGCTACGCCCGCACCTCCCTCCCTTTACCTTTCCTTATCCATATAATCAGCCATCTGCTCCAGTCCCTTGTGCAACTCCCGCGAAACCTTGCGCTGGTTGATGCCCAGCTGCTGCGCCGCCTGCTCTTGCGTCAGCCCGCGGAAAAAAAGCAGGCCGATCACCCTGCGCTGCAGTTCCCCCAGCCGCTGCAGCGCCTGCTGCAGCAAAATCTTATCCTCGATCGGCAGCTTGAAGCTTTCGTATTTGAGGCTGCGGATCTCCCCCTTCTCCAGGGGTACGAGGCCCGCCCGCATTACCGCCTGCACGCTTTCCTCGCGCACGTTCAATGACCGCGCCAGCTCGCCGATTTGCGGCAGTTCGCCCGTACTCTTGAGCCGCTCCTGCGTCAGCCGTTCCACTTTGCCCTGCAGCTCCGCCACGCAGCCCGGCTTATAATAAGTGTTTTCCTTGCGTATGTAGTGGCGAATCTCCCCCATGATGCAGTGGCTAGCGTAGGTGACAAACCCCGCCCCCGCCGCTGCGTCATAGCGTTTTACCGCCTTGAGCAGGCCCTCGTAGCCCGCCTGCAGCAGGTCATCGTCCAGGCTCCCCGCGGAGAAGAGCTTTACGTAATAGATGACCAGGCGCCGCCCCGCCTCCATGACGCGGCCCAGTTCCGCCTCGCCGCCCCGCGCCCGGTACGCGGCGTAAGCCTCTTCCAGCCCGTTCCCGGCCATAGCTTTCACCTACCTGATCTGCGTGATCACCGTGAAGATGGGCAGGTAAAGAGAGATGACCATCACGCCCACCATACCGCCTACCACGATCATCATCAGCGGCTCGATGATGCTGGTAAGCCCCTTGGTCATGGTCCTTACTTCCTGCTCGAAAAACTCCGCCACCCTGCTCAGCAAGCCCGGCAGGTCGCCCGTCTCCTCGCCCACGCCGATCATCAGCGTAACCATGGCGGGAAAGAGCCTGCTCTGCCGCAGGGGCTCGGCGATGCCCTGGCCTTCCTGGATACGCAGTCCCGCCACGCGCACCGCTTCTGTCACCTGGTTGCTGCCCGAGGCCGGCCCCGCCGTCTCCAGCGCCTGCAGGATGGGGATGCCCCCTCCCAGCAGCGTGGAGAGGGTGCGGGCAAACCTAGCAATGGTGGCCTTGCGCACCAGCTCCCCGAAAATGGGCAGGCGGAAGCGCAGCCTGTCCCACTGGTCCCGGCCCGTCTTGCCGCCCAGGTAAGCGCGCAGCCCGACAACGAAGATGATCGCCCCTGCAAAGTAGAGGTACCAGTAAGTGCGCAGCGAGTCGCTCAAGGCCACGATCATACGTGTTAGCAGCGGCAGTTCCGTCCCCGGCGGGAACATGCCCACGAACACGGGCACGATGAAGAAGAACATGGCCAGCATCACCACGGTGGCAAAGGCCAGCACCACCACGGGGTAAAACATGGCCGACTTGATGCTGTCGCGCAGTTCCTTTTCGCTGTCGAGCTGTTGCGCCAGGCGCAGCAGCACCTCTTCCATGGCGTCCCCCAGCTCGCCGGCGCGTATCATGTCAATGTAGAGCTTGTTGAAGATCTCCTGGTAGGCGGCCAGCGACTC
The DNA here is from genome assembly GCA_937973635.1 of uncultured Bacillota bacterium. Classification (GTDB taxonomy): domain Bacteria; phylum Bacillota; class Dethiobacteria; order DTU022; family UBA8154; genus UBA8154. The sequence continues at coordinate 663 of CALJJZ010000024.1, read as the reverse complement.
GGAAAAGCTGATGCCGCTCTCCACGTTGAGCGCTATTTCGTAGATGGCCTTGCCCAGGGTGGGGTTGGCTGCCTGTTTGCTGAGGGCGTGCAGGCAGCGCGTCAGCGGGATGCCCGAGCGCAGCATGGAAGCCAGCTGAAGAGGCTCAGCTCGCCGATGCCCACCTTGCGCTTCAGTTCAAAGGTCGTGGCAAAGGCCGAATGCTTCACTTCCTGCAGCTCCAGCGTGGTGTAGCCGATGCGCTTCAACTTGGTCGCCGCCTCCAGTTCGTTCTCCGCTTCCAGCTTGCCCTTGGAGGGCCGGCCCACCCGGTCCAGCACCTGGTACGCGTAAAGAGGCATAGGTTCTGTCCTTCCCGTGTGGTTATTCAGGTATGTAGGAGAGAGGAGACAGATTCGTTTATGCTGCTTCCTGTCTCCTGCCCCTGTACCAAATATTGTAAGCGCCTAATCTCTTTTTGTCTATCACCCCTAAAAGGGTGATATGGTCCAGCACTCTCTGCCCGCTTCCTTCACCGGAGAATTTTAGTGTAAAAGTTTGGCAAGCTGGACAATGGTTCATTTTTCCGTCCCCCCGACAAAATCCTTTTTCACCAAAGAAAAATATTTACTTAAAATTATTTTAAAAGGTGTCTAAAAAAATTTTTTCCAGGTATAACTTAAT
>CALJJZ010000023.1 GCA_937973635.1 uncultured Bacillota bacterium | reverse complement strand
CCTGGCAAAAGCGGAGGAAGAGGCAAAGGCTTTGCGGGAGCAGGCCAGGGAGCAAGGTTATAGGGAAGGTCTTGCCCGGGGTGAGGCGGAGGCCGGGCGGCTGCGAGAAGAGGCGGCCCACGTCCTGGAGAAGGCCAGGGCGGAGCACCGCAGCCTGCTCGACGGGGCGGAAGAGCAGATTTTGCGTATTGCCCTGAGCGTGGCGGAAAAGCTCCTCCATGTCCAGATGGAGTTAAACGAGGAGGTTATCTTGGCGCTGCTGGCCCGCTGCCTGGAAAGCCATCCTGCGGGGCAGGAGCTGCTTTTGCGCGTTAACCCCGCCCACGAAGAGCTCTGCCGCCGCAAGCTGCAGGACCTCCAGGGCTACCTGCGCCGGGAAGCGTCTTTGCAGCTTGTGGCCGACGCGGCCCTGCCGTACGGGAGCTGCGTCGTAGAATCGGAAGAGGCGGAGACGGCCGTCCTTTTACAGAAAGAGCTGGAGATCCTTAGCAGAAGACTCCTTGCCCTGGCGAAAGACAAAAGAGGTCCGGAGGCGGAGGCCGGTTGAGAGGCCGGCCCGCCGGGGAGAAAACGGCTGGCGAGGAGGTATGCCCGGGGCGATGGCGAGCAGAGTCCTTGATATTGATTATGAGCGTTACTTCAAAGAGATCTGGGCCCATACCCCGCTGCGGGTTAAGGGGAAGGTCACCCAGGTCATCGGCCTGGTGATGGAGGTCAGCGGGCTGCGGCCGACTATCGGGGAGTACTGCCTGGTAGAAGTAGAAGGCCAAAAAGAACCCCTCGGCGCTGAGGTCGTGGGCTTCCGCCAGGGCAAGTCCCTCTTAATGCCCTTGGGCAGCTTAAGGGGGATTGGACCCGGTTGCGGCGTGGTAGCTACGGGCAAACCCTTTTACATAAAACTTTCTCCCGAGCTGCAGGGGAAAGTTTTGGACGGCCTCGGCCGGCCCATTTTAGGGGGGGAGACGGGTAAAGGGCTGACATACAGCGTGGAGAACCAGCCCCCCAACCCCCTGGAGCGCCGTCCCATCGAGGAAGTGATGGTGACAGGGGTCCGGGCCATTGACTGCCTTTTGACCTGTGGCCAGGGGCAGCGTATCGGTATCTTTTCCGGCAGCGGCGTGGGCAAGAGCACCCTGCTGGGCATGATTGCCCGTTTCAGCGCAGCGGAGGTCAGTGTCATCGCCCTGGTGGGCGAGCGGGGCCGCGAGGTGATGGATTTTATCAATAACGACCTGGGCCCGGAAGGGCTGAAGCGTTCCGTGGTTGTCGTCTCCACCTCGGATCGCCCGGCCCTGGAACGGGTAAAGGCGGCCCATGTGGCCACCGCCGTGGCGGAATACTTCCGTGACCGGGGGCGCCGCGTGATCCTCATGATGGACTCCGTCACCCGCTATGCCATGGCCCTCAGGGAGATCGGCCTGGCCATCGGCGAACCCCCTGCCACCAAGGGGTATACGCCGTCTGTTTTTGCTGCCCTGCCGCGCCTGCTGGAGCGTTCGGGCACCTCGGCCAGCGGCTCCATTACCGGTTTTTATACGGTGCTCGTTGACGGCGATGATTTTAATGAACCCATCGCCGATGCGGTGCGGGGGATCCTGGACGGGCATATCGTGCTCAGCAGGAAGCTCGCTGCCCGCAACCATTTTCCGGCCATTGACGTGCTGGAGAGTACGAGCAGGCTGATGCCCTATCTTGTGCCCCTGGAACACCGGGAACATGCTGGCCGGGTCACCGAGCTCCTGGCCGCCTACCGGGACAACGAAGACCTGATTAATATCGGCGCCTATGTTAAGGGCTCCAACCCCGGGGTTGACCGGGCCATCGCCTACCGTGAGCGCATCGAACAATTTTTGCGCCAGGATCTGTCCCAGTCCGTGAGCTGGGAGGAGAGCATGCAGGCTTTTGCTTCCCTTTTTGCCGCTGAAGGCCCAAAATAATTGCCGTAAAACCTCTTAAAATATGGCCTCCTGCTGGCGAAAACTAGAATAGAAAAGGAGCGTTCTTCCGGTGAGCAGTTATGGCATTTGAGTTCAGGCTACAGAAATTGCTGGAATACCGGGAAAGCCAGAAAAAGCTGGCCCAGGAAGAGCTGGCCCGGCGGCAGCGGGAGCTGCTGGCTCTCCAGCACGAACTGGAAAGGTTGCAGGGCGAGGAGCAGCAGCTCCTGCAGAAACACCGCCTCGCCCAGGAAAAGGAGCTGAATGTAGCCACTTTAATTTTCCTGGAAAATTACCGTTTTTATTTGCAGGGAAATTATCGCCGGTGTGTGGAAGCGCTGCAGCGGAGCGAAGCGCAACTTAACCGGCAGCGGCAGGCCGTCCTGGAGGCATGGCGGTCCTGCCGTGTCCTGAAGACATTAAAGGAAAAGGCAAAGGCGGAGTACCTGGAAGAGCAAAAGATAAGGGAGCAGCGGCTCCACGACGAGCTGGGGCTTAACTGTTTTGTGCGGCGGAACGGGGAAGCAGGCACGGAGTAAAGGGGCAGTGCCGCCCCGTCCTGCGAACCGCTGCCGGGCTCTGCCGTTGCTTGTGGCCATGGAAAGGAGGTGATTTGAGCCATTGAAAGGGGAAGCGATTAACCATTTGGGTTTCAAAGGAGCGCCGCCGGAAGGCTTAGGCGCCCGGCGGGCCGGGGACGGTGATCTCTTTGCCGCCGTCCTGGAGTCGATTTTTGCCGCCCGCCTGCAGTGCGAGGGTGCAGGGGCGGCGCGCGCAAAAGGCGGCGGACCCGGCCCGGGAGCGCCGGCAGACCCCGCCCCCGGGCAGGAGCAGGGGCTTCCTTTGCAGGAGCAGAGCGCCGTTCAGGGAGAACAGGAAAACAGGCTGTTTAAGCCTTTGGAGCTGGTTTTGCCGCAGCCCCCGGCAGCGGCGGAGGGCGACCCGTTTTTTGCCCGCTTGATGCAGGAGTGGGCAGAGCTGCCTGCTGCGGCGCAGGAGCTACTTAAACTGATCCTCTCGGGCCTGTTGGCGGCAGGAAAGCTGTCCCCGGAAGATCTCCCTGCCGGTGCAGGGGAATCTCAGGCAGGGGCTTTTCTCCCGGAGAGCTCCGGCCCGTTGCCGGGAGAGACAACGGGGCAGCTGTTCCCTCAGCTGCCGCCGCAGCCGGGAGAGGGGCAGCCGGGGCGTCCTGGCTTTGAACTGGGCAGTCGGCAGCTGGAGCGTTCCTGGTCTGAACCGGAGGCACAGGGGCTGGGGCCTTTGTCCCGGCAGCAGGAGTTAACGCCGCAAAGTATGGCCTTTATAAGGCAATTCCTGGCGGCGGTTGCGGCGCCGGTGGAGGAAGGGGCCCGCAGCCAGGATCTCCCTAGCAAGCTCGGGGATCTTCCTCCGTGGGGGGATAGGCCCCTAACGTCGGGAGCTGCTGCCGTGCCCTTGGACAACCTGCAGGAAGGAAAGCTCCTTGCCAGGCTGCCTGCTGAAACCCTGGAGCTGCTGCACGGTTACCTGCTGGAGCTAGAGACCCTCCAGGAGGGAGATGGGACGAAGGCAGGGGAAAAAGAATCTACACCCGGCTTGCTCGGACGTGTGGAAAAGTTTTGGCAATACCTGTTCAGCGGTGGGCGTGAAGGGGCAGGCAACAGTGACGGACAGCCTCTACCGGAGAAAGAACAGTTGAAACCCCAGGCTTTGCCGCTGGAGAAGCCCCAGCATAACAAGGCCCTGGAAAGCGAAGGCGGCAGGTTCGACGCTGTGCCGTCTGCTCGGGCGGAAGGGACTGCCGCGGTCCGGGCAGCTCCTGCCTACGCCTCGTCCTTTAAGCCCAACGAAGTGATGGCCCAGGTAATGGAGCGCCTGGCTCTCTTGGCCCGGCCTGGTATCCAGGAGTTGCGCCTCCGTTTGCAGCCCGAATACCTGGGCAACCTGCTCATCCGGCTGCGCAATGTGCAGGGCGTCCTCTCCGCTGAGATTGTGGCCCAGCACGGGGCGGTGAAGGAGCTGCTGGAAAGCCAGCTGGACAACCTGCGCCAGCGTTTCCAGGAGCTCAACCTGGCGGTGGAGGAATTTCGCGTCCTGGTAGGCGGTGACGGAAGGGAAGGACGCGGCGGCGCCCGCTTTGCTCCTACAGAGTCCCTTAGGGAGATTGGCACGAAAAAAGGGGAGCAAAGGGATGCTGGTGCTGCGCCAGCAGCTTGCGCCGCCGGCGGGCAACAGCTGGTGGACCTTTTGGCCTAAAAGCAGCTATATTTTTTTATGTTTAAAAAGGGGGGTGAGAGGAGATGACAATCGGCGGTGTAACCGGCAGCTCCGGCGGCGCCTATCCCAGCGGCAGGGAGAGCAAGGTGGAAAACAGGAACATGGATCTAGGCACCGATACCTTCCTTAAATTGCTGGTTACGCAGATGCGTTACCAGGACCCCTTTAGCGGGGGCCAGGATATAGGCGATTTTATGAGCCAGGTTGCCCAGTTTACCATGCTAGAGCGTATTATTAAACTGCAGCAAGCGGTGGAAAATTTTGCAGCGCAGCAGGGCCCGGTGCAGTCATTGCACCTGCTCAACCGTATGGTGGAAGTCAAGGACGAATATGGAGAGGTACAGAGTGGCGAAGTGACGGCTATCCGCTTCGAAGACGGCAAACCGCTGCTGCGGGTTAACGGCAGAGAATATCCCCTGCAGTCGCTCCAACGGGTTGAAGGTTAAAACCGGAGGAGAGGACGGCGGGGTTTTAAGGTGGTGAAGCGATGACAGAAAGTGGCGGTATCAACAGGTTGCCCTTTTCCAGGCCCGGCGGCATTACCCCTCCCGGCAGGCAGCCCCATCTGCCAGATGGCGGCAGGGGGATCCCCAAGCCTGCCCCGGGGACTTTTGCCCAGGTGCTGGAGCAGCAGGCAAGGACGCGGGAGCTTACCTTCTCTGCCCATGCCCGCCAGCGCCTGGAGGACCGCAAGATCGCCCTTAACCCGGAAGAGGTGAGCAAATTGGCCCGTGCCGTAGATAAAGCGGCGGAGAAGGGGTGCCGTTCTTCCCTACTCCTCTACCGCGATCTAGCCTTTGTGGCCGGCGTAGCCAGCCGCACCATTATCACGGCGGTGGACGGAACAAACATGAAGGAGCATGTTTTTACCAATATTGACAGCGCCCTCATCGTGGAGTAAACAGGCACAGAGGATAAAAGAAACTGCAGGAGGGCTGGACCCCCTGGGGAGCCCGGGGTTGCGGAACGACAGAAGCAACCCGACCCTGTTTTGTGGATGCCTGCCGCTTCCAGGATGCGGGACGCTGCCATGAGCAAAGACAAGGAGGTCATGGCTTAATGTTAAGGTCTCTTTCCACAGCTGTTTCCGGCCTGCGTAACCACCAGAACAAGCTGGATGTGGTCGGTAACAATATTGCCAATGTTAATACCGTTGGTTACAAGTACAATGCAGCGCGTTTCCAGGATATATTCAGCCAGACGATCCGGGGGGCCACCGCCCCTCAGGCCGGCACCGGCGGCATCAACCCCATGCAGGTGGGGCTGGGGATGGGCCTCTCCTCGGCCAATACCATCCACCAGCAGGGAGCCATCACCCGTACCGGCCGGGAGACGGACCTGGCCATTGAGGGGAACGGTTTCTTTATCGTAAGTGACGGAGTGCGGAACTATTATACCCGGGACGGCTCTTTTGTGCGGGATTCCTCGGGCGTGCTCGTTAACGCCAACGGCATGGTCCTTATGGGCTGGCTGCCCGTGGAAGACAAGAACGGGGAGGAGTTTATTGATATCTCCCAGCCCCTAGGCAGGATCATTATCCGGCTGGGTGAAGACAGCATCGCTACGCCCACTACGCTGATGGAGTGGGCGGGCAACCTGGATGCTTCCAAGGGCATACCTTCCTTTCTTTCCCTGGACGCCTTTTCCGGCATCGAGGGGCTCTTTGCCGGGGGACTGCAGTACGGGGCTTACCGGGTGATTACAAATACGGGCGGTATTGCTGAGACAGTCCCTGCCGCTGCCGTACGGCAAGAATATGTGCAAAGCGGTGAGAGCGATATTTTAACGCTGAGCGGGCTAACCTTTGCTGCAGATGTGAGCTCTTCCATTGTCCTGACCGTAAGCCAGGTCGATGCTGCCACGGGCATGGTCTTTTTTACGGCTGTGGCCCATGAATACGATAGTGAGGGCAACTATGTTCCTCGCACTATGGGCGAAACGGCCATAGATGGAACCGTGGGAGGAAATCTGATGATAGGAAATATCACTCTGGAGGTGGCGCCAATTACCGTCGCAAACTTTACCGCCGGTGACAAATTTTTGATTGCGGCAAATGCTGCCGGGGATGAATACGTGCAGATCGATGCTCCGGGTGGCGTCTCCCATATCTGGGCCAGAGATGCGGGGGAGTTTAATGACAGGAACAATATCCTGAGGTTCTATACCCTCAGCACTACGGGCGCCGTATTCGACGGCCTCGTGGCCCTGAATGTAGGCACTATGGCTGATTCCCAGGGGGCCCATACCAGTTTTACTTTTACCCGGGAGGACGACTCGGTTTACACCTACAGTGCCTATGCCTTTGATTCCCTGGGCAACCAGCATTTTTTGGACTTTGTCTTTACCAAGACAAATAGAAACGAATGGCAATATGAAATCAGGCATTTCCAGGACCTACCCGTGACCAACAACAGGGGCACGCTGCTTTTCCGCAGCAACGGCAGGCTTGCTGAGAATTCGCAGGTCCCTACCCTCTCCTTCGACCCGTGCAACGGGGCCGACAGGATAGAGTTTACCCCGAAATTTGATGTCATCACCCAATTAGTCGCAGACAGTAACGTGATCGCCCGCAAGCAGGACGGCTTTCCTGCCGGAGAGCTGGTGGCCTTTAATATCCAGGGGACGGGTATTGTTTCCGGTATCTACACCAACGGCATGGTCAAAGACCTGGCCCAGGTTGCCATGGCTTCTTTCATTAACCCCGAGGGCCTGGTCAAGATCGGCGCTAACCTCTATGACGTGACGGCAAACTCCGGCGATGCCCGGATCGGCAAGCCCGGCGAGCAGGGAAGGGGCATGATCCAGTCCATGGCCCTGGAGATGTCCAACGTGGACTTAGCCAACGAGTTTACGGAGATGATCACCACAAGCCGGGCTTTCCAGGCCAATTCCCGGGTGATCAGCACCTCGGACGAGGTCTTGATGGAGCTGATCAATATTAAACGTTAACGGCCCTTTGCCATAAAGATCTTTTTCGGGAAAAAGCAGGAATATTCCCGGAAGCTGACGAAAAATAATTACTTGAAGCCAGGGCGACCTCCCTGCCTTGCCGCCGGCTGTGGGCAGGGCAGGGGGCCGCCCCTGCAGGCACAGTCACCAGAAGTACCACAGTACCACCATAAGCCAGGTTAAACGTATTTGCTGGAAACGGGGCTAGAGTATGAAAAAATTTGATGTTTTGACTACCGGCGGCGTAGTTGTAGGGCTGGGGCTTGTTCTCTGGGGCATTGTCATGGGCAGCCCCTTAAGCGCTTTTATCAATTACCCGGGCCTGCTAATTACCCTGGGAGGCTCCTTTGGTGCTCTGCTGGTAAACTTCCAGATGGACCAAGTCAAGCAGGTCATGAAGGTTACCATGCAGGCCATTTTTGAACAGAAGCACGACGTGAGCAAGCTAGCTGAGATTTTTTCAGGCCTAGCCCAGCGAGCGCGCCGTGAAGGGCTCCTGGCGCTGGAGGACGATATGGAACAGCTAGACGACCCTTTCCTGCGTAACGGCCTGCAGATGGTGGTGGACGGCTTTGAGCCGGAATCTATCCGGGACATCATGGAGACCGACATCAGGGCCCTAAGTATGCGCCATATGATGGGGCAGAACCTTTTTAAAACCTGGGGGACTTTTGCTCCCGCTTTCGGCATGATCGGCACGCTGATCGGGCTGGTGCAGATGCTTACGGCCCTAGACGACCCGGAAAAGATCGGCCCCGGCATGGCCGTGGCTCTCCTCACCACCTTTTACGGGGTTCTCCTAGCCAACCTGGTCCTTTTGCCCATCGCCGGCAAGCTGGAGATCCGCAGCGAGATGGAAGTAAGCTACCGGGAGGCCATCGTCGATTCACTGCTGGCCCTCCAGGCCGGCATCAACCCGCGTATTCTCCAGGAGAAATTAAAGGCTTATCTGTCGCCCCAGGAAAGGGAGGGGCCAAAAGAAAAGAAGAAGCCCTCTGAAGAGGCGGTGGTCGGATGAAAGGGCTGTGGTATAGACTTTTGCCTTTGTATGCTCTGCGGAGTGGAGTGGTGCGGCCGTGAACAGGGAGAAGCGCTCTTCCAAAAAGCAGGAGCCCGGCGCACCCCACTGGATGACCACTTACGGCGATATGGTTACTCTGCTCCTTACCTTTTTTGTTTTGCTCTTTACCTTCTCGTCCCTTGATGTCAGGCGCTTCCAGGAGGTGATGTCCGCCATCCAGCACTCTTTCATGGGGCGCAGCGGCATCCTCGTAGGATCCTTTGACCCCACAGCGGGGGAAGGGCAGCGGCTGGATGCGGCGGAAGCCACTATCCATGAAATAGCAGAGGCCCTGGGCGAAAGGGAACACGTTGTCCTGGAGATGCTGCAGGACCTGGAAGAGACTTATGAGAAGGTAAAGACTTTTCTCCAGGAAGCGGGGCTGGAAGACGATATCCAGCTGCGCCTGGAGGAGCGGGGCATTGTGCTGGAGCTGCCGGAGCGGATCCTCTTTGATTCGGGCCAGGCAGTAATTAAAAGGGAATTCCTGCCTACCCTGGACATCCTGGTGGCGCTGCTGGCTGAGCTCCCCAACCAGATCATCGTGGAAGGCCATACGGATAACCGGCCTATCCAGACCTTTCTTTACCCCAGCAACTGGGAGCTTTCCGTGGCGCGCAGCGTCAGCGTGGCTCGTTACCTGATCGAGCAGCACGGCATCAACCCGCGGCGCCTGGTAGCTACAGGTTACGGTGAGCACCACCCTATCGACACCAACGATACGCCGGAGGGGCGGGCCAACAACCGCCGCGTTACCCTGGTCATCTCGGTGTTGAAAATGAATGAAATTTAAGGTGGGAAAAAGATGGCCCCGAGTGAAGAAGTAATCAAAATAGAAAAAACGCCGCACAAGGGTAAAAAAGGCTTGATTTTTATCATTATTGCCCTTATCCTCCTTCTCTTTTTAGCCGTTGCCTATTTTGCCCTGCGCACGGGCCTGCTCTTTGATTTGTTCTTTAGCCCTGAAGAGAACAGTAGGGGTGCCTCTTCCAGGCGTGCTGAGGTTGCAAGGATGCCCGAGTACATGTATGAGATGCCCGAGATACTGGTCAACCTGGACGAAGGTGCCGGCAGGGGCCGTTTTCTCAGCGTTAAGTTTTTTATCGGCTATGACAACCCCAAGCTGCAGCAGACCCTGGACAAGCGCATGCCCGAGCTTAGAGACGCGGTGCTGACTTTGCTCTGGCAGAGAAACAGCGAAGACATCAGGAGCCCGGAAGGGAAAGAAAGGCTGCGGGAAGAGATCTACCGCACTATTGATGCTCTCCTGGACGAAGACGGGGTCGTAGGGATCTATTTCTGGCATATCATGATCCAGTAGGAGCCATGCCACAGGGATTAAAGGGCCTTTCCTTATATGCCTTTATCTGCCACTTTAAATTGACCAGGTGGTGTAAACTTGGGTAATTCACTTAGCCAGGAAGAAATTAATGCCATGCTGAAAAATATGTCCGGGGACAGCACAAAAAAGGCTAACGGGTCAGGAGCGGCGACACCTGTGCCTTCTGCTCAGGACAGCCCCGGCAAAAGCGTTGCGGAGCAGGCCGGGAAGATGCAAAAGCCCCTGGTGCAGCGGGTGGAATTTCCCCAGCTTAAGCCCCTGCCCAGAACGTCGCTGGAGCGGCCGAAGCGTAAAATATTTTATAACATCCCCCTTATCCTCAGCGGCGAGCTAGGAAAGGCGGAGCTGACCGTCAGGGATCTGCTGGAGCTGGAAGAAGGATCCATTGTTAAGCTGGATAAGATGGCCGGGGAAAGCGCCACCGTCCTGGTAAACGACCAGTACCTGGGGCAGGCGGAGATCGTGGTGGTCAACGACCGTTTCGGGCTGCGTATTACGGCTGTCGGTAAAGAAAAGGCAAAGGAGGAAAAAGAGGAGGAAAAGGGGAGGCCGGGGCAGGCCGCCGGGCTGGAAGAAGAGTAGGCCCCGCCCTCTTTCCGGGCCTCTGTCTGGTATGGAGCTTTATCAGGCCTACCTGCGGCTTCTGGTAGCCTTTCCCCTGGTGGTCGTCCTGGCCTACCTGGGGTTGCGTTTTTTCCTTGCCCGTTTTGCGCCCGTCTTTGGCCTGGGGAGGCGGGTGCAGGTGCTGGAGAGGGCGGCTTTGAACAGCCGCACTTTTCTGTACGTGGTCAGGGTCGGTGACGAATACCTGCTGCTGGGCCTTACCGGCAGCAACATTGTTCTGCTCAAAGACCTGGGCCCCGCCTGGGGCCGTGATTTTTATGCAGAGCCTGAGGCCGCCGGGCCCGGGCGGGAACAAAAAAAGCCCTCCTTTGCTCTTTTGCTCAAAGAGCTGCGGGGAGCTGGGGGAGACAAAGACGCGGAGGGGAAAAATTGGCGAAGCTTGCTCCCCTTTGTCAAAAAAAGAGCAGGCGGCGAAGAGGAATTTGCCAGTTTAACGAGAAATTATAAATTAAGGAAAGTTAAGGAAGAAGACACCCCCCCTGGGCCGTCAGGCCAGCAGGGGGAATAACAAAGAGAACAAAGAGAACAAAGAGAGATACCCATTAAGTTTGGTGGCGAAAGGGTAGAGTTTACGCCGATGAAAAAAATATTCTTTACGCTTTGGCCGGTTTTACTGGGAGGGGCCCTTGTTTTGCTTGTAGGGGGCGGGTCCGCCATAGCCCAGCCTTTATTTCCTATCCCTGACATCAACCTGCAGGTGGGGACGGCCGAAGATCCCCAGCAGCTGGTGGGTACCTTGCAGCTCCTTTTACTCCTCTCCGTACTGAGCCTCGCTCCCGCTTTTATTATCCTCATGACTTCCTTCACCCGTATTGTCATTGTCCTTGCCTTTGTGCGCAACGCCCTGGCTACGCAGCAGATCCCTCCTACCCAGGTTGTCATCGGCCTGGCCCTTTTTTTGACTTTTTTTGTCATGTCCCCTGTTTGGGCCCAGATCAGCGAGCAGGCTGTGCGGCCTTACCTGGCAGAAGAGATCTCCTTTGAGGAGGCGGTGGAGCGCGGGGGACAGCCGCTGCGGGAATTTATGCTTAACCATACGCGGGAAAAAGACCTGGCTTTGTTTTTGGAAGTAGCCCGCCTGGAGAGCCCCCAGGAGCGGGCCGAGACCCCCTTTAGCGCCCTCATCCCCGCCTTTGTGATCAGCGAGCTGAAAACGGCCTTTCAGATGGGGTTTATTATCTTTGTGCCCTTCCTGGTCCTGGATATGGTCGTCGCCAGTGTGCTTATGTCCATGGGGATGTTCATGCTGCCGCCGGTCATCGTCTCGCTGCCTTTTAAAATCTTGCTCTTTGTCCTGGTGGACGGCTGGCACCTGGTGGTGCAGTCGCTGGTGCAGAGCTTCGCCTGAGAGGAGGGAGAGAGTGAGCCCGCAGTTGGTTATTGATATGGCCCGGGAAGGGATTATGACGATTTTACTGGTATCTGCCCCGATCCTGGGGACAGGCCTGGCCGTGGGTCTGCTGGTGAGCATCTTCCAGGCTACGACCCAGATCCAGGAGCCTACCCTGGCCTTTGTCCCCAAAATAGCGGCCGTGCTTATCTCTATTTTTCTTTTTGGCAGCTGGATTTTGCGTATCGTCATGGATTTTACCCTTAATCTCTGGCAGAATCTCAGTGTCCCGTTTTAAAAGGGGAGGAGCAGGTTGGCGGAAGCTTTTTTCCTGGAGTTCTGGTGGCCTTTTCTCCTGATCTTTTCCCGGGTCGTCGCCTTTGTGGCGCTGCTCCCTTTTCTGGGCTGGCGGGGTATCCCGGTGCTCCTGCGTATCTTTTTTTCCTTTGTTTTGGCGGTGCTGCTGGCCTTGAACTGGGAGGGCCGCTTGCCCTTGCCGCGCAGCGACCTGGAGCTGCTGCTGCTGGTGGGGCGGCAGGTGGGGACGGGGCTTTGCCTTGGCTTCCTTGTTTATCTTTTCCTGACGGTCTTTCTCATGGCCGGCCAGCTGATGGACCATAAAGCCGGCCTCATGATGGCGTCAACTTTTGATCCCCTCTTTGGCGGCCAGGTTACTATTTTGGGGCAGTTTTACCATTTTATGGCCGTAGTCCTTTACCTGATGTTGAACGGGCACCATTTTTTGTTCCTCTCCCTGCGGGACAGTTTTACCCTGATCCCCCTTACTGCGGCCTTTGCCGGAGAGGCGGTCCTGTGGCACTATGTCCGTACCTTTGGCTTTTTGTTTGTCCTGGCTTTCCAGATCGCTGCGCCGGTGGTGGTGGTGCTCTGGATGCTTGATTTAGCCCTGGGGCTCCTTTCCCGCACTGTCCCCCAGATCCATGTTTTTATTGTGGGGCTCCCCTTAAAAGTAGCCTTGGTGCTTTTGGTGTTCATGCTCCTTTTGCCCCTGGCAGGAGCGGTAATGGGGGACGTGTTTGCGCTCCTTAACAGGGATATGATCTTAATTATGGAGAGCTGGTCTTAATGGCTGGAGAACTGGAGAAAAGAGAAAAACAAAGGAGGCGCCTCTCTCTGGCTCCGCCTTCGCCTCCGGCGCGCTTCTTTGACCTGCAGCTCTTTGCCGAAGGGGACGACAAAACGGAAGAGGCCACGCCGCACCGTCTCCGGGAAGCGCGCAAACGGGGCCAGGTCATGAAAAGCATGGAGCTGAACGCGGCCTTAAATATGGCGGCCATGACCTTTTTCCTCTTGCTCTACTGGCCCTTTATGCAGGAGGGCATTATGGCCATGCTGCAGCATTACCTGCGCGTCCTCCCTGTAGAAGTGGCCGCTGCCGGGGAGTTCCCTGTAATTCTGGTGATGCGCCTTTCCCTGCTCCATTTCATGAAGCTGGTCCTGCCCTGTTTGCTGGCGGCCTTTTTGATTGGCTTTGTGGCAAACGTGATGCAGGTGGGCTTCCTCGTTTCTACGGAAGCGCTAAAACCCCAGCTTAACCGCCTTAACCCTGTGGAGGGTTTCAAGCGCATCTTCTCCCGCCGCTCCCTCTTTGAACTGGTCAAATCGGTGCTCAAGGTGGTTATCTTCGCCCTGATCTGTTACTTTTACCTGCGCGGCCGCCTTGAACCGATGCTCCTGTTGCTGGGGCAGGAGACCCGGGTGACGGCCGGGCTGCTGGGGAACGTGCTGGTGGGGCTGGCTTTCCGTGTGGCCGCGGTGTTTTTCCTCCTGGCGATCTTAGATTTCATCTACCAGCGCTATGAGTACCTGAAAAACCTGAAAATGTCCCGGCGTGAAATTAAAGACGAGTACAAGCAGCTGGAAGGAGACCCTTATGTGCGCTCGCGCCTGCGCGAACGGCAGCGCGCCCTTGCCCGGGAGCGCAGTATAGCCCGGGTGCCTGAGGCCACCGTGGTGGTTACGAACCCTACAGCCCTGGCTGTGGCGCTGCGTTATAAGGAGCAAGAGGACGGGGCGCCCCTCGTCTTGGCCAAGGGGGCCGGGATCCTGGCGGCCCGTATCCGCGAGCTGGCCCAGGCCTACGGCATCCCCGTCGTCCAGGACCCGCCTCTGGCCCGGTTATTATACCGGGAGGTGGAGATTGGCGCAGAGATCCCCGTGGAGCTGTACCAGGCCGTGGCAGAGATCCTGGCCATGGTTTACCACCTGCAGGAAAAAGGGAGGCAAAGGCGGCACCGTACCCTTTAAACCGGCCTGGGAGTGCCTCTTTGGCGCCGCCTCACAGGGCCCTTACCTGAAAAAGGCTAAAGCCGCCCCCTGGTGTTGCAAAAAATGGAGGCGGAGCATATAATAATAACAAAATTGTGCAATTTTTGTCATTCCGGCATAAAGGATGTGGACGGCCTTGCCCTCTCCGGCGACGACTCCCCGTTCTGCTCTTATGAGCATCATCAAAAGCGCTGATGTCCTTGTGGCCATAGCCTTTGTCTTTATTGTGGCCATCATCATCATCCCTATCCGGCCGTCCCTGCTCGATGTCTTGCTGGTAATTAATATTACGCTGGCCCTGATCATCGTGCTCATGACCCTTTTTACCACAGAGGTGCTGCACCTTTCCACTTTCCCCTCCGTTTTGCTGGTAGCCACATTATACCGCCTGGCCCTGAATATCTCTTCTACACGTCTGATCCTTACCGAGGCGCGGGCCGGCGAAGTGATCAACGCCTTTGGGGAGTTTGTGGTGGGCGGCAATTATGTCATCGGTCTAATCGTCTTTATCATCATCACCGTGGTCCAGTTTGTAGTTATTACCAACGGCGCCGGCCGTATCGCCGAGGTGGCGGCCCGTTTTACCCTGGACGCCATGCCGGGGAAGCAGATGAGTATTGATGCAGACCTAAACGCGGGGCTGATTGACGAAAATGAAGCGCGGGCCCGGCGGCGGAAGATCCAGAGGGAAGCCGACTTTTTTGGCGCCATGGACGGCGCCAGCAAGTTTGTGCGGGGCGATGCCATCGCCGGTGTGATTATCGTCCTCATCAATATCCTGGGCGGGCTGATTATCGGGATGGTACAAAGGGGCATGGATTTTGAGACGGCGGTCCGCACCTATACCATCCTTACGGTAGGGGACGGCCTGGTGGCCACTGTCCCTGCGCTGCTCGTCTCCACTGCCGCAGGTATGCTCGTGACCCGCTCTGCAGGGGAAGAGTCCTTTGGCAAGGATTTTACCTCCCAGTTTTTTGGCTTTCCCAGGGTCTTGGGCATTGCTGCTGCTATCCTCCTCTCCCTGGGGCTGATCCCCGATCTGCCCTTTCTCCCCTTCTTTGTCATGGCCCTGGCCTGCGGTTCGGGCGCCTTTATCCTCCTGCGGGAGGACCGGAAAACGGTGCTCCGGAAGCAGGAAGAAGCGGAAAAGGAGGAAGAAGAGGCGCCGCCAAAACCCGAGGAGGACCTGCGCAGCCTGATCAAGCCCGATCTGATGGAGATCGAGATCGGCTATAACCTAGTTTCTCTGACGGAAAAAAAAGAAGGCGGGGAGCTCCTGCAGCGTATTACGACGGCCCGCCGCCGGCTATCTGCCGAGCTGGGGATGATTATCCGCCCCATCCGCATCAGGGATAACCTCCAGCTCCCCCCTAATAGCTACTTGATTAAGTTAAAGGGCAATGAAATTGCCCGGGGTGAGCTGCGCCCTGGCTACTTGCTGGCCCTCAACCCGGAGGGAGCCTTGCCTGAGGAGCTGGCGGGCATCCCTACGCGGGAGCCCACCTTCAACCTCCCTGCTGTCTGGATCTCCCCCGCGCAGAAGGAGGAGGCGGAGCTCATGGGTTGTACCGTGGTGGATGTGGCTACGGTGCTGATTACCCACCTTACGGAGGTCACCCGCAGCCATGCTGCGGAGCTGCTGGGCCGCCAGGAAGTCAAGGAGATGGTGGATATGGTCAAGGAGACCCGCCCCGCTGTAGTAGAGGAACTGATCCCCGGCCTGATGAGCGTAGGAGAGGTGCAGAAAGTCCTGCAAAACTTACTGCGCGAGCAGATACCGCTGCAGGATCTTCCCTCTATCCTGGAGACGCTGGCTGATTACGCCGCCTCCACACGGGATACGGACCTCCTTACTGAATACGTGCGCCAGTCCATGGCCCGCGCGATCAGCGCCCGCTTTGCCGGGGAGGAGGGCAAGCTCTTTGTAATCACCATCGACCCTGGCCTGGAGAAGGCCATTGCCGCCTCGGTGCAGCAGACCATGCACGGCAGCTTTCCTGTCCTGGAGCCGGAGGTGTCACAGAGGATTATCCAGGGGTTATCCAGCCTTACGGAAAGGCTGCGCCAGCGGGGGCTGTCTCCTGTAGTCTTAACTTCTCCCCGTATACGCCTCCCCCTGCGGCGTCTGGTAGAGCGTTTTCTCCCCGATCTGCCCGTAATTTCTTTAAATGAAGTGGTACCTCAGTTATCCCTAGAAGCGGTGGGGGTGTTAAAGGAAAATGAGGGTTAGAAAGTTTTATGTGCAGGACATGCGTGAGGGGATGATGCGCGTTAAAGACGAGCTGGGGCCCGATGCGGTGATCCTGGAAAGCCGCCGCGTGCGCATGAAGGGGCTGCGGGGTTTTTTTGCCCCCTTGCGCATGGAGATAACTGCTGCGGTGGACAATAACAACTCCTCCCGCTCCCATGTCTCTGGGACGCTCCCCCAGCCTGAGCTGGAAAAGGGGATCCGCGAAGAGCTTTCCGATTTAAGAAAAATATTGATGCGCCTGGTGCAGCGGGAGGAAAAAACGCCGGAGCTTAACCGGCAGGAGCATGAGCTGCTGAAGTACTGGCGTCTGCAGCTGGAACAGCAGGAGGTCATGCCCGAACTTATAGCGGAGCTCCTAGAAGAGATCAAGGAATACCTCCAAGGCGAGGCCTCCTTTCCCCGGGAGGTGGCAGGGTTGTTCCTGCGCCGCAGCCTGCGCAAGCGTTTAAAGACGGTGCCGGAAAAAGGGGCCCAGGTGCAGGTCTTTGTGGGGCCGACGGGGGTGGGAAAGACTACCACCCTGGCCAAACTGGCGGCGCGCTATGCCCTTTACCAGGGGGAAAATGTGGGTATCGTTACCATTGATCATTACCGTATCGGCGCCCTGGAACAGCTGCGTACCTATTCGGAGATAACGGGCCTGCCCCTGGAGGTGGTCATGACCCCCCGGGACCTGCGCAAGGCCGTAGAAAAATTCAGCCGCTGCCAGCGGGTCCTCATCGATACCGCCGGGCGCAGCACCCTGAACATCTCCCATATCAGGGAGCTGGCCGGCTACCTGCAAAATTTGCCCCCTGCGGAGATATTCCTGGTGATCAGCGCCACCACTAAGACGCGGGATCTGAAACTGATCGCGGAGAATTTCCGCTCCATGAACTACAACCGGCTCATCTTTACCAAGCTCGATGAGACCAGTACATACGGTTTCCTTTTAAATGGCATCCATTTTACCAGCCTGCCCATTGTCTATATGACGATGGGGCAGAGCGTGCCCGACGATATCTGTCTCGCCGACGTGGATAAAATCGCCGATTTGCTGCTGGGGGAGGAATAATGATGACAGACCAGGCAGAACGTTTACGAGCGCTGGTGCAGGGGCAGAGAGATTATTCTTTACGGCGCCCGGAAGGTTCTCCCCGCATATTTGTGGTGGCCAGCGGCAAAGGAGGCGTGGGGAAGACGAACCTTGCCGTTAATCTGGCCCTGAGTATGGGGCAGATGGGTTATAAGACCATGATCCTGGACGCGGACCTGGGCATGGCCAACGTAGATATTCTCCTGGACCTCAAGCCCCTTTATACCCTCATCGACGTGATCCGGGGCGAAAAGGAGCTGCAGGAGGTTATTTTGCGCGGCCCCTATAACCTTGAGGTGCTGCCGGGAGGTTCCTGTATCCCGGAAATTATCAGCCTGGATAACTGGCAGAGGGAAGAGCTGCTCAGCCGCCTTTCTTACCTGGAGCAAGAGACTGACTTCATCTTTGTGGACTGCTCTGCAGGCATCTCGCGCAACGTGGTCACCTTTATCGCTGCCGCCGATGAGCTCGTCCTCGTTACCACCCCCGAGCCCACGGCCATTACGGACGTGTACAGCGTAATCAAGGTGGTTGACCGCTACTACCGCCAGGCAAACATCGGGCTGATTGTGAATATGGTGGAGAGCGCCGCCGAGGGGGAACAGATTTTCCAGCGCATTGCCAGGGTCTGCCATAATTTTTTGGCGGTTAAGCTTACCTATTTGGGGAGCGTAAACTTTGACCAGTATGTGCATAAAGCTGTGGTTGAATGCTCGCCCTACGTGCTCCGCTACCCCCGTTCCCCGGCAGCCAGCTCTACCCGGCAGATTGCCCGGCATCTGCTGGGGGTGGAAAAGGCCGCTGCGGCCCCGGTGAAAGAAAAGGCCTTTTTAAGGCGCCTTTTCAAGCATTGGTCAAACCAGGCCGAAAAAGCTTAGTTCAGCAGGGAGACAGAGGATGGTTGTAGATAAAATTTTCAAAGAAAATATGCTCATCGAGGTCTATGACGAAGAGAGCAAGGTTTATTACAAGAGCCTGATCCAGGAAGTGGATGATACCGCCTTTGCCATAGGCGTCCCCATGAAGGGTAAAAGTCAGCTGATCATGCGGGAAAAGAATGATTACAATATGCGCGTTACCGTGGGAGATGCCCTTTACAGCTTTAACAGCGAGGTGATCGGCCGCAAGCGCAGCGGCAACGTCCTCCTTTTTGTGCTGGCCTGGCCCGAGGAGATTAAGCGCAGCCAGCGCCGTCAGTTTTTCCGCCTGGCTGCCTCCTTGGAGGCAGATTACTGGGTCCTGCGCAAAGGGGGAAGCGCGGCAGATGGAGAGGAAAAGGACGGGGCAGGAGCGGAAGATCCCGATCCCGACCTGCTGCGCCAGCTCCTGCCCAAGCTGCTGGAGCAGCTGCCGGTGCCTTCCAGCGGTATTATCGTGGACATAAGCGGAGGAGGCATTGCCCTGGTGGTGAACAGGTTTATACCGGAAGGCAGCCTCCTGGCTTTGCGTTTCCAGTTAAACAGCAAAAACAGCCGGAAAGAATTCTTACTGAAGGGCCAGGTAGTGCGTGTTTTCGATCTTGAGGCCACCAAAGAGGTACGCCGTTACCGCCTGGGGCTGGAATTTGTGGAGATCAGCGAAAAGGTCAGGGACGAGCTGATCAATATTATTTTTATCCTGTCCCGGGAGAAGGCGCGCTAGGGGGTGGAAAAAGTTGAGCGAAGATCTCTGGCAAAAATATATGCAGACGCGGGAAAAAGAAGCAAGGGACGCGTTAATCGAAGAATACCTGCCCCTGGTAAAGCAGATTGCCGGGCGCCTTTCCCTGGGGCTGCCGTCCCAGGTTGAAGAAGAAGACCTGGTGGCCAGCGGGGTTATAGGTCTGCTGGAAGCCCTGGAGCGTTTTAACCCGGCCTTCGATACAGGTTTTAAAACCTTTGCTACCTGGCGTATCCGCGGGGCCATGCTCGACGAACTGCGCCGGCTCAGCTGGCCGCCCCGTTCCCTTTACCGGCGGCTGCGGGAGCTGCAGGGGGCGGAGCAGAAGCTTGCCCACCAGCTCGGCCGCGAGCCGTCTACGGCCGAGCTGGCTGACGCCTTAAAATGGTCGGTGGAGGCGGTAGAACAGGTTTACAGCCAGGTCAATTCCTATGCCCTGGTTTCCCTGGAATCGCTGCTCTTTGCCCCGGCGGCATCTTCCGAGGGGGGGGAAGAAGAACTGCTCCCCGCCGGACCCTTCGTCACACCGGAAGAGAACCTGGAGCGGGACGAACGCAGGGAGGTGCTTACCCGTGCCCTTAATGCCCTGGCGGAGCGGGAGAGGCTCCTCCTGGCCCTTTATTACAAGGAGGAGCTTACACTCAAGGAGATCGGCAGCTTGCTCAAAGTATCCACGGCCCGCGTCTCCCAGCTCCATGCCCGGGCTTTGCGCAGCCTGCGGGAATCTCTGCATGCCGCCGGCTATATGGAAAAATGAAAGGGGGCCTGTTTTAAGTGGATACGGCCATGCTGTTGCTGGGAGTTGTTATTGGTTGCCTGGCCGGCCTCCTTTTAACGGGGTGGCTGGTCCGCCACGGAGGGGCAGAGCCCTTTTTTTTACGCTTGCTGCGCCAGGAAAAACAGGCCAGAGCACGTATGGATACGCGCCTTATGCTCCATGAGCTTTTGCACAGGGTGGAAGACCTGACGGTCAAAACCCAGAGGATGGATCTAGAGCTGCAGGAACTTAAAGCAGTCTTGGCAGAGGGAAGGCAGGGGCAGAAAGAGGCCGGTCTGCCGCTTAAAAACGGCTCCTTGGCCCAGGTTTTGCACCTCTCCCGGCAGGGGCTGACGGCGGAGGAGATTGCCTGCCGGCTCCAGCTGGGGCGGGGCGAAGTGGAGCTGCTCCTTTCCTTGGGCCACAAACCGCCCTGGGTAGTCTCTGCTACTAAGAGCTTAAATCTGCCGGAAAACTTAAACAAGGAAAGGTAACTGCCGATAAGTAAATAGGTGCCAGGGGATAGATAGGCCTTAACCCGCCCTTGGGCCTGAGATTGCCTTCAAGGGAAAGGAGCCAGCTATGCGCGGATTGTACAACGCTGCCGGGTCCATGCTTGTAAACCAGGTGCGCCTGGAACATATCAGCAATAACCTTTCCAATATCCATAGCAATGGTTATAAGAGGACAGAGGTGGTGGCCAGGGCCTTCCCGGAAATTTACCTCTACCGTCTGGAAAAAACTTCTCCCCACGCCAGGACCCTGCTCCACGGTCCTGTGGGTATTGCCGCGGAAAATATCGCCGTGGAGGAGACGGTGGTGTTACACCGTCCCGGCGCTTTGCGGGAAACGGGCCGGGAGCTGGATCTGGCCCTGCAGGACCCCGGTTTTTTTGTGGTGGAAACCCCGGCAGGCCTCCGTTATACCCGGGACGGCCATTTTCATTTAAATGGGGAAGGTGTCCTCGTCAACAGCAGCGGCTTCCCTGTCCAGGGGGAAAGGGGCGCTGTGGTTTTGCAGACAGACCGGCCGCGCCTAGACCGGCAGGGAAATATCTATGACCAAAACGGCGCGCTGGTGGAGAGGTTGCTGGTACTTAATTTTGCCCCTCAGGACTTGCTCTTTAAGGAAGGCTACAACCTCTACGAGGCCGCCGAAGGCGCCCTGCCCGAACAGCTGGCATACCCCAACATCTTGCAGGGTTACCTTGAAGAAGCCAATACCGATTTGGGCAGACAGATGACGGAGCTGCTGCGGGTGCGCCGCAGTTATGAGGCGGCGCAAAAGATCTCCCAAGTGTATGACCGGCTCCTCTCCCGCGCTGCCAACGAGCTGGCAAACCTGTAAAGGGGAGGGTCAAAGATGCTCAAGGCGATCTCCCAAAATTTCAGTGGGCTGTGCGCTTTTCAGCAGCTCCTTGACGTTACGGCCCATAATATCGCCAATGTCAATACCGTTGCCTTTAAAGAAAAACAGGTCTCCTTTTGGGAGTTGACTTACCGGGAACTGGCGGAAAGGCGCCTGCCCCATGCCGGGGAACCGCCCCTGCCTCCCCGGGGCGGGCGCGGCACGGCAGTTTCCAGCATTGTCCCCTCCCGGGAACAAGGCGCTCTTACCTATACGGGCCGGAACCTGGATCTGGCCGTCCTGGGTGAAGGCTTCTTCCGGGTAATCAGAGCTGACGGCAGCCATGCCTACACGCGCAGCGCCAATTTTGCCCTTGATGCCGCCGGCAACCTGACCATGCCCGACGGCACCATCCTCGACCCGCCCCTCTTTTTACGGGCGCAGGAGGGCAGGATCGACTTTGCCAGCCTGACCATAACTCCTTCCGGCCTTGTGCAGGCGGCCCTTCTGCCGCTGGAAGCAGGGGATGATGCTCTGCCTGCAGGGGAGCAGGAGATGGATCTTTCTGCCACCGTGGAGCTGGGCCGGGTTTACCTCTATCAGTTTGTGAACCCCCAGAGCCTTACCGCCTTGGGGGACAACCTGCTGCTACCCTCTGCCGCCAGCGGCCCTCCCCGGGAGGGTCTGCCCGGAGAGGACGATTTTGGTGTGATCAGGGCCGGCTACCTGGAAAGCGCCAATGTGGACCTGGCGCGGCAAATGACCACGCTCCTGCGCGGCCAGCGGGCGCTGCAGGCCACCTCCAGGGCCATGGTTACGGCAGACGAGCTCTTTGGCCTTACCCTGAACCTCCAGTCTTAATAGAAAGCCCGAGCCCGCCCAAAGCTGGCAAAGCCCGGCTGTTTTCTTTTGTGTCTGCGGGAATGGTCTAAGGTTGCCTTTTCTCGGTGGTGGGGCTATTCCCTACTTTTTTCTTGGTCGCTTTTATGTTAAGATTAAGGCAGCTAGAAAAACTGGTTCAGGTGGAAAGAAATGGCCAAAGATATTTTGTCCCAATCTGAGATCGATTCGCTGATCAGCGCCCTGAGTTCCGGCTCCGTCAAGGCCGTAGCCAAGGAAGAAGAGAAAAAAGACCACAGCAGTTATGATTTTCGCCGTCCCAGTAAATTCTCTAAAGAGCAGATCCGCACGCTCCAGGTTATCCACGATAACTATGCGCGGATGCTGGGGAACTTTCTTGCTGCTTACCTGCGTGTGCCGGTGCAGATCCAGCTGGTCTCCGTCAGCCAGGTAACCTACGAGGAGTTTATTTTTTCCTTGCCCATCCCCACCCTGGTGACGGTATTTAATATGCACCCTGAGCTGGGCAGCGCCATGCTGGAGACCAACCCCTCTTTTGTCTTTCCCCTCATCGACCTGGTATTTGGCGGCGTCGGCGAGATCCCCAAGGATACCAGGGAGCTGACCGATATTGAGCTGACGGTAATGCGCCAGATCAACGACAAATTATTAAACAACCTGCGTTACGTCTGGGAAGATATTACGTCCTTAACGCCGCGCGTGGAGAATATGGAGACAAACCCCCAGTTCAACCAGATGTTTGCCTCTACTGAAACGGTAGCGCTGCTTACCTTTACCACGCAAATCAAGGGGAACCAGGGCATGCTCAACCTCTGCTTCCCTTTTATCACCCTGGAGAAGATTATGCCCAAGCTTACCTCCCAGTTCTGGTTCAAACAGACTCACCAGGACCTGACGCGCCTGCACGAGCAGCGTTTACTAAAACAGCTGGAACAGGTGGAAGTGGACGTCAATGTCATCTTGGGCAAAACAACGGTAACCCTGGACGATTTCCTTAGTTTCTCCAAAGGAGATATTATTCCCCTGCAACGGATGGAGGGGGAAGACCTGGATATTCTCGTGGAGGGCGAGCTGTTGTTTAAAGCTCAACCCGGTGCCTTCGGCCAGAATGTAGCGGTCCAGATTAAAGGCTGGCACCTGGAGGAAGAGGTGGAAGAGAGTGCCTGATAACTTCCTGACCCAGGAGGAGATAGATGCCCTCCTTGGGGCCGGCAGCGCGCCGTCTTCCGGGGAAGGACAAACGCAGCCCGCCGGGGAAACTGCTGCCGGTGCCGCCGCTGTCCCCAGCGGCGAAAAAATGCGTAACTTGGATCTGATCCTGGATTTTCCGCTGCGGCTTTCTGTCCGCCTGGGAGAGGTGGTAAAAAGCCTGGAAGAAGTAATGGAGATCGGCCCCGGCAAAGTGGTGGAGTTAAACCGCGTCATCAGCGATCCTGTGGATGTTTTTATTAACGGGAAACTTATTGCCCGGGGCGAAGTGATCGTTGTGGAAGAAAACTTTGGCATTAAGATCACCCATATCTTCTCTCCCGTGGAGAGGATAAAGCGCCTGAGATAAGAACAAGGGCCAGGGGAGTAGCCTGCGGGACAGGCAAGGGGGCACTTCTGTCCTGGACATTGCAGAAAATTCTGTTGAGGAATACCTGGATGATTTTGCAGGATTTCCATAAACATTGGCGAATATTGAAAAAAAATCAAAGTAATTAATTCCTTATAAAGGTGCTGCATGGCCGAATTGTCCCTGAAACCTCTGGAAAAAGAAATAATGCTGGAGATTGCCAATGCTGCCATCAACGCGGTGCCTCAGGCCCTGGCCGTTTTTATTCAGGGTGCCATCCGCGCCAGGCCGCCCGAGGTAGAGCTACAACGGCGGGAAAGTTTAAGCGGGATGGCAGAAAAAGGGCTCTTTGCCCGTATCCTTTTTTTAAAAGGGTTGGCGGGGGAGCAGTGCCTTTTTTTCCCCGGTAAAAGCGCAGCCTCCCTGGCAGCCCTGCTGCTGGGCAAAGAAGCTCCGCCAAGCCCTCCCGAAGAGCTTACGGAGATGGAAAGCAGCGCCCTGAGCGAAGCGGTGGGGATGATCATGGGCGTATATACCACCTCCCTTGCCGCTTTTTTAGGCAGCGAGATCGCCATTGATGCCCCGCAAATTGCTTATCTTGCCCTGGGGGAGGGGATAGGGGAGGAAGAGCAGCCGGCGGCTGCGGAAAACTGGGTGGTCATACATTACCTCTTGGAAGTGGAAGAAGTTGGCGAGCTGGATTTCTTTCAGTTGGTTCCCCATACTTTAATGCGGGAGGTCATTGCTCCCCTCCTGCCGCCCGGGGCAGAGGCCGCAGGCGACGGAGAAGGGCAGGGGGAAGCAGAGGCTTTACCGGAGCCCGGACTGGAGGAGCTCTTTTCTCCCCTGGAGCTGGATACCCTGGCCGAAGTCGGCACTATTTCCCTTGGTTCGTCTTCTACAGCCCTGTCGCACCTGCTCAACCAGCGTGTCCAGATTACCGCTCCCCGCTTTTTTCTTAAAACCGTGGATCGCCTGTGGGAGCAGTTTCCGGGGGAAAGCATCATCACCCGGGTAAATTATACCAAGGGGCTGGAAGGGGAGAATATTTTTATCCTCAACCAGAACGACGCGGCGGTCATTGCCGCTTTAATGATGGGCCTGCCGCCGGAAAATCCGGCGCCCATCGGGGAGATGGAGCTTTCCGCAGTCAGCGAGGCGATGAACCAGATGATGGGTTCAGCCGCCACCGCCCTCTCTGTCTTTTTGGGCCGTGATACGGATATTACCCCCCCCCGGGTAGCATACAGCAACCTGCAGCAGCAAACCCAGGCAGAGGGCGTTATGGCCGGCGCTGAGCCTGTGCTGCAGGTAGCCTTCAGCCTGGAGATCGGCGATCTTTTACAGAGCCAGTTCTGGCAGATTATGCCCGTTTCCTTTGCCCGCAAAATAACCTCTCAGCTCCTGCAGGGCCTGGTCGACGGGGAAAAGGAAGCGGCTGCGGCGCGGACCCCGCGCAAAGAGCAGGAAGCCCTTTTGGCAGAGGGAGGAGATAGGCCGGCGGAGAAGGCAGGGGCCCCGGCGGAAGGGACAGAGACCCTGAGCGCGCTGCAGAAAGACGCCCTGGCGGAGGTGGGCAATATCTCCCTTGGCTCCTCGGCCACGGCCCTCTCCAAAATATTGAACAGGAGAGTCCAGATTACCACGCCCCATGTGACCCTGACCACCATGGGCGAGGTCCGGGCCAATTATCCCACCCCCTGCCTGGTGGTGACCGTCAATTATATAGAAGGGCTTGCCGGGCATAATATTCTGATTTTAAGCGAAGACGACGCCCTGGCCATTGTGGGCCTGATGCTGGGCATGGAGCCGCCGGAACGCCCCCCGGAGCTGGGCGAGCTGGAGATCTCGGGGATCAGCGAGGCGATGAACCAGATGATGGGCGCCACGGCTACGAGCATGTCCGATATGTTCCACCGCCTCATCGATATATCTCCTCCCCTTGTGGAGAGGAAGAACCTTCACACGGAAAAATTCGACCTTGCCGAGATGGAGGATCATACCCCCGTAGTCCAGATTGCCTTTCGCATAGAGGTGGAAGACCTCCTGGACAGCAAGCTCCTGCAGCTTGTACCCCTGGATTTTGCCCGGGAGATCTCCGGCCAGCTCCTGGCCGGTGTCGGCATGGCCGGCCAGGGCGGAGAAGCTGAAGCGGGCCTGCTCGAAGATTTGGTGGCCGAAGGGTTGGAACAGTTTCGGGAACAGCCCGGCCCCGCGGGCGTTTTGGCCGAAGAAGGCAGCGGCCCAGAGAAGGAAGGGAAAGAGGGCGAAGACGAGGCGGGGATGTTTGCCGATCTGGAGGCGTTTACCCGCGCCCTTGCCGCTGAGGCCCCGGCGCCGGAGGAAGCTGAAGCAAAAACCCCGGCCAGGATCTGGCAGGAGCGGGATTATTCCCGTATTGACATGATCCGGGATATCCCTGTCCATATCTATGTGCTGCTGGGCAAAACGCGGCTGCCCTTAAAAAGAATATTTTCCATCTACCCCGGTGAAGTTATTGCCCTTGATCGTTACCTGGGGGAGCCCGTTGACGTCTACGCCAACGACCTCCTCGTGGCCAAAGGGGAGGTGGTTCTGGTTAACGGGCAGTTTGGTTTTAAAATAATTGACATGGTAAAGCCTTAAATTAAAGCAAGGGGTGAGTAAAATGATGGGCAAGTCTGAGCATACGGAGATCCAGATGGTGGCTTTTAAGCTGGAAAATGAAGAGTTTGCCGTTGATATACAGCAGGTGCGGGAAGTGTTGAAGATGACACAGGTGACGCCGCTGCCCCAGTCGGCCCATTATATTGAAGGCGTAATCAACCTGCGCGGCGAGGTTATCCCCGTGGTGGACCTGCGCAAACGTTTTGAGATGCCCCTGGGAAAACGGAACGAACAGACGCGGATTATTATTGTGGAGATAAAGGGCAACAACGTGGGCCTGATTGTGGATTCGGTTACCGAAGTGCTCCGCTTTTCCGCGTCTGCCATTCAGCCTCCTCCCACACGTATTGCCGGCACCCGTACCGACCTGATCAAAGGTGTGGGCAAGCTGGAAGAACGGCTCCTGATTATCCTGGACTTGGAAAAGATTCTGACGACGGACGAAAAGATTGTCCTGGATGATATTATCCTGGGCGATAAAGTGCAATAAATGCCTTAGAGAGTGCGCCTTCTAGGTAAAGGAGTGAAAAAATGGAAGAGTACAGGGATCTTTTCCTGGCGGAAGCCCGGGATTACCTGCAGAGCATGACCGATCACCTCCTAGATATGGAGAGGGATCCCCATGATACGGGGCACCTGACGGAGATATTTCGCTCCGCCCACAGTCTGAAAGGGATGGCCGGAACCATGGGTTATGAGCTTATCTCCGGCCTGACCCATGCCATGGAGACACTCCTTGATTCTCTGCGCAGCGGCGGCGTTGACGTAGAAAGGGAGATGGTAAGCCTCCTTTTTGAAGCCGTGGACCTGGTACAGATAATGGTGGACAACCTGGACAACCAGGAAGTTTACCGGGATGATGTCCAGGAGCTGGAAAAAAAGCTGTTGGCCTGGCAGGGAAAAGGAAAAGCGAAAGGCGCTGCGGCCTCCGACAGTATGGAGGCGGCCCCGCCTGCCGCCGGGCAGCCCGGGGAGGCTGAGCCTGCCCCGGCTTTGGACCTGGCTTATTTCCATGAAACATTCAATGATTATGAAAAAGAGATGCTCAAAGATGTGCTGGACAAAGGAGAGCTTATCTACCACATCCATGTCTGGCTGCGGGAAGGTTCCCTTTTAAAGTCGGTAAGGGCTTATATGGTCCTCAAGGCCCTGGAAGGGCAGTGCGAGATTATAAAAACGGTTCCTTCCATGCAGGAGTTGGATGAAGGCCTTTTTGAGCGGGATTTTTATTTTATTGTTGTGGGCAATCCCGTAATTGAGGAAATACGCCGCGCCATCGAAGGGATTGCGGAGATAGAAAGGGTGGAGATTGCCCCCCTTAGGGACCTGGTCCTGGAGCAGGAAACGGCTGCAGTTGACGCGGCCGCCGCAACTGCTGCCCCGGAAAAGGCGCAGGACCGGCCGCAGCCGTCCGGGACAGAGGCGGAAAGGCCGGGGGCGGAGCTGCCGGCGCAGGCAGACGGCAGGGCAGAACCGGCTCCGGTTGAGGCAAAAAAAGCCGGCCTGAACGCCCAGAAAAGGGCGGCGGAAAAGACGGTGCGGGTAGAAACGGCCAAGCTGGATACCCTGGTTAACCTGGTGGGCGAGTTGATTATCAACCGTACCCGGGTGGTGGAGCTGGGAAAGATGGCGGGGGACGAGCTCCTCTCCGCTTCTTTGGAGCAGCTGGAGAGGATTACCACAGACCTGCAAAACGCGGTTATGA
The DNA here is from genome assembly GCA_937973635.1 of uncultured Bacillota bacterium. Classification (GTDB taxonomy): domain Bacteria; phylum Bacillota; class Dethiobacteria; order DTU022; family UBA8154; genus UBA8154. The sequence goes on along the minus strand of CALJJZ010000023.1, from coordinate 21,667 downwards.
CCCTGCGCATGGTCCCCATCAAGCAGGTTTTTGACCGTTTCCCCCGCATGGTGCGGGACCTCAGCATCGAAAAGAATAAAGGGGTAGAGCTCGTGATCTCCGGTGAAGAGACGGAGCTGGACCGGACCATTGTCAACCAGATCGGCGATCCCCTTGTGCACCTGCTGCGCAACGCGGTGGATCACGGCATTGAAACGCCAGAGGAAAGGCAGCAGCGGGGCAAGAACCCCGCCGGTACCATTGTCCTGGAGGCCCACCATGAGGGGAGCCATGTGGTCGTGAGCGTCTCCGATGACGGCAGGGGGATCGACCCGGAGATCATCAAGAAGAAGGCCCTGGAGAAGGGGATTGCCAGCCGCGATGAGTTGGCGGAGATGACGGCAGATGAGCTTATCCAGCTTATTTTCCGCAGCGGTTTTAGCACCTCCAGTGTTGTCACCGATGTTTCCGGCCGGGGTGTCGGTATGGATGTCGTTAAGACCGGCGTGGAGGCCCTTAACGGGACAGTGGAGGTCAAAAGTGAAAAGGGCAGCGGCACCCATTTTATCCTGCGTTTGCCCCTTACCCTGGCGATTATCCGGACCCTCATGGTCAGGGCAGGTAATGAAATTTATGCCATACCCATTGAGGCCATCCGGGAAAATATATTTGTCGAGCCCCGTGAAATCAAAACAATTAACCAGGTAAGGGTAATTACCTTGCGGGAGGAGGTCCTGCCGCTAAACAGCTTGAGTGAAGCCCTGGAGATGGGTTCCTTTGAGGAGGGCCGAGAAGTTTATCCTGTGGTTGTGGTAAAGGCGGGGAACAAGAAAGCCGGCCTCGTTGTGGATGAGCTTTTGGGCCAGCAGGAGATAGTAATTAAATCCCTGAGCAGCTTTATCAACGAGATTAAGGGTATTGCCGGTGCCACTGTGCTAGGTGACGGCAGGGTAACCCTCATCCTTGATGTGGCCAGTTTGCTTGAAGACGGGAGGGTAAGCATTGGGAAAAAAGGTTCTTATCACTGATGATACGGCGTTTATGCGTATGACCCTGCGCAACGTGCTGGAGAAAAACGGCTTTGAGGTAGCAGGGGAAGCAGAGGACGGCCAGCAGGCTGTGGACAAGTATGAAGCCATCAAGCCCGACCTGGTAACCATGGATATTACCATGCCCAATATGGACGGCATTACGGCCATTAAAACGATCATGCAGCGGGATCCCAACGCCAAGATTGTCGTCGTCAGCGCTATGGGGCAGAAAGCCCTGGTCATTGAAGCCTTGAATTCCGGGGCGAAGGACTTTATTGTTAAGCCTTTCCAGCCCGACCGCATTGTGGAGGCGCTACAGAAAGTTGCGGGTTAGGTTAGTTTTGCTTTAATTTTTTAACTTAAGTAACCCTTTGGCGGAGAGGTGAAGATTATTGGGGCAGCAGAGGATCGACGACAGCCGCCTGGATGTACTCAAAGAATTGGCTAATATCGGCGTAGGCAATGCCGTAACTTCCCTTTCCCAGATGCTTGCTGGCGAGAAGATAGATATGGACGTGCCGGCGGCGTATTTAATCCCGCTGCAAGATATCCCCGCCTCCCTGGAGGGGGAGGAGACCGCTGTAGTCGGTGTTTATATCGAAGGCAAAGGGGATCTGGCGCTGACTGTCCTTTTTGTCCTTTCCCTGGAGAGCGCTGCCAACCTTATTTCTGCTTTAATCCCCGGCTCCAGCGGGGATTTTGATGAGATGGGCCTCTCCGTCCTCATGGAAGTCGGCAATATCCTTACGGCCTCCTATCTTAATGCCATCTCCATGATGACCAACCTGCAGCTTTTGCCTACGCCTCCCGAGGTGGCCGTGGATATGGCCGGGGCAATTATCTCCACAGTTCTGGCTGAGGCCCGTGTTATTGATGATGAAGTAGTCCTTTTAAAGACGACCTTGAATACCAGCCAGACCCGTATTGAAGGCAGTGTCCTCATCTTGCCCGATGAAGGGGCGCTGGAGAAAATATTCAGAATCCTGGGGCTGTCATAATGATGATGTCAATGGCTATAGAAAGCGAAGTTGTCAAGGTCAAAATCGCAGATCTGGCCGTGCTTAAAGAGAGGGGCATTATCATCACCGTGGGTCTGGGTTCATGCGTGGGGATCTCCCTCTACGACGAGCTCAGCAAAGTTGGCGGCTTGTCCCATATTCTGCTGGCGGAGAGCCGTCAGTTTAAAAACAGGGAGAACTCCCTGAACCACGCTAAATTTGCAGATACGGCCATACCCCTTTTGGTGAATAAAATGGAAAACATGGGCGCGAAAAAAAGCCGCCTCAAGGCGAAGATCGCTGGAGGCAGCCAGCTTTTTGCCTTTCAAAAAACAAATATTAGCGTGGGGGAAAGGAATATAGCCATGGTGCGCCAGACTCTGCGCGAGCTCGATATACCCATCGTGGCGGAAGACGTGGGCGGGAACTATGGCCGGACCATGCGCCTGTTTGTGGAGAGCGGCAGGGTGACCATCTCTACCGTGGGCAAGGGTGAAATCGAATTATAGATTATAGTATGCTGGGATTAAACCATCTGGACAGGATTGCAATTGCAAATGGTTAAAAACAGGCAGAGCAAGCGGATCAAAGTGATGGTCGTTGATGATTCGGCGTTTATGCGCCGTTTGATCGGCGATCTTCTCAGCAGCGATACGGAAATAGAACTGGTGGGCACAGCCCGGGACGGTCTGGACGCCCTGCGTAAACGGCAATTCCTGCATCCCGATGTCATAACCCTGGATGTGGAGATGCCCAACCTCAACGGCCTGGAGACCTTAAAGAGGCTCATGGGGGAAAAACCGCTTCCTGTGATCATGGTGAGCAGCCATACACGGGAAGGGAGCGAGATCACCGTGGAGGCCCTTTCCTACGGGGCTGTGGACTTTGTCTCCAAACCGGCGGTATTTAAAGGGGTCGGCAGCGATACGCTCAGGCAGGAGCTGCTGCTTAAAATCAAGGCTGCGGCCACGGCGCGGCTGCTCCATCCACCCCCGGCCCAGCCTGAACCGGCCGGAGACGCTGGTGCTGCTGCTGTGCCTGCGCCGCCACCAAAAAGCTCCCCGGGAAAGTTTCCCCGCAATATAGTGGCTATCGGGGCTTCAACGGGCGGCCCCCGCACCCTTGATCTTATCTTTCGCAGCCTGCCTCCTGCTTTGCCTGCCGCTTTCCTTATTACCCAGCATATGCCCGCAGGTTTTACCGAATCCCTTTCCCGGCGGCTGGACATGATTTCCCAGCTGCAGGTGCGGGAAGCGCGGGGCGGCGAGAGTATCCGCGAAGGCGAGGCCTACATGGCGCCCGGCGGCTATCACCTGGTAGTGAATAAAAACGGGATTACAGAGCTCAGCAGCGCTCCCCCCGTCCAGCACGTGCGGCCCGCCGCCGATGTGATGATGGCTTCTCTGGCCGACACCTTTGGCCGCCTTGTCATCGGTGTCGTCCTTACGGGCATGGGGCGTGACGGGACGCAGGGGATGGCCAGCATTAAAAAAAAGGGAGGGCGCACCGTCTGCCAGGACCCGGCTACAGCTGTAATTCCCAGTATGCCGCAAGCGGTGATCAGCGAAGGCCTGGCCGATTATATTGTCCCTCTGGAACAGCTGGGCCCGACCATCGTCAGCTTAATTCGCTCCGGTGAGCAAAAAGGAGAGAAGCCAGATTGAAAAACGAATGGGATTACGGCGAATTTAAGGCGGCTTTTTTCCGGCGCACCGGGCTGGACCTGAACCTGTATAAGGACAAGCAGATGGAGCGGCGGATCCTGCAACTGATGCAGCGGCAAAAGAAAGCCGGTTATAAGGAATTTTATGAGCACCTCATGGCTTCGGCGTCGGCCCTGGAGTTTTTTTTAAACTACCTGACGATTAACACCTCGGAATTTTTTCGCGATACAAAGGTTTACAACCTGCTGGAGGAGCATGTTTTCCCGGAACTGGGCAGAAATTTCCCGGGGAAGCTGGTCGTTTGGAGCGCCGGTTGTTCCATCGGGGCAGAACCATATACGGTGGCGATCATCCTCCACCGCTTAAAGCTCCTTCATCGTGCGGAGATCCATGCCACCGATATTGACGATAAGGCTTTGCTCTTTGCCCAGCAGGGCTGCTATAACGAAAAACAGCTGGGGCGGATCCCCGCTGCCGTGGTGGAGCAATACTTTACCCGGGAAGAAAATTTGTATTCTATTAAACCTGAAATTTCCAGGGCGGTCCGTTTCCGGCGCCACAACCTGCTTACGGACGAGCCTGTGAGCAGATGCCATACTATTTTCTGCCGGAATGTTTTTATCTACTTCAAACCGGAGACGCAGCACTTTTTGCTGCAGCGTTTTTCCCACGCCCTTTACCCCGGCGGCTTCCTCGTCATTGGTTCGGCTGAATATATCGCCAACCCTGCTCAGTTTTCCTTAACCAAGCGTTACAATACCATCTTTCAAAAGGAATAGCAGCGGCAGCTGCTCAACCCACCAGGCGCAGCCCCCTGGCCCTGGCCAGGTCCCGCGCTTCCTCCACCTCTTTCCTGCTTACGCGGCGGTCCAGAGGAGGATAAAGGTTTGCCCGGTAGGCAGGGTAATACTGGCCCATAATATTTACGGCGCAGTGCGGCGAGATCTCCTCCGCCAGGAAACGGAGGACTTCTTCTGTCCCGGCCAGCCCCCCCGGCAGGACAAGGTGGCGTACCAGCAGGCCGCGCCGGGCGATCCCCCGCTCATCTACCGCCAGGTCCCCCACCTGCCGCTGCATTTCACGCAGGGCCTGCCGGGCCCGCCGGGGATAATCGGGAGGACCGGAGCAGCGTTGCGCGGTGGCGGCTTCGCTGTATTTAAAGTCGGGCATGTAGATATCCACGATTCCGTCCAGCAGGCGCAGCGCCGATACGGCTTCATAGCCGCCGCAGTTATAGACCAGGGGCAGCTTTAGCCCCCCTTCCCTAGCCTGCAGGAGGGCCTCCAGGATAGGGGCGAGGTGGGGTGTTGGCGTCACCAGGTTGATATTGTGGCAGCCCCGTCCCTGCAAAAGCAGCATGATGCGGGCCAGTTCCCCCGGAGAAACTGCCGCTCCTGCTTCCAGGTGGCTGATTTCCCAGTTCTGACAAAAAACACAATCAAGGTTGCAGTGCGTAAAAAAGATCGTGCCTGAACCAAAATCGCCTACCAGGGGCGGCTCTTCCCCAAAATGGGCGTTAAAACTGGAAACCAAGGCCTGCTCCGGAGCGCGGCAATGCCCCCTTTCTCCCCCAGGACGGTTCACGGCGCACCTCCAGGGACAGAGATTACAGGCCGTCAGGCGGCGTTTTGCCGCTTCCACCCGTTGTCTCAGCACGGTAAGAGGCATTTTAAAATAGGCAGGCTCAAAATCCATCTTACGCAGCTCCCCATTTTCAGGCTTCTTTTTTATAATTATATTTTAGCTCCCTGCTCAGTTAAAGTATAAATGAAAAAAAATTAACAGCAATATTATCTTCTCTGAGACGCAAAATATAAAGGGCCGCTTTATCAATTTAAAGGAGCTGAGGTCATGGCGAGGAAAAGACGTGCCAGGGTTATGTCTGAAGCGTTGAAGTACGAGTTGGCCGATGAGCTGGGCGTTGGCAATTTAGCCCGCAAGGAGGGTTTCGGGGAGGTTAGCTCCCGTAACTGTGGAAACCTGGTCCGCAAGGCCATCGAGCGGGCCGGCAAGACCGTTTCTCCTGAAAAATAAGGCGGTTGACCCGGGGTGTGCTTTTAAAAAGCGCACCCCTTTTTAAGAAATTTAAAGGAATTTTGATGGCCAAAGCGAAAGATAAAAGGTATAATAAATTCAAATGCCAGTATGCCGGAGAAAAGGCTGCGGCTTTATTTTATGGAGGGGAGACGGGCTTTGATGCCGGAGATAAACGAATTAAAAAGCATGCAGGACGTGCGGGCATACCAGGTGGAGAAAGGGCGTATTTTTCACAGCGCCACCCACGAAGAGATTCTCAGCGGGTTGACTTCCGATATCTATTTTGTCCGTACCCGCCAGATGCTCACCCATATGGGAAAAGAAAACACCAGGGTAACAGTGGAAATTTTTTGCAGCAGAGCCGGGATCATGGCCGGAGTGGAAGAAGTTATAAACCTGCTCAGGGACAGGGGCGTTGCGCTCTGGTCCATCCCCGAAGGGGAGGAGATAAGGGCAAAGGAGACGGTCATGCGCATCAGCGGCCCTTATGACCGCTTCGGCGTATATGAGACAGTAATCCTGGGGATGCTCGCCAGCGCTAGCGGCTGGGCGACGGCGGCCCGGGCTTGCCGGGATGCGGCCGGGGACAAGCCGGTTTATAGTTTTGGCGCCAGGCATGTCCACCCGGCGGTGGCCCCTGTAATGGAGCGGGCTGCCGTTATTGGAGGGGCGCAGGGCTGCAGCTGTATTTTGGGGGCCAAACTGTTGCAGAAGGAGCCTGTGGGCACTGTCCCCCATGCCGCCATCCTTATCCTTGGCGATACAGTTGAGACTGCCTTGCTCTATGATGCGATTATGCCGCCGGACTCCCCCCGCTTCATCCTGGTTGATACCTTTAAAGATGAAGCGGAAGAGACGATGCGCGTCGTGGCTGCTTTAAAGGAGCGGCTGGCCGGTGTGCGCCTGGATACGCCGGGGGAAAGGGGCGGCGTCACCCCCGGTTTGGTCAGGGAGGTCCGTGCCCGCCTTGATCTGGCCGGCTGGACAGCCGTGCGGATTTTTGTTTCCGGCGGCATCACGGTGGAGCGCATCGTGGCCCTGGCCGAAGCGGGTGCAGCGGCCTTTGGGGTGGGGAGTTATATCTCCGCTGCGCCGCCCATTGATATGACCATGGATATAAAAGAGATTGAAGGGAAGCCGGTGGCCAAGCGCGGCCGTATCCCGGGACTTTCCCCCAATCAGCGCCTGGTCCGTTATCTTTAACCCGGGAAACGGGGAAAAGGAGTAATTATGTTTTATGCCCCTTTATCAGCATCAGCGTATGCTGGAAATACATGCTCCGGCCAAGATTAACCTGGCCCTGGAGGTCTTATACCGCCGTGACGACGGTTACCACCAGCTTCAGACGGTCTTACAGGAACTTGCCTACGGCGATCTCCTCCTCCTGGAGGAAATACCTTCCGCAAGGCTGGAATTAAACTGTGACCATCCCCGTGTGCCTCCTAGTGAGGCAAACCTGGCCTTTAAAGCCGCCCTGCTCCTGCAAAGGCGTTATGCTCCCCGGCGCGGGGCGCGCCTGACTTTATATAAAAAAATACCGGTGGCGGCGGGCCTGGGCGGCGGCAGCAGCAATGCGGCAGCGGTGCTCAAAGGCTTAAACGAGCTCTGGCAGCTGGATTTAAGCCTTGCCGCTCTGCAGGAGCTGGCTGCCGAGCTGGGGTCCGATGTTGCTTTTTTCCTGTATGGCGGCACGGCCTTGGGCCGGGGCAGAGGGGAGATTATTGAACCCCTGCCTCCTTTCCCTGAAGCCTTTGTCCTGCTGGTTACTCCCCGGGGGGATGGGCTCTCGACGCCGCTGGTTTATCGTTCCCTGAGTTGGGATATAATAAAAAGCGGGGAAAAAACAGCCAAATTTGCCGCCTTATTAAAGCGGCTCGCCGTTTTGAAAGAGGAAAGCGATTACTGGGAGAAATTGCTTGCACTGATGGTAAATGACCTGGAAAAGGCGGCCTTTAAGCTGCTGCAGGGCCTTTACCCCTTGCGCCAGATGCTCCTGGAGATGGGCTTTAAGCCTCTGCTCTCAGGCAGCGGGCCGACTTTTTTTGTCCTGGGCAAAGATAAAGGGGCCTTGCTGGCTGCAGCCAGGGATCTGGAAAAAAAGGGTTATCAGGTAATCCTTACTTCTACAGTAAGCTGAGCATACAGGGGATGGCGGTGATAAATGTTGGACTGTATTGTGCTGGCCGGCGGGGTAAAGGGAACACTAGAGCAGCAGGAACAGGTGGTCAGTAAAGCCCTGCTGCGTATTAACGGCGTGGAGATGATCCGTTTCGTCCTTGACGCTATCTGCGCCTTGCCGCAGCGGGGACGCGTTGTGGTGGTGGGGCCGCAGGAGCAGCTGCTGTTTTTAGCGGAGCATTTTCCCGTGGAACTGGTGGCGGAAAAGGGGAGTATCCTCGAAAACATCCTGGCGGCGCACCGGCATCTGCGCAGCAGGGAACATATGCTGATCAGCTCCGCCGACATACCGCTTTTGACCCGGGAGGTGCTGGAAGACTTCCTGCTTAAATGCAGCCCCTTTACGGATGATTTTTACTACCCCATTATCAGCAAAGAAAAAAGCGAGGGCATCTTCCCCGGTGTCAAACGTACCTATGTGACCCTGCAGGAGGGCACCTTCACCGGGGGCAATGTTTTCCTGGTGAACCCGGCTGTCCTTGATGCGTCTATCCCCCTTTTGGAGCAATTCCTCGCCTACCGCAAAAACCCGCTTAAAATGGTATCTTTGCTGGGCGGCGGTTTTATCATGAACTACCTGAGAAAAAAGCTGACCCTGGGCGGCCTGGAAGAGCGTATTTCTCAGCTGCTCAAACTGAAAGCCAAAGCAGTGGTTGTAGACTATCCCCAGATCGGTTTTGACGTGGACAAAGAGGCCGATCTGGAGCTGGTACGGCAGATTATGCCACGGGAATAAAAAGATGAAAGGGGAGCCAGATTTATGCAGCGTCCCTGGGCTGTTATTTTAGCTGCCGGCGAAGGCACGCGTATGCATTCTTCCAGGCCGAAGGTGATGCACTACCTTTGCGGGCGGCCGATGCTCTGGTACGTGCTGGAAGCGGCGCGGACCGTGACCGAACGGCAGCTGGTGGTTGTGGGCCGCGGGGCCGGGCAGATTAAAGAGTACTTTGGGGAAGGCTGTCTTTATGTGGAGCAGCAAGAACGCCTGGGCACGGGGCATGCCCTTTTACAGGCCCTCGCTTTGCTCCCTGACGCCGGAGAGCTGCTGGTGCTTTGCGGCGATACGCCCTTTTTGCAGCCCTCTGTCCTGCAGGCCCTTCTGGAGTGTCACCGCAGGGAACAGGCCGCTGCCACCGTGCTCACGGCAGAGCTGGTAGATCCCACTGGCTATGGCCGTGTGCTCAGGAGCGAGGGCGGTGCGGTCAAAGAGATTGTAGAGGAGCTCCATGCCACGCCGGCACAGCGGGCTGTCAGGGAGATCAATACGGGGAGCTATTGTTTTGAGCTTGCGGCCCTCAAACGATGCCTGCCCCGCCTGCCGGCCAACCCGGTAAAAAAAGAATATTATCTTACGGATCTTTTGCCCCTCCTGGCGGCGGAAGGGTACCACCTGGCGGCATTTATGCTGGAGGACGCTTTTTCGGCCCTGGGGGTTAACGACCGGGCCCAGCTTGCCAGGGCGGCGGCCAGGCTGCGCGAGCGCATCAACACGGCGTTGATGCTTGAAGGGGTAACGCTCCTTGATCCTGCTGCCGTCTATATTGATTACGGGATTAAAGTGGGTCCGGATACGGTAATCTATCCCCAGACAATCCTGGAAGGGGATACGGCAGTGGGGAAGGAATGCGTGCTGGGTCCGGGGACGCACCTCATTGACAGCAAACTGAAAGACAGGGTTATCTGCCGTCAGTCCACGCTCTGGCAGGCTACGGTGGAGGAAGGCGCCAGTATTGGCCCCTTTGCCTACCTGCGGCCTGGCAGCTTGATCGGCCCGGAGGCTAAAATTGGGGACTTTGTGGAGATTAAAAACAGCAGTATAGGCCGGGGCGCCAAGATCCCCCATTTGAGCTATGTGGGGGATGCCTCGGTAGGGCCCGATGTAAATATGGGTGCCGGCAGCATTATTGCCAACTACGACGGGCGGCGCAAACACCGCACAAATATCGAAGCAGGGGCGTTTATCGGCTGCAACAGCAACCTGGTGGCGCCGCTTACTGTTGGCGCCGGTGCTTTTATTGCCGCTGGTTCGACCATTACACGCCATGTGCCTCCGGGTTCTCTGAGCCTTTCCCGTGCCCCGCAGCAGATTAAAGAAGGCCTGGCGCATAAATTTCTTAAAAAAAGGTAAAGATTCCAAAAACGTTGGTCCGGCAGGAAATATAAAATAATTTGGCGAAATTTATCCTTCCTAAATAGGGATTCCTGACCAGGGGGGAATAATTTTGGCAGAGTATTCGGCAGAGTATAAAGAACTGAAAATATTTTCCGGGACGGCAAACAGGCCACTGGCGGAAGAGGTGGCAGCTTTTATCGGTGTTCCCTTGGGGAAAAATAAAATCGAGCGTTTCAGCGACGGAGAGACATCTGTGACCATCGATGAAAGCGTGCGGGGAGCGGACGTATTTATCATCCAGCCTCTCTGTAAACCCGTCAATGAAAACCTCATGGAGCTGCTGATTTTCATCGATGCGCTGAAAAGGGCTTCCACCAGGCGGATAAACGCGGTTATCCCTTATTACGGGTACGCGCGCCAGGATCGCAAGATGCGGGCCCGGGATCCCATCTCTGCCAAACTGGTTGCGGATCTGATTACCACTGCCGGGGCCAACAGGGTGATCACCATGGACCTGCATGCCGGCCAGATCCAGGGCTATTTCAATATCCCCGTGGACCATCTTCTGGGTCTGCCCATTATTGCCCGTTATTTTCTCCAAAAAAATATTCAAAACGGGGTGGTGGTCTCCCCCGACCTGGGAGGGGTGACGCGGGCGCGGGAATTGTCGGAGCGTCTGCGTATGCCCATGGCCATTATCGACAAACGGCGCCCGGCGCCGAACGTAATGGAGATTATGAACGTAATCGGCGAAATAGAAGGCCGGGAAGCCATTATTGTGGATGACATGATCGATACGGCCGGCACCGTTACCCAGGGGGCTGTGGAGCTGGTAAAAAGGGGAGCCGCCGCCGTATATGCCTGCTGTACCCATCCTGTCCTCTCAGGGCCGGCCAAACAGCGTATTGCCGAATCTCCCCTGAAGGAGCTGGTTGTGACCAATACGATCCCCTTAAATAACAGCTTTAAGCTGGATAACGCCGTGGTCTTATCCGTAGCGCCCCTCATCGGCGAGGCCATTGTGCGTATCCATGAGAACCGTTCCGTGAGCAAACTGTTTGACGATTGAGCATACAGTATTTTGTATGCCTGAAAAAAAGGGAGGTGTTTACCCCGTACCCTGAAAAAAGGGGCACGGGAAAAGAAGTATGGAGCGACTGAAAATGGTGGCGTTTCCACGGGAAACGGGCGGCAAAGGTTTGAACAGGCAGATGCGCCTAAAAGGGATGATCCCCGGGGTAATTTACGGACGGGGGCGCACGCCCCGGCATATCAGCCTGGAGAGTGCGGCCTTGAAAAAAGCCCTGGCTACGGCCGGCGGTATGAATGTCCTCCTGGACCTGGAGGTTAAAGGGGCCGAGGGAGGGAGCGCCGTGGAGACGGTCATGGTCAAGGAGCTGCAGCGGCATCCGCTCCAGCAAGATTTTTATCTCCATGCGGATCTGCTGCGTATCTCCCTTGACCAAAAACTGGAAGTTAAGGTGCCGCTGAGTTTTAGCGGTGAACCGGCGGGGGTCAAGGACGGAGGCATCTTCCAGGCCCAATTCCGGGAAGTGGGTGTGCGCTGCCTGCCCGCGCAGATACCCGACTTCATAAAAGTCCCCGTGGAGGGGCTGGAGATCGGCCAGGCCGTAAACATAAAGGATTTAAAACTGCCGGAGGGCGTGGAGATCCTGGAAGATCCGGAACAAACGGTGTCCTCTGTCCTGGCGCCCCAGGCCGAGGCCGTTGAAGAAGAAGAGGCGGAAGCTGCAGAGGCGGAAACGGGCGCAGGGGCGGAGGAGGAAGCTCCGGGAACGGCGCACGGGGAAGAAACTGCATAACAGGTGTCATGAGGGGCGAGGGGTGGTTGTTTGTATCTCCTGGTCGGCCTTGGAAACCCCGGAAACGAGTACGTGTTTACCCGGCATAATGTGGGTTTTCGCGTCATTGACGAGCTGGCCCATCGTTGCCGCGTTAAACTGAAAGAATTTAAAGACGAAAGCCTGCTGGCCCAGGCTTCCCTGGCAGGCAAAGAGGTCCTCCTTGCCTGTCCCCAGACCTATATGAACCGGAGCGGCGTAGCGGTGAAAGCCCTGTTGCGCCGTTTTTCCCTGGGACCGGAAAGACTGCTCGTCTTTTATGATGATCTGGACCTGCCCCTGGGCCGGCTGCGCCTGCGTCCGGGCGGTGGCAGCGGAGGACACCACGGCATAGAATCTATTATCGCCATGCTGCAGACGGACCAGTTTCCTCGCCTGCGCCTGGGTGTGGGGCGTGAAACAGGGGCCGGGGACGAAGCAGTTGCCTCTTACCTCCTCAGCCCTTTTCGCAGGGAGGAGGAACCGGCAATCCAGCAGGCAGTAATCCGGGCCGCTGATGCGGTGGAACTTTTTTTGCGCCGGGGGCTCGATGCGGCCATGAACCGTTACAATTCCCGAACAGAGGTTGACTGAAGTGGTGCTCACGGCCTTGGACCACGGCTAAGGCCAAAAGCCACGGCGCTTATTGCTTCTGGAACATCCATATGCTAAACTGCAAACGGCAAATTATTTGCCTTTTTCGTGTTGTACATTTAAGGTAGGAGGTTTTTTAGATCTTGCCCCACCTTTTGCTGGAGAAATGGCAGGACGACCCCGCTTTTTTATCACTGGCCGAAAAAAACCGGGAGAGGGAAGGCGTCCAGCTTGTAACCGGGCTGGACGGCTCTCAGCGCAGCCTGCTCATGGCCGCCATTTTCCAGCGGGCGGAAGCGGCGGTGCTGCTCCTGACCGCGGATCTGGCCAGGGCGGAACGGCTTTTTGAAGAGATGGCGGCCTTGCTCCCCCGGGAGGCGGTCAGCATCTTTCCGCCCCGGGATTACTTTTATGCCGAAGAGATCTTAAGCCAGAGCACGGAGATCAGCAAGCAGCGCCTCCAGGTTATGGAAAAGCTGGCCCGCGGCGAGAAGATGCTGGTGATTGCCCCTGTGGCCGCCCTGCTGGGCAGGTTGGTGCCTCCCGCACGCTGGAAAAAACATCATCTTTACCTCAAGCAAGGTGACAGCGTGGCCTGGAAGGGCCTGCTGGCCAAACTTGTGGCGATGGGTTATGAGCGCACGGAACTAACGGAAAGCGAAGGGTTTTTTAGCGTACGCGGCGATATCATTGATGTTTTCCCCTTCCATACGCCCTGGCCGGTGCGCCTCTCTTTTTTCGCAGAAGAACTGGAGTCGCTGCGCTCCTATGATGCTGGGACCCAGCGGACCCGGGAAATGCTGGAGGAGATCCATATCTTCCCCGCCCGAGAGGTTGTCCTGGACGAAGCGGCCGTGGAGACCGGCAGCCGCGCCCTGCAGGCGGAGCTGGAGCAGAGCGTAAAAGAGCTGAAGAAGAAAAAAATGGAGCAGGCGGCGGACCGCCTGCGTACCCGCCTAGAGAACAAGCTGTTGAAACTGGAAAGCAGCGGCAGTTTCGACGGTATGGAGCAGTATCTGGCCTTTTTTTATCCCGAGGTGGCCACCCTCCTGGACTATTTCCCGCCGGGCGGCCTGCTTTTATGGGATGAGCCCGAACGGGTGGAGGCAGAGGCAGCTTCCCTTCTGCAAGAGCTGCAGGAATATCAGGCAGGTTTGCTGCTGCAGGGGGATATCCTGCCGGGTCAGGCCCGGGGCCATGTGGAGCTGGGGGAGATCTTGGGCGGAACCCACCTCAAGGTCATCGCCTTTACGGCCTTTTCCCGCCATCTTCCCCATCTGCCCGTTGCCGCTTCCGTCCATATACAGGCCGGTGCCACGCCGTCCTTTCTCGGCCGCCTTGACCTCTTGCAGGAGGAGCTGTCAGGCTGGTGGTCCCGGGGATATGACGTTTTTCTTGTTTGTGAGGGAGAAGGGCGCGCAGCGGAGATGGAGCGTCTCCTGCGGGAACATGGCTTTGCCGTTTACAACGGGGAGGCGGCAGGCCGGGCCCTGGCGGAGCTGCAAAAGAAAAGCCTGGGGCTGATGCTGGAGCAGAAGGAAACACTCCCTCTCCCCGGAGCTAAAACAAGCAAAAAGGAGCGTCTGCCGCGCAAGGGCCTGGTCCTGCTCAAAGGCCACCTGGAAAACGGCTTTGTCCTACCCTCACTTAAACTCACCGTGCTGGTGGACCGGGAGATCCTGCCCGGGCGGCGCAAGAAAAAAAGGTGGACGCAGCAGGCGGAGAAGAAAAGCGCCCTCCTTGATTTCCAGGAGCTTAAAGTTGGCGACCTGGTGGTGCACGAACAGCACGGTATCGGCCGTTATATGGGCATGCGTACCCTGGAAGTGGACGGGGTTACCCGGGATTTTTTCTATATCAAATATGCAGGTGAAGACAAACTTTTTTTACCCGTGGACCAGCTGGATAACCTGCAAAAGTACGTGGGCGGAGAAGGCCGCCTTCCCCGTATTTATTCCCTGGGGGGACAGGAGTGGGCGCGCATTAAAAACCGCGTGCGCGCCTCCGTCCAGGAGCTGGCCAAGGAGCTCCTCTCCCTTTATGCAGAAAGGGAAGCGTCGCCGGGTTTTGCTTTTTCCCCCGATCATCCCTGGCAGTCCGAATTTGAGGATCGTTTCCCCTTTGAAGAGACGCCCGATCAACTGCGCACCATCGCCGAAGTCAAAGCCGACATGGAGCGGCCCCATCCCATGGATCGCCTCCTTTGCGGTGATGTGGGGTACGGCAAGACGGAGGTGGCGCTGCGCGCCGCTTTTAAAGCGGTTATGGACGGCAAACAGGTAGCTTTTCTTGTACCCACCACTATCCTTGGCCAGCAGCATTATAACAATTTTAAGGAGCGTTTTCAGGGTTTTCCCGTAGAGATCGACCTCTTGAGCCGTTTCCGCAGCGCCAAACAGCAAAAGGAACTGCTCAAGCGCCTTGCCGCCGGCGTTACGGATATTGTCATCGGTACGCACCGTCTCCTCTCCAAAGACGTCGTCTTCAAAGATCTGGGACTTTTAATCATAGACGAGGAACACCGTTTCGGCGTGCGCCACAAAGAGAGGCTGAAAATGCTGCGCCGTGAGATGGATGTGCTCAGTATGACCGCCACGCCCATACCCCGCACCCTGCACATGGCCATATCGGGGGCAAGGGACCTGAGCATCATCAATACTCCTCCGGAAGACCGTTACCCGGTCCAGACCTATGTGGTGGAGTACAGCGACAGCCTGGTGCGGGAGGCGATCCAGCGCGAGCTGCACCGGGGCGGTCAGGTTTATTACGTTTATAACCGCGTCCAGACCATTGACCGCTGGGCGCAAAAAATTAGGGAACTTGTGCCGGCGGCCCGGATCTGCGTGGGACATGGGCAGATGCCCGAGCAGGAACTGGAGAAGGTGATGCACGACTTCCTGCAGGGGGAATACGATATCCTCGTGAGCACTACCATTGTAGAGGCGGGCCTGGATATTCCCAACGTCAATACCATGATTATTTATGACGCCGACCACTTTGGGCTGGCCCAGCTTTATCAGCTGCGGGGCCGCGTCGGCCGCTCCAACCGCCTGGCCTACTGTTACCTTACTTACTGCAGGGATAAAGTCATGACCGAAGAGGCGGCCAAAAGGCTGCAGGCGATTAAGGAATTTACAGAACTGGGTTCGGGCTTTAAAATTGCCCTGCGGGACCTGGAAATCCGGGGTGCAGGCAATATCTTGGGGCCGGAGCAACACGGCTTTATGGTGGCCATCGGCTATGAGCTCTACTGCCGGCTGCTGGAGCAGGCCATAGAAATAATGCAGGGCAAAACCGAGGCCCGGGAGAAAACCGCCGCCCCTCGCCTCGATCTCCAGGTAAACGCTTACCTGCCCTCCAGTTATGTGCCCAACCAGCAGCAAAAAATTGAGCTGTACCGCCGCATTGCCACCCTGGAGAGCAAAGAGGAGCTGCAAGAGATGGCCGGCGAACTGAGGGACCGCTTCGGCCGCCTGCAGGCGCCGGTGGAAAACCTGCTGCTGGTCATGCACCTGCGCCAGCTTGCCCGGGCCAAGGAAGTCGAGGCCATTGAACAGCAAAAGGACCTGACGCTGATCCGTTTCCACGAGCAAAAAAAATTTGCCGGAGAAGAGCTCTGGAAGCTGGTAAACAGCAACCGGCGTTACCTTTCCCTGCATATGGGCAAAAAGGTTACGCTTAAGTTAAAGTTTCCCCGCCAGCCGGAGAAACAGTACCTGCAGTTTATGATCAAACTTTTGGAAAATGTTGTCTAAGGGAAAAACGTGCCGGTACAAGAAAACCCGGCGCAGCTGCTGCCGGGCGAAACGAAGGGGTTAATCTTTATTTTACAATATAAACGCTCGTCTTGGCGCAATGGGCGACCCTGTTGCTGACGCTGCCCAGCAGGAACTCTTCCAGGGCATTTAGGCCCCGGCTGCCGATAATAACCAGATCGTAGTTTCCTTCGTTGGCAACCTTGCAGATTACTTCTCCGGGGTGGCCGCTCTTGAGCAAAATCTTGGTCTCAATCCCTTTTTCCTTGAGCTTTTGTTCAGCCTTTTCCAGAATTTCTTTAGAGAGCTTGGCGTGGCTTTCCTTTGCCTGGGTGAAAAAATCAGAGGGGACCATATAAGCGAGGGACGGGGGATCTTCCATTACTGTGATTATGGTCACTTCCGCGTTTAAGGCGCTAGCAAGTTTAATTGTTTCGTTGAGAGTTTTTTCTGCGTGTTTGGAACCGTCGGTGGCCATGAGGATCCTTTTCATGGTTTTGCCTCCTTTATATTTATAAAAAGTTACGGTATCAACAATCTGCCTAACTAAGGTTTATTCTTTTTTTTTTAAAAAAATCCTGCTAGGAGCGGGAGCTGGACCTATAATAAATAAGCAGCGGGGGTAGAGATAGTGCTTGGAGCCATCGCCGGAGATATTATCGGCTCTGTCTATGAAGATAAGAATATAAAATCTACAGAATTTCCTTTGTTCTGTGAGGATTCCCGCTTTACTGACGATACGGTCCTTACCGTCGCTGTGGCGGCGGCAATCATGGAGGGCAGGGAATATACTGTGGCCCTCAGGGATTTTGGGCGCAGGTACCCCCATGTCGGGTACGGCAGTTTCTTCCTAAAGTGGCTTTTTTCCCCTGAAGCGGGGCCGTATCAAAGCTATGGCAACGGGTCGGCCATGCGTGTCAGCCCTATAGGGTTTGCCTTTTCTTCCCTGGAGAAAGTAGAGGCAGAAGCCAGGCGCAGCGCCATGGTTACCCACGACCATCCTGAAGGCATCAAAGGGGCGCAGGCGGTAGCGGCAGCGGTGTTCCTGGCGCGCCGGGGAAGCAGCAAAGAGGAGATTTACAGCTATCTAACCCGCAGGTTTGCCTATAACCTGGAACAGACGCTGGAGGAGATCAGGCCGGGGTACAGCTTTGATGCCACTTGCCAGGGTTCGGTCCCCCAGGCCCTCATTGCCTTTCTGGCTGCAACGGACTATGAGGATGCCGTGCGTAAAGCGATCTCCCTAGGGGGCGACAGCGATACCCTTGCCTGCATAGCAGGGGGTATTGCCCAGGCCTATTACAGGCATATCCCCAAATATATAGTAGAAGAGACGCTAGAAAGGCTGCCTGCTGATTTGCGCGACGTAGTCTGGCGTTTTAACATTTTTGCCGGTATTTCTTACGGTTGAAAGACACTTAAGATCTGCCTTTTTAGATTAGCTCCTGCAGCGTTTCGGCCAGGGTGTCTAGAGGGACATCTGTCTCTTTCCCGCTGGCCATGCGGCGCAGCTTTATTTCCCCTTTTGCCAGTTCGTTGGCGCCGAGAATGAGGACAAAGGGGATCCCTTCCTTGTTGGCGTAATCAAGAGAGCGCTTTAAGCGGCGCTCGCCTAGCTCCATCTCCACACGGAAACCCTGCCGGCGTAAACGGTAGGCTATTTCCAGGCAGGCGGCTCCGGTACCAAGGGGAATAAGGAAAATATCTGCCGCCTTAGCCTCAACTTTCCCTTCATCCATGCTCAGGGCTGTGAAGATTACATCCAGGCCGAAGGAGATGCCCACTGCCGGGTATTCCGCCTCGCTCTGCAGGAAGGCGCCGATGATATGATCGTAACGTCCGCCGCCGGCAATGCTGCTTTTGATCCTGCCGTCCTTCAGAAAAACCTCAAAAACGGTCCCCGTATAGATCTCCAGGCCGCGGGCCAGCAGAGGGTCGAAGCGGACCCCGTCTCCCGCTTGCAAAACGCCGAGATAACCCTCCAGCTCCTTTAATTCAGCTGCTCCTTCCCTGACCAGGGGGTGCTGGAAACGTTCTTCATAATAGGCCCTTTGCCTCCCCTCCTGAAAGACGGAAAAAATGCTCTGGATAACGGCTGGTTGGAGGCCCGAGGCCTGTAATTCCTCCACTACGCCAGCGGAGCCGATTTTTTCTACTTTATCCAGGGAGAGGATCGTCCGGTTAAGCTGGTCTTCACCGACTCCCAGGGAGAGAAGTACGCCGCTTAATAGTTTGCGGTTGTTGTAAGAGATATAAACCTCCAGGCCGAGGGCGGCAAAAGCGTCCAGGGCCATGGCCATCAGTTCCGCCTCGGCAATGGTGGAGCGCACGCCGGCAATATCCACGTCGCATTGGATGAATTCCCGCAGCCGCCCTGTTTTTACCGGGCCGTCGCGGAAAACACGCCCGATTTCATAACGTTTAAAAGGCAGGCGCAGGTTGGGGTACATACCGATTACCCGGGCAAAGGGAACGGTAAGGTCATAACGCAGGGCCAGCTCCCGGTCGCCCTGATCCCGCAGGCGGTAAATCTCTTTGAGGATCTCTTCCCCGCCCGCATACTTGGAGGCTAGGAGATCATAATGGCATAAAATCGGTGTTTCCAGGGGACGGCAGCCGTAACGGGCAAAGACCGCCTCCAGGGTGTTCTTTATCCAGTTGCGCAACTGTTGTTCCGCAGGCAGGTAATCTCTTGTCCCCTTTAGGTTCCGCAGTTCAAGGTTCACTTTTTGCTTTCTCCTCTCCAGGAAATAAAAAAGCTGTACCGGCACTATTTTACCACACAGCTCCCCTATTTTGCACCATCTCTGGCCTTTTTGTCAATAGACGCCCTTTAATCAAGGGGATTTACCATCCTCTTAAAGCTTGCCGGCAAAATAAATCAGAACTAACAAAATATTCACAAGGAATTTAACCACAAAAAGAGAATAGTTCTTTTATCCGGGGAATATTTCCCAAAAGAAAGAGATGGTGCTAAGCGAGGAGGGTAAAAAAGGAGAAAATAATTTATCTTCGCAGCAAAGGGGGTATCTTCTATGTTCAAGGCCATTATTTTTGATTTTGATGGAACACTGTCGGACTCCCGGGAAGTAATGCTCTTAGCCTTAAAGCGGTTAGCGGGCAAATATAATTGCCCTGAACCTACAGAAGGGGAATTGGCGGCATTAAATAGATTGCCCATTAAGGAAAGGTTTAAAAGGATAGGCGTGCCCCTTAACAAGATTCCTGAAATAATACAGGAGATGCAAAGCACTTTCATGGAGTATCAGGCTCACCTCCAACCCTTTCCTGGTGTACGTGAATGCGTGCTTGTTTTGGCAGAAAAGGGCTTTGATCTTTACATACTCTCCACTAATACTCGGGATTTGATGGCGAACTTTCTTAAGACTAATAATATGGCAGTGTTTAAGGAGATTATTTCCTCTCCAGATCTTTTTGGGAAACACGACGCTATCTTAAAACTGCTGCAAAAACAGGGTTTGTCTAGGGAAGAGGTCCTTTATGTAGGAGATGAGCTGCGGGATATTGAAGCTTGTAAATCTGCCGGCATTAAGGTCCTAGCCGTTAGCTGGGGTCATGATCCCCTTACCCTTCTGGAAAGTGGAAGCCCCGATTTTATTGCGCATACACCGGAGGGAATATGGGAGTTTGCCGGGATGATGTCCTAGCTAATTTCAAGGGTAAGCAGGGAAAATCCTGTGGTTGCCAGAGTATAATATATTTTTGAGGAGGGCGGCTCCCTTGCCAACGGCATTAGACAATGCCATAGAGATAATTAGGCTGCGGCAGTCGGTGCGTACCTACGACCCGGCCAGGCCGGTGGGAAAGAAAGAACGGGACCGGCTGGAAGCGTGTATGCAAGAAAACAGGGCTGGCCCCCTAGGCCATACGGTGCGCTTCAAGCTGCTGGATCTGGGAGAGGTAAGCCGGGAGGAGCTGCGGCAGCTAGGCACCTACGGAGTAATTAGGGGCGCCTCTTTGTACCTACTGGGGGCGGCGCCCGACCGGGAGGGAGCCATGGAAGACCTCGGCTTCTGCCTGGAGCGGATCCTCCTTGAAGCCACGGCCCTAGGGCTTGGGAGCTGCTGGCTAGCGGGGACATTTCGCCGTGCTTCCTTTGCCCGGCAGATGGGCCTGACAGAGGGCGAATTGCTGCCGGCTATCTCTCCCCTCGGCTATGCGGCACCCAGGCAAAGGCTCATGGAGAAACTGATGCAAAGGGGGGCTCGCTGCCGGCAGCGCAAACCTTGGAGGGAGCTTTTTTTCACGGCAGACGGCCGGACCCCCTTAAGCCCGGAAGAAGCCGACAGCTACAGGGATGCCCTGGAGGCGGTACGCTTGGGGCCCTCAGCCTTCAACTGCCAGCCTTGGCGGCTCGTGAAAGACAGGGACGGGCAATTTCACCTATTTTTGCAGGAAAACCGGCTTTTTAACCGGGCCCTAGGCAAAGTGCGCGTCCAGAACCTGGATATGGGCATAGCTATGTGCCATTTTGCCCTGGTCATCCGGCAGCAGGATATAACCGGGAGGTGGAAACGGAAGGCTGGAGAGCGAGAATACCCCGGTTGGAGCTATATCGCTAGCTGGCAGGCAAGTTGTTAAAGTTGACTTTAAACTTAGGGAGGGTACAGCCATGAAAATTTTAACCGTTTTTTACTCTCGGACAGGCATTACCGCAGAAGTGGCGCGGGCTGTCCATGTAGCCCTGGGAGGGGACCTAGAGGAAATCAAGGATACCAGGAAGAGGGACGGCATGATAAATTACCTGTACTCAGGCATGGAGGCAGCTCTGAAAAAACCAGCCAAAATAGAGCCGGTCCGCCATGACCCGGGAGCCTATGACCTGGTAATCATCGGTACCCCTGTCTGGTCGCACAATATTTCTACACCGGTAAGGGCATACCTGGAACAAAACAAAGCAAATTTTAAGGCCTGCGCCTTTTTTGCTACCTGCGCTTCCAGCGGCGCCGCTAAGGTCCTGGGAGAGATGGAGACCTTAAGCGGGACTAAGGGAAGGGAGTTGCTGGAAATTAATAAAAAGGAATACAGATCCGGCGCCTTTCGGGAGAAGGCCGGGCAGTTTGCTAAAAGGCTTCTGGCCTAAAAGGGGAAAAAAGCAGGGAGGGCGCTTACCCTAAGCGTCTATCTCCTGCACGCCCTTTTGGTTTTCACCTTTCACCCCTTTGGGGTGATTTATTTTAACGGGCTTTTTACAGCCCGTCGGCCAAAGGGGCAGGAACTTCTCCGCTCCCTCTTTATAAACCGCCGCGGGAAGACCCGCCTCCTTCAGGGGGCGGGATGAAAGCGGCGGTCGGGTTAAAAAGTAAAAGCCGGGTTGTTTTTTCTGTCTGCGTGTAGTATACTTAACTTGCCATGAAAACCAAAAAGACCAGGTATGCTCACTACAACATAAACTATCACTTCGTCTGGATACCGAAGTACCGCCGCAAGATTTTGGTGGGTCCAGTTGCCGAGGA
>CALJJZ010000022.1 GCA_937973635.1 uncultured Bacillota bacterium | reverse complement strand
CAGGATAGCAATGCTTCCCAAGGAGGACATTCGAAGCCCCCTGCCTACGAGAAACATTAAACATGTTATTCCAGAATCCCTATATGATTGTTAAAGATCTATCTTAATCAAAGGAGAAAGAATCTAACTATATTGTACAAGGAGGAAATGTATTGGATTTCTCCCTTTTATGGAAAGAAATTTCAACAACTGTGGATCAAGCTCTTGATGCGTTTTTGCCTCATACGGATGAACAGCTGCCCAAGATTCATGAAGCAATGCGCTACAGTGTCTTTGCAGGAGGGAAGCGGATTAGACCCCTGCTCTTGGTTTTAGCTCACAATCTTTTTAGCTCCAGGTGGGCGCGCTGTGTCCCTGTTGCCTGTGCCTTGGAGTTAATTCATACATATTCTTTAATCCACGATGATCTGCCGGCCATGGACGATGACGATTATCGGCGGGGCAAACTAACTGCGCACAAGCTTTATGGCGAGGCCATGGCCATACTCTCCGGGGATGCACTGCTCACATTAGCTTTTGCTTTGCTCTCTGGAGAGGAAAGATTTGAGAACGAATTTTATCTGGCCTATAAATTGGAAGTGCCCCCGGAGGTTAAACTGCAGGTAATCGGGGAAATTGCCGCAGCCGCCGGCGTCAAAGGTATGATTGCCGGCCAGGTCCTTGATCTGGAGATGGAAGGGCAAATCCCTGATTTGGCAACCCTGGAGAATATTAATAAGCGCAAAACCGGTTCCTTGATTTTAGCAGCCGTCCAAAGCGGTGCTCGTCTTGCCGGGGCTACCAATGCTCAGATTCAATTGCTTGGCAATTACGCCTCGTTGCTGGGAAGAGGCTTTCAAATTGTAGATGATCTCCTTGATGTGGAAGGCAATGAAGAAAAGATGGGTAAGAAAAAGGGTATGGATATAAAAAGAAATAAAGCAACCATCGTCTCCCTGTACGGTCTGGCAAAGGCAAAAGAACTGCGAGATAAACTATATAAGGATGCTATAAATGCCCTTTCGTTATTTGAGGACGATGCTGAGGCCTTGCGTAACCTGACCCGCTTTGTCTTTTACCGTGATTATTAGCCCAAAAACGCTGCCCTTGAGCAGATTCTTTGTATATGTTATAATTTAGAAGGGGACATGGGTGGTGCAGTATCCTAGTTAGTGCAAACGTTTTTGAAGGCGGGCCTAAAAATCCGTCTAAGGGCACATCGATGAAGTTCCTGGTGCCGGCTGCTGAAGCCCAGTTAGGGGTCGGTGCTGGGAGTTAAGAAGGATGGGGCGATCTACAAAGGCATGTAGGCGTTGACCCTACCTTCGCGGAGACCTAACGTGGTGGTGTGTGTCGAAAGGCAGACATTACTGCTTAGGCTAGAACCTGTGTGCGGCAAAAACTGTGCACAGCGTAGCCTGCCTTGAGTGGTTCTGGGGGAGAAAGGCAACCGCCTTGGGAAACCATAACTGCAAAAGAGGCTAGAAAACGTTTTTGTGCTATGGAGGAAAACTCCTAGGCTGTTCCACCACAAGGAGGCTTTATGGGGATTAAAGTGTGGTCTTAGTGGCAATCCAGCCCTGTGCTTGGCGACAATACAGATTTGCTCTCAAAGGGAAACCGCCGTCCCGGTGACGGGTGGTGAGCAATTGGGAAATCCTGCTGGACCTTAAGCCGCAAAGTTTACCTATAAAGCTACCACCTGTGTCCTTTTTTAATGCATTAAAGATACTCCCCGGATATGCTTTTCAAAAGTAGTGGCTTCTGGCTTTCGACTACCGGGTTTTTAACTACCGGGTATGGGGTGCTGGCTTGCCCAAACATAATCGAGTACGTACAAGGCAAAAAGGAAGAACAATCCGCTGGGCAATTGTTGCAGGTGTTTGGACCTTTATTCTGGCTTTGATTTTTGCCTTTGTGACGCGTTTCCTGCTACAAGCTATTCAGTCAATAATCTTATCTTTTGCTATTCTCCTGATTATTGTATGCGTAGGGGTTGTTTTTGACATGATTGGCATGGCTGTTACAGCGGCGGAGGAGAAGCCCTTCCATGCCAAAGCGGCGAAAAAAATAAATGGTGCCAAGCAGGCCATTTATCTGGTACGCAACGCCGATCAAGTTTCGAGTTTTTTTAATGATGTTATCGGTGATATTAGCGGGGTTGTCAGCGGAGTGGCCGGAACGGTGATCATTATTAATATGGTGATGATGCAACCCGGCTTGAATGAACTATACCTGAGTATTCTTTTAACCGCCATTATATCGGCTTTAACAGTGAGTGGCAAAGCAATAGGAAAAGCAATTGCAATTAACAAACCAACCGAGCTGGTTTTTTTTATAGCACGGCTTTTGTCAGGCTTTGAAAAGCTTACCCTTAAGAAAGAAAAAGGGCGATTAAGGCCATAATTTGGAGATAGAATATGTTATTGGAGAACATTAATAGCCCAAACGATCTAAAGGCTTTAAAATACGGTGAACTGCTTCAGCTTGCACAGGAGATAAGAGAACTAATCTTATCCGTTGTTTGTCAAAGGGGAGGGCACCTGGCTTCCAGTCTGGGAGTAGTAGAGCTCAGCATTGCTTTACATCGTGTTTTTAATGCGCCGCAGGATAAAATAATTTGGGACGTAGGCCATCAGTGTTATGCTCATAAAATCTTAACCGGACGTCGGGAACAATTTCGTTTATTACGTACAGCCGACGGTATAAGCGGGTTTCCACGCCGGCAAGAGAGCCCTTACGATCCTTTTGGTGTCGGACACAGCAGCACCTCCATTTCTTCTGCCCTCGGAATCTCCCTGGCGAGAGATTTGCGCGGCGAAACATTTAAGGTTGTAGCTGTTATTGGTGACGGGGCATTAACCGGAGGTATGGCGCTGGAAGCCCTTAATCATGCCGGCGATCTTCACAGTGACCTGCTCATAGTTTTAAACGATAACGAGATGTCTATTGAACAAAATGTGGGAGGGCTACCTTCTTACCTGGCGCGCCTGCGTAGTGATCCCATGTATTCACGTTTTAAAAAGGAGATTGAAGCTGTCTTTTCCCATATACCGACAATAGGAAAAGCGATGGTACGTTCTGTGGAAAGGCTGAAGGACGGGGTAAAATATCTTCTTGTCCCTGGAATTCTCTTCGAAGAATTGGGTTTTACTTACCTTGGCCCCATTGATGGGCATAACATACTGCACCTGGAAGGAATGTTACGCCAGGCCAGGGATCTGAAAGGACCTGTATTATTACATGTAATTACACAAAAGGGCAAAGGCTACCGTTTTGCCGAAGAACAACCGCGCCTTTTCCACGGAATTGGTCCTTTTATCCGGGAAACAGGAAAGACAGAAGGAAAAGCGGAGAAAAATCCTACCTACAGCCAATTTTTTGGAAAAGAAATAGTTAAGCTGGCGGAACAAGACGAAAATATTGTTACGATTACGGCAGCAATGGGTTCAGGGACGGGACTTGTCCAATTCTCCCGCAGATGGCCTCACCGGTTTTTTGATGTTGGAATTGCCGAACAACATGCCGTAACTATGGCTGCCGGCCTGGCAGTGGGCGGTTACCGGCCTGTTGTGGCCATTTACAGTACATTTTTACAGCGCGCCTACGACCAGATCTTACATGATGTTTGTTTGCAAAATCTCCCAGTTACCTTTGTTATTGACAGGGCAGGCCTGGTAGGTGAAGATGGCGAAACCCATAACGGGCTGTATGACCTGGCTTTTTTGCGTAACATGCCAAATATGATCCTTATGGCGCCAAGTAACGGCGCAGAACTGGCAGCTATGTTGGCCTTTGCTGTTTCGCATCATGGTCCTACGGCTATACGTTTTCCCCGGGCTATAGTGGAAGAACCTTTTGTACCTTCTGCAGAAAGCCTGGTCCCCGGTAAAGGTAAGTTATTGCTGGAAGGCAACGATCTTCTTTTGCTTGCTGCAGGTTCGATGGTCTCCCCTGCACTTCAAGCAGCAGACCTTTTACACAGAGAAGGGCTTCAATGTGCGGTAATTAACCCTCTTTTTATCCAGCCTTTAGATCGTGATTTAATTTGTAAATGGGCCCGGGATTGTGCCAAGGTAATAACAATTGAGGAGCATATTACAGCTGGTGGGTTTGGCGGCGCAGTACTGGAAATGCTGGCTCAGGAAAATATCTTTAATGTGCAGGTACGCTGTTTGGGCCTGCCTCATCCGTTAACAGGGCAGGATAAACGCGATCTTCTGCTCCAACGTTATGGTTTGACAGGGGAAGGAATTGCCAAGGAAGCTCTTAGACTATGTGCCGGGAAAATACAACAACAAAGTGTCTGTATGATAGATAATGGATAGCAATAATAAGGGAAAGAAACGGCTGGATCTTCTATTGGTAGAAAAGGGGCTTTTCCCTAACCGCAACCGGGCTCGTGCCGAAATAATGGCTGGTAATGTTTTTGTAAACGGACGCAGAGAAGACAAGCCGGGGGTATTTATTCATCCTGCAGCCCAGATAGAATTACAAGGCAAAGGGAACCCTTATGTTAGCAGAGGCGGCCTTAAACTAAAAAAGGCTCTTCAGGATTTCAATATTAATTTGCAAGACAAGGTTGTCCTCGACCTGGGAGCCTCCACGGGTGGCTTTACCCACTGTGCCCTGGAAGCAGGGGCTAAAAAGGTTATTGCCCTTGACGTTGGTTATGGGCAGCTGGCCTGGGAGTTACGCATAGATCCCCGGGTTATTAACATAGAACGTTTCAATGCCCGATTTCTAAAAAAAACCGATCTTCCTGACTCCCCTCACCTGGTTACCATAGATGTTTCTTTTATATCTTTGAAGCTGATTATACCTGTTATAGCTGAACTGGGAATCAGGGAAGCAATTTGCTTGGTGAAGCCCCAGTTTGAGGCTCTTCCTGCACAGGTAGGGAAAAAAGGCGTAATTAAGAATCCGCAGTTGCATATACAAATACTTGCAGATTTAATTAAATTTGCCTTTAATTTCTCTTATAAACTACAGGGCTTAACTTTTTCACCGCTTAAAGGTCCCAAGGGAAATATTGAATATCTTCTTTACCTTTGTTTAACAGGAGAGGAAAATGCTACTTTAGGTGGATGCTGCTCCTTTTTTAAGGTAAATCTAAAAGAAATTGAGGATGTTGTTGCTAAAGCATGGAAAACACTGAAGGAGTAAAAATGGCAGGGGGTCAGGGCTTGTTTAAAGGCATAGGCATTGTCCCAAACTGGCAAAAAAATAATGTAGCCCAGGTGTTAGAGGAGATTAAAGTTTTTTTTAATAAACACAATATCCCTGTTTACATTGCCCCTACAGAAGATCCCCTTTTGCATCTGGCTTCACCAATCAAAGAAATAGAAGAATGGCCCCATAAAGTTGATCTTGTTATCGTCGTAGGAGGTGACGGGACTTTTCTGCGGGTGGCCCGTGAAGTGGCAGGGATGGGTTTGCCTATTTTAGGGATAAATTTGGGGTATAAGGGTTTTCTTGCAGAAATTGAAGTAGGCAATTTACAGGCATATCTGCAAAAACTGGTAGATGGTGATTATTATATAAGTGAACGCATGATGTTACAGACCTCCGTTAAACGTAATGAAGAAGTGGTTTTTACTTCCCGTTCCTTGAATGACGTAATTATTTCCCGTGGTCCGTTTTCACGCATTATCAAGCTTGACACTTATATCAACAATGATTTTTTGGAAAGCTACCCGGGGGATGGCGTAATTATTGCGACGCCAACAGGGTCTACAGGGTATTCCCTCTCTGCCGGCGGCCCTGTAGTCAATCCATCGCTTAAAGTGCTTCTGATTACGCCGATCTGTCCCCACCTGCTTTATCAGCGTTCTGTAATTGTAGATATGGATGACCAGGTTTCCGTAGTTGTTGCCACAACATCTGCAGATATTTACCTGACTTTAGACGGCCAACATGGGTTTGCTCTACAATATAAAGACTGTGTCAGGGTAAAAAGAGCAGATTGTTTTACCCGTGTAATTATTTTCCCGGAGAGTAATTTTTATAAAGTGTTGCACGATAAGTTAATGGATGCCTGAGAAGGTCCGCCGGAGGTATGATCCAATGCTGGTTTCGTTATATCTGCATAATTTTGCGCTTGTTGACGATCTGAGCATAGAGTTTTTTGAGGGTTTAAATGTCCTTTCTGGGGAAACAGGAGCGGGTAAATCTGTGCTTATTGGAGCAATCAACCTGATTCTAGGAGAACGTTCTTCCATTGAGCAGATTCGTAGTGGGGAGGATCTAGCCCGTGTAGAGGCAATTTTCCATTGCTCGCCTGAATATTCTCCGGTTATGGAGCTTTTGAAAAGCTACGGTCTTTCCCCCGAGACAGAGATTGTCGTTTCGCGGGAGATATCCCAACACGGCCGTAATATCTGCCGTATCAACGGGCGGGCGGTTCCCCTTACAGCCTTAAAGGAGCTTGGTAACCTGCTGGTAGATCTGCACGGTCAGCATAATCACCAGTCTCTCTTAAAAACTGAACATCATTTATTGCTCCTTGATGATTTTGGCGGGACAAATTTGGCCAAGTGCAAGGATACTTATCTAAAAATATACAATCAGCTTCAGCAAATCAGGCAAAAGCTAAAATTACTCGGCCGCAACAAAGATGAACGGGAAAAAAAGTTGGAATTGCTTCGTTTTCAAAGAGACGAAATAACTGCGGCCCGGCTTGATGAGGCCGAAGAAGAAAACCTTAACAGGCGCCTTATGGTGCTGGATCACATGGAAAGCCTGCTTAATCTGGTAAATAGAGCTTATATGGAGATCTACGAAGGAAATCACCATAGTGAAGCCATAGTGGACAAGCTCAATCAAATTAGAACGGAAATGGTTTCCCTGCAAGGGGTGGATCCCAAACTCGAAGGATATACTGCCGCACTTGAAGAGGCCATTACCGGCCTTTCTGAGCTAAGTCACGACCTTTTCGCTTATCGGGAAAATCTTGATTTTTATCCTGAAGAAAAATGTGAAATTGAAAATCGCCTAGAAATTTATCGTCGTATGAAAAGGAAATATGGACCCACACTAAATGAAGTCCTTGCTCTGGCTGAAAAATGCAACCTGGAAATTAATGCTTTGGAAAACAGCGAGGCTCAGGCTCAATTGCTGGAAAACGAAGAAATTATACAACTACAAAAGCTGAGCGAGCAAGCCAGGGCACTTAATTTATTACGCAAGAAGGCGGCACTGCTTCTGGAACAGGGAGTAACAGCCGCATTGAAGGATTTGGGTATGCAGGAAGCTTCTTTTTCCGTTGCCTTCGCTGAGCGTGAAGTTGCAGATCAAACAGGGATAGATAAAGTTGAGTTCTTATTTTCCTCTAATCGGGGAGAACCCTTAAAACCATTGGCACGCATTATTTCTGCCGGAGAAATGGCGCGTGTTATGTTGGCTTTAAAAAGCTTGCTAGCAGCACAAGACAGAATCCCTATATTGATATTTGATGAGATAGACAGCGGTATCGGAGGGAAAACAGCCCAGAAAGTTGCCGAGAAAATGGCTGCTCTGGGAGTAAAGCATCAGATAATTTGTGTTACACACAGTTCCCAAATAGCAAGTGCAGCCGATCATCATTATTACATCTATAAAGAAGTAGTTGGTGAGCGCACCTGCACCCGTGTACGTTATCTGAAAAATGAGAGCAGGATAGCTGAAATTGCTCGTCTGCTTGACGGCGGCAGTGCTGATAACCTTTCTTTACAACATGCTGCGGAGCTGCTGAGCAAAAACAGGCGCCCGGAATAGAAAGTGCTGGAAAAATAAAATTATTGTAATAAATGCGATAGGATGGGAGTTTTCCCATACCTACTCTTTCTTTTTTAAAGCAAATTTAATAGATATAAGCACAGTTTTTCCCTTAAACAAGGGAATTTTTTATTTATAATCATTGGCAAATAAAACATTAAAGTTATATAACTTGCAGGCATAAAAAAAGTCCCCCACAGGCAAATTAAAAATTGTTAATTAGGTTGCAGTGGGAGGCTAAAAAAATGAAAAAAAAGAACAACAGAAAAGCCATTATAGCCGTTGCTATAATGCTTTTGTTTCTTTTGATACTGGCAATCCCTTTAAATATAAGGAGTAAGTTAAAAAACGATATTCGTTTGTTTGAAGGCCAGGAACATTTATTACAACTACAATTGCCCTTAGGTTTTTATCTCAAGACTGATAAGCCGGGTATTATTGAAATAAACGGTTCCCCGGCAAAAAACAGCAAATTCAGCTGGTTATCGTTGCATCATAATTTTTCTCTTACGGGGCTTAGCAGCGGCAGTGTAAATCTAGAATTTAGCCTTTTTAACGGCTTGATTCCCATAAGGCAGCTTACGGTTAGTGTCCTGCCGGAAAAAAAAGTAATTGTGGGTGGCCATTCCATAGGGATTAAGATACATAACGACGGTGTCCTTGTTGCTGGCTATTATTATATGAACAGGGACGGGGAACTATATTCTCCTGCAGAAGAAGCCGGTATTCGTATAGGTGATTTGATCCTTTCCCTGAATGGTTATATTCTTAAAGATGTAGACACGGCTGCTTCCATTATTAGGAAAGAAGCAGTAAAAGGTCCGCTGGACTTAAAAGTGAAACGCAGCACTGAAACATTTTATGTGCCAATTTCCCCATATTTATGCAGGGAAAGTGATGAGTACCGTATCGGTTTATATATAAGGGATACAGCTGCAGGGGTTGGAACACTTACTTTTTATGACCCTGTGAGCAAAAATTATGGTGCTTTAGGACATTTAATTACTGACCTGGATTCACATAATCCTTTAGAAATAAATGAAGGTGTCATCGTGCAGGCTGATGTGGTTAATATTAAGATGGCTCAACGTGGTCAACCAGGGGAAAAGGCGGGAATTTTTCGGGAAGGGGAGAATATTCTTGGTTCAATTGAAAAAAACACCCATAGTGGTATTTATGGCAAAATAAAAAATATGGGGGATTTTGCTACCCCCTACAAAAATCCTTTACCTGTCGCCTTGGCATTTCAGGTTGAAATCGGTCCGGCAGAAATGCTTACCGTGCTGGAGGGTAATAAAATAGAAAGTTTTTTAGTAAATATTGAGAGAACAAACAATCAAAACAAACCTAGTGACAAGGGCATAATCTTCCGTATTATTGACGAACGCTTGCTGGAAGTAACAGGTGGTATTGTGCAGGGCATGAGCGGCAGCCCCATTGTTCAAAATGGCCGTATTGTAGGAGCAGTAACACATGTTTTTGTGAATGACCCAGCACGGGGATATGCTATTTATGCTGAATGGATGTTTAATGAAAGCGGAATTAATCCTTATTAAAATTATAATTTATACACAGATTAGAATTATTTTAAAAAAATATTTTGGTAAAGAAGGAGAAATCTACCTCAAATGTCGAATAATTATACAAAGCATTTTTAAATGTTAAAGGGGGCAGTTATAATGTTAAAAGTGGTAGTTGCCGATGATAATAAGGAGTTTAATCAGTTGGTTACAGAATATTTAAACAGGGAGGCCGATATTGAAGTTGTGGGAAATGCCTTTAATGGACGCGATGTTCTTGAAATTATTCCTGAGGTCCTTCCTGATATTCTTTTGCTCGATATTATCATGCCTCATCTCGATGGAATCAGTGTGCTGGAAGAAATGAATAAAATGGATATATATCCTTCTCCACGTGTAATCATGCTGACTGCTTTTGGCCATGAAAATATTACCCAACGTGCCGTTGAGCTGGGCGCTTCATATTATATCTTAAAACCTTTTAAGCTGGAGGTCCTGGCAGAAAGAATTCGTCAATTAGGCAGGGATATTTTACCTGGGCGAGAAGCAGCTGCCCCCTCCATAAAAAATATGCCGGCAAGGAAGAATCATAGTTACATTGAAGAAATAACAGAGATTATACATGAAATAGGTATTCCTGCCCACATTAAGGGTTACCTTTATTTGCGTGATGCCATAGCGATGGTGGTTGAAGAAATAGAGCTTCTTGGGGCTGTTACTAAAATATTATATCCCAGGATCGCCCAAAAATATGAAACAACTCCCAGTCGGGTAGAAAGGGCGATCAGACATGCCATTGAGGTTGCCTGGTCCCGTAATAATATCGAAACGATTAAAAAATTTTTTGGTTATACTATTAACACAGAAAAAGGCAAACCTACAAATTCTGAATTTATAGCATTGGTTGCAGATCGGATTCGTTTAAAAAACAAAAAATACGAGTATAAAATAATGTTATAAACTATAAATAATTCTAACAAAAATAAATACTTTTTTAAAAGAAAAACGTTGTGATCAACGTTTTTCTTTTTATAATTTTCTTTAAGATAAGCATACTAAAAAAAAAAGGTGCTTAAAATTGCTTAAAAGTACTTTAAAAGGCATAGTTAAAAAAGACAGCAGCACGAAAAGGTTATGCAAAAGGCTTAACCCGGGAGAAATTGCCCTTATTGCCCACGAAAACATTGATGCTGTAGCTGCCCAGGAATTAGCCGAAAAAAAAGTGAAAGCAGTTTTAAACTGTTGCAATAGCCTAAATGGGGAATATCCTGCCTTTGGGGCTCAGATTTTGTTAAAAGAAGGCATATATCTTCTCGACCAACTGGATAAGGAACTTTTTGCCCAAGTTAACGAAGGGTCTTCTCTAGAAATATGCGTTGATACTGTGTTCTGTCACGGCGTTTTGCTGGGCAGAGGTAGAGTATTTACAGCACAGCTGCTACGGGAAACAATGGGATTGGCAAAGAAAAATATATATAAACAGCTTGATTATTTCGTAGAAAATACATTGGACTACGCCCGTAAAGAAAAAGATTTACTTCTTGGTTCCCTTGAACTGCCTCGTCTTAAAACAAAAATTGGAGGCAGGCATGTGTTGATCGTGGTCCGGGGGAGAAATTACAAACAGGATCTACGTATAATCCGCTCATATATACGTGAAGTAAGGCCGGTGTTGATCGGCGTAGACGGGGGTGCAGATGCTCTCCATGCCATGAGGTTGACTCCTGAGCTGGTAATCGGTGACATGGACAGCATTGATGACAGCACTTTAAAAAACGCAGGTGAAATAATTGTCCATGCTTATGCGGATGGAACCGCTCCGGGCATGAAGCGAGTTACAGAGCTGGGGTTAAAGGCAACAACTGTATCTGTCCCGGGGACGAGCGAAGATCTGGCCCTGCTTCTGGCTTATGAAAACAATGCTCTTTTAATTGTTGTTGTAGGATCCCATACCCATATGACAGACTTCCTGGAAAAAGGAAGAAAGGGAATGTCATCTACATTTCTCATAAGGTTAAGGGTAGGAGACAGGCTTGTTGATGCCCGAGGATTAGCCCATTTATACCGCCATAACATTAACTGGGGTTATTTTACTGCCCTGCTGGCAGCGGCCTTATTCCCAATATTTATAATATCAGCTGTTTCACCATTGGTACGTCATTTTTTTTATCTTTTATGCTGGAAATTCGGCCTTTAAACTACAGGAGGTAAACACAAATAGATCAACAAAACCATCTTTTATCATTGATGGCCGTTTTTATCTCCCTTGGTTTAGGTATTTTATTAGGTATATCTATTGGTGAAAGTTCTCTTGTATTTAACCAGATTGCTGTTATCGAAGAGCTAGAAAGGAAAATAAAGGATTACAGGCGAGAAAATGAGGAAATCAATTTAATCGCCGAAAACCTTAAACATCAGCTTTTAGAATGGGATTACCTGAAAGACAGATACCTGCAACCACTTTTCAGGAATTCTTTGCTCCGTTCTTCTGTGATATTGATTGCCGGTGAAGATTATCCTGCAGAGCTTATAAATTTACTGGAAGAAAGCGGTTGTTCTTATTATGCCTATTTTTTTACTGATCTTCAAAAGTGGAAAGAGAAATCTGCCTTAGAAATAACCTTCCAAGCATGCTTGGGCCTGGAGGAAGAGGAAATGCTGGTATTCTCTTATGGGCGGATTTTTTGGGAATTAGTTAAAGAGAGGGAAGTGAATGGAAAAAGAGAACTGCTCGTACAGCTGCAGAACTATGGTTTGATGGAAATAAAACATTATGTCCCGGATCTCCCGGCCATAAATTTACAAGAACAGGTAACCGACAATAGAAATAGGCAAATCTTTTTGTTAACGGGAGATGTTTCTTTTATCCTGAGCTTCCTGGAAGAAGCTTTTTATCTTGAAGAAAATGTTAAGGATAAAAATTTTATATGGATTACAATCAACCAGGAAGTAAAAATTCCGCATTCCCCTAAAGTAAGCCCCAAAATACCTGGTACCTGGCACACAATTAATTTTGGCGGGACGTATTTGGGATGGGTAAAGTTATGGGAATTATTATGTGAATTGCAGGGGTAAAAACATAAAAATAAAAAAAGCGAGGAGGCTTTACATGGTCGTATCCGCTGTGGTTCCAGCTTATAACGAAGAGGAGTGGGTAGGAAATACGGTAAAAGCATTGCAAAAAATCCCTTACATAAGTGAAATTATTGTGGTTGATGACGGCTCTCAAGATCGTACTGCTGTGGAAGCATGGAAGGCAGGAGCCTTGATTTGCCGTTGCAACAGCAACCGCGGCAAAAGCCAAGCGCTACGGGAGGGCGCGGGCTTAGCCAGAGGAGAGATATTAGCCTTTGTAGATGCCGATTTAGAGGATACAGCATTAGAATTCAAATTGCTTATTGAGGCAATAATCAATGACGAGGCGGATATGGTCATCGCCAGTCTAAAGTCTAGTCGGCGGGTAGGGCTGGGGTTAACTAGGGCTCTGGCTTATTGGACTATCTACCTCGCTACGGGGATGAAAATGTCTTCGCCTCTTTCCGGGCAGCGTGTTTTAAAAAAGGATCTCTGGGCAAAGTTGCATTTTCAAGCAGAAGGGTATGCAGCTGAAGTAGCCTTAACCGTGGAAAGCTTGCGTCGCGGCTTCCGCATTAAAGAAATCCCTTTACAAATGAAACATCGTTACTATGGAAACGACCTTCATTCTTTTTTACATCGGGGCCGGCAGTTTTATGATTTGCTTAAATTAATCGTTTTCAATGGTATCAGAGTGGGGGCAAGAGAGGTTGACAGGTAAGGATTTCTCAGTAGCCTTAATCTTGCTCCTGGTTATGTCCCTAACTTTTTTTTTGACGCCCCGTTTTATCCTCTTGTTACAACAGGGCAATGGTTTCTTCATCACCAAAAATTTTGAAGGCAAAAAAATTGTTACGGCTGGCGGTCTCATAATTTTCCCCATAGTCTTAATTCCTTTTTTCTCATATAGCTATCTAGAAGCTGATCATTTTTTCTTTTTAATTTTTCTCACAGGCATAACTGTACTGGCCTTGGTTGATGACTTATTTGGGGAGAGAAATAATAAAGGTTTTCGTGGTCATTTTAAGGTGCTGTGGAAAGAAAAGAAAATCAGCACTGGATTTTTAAAAGCGTTAGGAGGTTTTTCTTTAGCTATCTTTGTAGCTGCAAATGTAGGGGATGGCAATAATATATACTGGTTTGTGAGGGCAGCTGTGCTGGCTTTGTACGCAAATTTGTTTAACCTTTTAGATACACGTCCTGCTCTGGCAATCAAGTTTTTTTATCTCTTTTCTTTTATCTTTGCCTTGTTTAATCCTGGAGGACATATCTTCTTGATTCTACTGTTATGGGGCAGCCTCTATATATATCTTCCTTTTGAGCTCTCCCGTAAAATTATGCTGGGTGATACTGGAGCCTATTTGCTGGGCGGCACATTAGGATTTATTTCCATATCTTTGTTTTCGCCGGAAATACTCTACATCAAACTTTTTTTTCTTTTGTTACTACATTTACTCCTTGAAAAATACTCTCTGAGCGGTTTCCTGGACAGAGTAACAAAAAAGGAATAGAAAGATAATGATAAATATAGAAAAAGCTACTGTAAAACGAGTACTATGGTCAACGGATAAAATACAATGTCTTGAGGTCCTGGTCGGGGATCAAAAAGAAACGGCTATTAATTATCCACAATTAAGCGGTAACGCTATCCCCGGCAATACGGTTATCTTAAATACAACGGCTGTTCGCCTTGGTCTTGGTAGCGGCGGATTTCATTTTGTAATTACCAACCTGGATATTAGCCCATCTTACTCCCCTTCCGGTCATATCATTAAAATGCGCTATACGCCATTACAGTTTAAATTAATGACCTGGGAAGAAAAAAATTTAAAATCTAAATACCAAAATGAAAAATTTGCAGGACTTAAAGTCCCGGTAATAATTGGGGAATTACACAGTATGATTCTCCCTGTAGCCCGGACATTAAAAATGATAAACAGTAATTGGAAAATAGCATATGTTATGAATGACAGTGCTTCTCTACCTTTAGCTTTCAGCCGTATTGTTCATCAAGCAAAAAAAGAAAAAATCTTGGATGGGACAATAACTGCGGGGCAGGCCTTTGGGGGGGATTTAGAAACAGTCAACATTTATACGGCATTAATTGCGGCGCGGGAAGAATTTGCTGCAGATATTGTCCTGCTTATGCCCGGACCGGGAGTTGTGGGAACCGGGACACGCTATGGGTTTAGTGGTATTGAGCAGGGCGAACATGTAGAAAGAGTGCATAAGCTGGGAGGAATCCCCCTGGTTATCCCGCGCATAAGTTTTGCCGATCCACGTTCCAGACACAGAGGTATCAGCCATCATACCCTTACCGCTTTGGGGGAACTAACTACAAGACAATGTCATCTCCCCCTACCAGCATGCAACAGAGAAAAAATATTTCTTTTTTATAGACAGCTCTCCCACGCCGGCATTCTCGAAAAACATAAAGTGGTAGTAGTCAGCAAGCATTGTTATTTTAAATATTTTAAAAAAGCCTGCCATGATTGTTACACTATGGGACGCAAAGCTGAGCAGGATCCTATTTTTTTTGCTGCGGTTGTAGCTTCTGCCTGTTTTGTGGCGAAGTTTATTTATTCATAATCCTGCTTTACATAGCATAAAAGTAAAGTACTCATTAAGGACAACCTCAAAGAGGCGAAGTCTATGAAACATGATCTTAAAGGAACCCTGGCATACTTCCGGGAAAGTCCGGGAATATTTATTTTTGTGCTGCTGGTAATTATTGCCGGATTTGTATGTGGCTTACTAACAACAAACTTTCTTGATAAGAGCCAGCTGACGGATATCACTTCCTTAGTTAATAATTATTTTAATAACCTAAAGGAAGAAAAAGATTTATTGCTTATACCTTCAGTATTATTGAGGGACGCGATAATAAAAAATGGTGGTATACTTATACTAATTTGGTTAATGGGCTTACATCGTGCCGGTTTTATCTTAATTCTGCCTGTTGTTTTCTTAAAGGGGTTTTCTCTGGGTTTTACCGCTGCAGTGTTTTTTGGCCGTTATTCTTTAAGGGGCGTCCTTTTTTGTTTTGCGGGCTTATTACCACATAATTTATTTTATGTGCCTGTTATTGTCCTGGCAGCAGTTTTTGCTTTTGCCCATTCATACTACATTTATAAAAACCGGGTTCAGAAAGAGAGACTTTTAAGACGTCCTTTTTTTGCCCAGTATTGTACCTATATGATGGCTATTCTGATTGTATCCTTACTGGGCAGTCTGGTGGAAGCATATATTACCCCTGTTTTTATTAGGCTGATCCTACCTGTTATTTAATATGTTAATATGGAAAAATAATTTACTTTGTAGAGGTTTTTTCTAACTGGTGTGGAATAATTTATAAATATTGCTTCCATTCAACTTGAGGAGATAATCTTGGATGGACAGGTATCTACAGGATTTCATCTACTATCTTTCGGTAGAAAAAGGCTTATCCCCCAATACTCTCGATTCCTATGGACGGGATTTGAAAAAATATTTACTTTACCTGCAGCAACGGGAGATAACCTCTTTGGAAAGAACGAACAGGGAAGAGGTAGCTAGCTTTCTTGCCCTACAAAGAGAAAAGGGGCTGGCTCCAGCGTCAATAACCCGTTGCCTTGCAGCAATACGTTCTTTTTACCAATTTCTCCAAAAGGAGCAGTTGATAGATTTTAATCCTGCCAGAGAACTTGAAACCCCCCGTACAGAAAAAGTACTGCCGCAAGTCCTTTCTTGCAGCGAAGTGGAACTGTTGTTGGAGCAACCTCAGGAGGGGAAAAATGCCGGTCTAAGGGACAAGGCTATGTTGGAAATTCTTTACGCAACGGGTATTAGGGTTTCAGAGCTCGTCTCCCTTAATATTAATGATGTTAATATTAAAATGGGCTTCTTGCGTTGTGAAGGTAAAGGGAGTAAGGAAAGAATGATCCCTCTTGGCTCTGCGGCGATAAAAAGTCTCCAGGATTACCTTAAACGCGGTCGTAACGCTATGCTTAAAAACAAAGATGAAAAGGCTTTATTTCTTAACCAACAGGGCAAACGCCTGACCCGTCAGGGATTCTGGAAAATCCTTAAAAAATATTCTAAAAAAGCGGGTATTAATGGAGAGATAACGCCACATACTCTACGCCATTCTTTTGCTACACATCTTCTGGAAAACGGTGCAGATCTGCGTTCAGTGCAGGAGATGCTTGGACATGCCGATATATCCACAACGCAGATCTATACCCACCTTACCAGGCAGAAAATGAGGGAAATATATAACCAGACACATCCGAGAGCTTAAAAATAACAATCAAACATTTACATTTTTCTTGAGTTAATTACCGATTCTGAACCACAACTAAGGGAGGAGTACTCTAATGAAGGCCCTGGACCTGATTATCAAGAAACGTGATGGTCAAAGCCTCTCTGCTGAGGAAATCAATTTCCTGGTTCAGGCATACAACAACGAGATTATTCCTGATTACCAGATGTCTGCCTTGCTTATGGCTATATATTTTCAGGGGCTCAACAATAAAGAAACAAATGCACTAACAGCAGCACTGGCAGCTTCGGGAGAAATACTTGATTTTTCTTTCATGGATAAAATTGTAGTAGATAAACACAGCAGCGGGGGAGTAGGAGATAAAGTCACCCTTGTCCTTGCGCCCCTTCTGGCAGCAGCTGGAGCGCCGGTGGCAAAAATTTCCGGTCGAGGGCTTGGTTTTTCCGGCGGCACTATTGACAAACTGGAAAGCATACCGGGATTTAGTGCGGAATTAACCACAGAACGTTTTTTAGAGCTGGTTTCGGAGAACAACCTCGCCATAATGGCACAAACAGCAAACCTCACCCCGGCAGACGGCAAATTATATGCCCTGCGCGATGTTACAGGCACGGTGGAGAATATTTCTTTAATCGCTGCCTCCATTATGAGTAAAAAAATTGCCGGCGGTGCAGGCGCCATCTTGCTTGACGTAAAAACAGGACAAGGGGCTTTTATGCGCAACAGGGATGAGGCTTTTCGCCTGGCGGAGATGATGGTGCGCATTGGTAAAGATTTAGACAAACGCATTGTTTCTGTCGTTACCGATATGAATCAACCCCTTGGTTATGCTGTAGGTAATGCACTAGAAGTAAAGGAAGCTTTGGAGGTTTTATGCGGTGCAGGACCGGCAGATGTAAAACGTTTGTGTCTGGTTTTGGGAGGTTATCTCCTTGCACTGGCCGGGAGGGTAAGGAACCCGGAGGAGGGACAGGCAGAGTTGGCTCGCCTTTTAGAAAACGGAGCGGCACTGCAAAAATTTCGCCAGATGGTTATCGCTCAAGGCGGGCATCCTGAATGTGTGGACGATCCCTCGTTACTTCCCCAATCAGCTTACAGTAAGGTAATATATGCTCCGCAGGATGGTTACCTGCGGGAGGTTGATGCCCGAAAGGTGGGAAAAGTAGCACTTCTGCTGGGCACGGGCAGGGCCTTTAAAGGTGATGAAATTGATGCTGCTGCAGGATTGGTACTCAGGTATAAAGTTGGTGACCGTGTGGCAAAAGACGATATTCTCGCCAGCATTTTTTTCAGCCGTGATTATGTAGGTGAACAAGCCTGCAGAGAATTATTAGACGCTTTTAGTTTTAGTGACGAACCTGTAGAACCTCCGCCCCTTATCCATGGGGTTGTTCCTCCCTTCCCTGTCTGAGATTTATCAGTTAAAGGTTAAAGCCAGAAGTCAAAGGTCAAAAGCATGGATAAAAGCTTTTGACCTTTTTCGTATTTTTTCCCTAACGCTGGGGAAAATAGGGCCACTAGGAGGCGATACCAATGAAAGCAGCATTAAAATTTAAGTTGCTCCTATCTCTGTTGACCCTTTTGTATGTGAGTGGCAGCTTTTTCCTGTCACCTGTTGTCTCTGCTTTGGAAATGGAACTTAAAGCCAGAGCGGCGATATTAACAGAATATGATAGTGGAGAAATCATCTTTTCTTATCAGGAGCATGTCAAAATGCCCCCTGCCAGCACAACAAAAATTATGACTCTATTGTTAGCTTTAGAAGCACTTAAAAGGGGAGAAATCAGCCTCCGTGATGGGGTCCCCATTACCCAAAACGCTGCTGCTATGGGAGGGTCGCAGCTTTTTTTAAGCCAGGGCGATGTTGTGGATATGGAATCACTCTTGATTGGGATTACCGTTGGTTCGGGAAATGACGCAGCTGTGGCCGTGGCTGAATATATTGCCGGTAGTGAGGCTGCCTTTGTAGATTTAATGAACCGGCGCGCCGCAGAATTAAACATGACTAATACCAGGTTTGCCAACTCAACAGGACTGCATGAAAAAAACCATTATTCTACAGCTTATGATCTTGCCCTTGTAGCCAGAGAACTTTTGCAGCACGAACTTTTTTTTACCTGGAGTACGATCTGGATGGATGAAAATTTCCTGGAAGGACGGATTAAAAGTGGAAAAGTTTTTTTAAGCAATACAAATCGGATGATTCGGTTCTATCCCGGTTGCGATGGCGTTAAAACCGGTTATACGAAGGAGGCCGGTCACTGCACAGTTGCCTCAGCCAGGAGAGACAATACAAGGTTCATAGCTGTAATCCTTGGCGCACCTGACAGTGATACGCGTTACCATGAAGCAGAAACATTACTGGATTATGCCTTTGCCAATTTTAAAAGTATAAGCCTGAAAGAAAAGAATGAACTGATTACCAGGTTACCCGTAGATAAAGGAAACTTGAACGAAGTGAATATATTGACCGCAGAAAAAGTAAGTTTTCTGCAAAGGAAAGGGGAAGAAGCCGCATACAGCCTAGAGGTAAGCCTACCCCGTTACCTTAAAGCCCCTTTTAAAAAAGGTGATAAGGTCGGTGAAATCTTAATAATGCACAGCGGTGAGGCGATAAAAACCCTAAACCTAGTTGTAGATCAAACAGTGGAAAGCGCTACGTTTTACCTGTTATTGCGCCGCAATCTTCACGCCTGGCTTACTTTTGGACGAAAAATAAAGAGATAAGCCCGTCAGGGCTTTTTTTATTGCAGGAAATAAATGATAGATGCAGAATTATTTACCAATATCGGAGAAAAGTAACCGGCAGAGTAAAAGGAGGGAGCAGCGGGTGCAGGTAAAGTTGATCAAACGGAAGAACGGCCTCATTGTCCGCCTGGAAGGCGAACTGGACCACCATACGGCAACTATTTTTCGTGAAGCTCTAGATAAAGAGTTGGCAAAAGAAAATGTACAAAACATTGTGCTCAATTTTAATGCCCTTACCTTTATGGACAGTTCCGGTATCGGAGCTATCCTGGGACGCTACCGCCAGGTGAAGGCCAAAGGGGGCAAGATGGTATTTTGCAGTCCAAATAAACATATCAAAAAGATGTTGCAACTGGGAGGATTGTTAACCATCATTCCTATTTGCAGTAACGAAGAAAGAGCACTGGCAAGTCTGTTATAAGCAGCCATTGCTCCTGAAGTTATCGCGATTATAAGGAGGTGTGCTCTGGCTGACATAAGGCGGCCAGAAAAACGATGGACTACATGAATATGGAGATACCGGCCAAGGCGGAAAATGAAAGTTTTGCCAGAGTTGTGGTTGCTGCTTTTATAGCGAGGCTTGATCCTACTCTGGAGGAACTAAATGAAGTTAAAACAGCTGTTTCAGAAGCCGTGACAAACTGTATTATCCATGCCTATGACAATCTTGAAGATGGAATTATACGTATAGCCCTTGTATTGGAAGGTAATAAGCTGACCATAGAGATAGAAGATAAAGGCAGAGGCATTCTAGATATTGAAAAGGCCAGAGAACCCTTATATACAGAAAAACCAGAATTAGAAAGGGCGGGAATGGGCTTTTCTATTATGGAAAATTTTATGGATGAATTATATGTTGATTCAGTGCCGGGTAAAGGGACGCGAGTCAGGATGGTAAGATCTTTTGGCAAAAAGGCCTGGGATAACCATTAAAGGAGTCAAAAAAATGGAACAGGAAGACAAAAATGCGGTTTTATTTGCCAGCTTTAAAAGCGGTAACGAAGCGGCAAGGGAAAAATTAATCATCCAGAACCTTCCCCTTGTGAAACACATAGCATCAAGGTTTTACAGCGAAGTTTCCGAAGCAGATGACCTCTTTCAAGAGGGATGTATCGGCCTAATAAAAGCTGTTGAAAATTATAATCCAGAGCGAGGAACAAAATTTTCTTCGTATGCTGTGCCTTATATAGTTGGAGAAATCCGTTCTTTTCTGAGGCGCAGCAGAAACATGTTTAAGGTTTCCCGTTCTTTTTATGAACATTACCGTCAACTGCACAGGAAGATAATAGAACTTGAGCAAAAATTGAAACGTAAGCCCCGGCTTGAAGAATTAGTAACAGCGCTTCAAATATCGCGGGAAGAGATTGCTTGGCTATTAGAATTTAAACCTCCCGCCTTAGCCTTTGATACAGAGGGGTTTATTCTTCAGTCTGAAGATTATGCCAGCAAAGAAAACTCCACAATTGAGTCTTACCTGCAGAAATTGGCCCTTACCAATAAAATAAACAGCCTTCCTTCAAGAGAAAGACAGATTATAGTCCTGCGTTATATCATGGGAAAAACACAGGCAGAGACGGCTGCCATCCTGGGGCTTTCCCAGGCCCATGTCTCACGTCTTGAAAGGAAGTTGCTGTTGCAGATGAAAAAAGATATAGATGAGCTTTGATTGTTTTGGCAATTTCCTAAGCTGAGAGCTTTCGTTAACGCCCCCAGGGGTCTTTTTTTTATGTTATAAAAAATTATTTTAAAGGGATAATAAAAAAAACGGCGGAGGCAGAAAGTGCAAAAACAAGCGTCTTACTTTATTAGCGTATTACTCTTTGTCCTGCTGGTTACAGTATTGTTGAGTTTTATTATTTCTTTCCAGATGATAACTCCAAAGGAAGAAGAAGTCCCACGTCGTTCACGGCCCGTATCAGGTTCTGTGGCAAAGTGGCACGGGGGGATAAGCGATTTCGGAAAAAGTAAACAGAGAAACCAAAACAGATAACAACAATATAAAACAAACACACAGCAGAGATAAAGCAAGCAAGGAAGATAGAAAAGCAGAAAGGGGGGATAGGCGTGGAGATCGAAGTAGCAAAAGTTATTGAGCTAATCGGGCAGTCTGAAAGTAGTTGGGACGATGCCATCAAGAGCGCGGTACGTCGCGCTGCTAAAACGGT
This sequence comes from uncultured Bacillota bacterium, assembly GCA_937973635.1. GTDB lineage: Bacteria > Bacillota > Dethiobacteria > DTU022 > UBA8154 > UBA8154. The sequence goes on along the minus strand of CALJJZ010000022.1, from coordinate 4,946 downwards.
AGACAATATTACAGGATTAGAAGTGCTTAACCTAACGGCCTCGGTTAACAACGGTGAGGTCATGGAGTATAAAGCTAACGTTAAGCTGGCGTTTGGCGTAAACAATTAATAAAAAATAAAAAAGAAAAGATGAGCAGTCCATGTCCCTTTTAAAGAGACGGTACTGCTCATTGCTTCTGCACAGACATTTAAAAATAAGGGGGCAAATCTTCCTGGCGGAAACTGAAACAATATCAAAAAGTAAAGCTGTTTCCAGCAGATTGGAAGAAAATTTAAAATATCTGCGCAGCAGGTTGGGTCTGGATGTCAGTTTTGACATTCTTATCAGGGAATTTAATCTTGGCCGTAAAAAGGCTGCCTTTGTTTTTGTAGATGGCTTTGCCAATGGAGAGTATTTAATTCTGATTATGCGCTCTTTAATGCAGGCCAGGCAAAAAGAGCTAGTGCCCCATACGCTGGATAAAGTAATAATGGAGCTAATGCCCTTTGGGGAAATATCTCCTGTGGACGATTTGGAAGAAGCGATTGTGGAGTTGTTATCCGGGCCTTCCCTTCTGTTTATAGACGGTGAAAAAAAAGCACTTGTGATCGACATTCGCCAGTATCCGGCCCGCAGCCCTGAAGAACCGGATATCGAAAAAGTAACACGGGGCTCCCAGGACGGCTTTGTAGAAACGCTGGTTTTTAATGTAACATTAATCCGCAGGCGTATTAGAGATCCCCGTTTACGTACAGAAATAATGCGCATTGGCAGCCGTTCCCTTTCTGAAGTTGTTCTGTTATATATTGAAGATGTGGCAAACCCTTCCATAGTAAATAAAATTAAAGAAAAGCTGTTAAAGATTAAGTTAGATGGGTTGCCCATGGCGGAAAAAACAGTGGAAGAGTTTATAACGGGAGGGATATGGAACCCTTTTCCCCTGGTGCGCTATACGGAAAGACCCGATGTAGCAGCAGCACATTTGTTGGAAGGACATGTATGCTTGATTGTAGATACATCCCCTGCAGTGATGATAGCCCCGGTAACCCTTTTCCATCATATTCAGCACGCAGAAGAATTTCGTCATAATCCTATTATTGGCATTTATGTACGCTGGGTGCGTATCCTTGGTATACTTGTCTCAATTTTCCTTATACCAATCTGGTTGCTGGTAGCAGAAAACCCTGAAATTGTACCCCAATCCCTTAAATTTATCGGGCCCAAAGAAACGCCTAATATCCCTTTGTTTATACAGTTCGTTTTTGCCAACTTCGGCCTGGATCTGCTGCGCTTAGCAAGTATTCATACCCCCTCTCCCTTAGCCACCGCCCTGGGGTTAGTGGGAGCCGTGTTAATTGGACAGATCGCTGTAGACGTAGGTTTTTTTGTCCCTGAGGTGCTGTTGTACATAGGGTTGGTGGCAATTGGTGTCTTTTCTACGCCGAGCTGGGAATTGAGCCTGGCCAATCGCCTAGTTCATCTTTTTCTGCTTTTACTTACAGGCATAATGGGTTTAAGCGGTTTTATTGTTGGCGTAATTTTATTAATGGTGAAATTGTTACTCTCCCGTTCCTTTGGAGTCCCCTACCTCTGGCCCTTTATACCCCTTGATTTTCCCGCTCTTTTATCCGTCTTATTGCGCAAGCCCGTTCCTCTAAAACGTTACAGGCCTGCTTTTCTGCATACGCGCGATACAGACACAACAACTAAAAAGTAATTTACGACCAGATAGGTTGTATTATTGTAAAACATATCCAGGAGCCCTTTACCCATGCTTATCTTATGGTATAATAAACGAAGGGTATCCATGCAGGCCCACTTACAAGGGGATAGGGTAAGCGATGGTGGAAAAAGATTGCAAAGCTTATTTTCCCCGGGAGACAGAAGCGCTTTTATACCGTTTGAGTTATCAGGCAGGGTCTTCTGCCAGCGTGTATCTGGCAGGAGGTTTTGTGCGGGATCTTCTACTAGGTAAAGAAAACAGGAAATTAAACCTGTTGCTGGAAGGCAATCTGGCTGACTATCTGCAACATCTGCGAAAAACCCTGCCCGGCAAGTACAAATATTATGATATTTTGGAAACAGCAACAATTTACTTGCCCGATGGTTATATGATCAAGATTAAACCCCTTAAAACAGATTTCAGCGCTATTGCCGCAGGTTGTGAACCTGACGTCGTAGCTACCTTAAAAAAAGAGCTTTTTAAATGTGATTTTACGATAAATTCTCTGGCTCTGGCCTTAAGCCGGGAAAATTTTTGCTGCCTTTATGATTTTTTCGATGGGGTGAAGGACCTGGATGAAGGAAAAATCCGAGTCCTTTATAGCCTTAGTTTTGTGGATGTTCCCTTGCGCCTGTTGCGGGCAGTGCAAATAGAGCAGAGATACGGGTTTGTATTCGCTGAAGAGACAGGCAAACTGTTTAGCGCTGCCGTTACCGCAAAAGTGTTGCACAAAGCAAGCAGGGAAGGAATTGCCAGAGAACTGCGGTTAATTTTAAATAACCCCGCACCTTCCCGCATTTTGCAACGGCTACATGAACTGGGATTATGGCCTCAACTCTTTCCCCGGCTTCCTTTCAACAATCTTACACTCTCCCGTTTACAAAGCCTGGAAGAGCTGATTGCAGGGGAACTTCTTGCAGAAAAAAAACCGTTCCGGTATAATACTTTTATTATTCATCTCTGTGGACTGTTTTATGGCCTTTCACGCCACGATTTAAATTACCTCGCCTCTGTGCTGCGCCTGAAAAGAAACGAAAGGGAAGAGCTTCTAAAACTGTTGTACGGTGATACAGAGGAAAGCGAGGAGCAAGCTGATATTATCAGCAGTACAGGCCTCATAAAAGAGCTATTTAGTCGATGGTCCAGGCTGAAGGGGGCAGAAACGGGAAATGTTTTTCAATAATCTGGAAGAATTATTATGGCGTGTTCCTGCTCTGCTCATTGCTATTACTTTTCATGAGTACGCCCATGCAAGGATGGCCTACGCCTGGGGGGATCCTACAGCTAAAATGCAGGGACGCTTAACCTTAAATCCTGTTTCCCATCTGGATCCTATAGGGACATTAATGCTTTTAATCGCTAAATTTGGCTGGGCTAGACCGGTACCTATTAATCCGCTAAATTTTCGTGATCAACGTCGGGGCCTATTTTTTGTCTCACTGGCCGGACCAGGTATGAACTTGCTGATTGGATTGGTAGCTGCGTTTCTTCTAATTAAATTTGCCAGCCCCTGGACACCATTTTATCTCTTCATGTTTAATGTCATGCTCTATAATGTTTATCTCGCTATTTTTAATATAGTACCGCTTTCTCCCCTTGATGGTTCAAAAATGCTGGCATCCCTTTTACCAAGGCGCCATTTACCATATTATTACGCTCTAGAACCTTATGGCCCTTTTATTTTAATTATATTACTCCTGTTTGGCTTACTGCCCGTTTTTCTTGTGCCTGCCGCTTCTGCTATTATTGGATTGTATGGCTTTCTGATCAATCTGTTAATTCCGTAGCAGAACTGATATTTTAAAGAGATGGAGATGATCTTATGCAAGGAGAAAAAGGCGTCATATTCAGCGGGATGAGACCTACAGGCAGATTGCATCTGGGAAACCTTTTGGGAGCACTGGAAAACTGGATCAGGCTCCAGGACGATTATAAATGTTATTATTGTATTGTGGACTGGCACGCTATGACCACTGACTACGAAAATCCCAGCCGCATAAATGAAAATGTGCTGGAGATGGCCATGGATTGGTTAAGTTGTGGTATGGATCCGGAGAAAGCAGTAATATTTCGCCAATCTGACGTTAAGGAGCATGCAGAGTTGCATCTGCTCCTTTCTATGGTTACACCCCTTTCCTGGTTGGAGCGCTGCCCTACTTATAAAGATCAGCTCCAGCAAATTGAAGGACGCAACCTGGCCACTTACGGGTTTATTGGTTACCCGGTTCTGCAGGCTGCAGATATATTATTGTATAAAGCAGACGCTGTCCCCGTGGGCGAAGATCAGGATGCACATCTGGAGCTAAGCCGTGAGATTGTCCGCCGCTTTAACCATATCTACGGGAAAAAAGTATTTCCTGAACCAAAAACTTTGCATAACCAGTACAAGATTGTCCTGGGCTTGGACAGGCGTAAAATGAGTAAAAGCTACAATAATACAATTGAAATCGCCGGCAAACCGGAAGAAATCCGGCAAAAAATCCGGATGATGATCACCGATCCTGGACGTATCCGTAAAGACGACCCGGGAAATCCCTCCATTTGTTCCGTTTTTGCTTTTCATCAAATATTTAACACAGAACCGGCCCTCGCAGAAATTGAAGAAAGTTGCGCCAGGGGCACTATAGGGTGCGTGGCCTGCAAGGATAATCTCTCAAAGGTATTGCTGGAATATCTGGAACCTATTCACAAAAGACGCCGTGAATTGGAAAAAAACCCTGGACGAGTAAAAGAAATACTTGAAGACGGTCGTCAAAAAGCACTTCAGGTTGCCCGCAAAACTATGGAAGAAGTGCGTACTGTTATGGGTTTACAGGGGTTTACAGTAAAATAACCCCGGCTAAATTAGCTGGATTGTATATTATTGAAGAAAGAATGAGCATTTATGTATCATCTGCCCGCCCTTAAACTGGTGCCGGAAAAAGAAAATGCTTACTGTGTAAAGTTGCCCGGATTTGAAGGGCCTTTTGACCTGCTTTATAACTTAATTACCCGTGAAAAGATGGATATTAGGAATATATCCATCGCACACATTGTGGATCAGTACATGGCATATTTATCTTCCATGGAAAAATTACAGGTTAATCTGGCCGGCGATTTCCTGTTAATGGCGGCTTCACTGTTACAACTAAAATCACGGTTATTATTGCCACGTTTAAATGTCTCCACAACAGTACGAGAAGATGATGTGTATTTTTTTGGTTCAAAGGAAGACCTGGTACGCAGTTTGCTTGCTTACAGGCG